>CASEOG010000008.1 GCA_949289575.1 uncultured Spirochaetales bacterium | reverse complement strand
GGCCGGTTTTTCGGCGGCCGGTTTTTCGGCGGCCGGTTTTTCGGCAGCCGGTTTTTCGGCAGCCGGTTTTTCGGCAGCCGGTTTTTCGGCAGCCGGTTTTTCGGCAGCCGGTTTTTCGGCAACCGGTTTTTCGGCGGCCGGTTTTTCGGCGGCCGGTTTCTCGGCGGCCGGTTTCTCGGCGGCCGGTTTCTCGGCAGTCGGTTTTTCGGCGGCCGGTTTCTCGGCGGCCGGTTTCTCGGCGGCCGGTTGCGGATTCAGAATTTCCGACATGCGGAAATCATTAATCTTTAAATTTTTGCGCAGAGCGACTCCTTCCGCTTTCAGAGAATCCTTTCGGTTGGCTGCGGAGGTTCCCGTCGTCAGAACATAAATCATATCGGGATCGGCACCGGTAATCACATGACAAACCTGATGATAATTATTGGCCGAATGAATCTCTCCGTCAAACGGTTCCTCTTTTTTCTTCATTTTCTCCCATAAGAACAGCGCTGCCGGCTCGGCGTTCTTTCCGGGATGAAAAATCCGGTTCACAACCACCGTCCCCGAATCCGACATATTTTCCTGAAGAGCAAATCCTTTCACAACCCAGTCCGGCTCCCCGCTTCTTAATCTTTCGAATCCCGGCAAAACCGTCAGAAGACTCTGTCCTGTCCAATCAAAAAGAGAATCGCTGTACCGGAGAGCAACGGGACCGCATTTCAAATCGACCCCCCGGGGAATTGCTTTGACAGAGACACCGGTTACCACCGGCGGCAGAAGATTTTTTAATTGCAGAAAACGTTCCCACTGCAGAAAGGTTCCCTGGTAAGAAAGATGAACATAATCGGTCATCAGTTTAAAATCCCGCAGATGACCGGTTCTCACACTGTCGGTCGTGTCCATCTGAATCATCAGTGCCGCCCCTTCCGGTGTCGGGATCGCAAAAATCAGTACTTTTGCATCGTTAAAACTCACGTTGTAATCGGCAATAATCCATTTACGCTTATATGCATCGGTGTAAACAGAAAATTTATCGGCTTTTCCGAGCGAGGTAATACGGATTCTTTCGGAGGGAAATGTTCTGAAAATCGGGAATCCTTTTAAAACCAGATCTCCCAAATATTTCGAATCGGAAAAGAAGCGTTCCGTCTCTGTTCCCGAAGGGAACGAGAGCGACGCCAATGTAAATCCCCCGAGAACGCCCCATGTCATTTTACCGTCCGTTCCGATGCGGGATTCCTGAAGCTGCTGAGGGCGGAAGAGCCCCCACCGGCCGTCGGATCCCTGTCCGACCATGTGAGGCAATGTTGTCTGGAAGACTCCGCTCAAAACAGCCTCCGATCCTTCTCCCCGGGGAAAGCCTTTTTCTTTCCATTCGTTTTTGATTTCGGCAACAAGCCGCCCCGTCCAGCGGTCGTAGGCCTCATGCATCCGGGCACTCAACTGTTGTAAATTCAGAGGCAGGTCGACGGAATGGGAAAACACACCCCGTTTGAAATAATCGAAAAAAATCGGAATCGAATATTTGAGTTTCATATAGGCGATTGCCGTTTTTTCGGGCCCGTTTAAATATTCCGCAATCGGCAACGCATAATTGAGATTCTCATTCAGGCTTTTCATCGTAATAATTCCGATAACTTCGCCTTTACTATTAATCAGAGGACCGCCGCTGTTTCCGGGGCTGGCCGCAGCCGAAAAGCGGATCCAGTTCCATTCTCCCTCTTCCATTTCGGGCGTATAACTGGTCAGCAATCCGTCTCTGATCACAACGCCTTCTCCGTAGGCATTTCCGACGGCATACACACGCTCGTTCAGCGTACTTTCGGTGCGAACGGTCAGTCCCGTTTCTTCGGGCATTCCCTCCGCCTTGAAGGAAATATAATCACGGTAATTGGAGTATTTATAAATATCCGTAATTTTATAGATATTTTTGGCGCTGTCTCTCAAATAATAATTTTTGTTCTGGGACAGTGTCACGACCGAAAAAACATGCGCCGCGGAGACAATTTCCCCGCTTGAAATCCGAAAGGCGGTTCCGATCGACATGTAATCATCGGTGCGGATAGCATACGGGACGGAATCCCACGGAAGCTCCCGTTCGTAGGTAATCTGCGGATTCTCGAATCGCGGAATGACGACTTCGAAAACCGAAGATTCCAACGCCCGAATCACATCGACCGAAACAGCCGTCGACTGGGCACCGGCAGAGACCAAAAAAGAGGTCAGCAACAGTCCCGTAAAAAATATTCTGCGTCTCATTTTCAGATTTCTTCCTCCGTCAGTTTTTGCGGTAATGGCAGCCGATCGATCTGACATTGTGCAAAGCCGCCTCGGCTATGACCTGAGAAGCGACCGCCGCGTTTCTCAGCTCGATAATATCGCGGGTTAATGCCGCTTCTTTATAAAATTCCATGACTCTGCGGAAAAAATACCCCAAATCGGACCGGGCCCGGATTAATCCTTTTTCCGTTCGGACAATACCGACATAGTTCCACATTGTCTGTTTAATCGTTGTCCAATCCTGTTTAATCAGCATCGGATCGAACTGCACATTTTGCTGTTTCGGCTGCTGCCAGTCGGGAATGCTGTCAAAACGTTCGGCGTCCACTTCGTAAAACGGTTCCGAAATCGCAGCCGCGGTGCTTTTCCCCCACAAAACAGCTTCCAAAAGCGAGGTCGAAGCCAGCCGGTTGGCGCCGTGAAGTCCCGTACAGCTCACCTCTCCGATGGCATAAAGCCGTTTGATATTGGTGCGTCCGCCGAGATCGACTTTAATGCCTCCGCAAAAATAGTGGGCCCCCGGAACGACGGGAATCGGATCTTTCGTGATATCGATTCCGGCTATCAGACAGTTTTTATAAATTTTCGAAAACCGTTCCTGCAGGGGTTCTCTTCCGTTGTAGTAAGAGGCCAAATCGAGAAGCATGTACTCTTTTTTGTCCGCATTCATCTTATCGAAAATGGCTCGGGAGACCACATCACGCGGTGCCAAATCTTTCTGAGGCGAATAATCTTTCATGAATTCGTAGCCGTTATGGTCTTTCAGCCTGGCTCCCTCGCCCCGCAGCGACTCGGAAATCAGGAAGCGTCGTACATCGCGGTGGAACAGCATGGTCGGGTGAAACTGCATAAATTCGGTATTGATAATCGAGGCTCCCGCCCGGTATGCCATACTCAAGCCGTCACCGGTGGCCCCCGCCGGATTGGTCGTATATTGATAAAGATTTCCGACGCCCCCGGTGGCTAAAACCACCGCGTCGCCGAAAAAGGTGCGCACTTCGTTGTTCGGATTATCCAGGGCATACACGCCGAGCACTTCCCGCCGTTTGTATATTTCCTGCGGATCGGTCGAATGATGATTATTCGTAATCAGGTCGATCGCCGTAAAATTTTCATAAAAATCGGCGCCGAGAGAGCGGACGTACCGGTAGAGGGTTTTCTGAATCGATTCCCCCGTCAGGTCGTGATAATGGGCAATTCTTCTGATCGAATGAGCCGCCTCTTCGGTGAAATCGATTTCGCCTTTTTCGTTTCGAGAAAATTCGACACCCGCTTTGTCAATCAGAAAATCAAAAACGATTTTCGGTCCGTTTTCCGAGAAAAATCCGACCGCTTCGTGATTATTGTAGTGACAGCCGGCCGTTTCGATGTCCCGGGCCAGCATATCGGGATTATCGTTGGGATTGTAGGCGATAATTCCGCCCTGCGCGCAAAACGAATTAAACTGACTGAGGTCGTCTGTTTTGGAGAGAACGGCCACGCTGAGTCCTTTCATACGCAGGTGAGCCGCACACGACAGTCCGGCGGCCCCGCACCCGATGATAATCGCGTTGTACCGTTTTCTCATAAGCGGTCCTCGGTAATCGCTATCATCTGCTCCAATGCGCGGGCCGCATCGGCAATCACGGCGGCATCGGGCCGGATTTCGTTTTGCAGCGGTTCGCCGGCGGTGATGACCCGGTCGATATTTGCCAGCGTTGCCGCCAGTTTTTCCGCCGTAATCAGCGCCATATCGGCACACGGATACGACGCCAGCGGCACGACCGTTTTGCCGGGACAGTTATCGGCCAGACGACGGACAAAACTCAGTTCGGTTCCGACGGCCCAGGCGGTTCCCGGGGACGCCCCGCTGACCGTTTTCAGTAAAAACTCTGTGGAGCCGTCGGCATCCGCCTCTTCGACAACGGCCGTTTCGCATTCGGGGTGAACGACAACCGATATTCCCGGATAAGCGGCTCTGACGGCGCTGACCTGCTCCGCGGTAAACTGTTTATGAATCGGGCAGAATCCGTCCCACAGGAAAATGGCGGCATCCCGCGGATCGCCGCCGCATTCGATTTGACCGTCGCGGCCGGCAAAGGCGATTCGGCTGCTGTCAAGCAGTCCGTATTCGGTCACCGTATTGATTCCCAAGTGGCGGTCGGGAGCAAAAAAGACCGGCCGCCCGACGCGAAAATAATGTTCCAGAATTTTTTTGGCATTGGAACTGGTACAGACCGATCCGTTTTCGCGGCCGCAGACAGCCTTGACGGCGGCCGTCGAGTTCATGTAGACCACAGGCGCCGGATCTTTCCCGGTCAGCGCCCGAATGCGGTTGACGGCTTCCTGCGTCTGTTCGCCCGTAATCATATCGGCCATCGGACACCCCGCTGCCGGATCGGGCATCACCACCCGCTGTCCGGGCGCGGCCAAAACGGCAGCCCCCTCGGCCATAAAACGGACTCCGCACATGACAATAAAATCGACCTCTTTTCGGGCACATTCGACGGCCAGTTTATAAGAATCTCCGACAATATCGGCATATTTGATAATCCCGGGCACCTGATAATGGTGGGCGGCAATCACAATACGCTGTCGGTGTTTTTCAATCAGGAAACGGATTTCTTCATCTGTTGTCATATAAATCCCTTATATGTTTTTTCTCAGCGAAAAGTCGAACGCCTCTACGGTGTGCGTCAGCTCCCCGAACGAAACAAAATCGACACCGGTCAGTTTCACACGCTCCAGCCGTTCCCGGTTCATATTGCCGGATGCCTCCGTTTCGCAGCGGCCGTTGACCTCCGCCGCCGCTTCCGTCATTTCGGCATCGCTCATATTGTCGAACATAATCCGGTCGACTCCGTTTTCCAGCGCCTCGCGGACTTCGTTCAAATTGCGGGCTTCCACCTCAATCGCATACCGATCGCCCCATTGACTGCGGACTTTCCCGACCGCAGCGGTAATACCCCCGGCGGCATCGTGATGATTGTCTTTGATCATCACCATATCGAACAATCCGATCCGGTGATTTTCGCCGCCGCCGCACCGTACCGCATATTTTTGCAGCAGCCGGTAACCGGGCAACGTTTTACGGGTATCCAGAATGCGGACTTTTCCTTCCGCCGCGGCCACCAGTCGTGCGGTCTTTGTGGCAATCGCCGAAAGATGACTCAGAAAATTAATGGCCGTACGCTCGCCCTGCAGCACGGAAAGCACTTTTCCCGAAACATCGGCAATGCAGTCGCCTTTGGCAATCCGGTCACCGTCGGAAAACCGGAATCGAACCTCTATCGAGGGATCGACTTTGGCCATCACCTTCTCGAAGAGCCGGCGGCCGCAAAGGACGCCTTCATCTTTGGAAACAAGGTGGAATTCATCGATTTCGCTGTCGAAAATGGCCTGACTGGTCACATCACCGGTTCCGTCCAAATCTTCGAGCAAAGCCATTTCAATCAAAATATCTTCGTTTGCGGATAAATTTTCGCTCTTCATAACAGTCCATTATACAGCGGAACGGGCGAAAAATCAATCACCCCGATTTTCCCAGTATTTCCCGTTCCAGCCGGCGGCCGTAATCTCTCAATTCCTTCAGAATCACTTTATCCCGCGGCGCGATATCGCGACTGGTCAGCCGTTCGTCGATTTTCCTCATATAAAAGGAAAAATTAATCAGATGATCCTGAGGCGGCACCAGAAGTCTCTGCGCGCAGAAACTTTTCCACTTGGTGCGCGTTGTTTCATCGAGACTTCCGTAGTAATTGCGGCAGACGAACCGAAAAAGCATCTCGTTGAGACGGGCGTCATCGAAATCGAACCGGGTCGTCAGCATTTCCTGCGGCGTCATCGTTCGAATTCTCTGCATCCGTTCTTTGTCGGCATCGCCGAAAAAATCGGAATAGATCAGCAGATCGGGGTCGTTTGCCGGAGCCGACGGCGTATGTTCCAACAGCCCCCCTTCGTTCTGACCGGATGCATATCGCCGTTCCCGGTCATACAAATTGCGGATTCGCACCAGCAGGCCTTCTTCGCGCACCGCCTTTTTCAACCGTTCGGCATACGCCAGACACCGCGGGACATCGATTTGCAGGCGTTCGGCCGCGGCCGCATCGAGGACCGAAAGCGGCGCCACCGCGGGGGCCCGGTTAAAAAAGAGCTCCTTAACCGGCAGGCGCACCGCGTTTTCGGCTTCCAGAATTTCGCTGCGGGAGTAAAGCCGGTGAGCCAGCTCGTCCTCCGTCATGGCGATAAACTCTTCCGGGTCATAGCGCAAATCGTAAACGAGACTGCAGTTGGAACGGGTCGGATCGGTCGCCAAAGGAAAAACTACCGTCGTACATCCTTCCGGCCGGGAAAAGAGCGATGAGGTAAACAGAAAAGGTTTTCCTTCGGTGTGAAAATCCTGAACCGTCTTTTTCCGCCTCATACCGAATTCGTAGCGGAACAGTTTCGGCTGTTTTTCAAACAACAGCTTGGCAACGGCGACGGTTGCGTAAACATCACTGAGAGCATCGTGGGCATGCTCGTGAGACAAACCGTTGGCGGCCGTCAATTTTTCGAGACGGAAGGTCACTCTTCCCGTCTCTTCGTCAACCGGCCATTCGATGCCTTCCGGACGCAAATCGTGCGCCATACGGATTAAATCGATCATATCGTAACGGGCATTGCCGTTTTTGTATTCCCGCTCGTACGGGTCGAAAAGATTGCGGTAGAGGGCATTCCGGATAAACTCGTCGTCGAAACGGATGTTGTTGAATCCGACAACCGTCGTTCCCGGAACGGAAAAAATATCGTTGACGGTTTTAATGAATTCGTATTCGCCGATTCCTTTGCGCAGCGTTTCGTTGGGAGTAATGCCGGTGACCAGACAGGCAGCCGGGTCGGGAAGATAGTCGGGCGTGATTTTGCAGTAGAGAACAACAGGATCCCCGATCGCTTCGAACCGGTCGTTTGTTCTGAGTCCCGCAAACTGCGCAATACGGTCGATTCGGGGATTGGTTCCGAATGTTTCCAAATCATACCAGAAAAGTGTTTCTCCCATAGCGCCATTTTATTCAATATTTCAAAAGATGACAAGTTTAATATTTACGAAATTTTGTTTTTCAAGTATACTGGAAAGATGAAAAGCCTGAAATCGATTACCGATATCCGGATTTCCGACGAATACCTGCTTCCCTATCTGACCCGAAATGCCGACACACTGCTTGTCAACGAATGGCAGCAGATGAACGACAAAGGCTATCTGGACAACTTTAAAATTGCGGGAATGAATACTTTCGGTTTCTATCGGGGGACACCCGACGCCGATGCCTGCGTCCACGATTGGGCCCGTACGGCACTGGTCGTCATCGGACGCAAAGAAACCGGAGAATCGGCCAAAACGGCACTGAACCACTATCTGGAAGAATATATTCATCTTGTAACGGCGGCCCAGGAGGAAAGCGGTTATCTCTACACCTACCGGCAAATTTGCGAACCGTCGGGGAAATGGGAAAATCTTTACGGGGAACGGGAATGGCTCTGCATGGGCGCCTTTATCGAAACCGCCGTCACACATTACCGTGTCACAGGAAAAAAAGAACTTCTGAACGGGGCCGAAAAATGTGCCGATATGTTTCTGTCCGAATTCGGACAGACCGAAGATTCCCGGACGGCCGCTTTTTCGCGAATGGAAAGAGCCCTTTTTCTGCTGGGCGAAACGTTGAAAAACGAACGCTTTACCTGTACGGCCGGACGGCTTCTGGAAAGAAGAACCGTCCAAAAGGCCCCCGGCATCCGTTTTTTACGGGAAAACGCCCGCATGCGGAAAGCCGAAAAAGAAATCAAAAAAAAGCAGCTGAAACTTCTCAACCGGGAATACCCCGTACTGCTCCCCCGTGCGGAAATCCTCCCCGAAGATAAAAAACGCAACCGCTTTTCAACATGGAAAGAAGTGATAACGGGAGAGGCCTTCCAGATGAAACCGGGAAAATCGGTTTTGGACAAACCTCACGGCTGTGCGGAAAATTATATGGCCCTGTTGCGTGCTTATCTCTCCGCTCCGGGTCCCGATTCGGAAACGCTCTCCGCACTGGAAAAGCAATGGAACGAAATCATCCTTCACTATGCTTATATTACGGGCGGTATCGGAGCAAACGCCCTGACGGGTAGTTTCGGAAAAGCGGACGAACTGCCGACCGACACCTCTTTTGCCTCGCCCGAAGCGGCTTACGAAATGCTCGCTTTTTCGGCAGATTTGTACCGCAAAACAGGGAGACTTTTTTATCTCGATTTCTGCGAATGGATTTTCTTCAACCTGATTCTGGCTTCCGTGAACACCGACAAAGACCGCTTTTTTTCCCGAAATCTCCACGAATCGCACGGCGGTTTCGGCAGAAAAGAAAATCCGTTTCACATGGCAGCCCCGGTGGCCGTCTCTGCCGCATTGGCACTTTTTCCCGAACTGATGCTGTTTACCGACGATGAAAACGATATCTACATCGATCAGTATTCGGCTATGGAAGCCGTTTGCGAAAACCCGAAACTTTCTGTTTCCGTAAAAACATTCGAGAACGATTCATTCCGCAGCGAAATTACCGTAACAAAACAATCCGACGAAGATGTGACGCTCTTTCTGAGAATTCCGGGATGGGCAATGGGCTACCGGATTGCCTTAAACGGGAAAGAACTGGATTCGATGCCCAACATTCGGTTCGGCGACAGCGACACAGTCCCCCACTATTTTAACGGGAACCGCTTCCCTGTCCCGCTGACCGGAAAAGGTACGTTTACAATTGTGACCGATTTCCCGAAGATTGTCAGAAACCATTATCGGCCCCGAACGAAAAAAAACAAATCGGATGATGAGCTTTTTGCCGTTTCGAGAGGGAAATTCCTCTACTGTGCGGAAGAGGCCGACAACCGCCACTGCCGCTTCGAAGAGCTGAACCTGAATGCCATGACCGATTTTCAAACCGAAAAAAGTTACGATTTTTTCAGCTCGCTGATTATCGATGCCAAAGACATCGACGGCAACCGGGTGCGCCTGATTCCGTTCCACCTGTGGAACAACCGCGGAGACGGTAAAATGAAAATCTGGCTGAAAAATAAAACAAAAGAAGAAAAATAACCGTTCGAATTTTCTTCGGCTTTATGATACAATAATATTACAGATAAGGAATCAACATGAATCAGACTGTAGAACCGAAAATTCTGAAGGGCTTCCGCGATTCTCTTCCGGAAACGGAAACCGTCAGAAAACAGATTATCCGCAAACTGGAAGATACATTTACCCGTTTCGGCTTCGACCCCGTCGACACACCGGTTTTGGAATACGCCTCCGTTCTGTTGGGAAAAGGGAGCGGCGAAACCGACAAACAGATTTACCGTTTTCGGGACAACGGCGACCGCGATGTGGCCATGCGCTTCGACCTGACGGTTCCGTTTGCGCGGTTTACGGCCGCACACCGTAACGAAATTCCGATGCCTTTCCGCCGCTATCACATCGCAAAAGTCTGGAGAGGCGAAAACACCCAAAAAGGACGCTATCGTGAATTTGTACAGTGCGATTTCGATATTGTCGGCAGCGACTCCGTTCTGAATGATCTTGATATTTTGTTGCTGATGAGAGAATCGTTCCGCGTCATGGGCATCGAAAAAATCACCTTTCATTTATCTCATCGCGGAATTTTCAACACCTTTCTCGAAAAAGAAGGTATCGGCAATCTCTCCGGCGACATTCTGAGAACGGTCGACAAACTGGGAAAAATCGGAGAAGACGAAGTCGGCCGTCTTCTGACGGAACTGACGGATGCGGAAAAGGCCGAAAAAGTTCTTTCATATATTAAGACCGAAGAAACAAACGAAAAAACATTGGAAAAATTAATCCGGCTCTGCGGCGGCGAAACGGAAGAGACAAAGCGTCTCGCATTCCTTCTCCGAAAACTGGACGGTGCGGAAGACGGTGCCCGTTTTATTTTAAATCCGTCGATTACCCGCGGGCTTGACTATTACACGGGGATTGTTTACGAAACCTTTCTGGACGATCTCCCCGGCATCGGATCCGTCTGTTCCGGCGGCCGCTACGATAACCTGACTTCGATTTACGCCAGGGAACGGCTTCCCGGCGTCGGTTCTTCCATCGGACTGGATCGCTTAATGGCCGCTCTGGAAGAATTAAACATGATTCCGAAACGGAAAACCGGCACCGCCGCCCTCATCTGCTTTCAGGATACCGGCTACCTCGACAGCTACCTGGCGCTGACACGCGATTTCCGAAAAGCAGGCATAGCCTGCGAACTCTACCCGGAAGCCAAAAAACTTCCGAAACAGTTTTCCTTTGCGGAAAGCAAAGGCATTCCGTTTGCCGTCATCTGCGGCGAAGAGGAATTCCGAAACGGGACGGTCACCGTCAAGAACTTAAACCGGAGGAAAAATTACACCGGTCTTTCGTTCGGAGAGGCCGTCAATCTGATACAACAGGACGAAAAATGAATTACGAAGAACTGCCCGTCTACCGGCAGAAAGAGAAAATCCTCGATTGTCTGAAAGACAACCGGGTCATCATTGTTCAAAGCCCGACCGGGTCGGGGAAAACGACCCAAATTCCGATTATTCTTCACAATGCCGGTTACGGCGAAAACGGAATCATCGGTGTTACGCAGCCGCGGCGCATCGCGGCTCTCTCCGTCAGCGACTTTATCGCCCGGCAGCTCGGTTGCCGTGTCGGGGACTTCATCGGCTACAAAATGCGCTTCGATGACAAAACATCGCCTTATACACGACTGAAAATCATGACAGACGGGATTCTGCTGCAGGAGCTGAAGCAGGATCCTCTTCTCTCCAAATACAGCGTGATGATGGTCGACGAGGCGCACGAACGAAGTCTGAATATCGATTTTATCCTCGGACTGCTGAAAGAAATCCTGAAAAACCGATCCGATTTTAAAGTGATTATCTCATCGGCAACAATCAACACAGCCGTTTTTTCGAAATATTTCGATGACGCCCCCGTTGTCACCATCGAAACACCGGTCTACCCGGTGCGCCTCGATTACCGGCCTCTTGCCGACAAACACGACGACGATCTGATTTACACGGAAATCGCCGATATCATCGACAAAAGGGTCAAACGGGGAATTCCGGGAGATATTTTGGTTTTCCTCTCGGGGGAGGCAGCCATTAAAGCCTGTCTGAAAGAAATTGTTTCGCGTCCGACAGCCGAAAAACTGGTTCTTTACCCGCTCTACGGCCGACTGGCCAAAGAAGAGCAGGAGCGTGTTTTTACACCGACGCCGCCGGGAATGATCAAAGTGGTCGTCTCCACCAACATCGCCGAAACCAGTGTCACAATTGACGGTATCAGTGCGGTTATCGACTCGGGAACAGCCAAAATCAATTTCTATAACAATAAAACCTATACATCATCTCTGATCGAATCGGAAATTTCGAAGGCCTCCGCCGACCAGAGAAAAGGCCGTGCCGGCCGAACCGGTCCCGGAGAGTGTTACCGCCTCTACTCGAAACTGAATTACGAGCACAAACCGCAGTTTTCGACCGAAGAAATTTTCAGAACCGATTTATCGGAAGTGATTCTCCGCATGGCCGACCTCGGAATCAAAGATTTCGAACACTTCGATTTCATTTCCCGCCCCAACCGGGCTTCCATCACCGGAGGAATGGAAACCCTCCTTCTTTTGGAAGCCATGACCCCGGAACGGGAACTGACCGAAATCGGAAGAATGATGGTCGAATTTCCGCTGCTGCCGCGACATGCGCGAATGATTATCGAATCGGTCTACCGTTATCCCGACGTTTTGGGGCATGTCGTAACGGCAACCGCTTTTCTTTCGACACACACACCGTTTGTCCTTCCCCCGGATGAAGAACTGGCGGCACGGGCCGCCCATCACCGGTTTCGCGACCCGGCCGGAGATTTCATTTCCTATCTGAAGATCTACTCTCAATTTACGGCCGCCGAAGACAAAGAGTTGTTCTGCAAGAAAAATTACCTCGACTGTAAAATTATGTCGGAAATCGTCAATATCAAAGAACAGCTGGAGGCAATTTTAGCCGAAAAAAACATTCCGGTCGGCAACCGGTTTGAACTGAAGCCGTTTCTGATGTCGCTTTCGAAGGGACTGATTCAGTTTGTCTGTGTCAGGACCAAAACAAATGTTTACCGTTCGGTGACTGCCGAAAAGATCAGCATCCATCCCGGATCGGTTTTGTATAAAGAAAACGCGGAATTCATCGTTGCCGGAGAAGTGGTCAAAACATCAAAAACCTTTGCCCGCAGCGTCTCGAAACTGCAAAAAGAATGGATTCGCGAACTCTCGCCCGCACTTTTCGACGGTCTGATGAAAAACAGACAGGATAAAAAAGAACGGGACGACATTAGCCGGACCGGAACGGAAACCGGAATTCTGCTCTGCCGTCACAATTTTCCGATCGGAACGGACGGCTCGCAAAAAGGGGTGATTCAATTGGACTGGAATCTCTACCGAAAAATCCGGTACGACATCACCGAAAAAGAGATCAGGAAATGCGCCTCGTTGCGCGGAACGATTTTATGGCGCGGATACCGCATCCTTTCCGCCGAAAAAATGCGGACACTGATGTTTACCGCCCAGTTTCTCAATCCCGATCAGGATTTTACCGAAAGCATCGACAGAGACCCCCACCCGTTCGGAGCGCAGCTGTTGAAAAACCTCTCGCAGCTGCTGAAACTGACACCGTTCGAGAAGAAAAGCAAAAATCTCGGTTTTGTGTTTCTGCGGCTGACCGAAAAAGGAGAATATATTCTCGATGTCACGCCGAAGCTGACCGTGGCGGTCAACGAGAGTCTCGGCGCGCTGGAAGAGCTGGCCGACATTACCGCCGGCAAGGCAGATGCCCGGCAGGTGGAACAGCTCAACCGCGTTTACCGGCGCCTGTCGATTATCGAAGATAAGTTCTGAAATCGTCCGGCGGTTATACCGTCGGAATGATTTTTCGAAGAATTTCGTCGGAAAGCGGAGCCCGAAAGGTCTCGCACGGACCGGACTGCAGAACAAATTCCAATGCGCCTCCGTTTTTCTTTTTATCGCCGGCTAGAGCCTTAAGAAACAGGGAAAAATCGGAGACAGGTGCTTCCGTACGGAATCCGTAACGGCGGGTCAGCTCCCGGAAATCATCCGCATACGAACGGTTGCCTTTTCCGAGCAGTTCCGCCGCTTTTAACCCTTTGTCAATGCCCCAAATCACCGCTTCACCGTGTGTAAACGTGCCCAACCCGGCGGCCGCCTCAAACGCATGCCCGAAGGTGTGCCCCCAGTTTAAAAACGCCCGGATACCGTGCTCGCGGAAATCATCACGTACAAACCGGGCTTTGATGCACACACACCGGGCAACCGCATCCCGCAGTTTTTCCGGATCGCGGCGACAAAAGGCGGCACTTTCCTCCCTCAGCAGCCGAAACAGAGAGGCATCGCCGAGCATGGCTGTTTTAATGACTTCGCCGAGACCGCTGCGGTACTCGTTTTCGGGAAGCGTTTCCAGAAAACTTAAATCAATGCGGACTTCGCGGGCGGGATAAAAGGTTCCGATCATGTTTTTCATTCCGCGGTAATCGATACCGGTTTTGCCGCCGACGGCTGCGTCGACCATGGCCAGAAGCGTTGTCGGATAAAAGACGGCAGCGCACCCCCTTTTGAACAGCGAAGCGGCCAGGCCCGTCATATCGGTCAGCACACCGCCGCCGACAGCCGTCATCTCCCCGCCGCGATCCAATTCCGCATCGAAAGCCGCATCGAGAATCCGAAACAGAGAAGCGCTGTTTTTTGCCGATTCCCCCGCCGGTAAAAGAAGACGGTGATTCTCCGGAAGAGCGTCCCAGTAACGGGCAAAAGATTTGTTTGCCCGATAAATATGTTCATCGGAAATAAGGAGACGATTTTCGTAATTGTTCTCTTTTTTCAGTTCACTAAAATATATATCTGTGGTATAATCACCCAAATCAACAGTTGTTATCATAAAACGGACCGATATCCATCATAAACGATTTCGCCGTTTTTTTCAACCGGAGGTTAATTTGAAACGATTTTTTGTTTGTTTAATGATTTTTTCCGTTTTTGCGGCAACGGCGCAGGATTCATCCTCATCGTCCGCTCAAACTTCGGGAAGCGATTCTCTTGTCAGTTCGAAATCTTCGGATTTCGGATTGAGATCGGAAATCTTAAAAAAACTCTCGACACCCACACAAAATCTTGCCAGCATTCCCCAGTCTTATGTTTCGGCCCTGCTTTCCTACAAACCGACACCGGGCGATATTTACGCATTGACCGTTTCCGTTTTTACCAATTCCGTTCTCTCGGCAGAAACGCTTTATTTTCAGCTTGATTCCGATTACTGTTTCGATTTGCCGATTCTCGGAAAAACAAGCGTCAAAGGCATGGATCTGTTTACACTGCAAAAAACGGTAACCGATAAACTGAAAACGGTCCTCCCCGTAACAACGGCCGATTTCCGGCTCATGACCCCCGCGCTTTTCGATGTCTTTGTTTACGGAGGCGTGATGGCCCCCGGCAAACAACGGATGAATTCGACCTTTTCCCTGATTGATGCAATCGCAATGGCAGGAGGCCTTCGTCCGACGGGAAGTTACAGACAGATTATTATCCGAAAACAGGACGGATCGTCAAAGAAATACGATATCTCCAAATATTTTACCGAAGCCGATTTCGACAGCAACCCGCTGCTCTCCCCGAACGATACGGTTCAGATTCTCAGTGCCGATATTATCGTTTCCACAAACGAATTTCTGAATTACGGCGGCTCCTACGAACTGATCGAGGGCGAAACCATTGCCGATGTTCTGCAGCTGGGAGGCGGTATCAAATCCGACGTGGAATGTTATTCGGCCTCCGTTGTCCGCCAGATTAAAGCGTCGACACAGACCTTTCAGGTCCCCGCTTCGGAATTTACCTCGTTTGTGCTGAAAAACAATGACATCGTTAATTTTATACCGAATTCCGCGATTTACGACCCCGTCATTATCGACGGAGCGATTTTCGGAAGCAGCTGGGGTTCATCGATTCAGTCGGCCCAGACGCTTGCCCTTTCCGAATCCAATAATTTAAGCCTCATTACAAAACCGCAAAGAATTACTCTTCCTTATTCGGAAGGACTTTCCGTTCTGGCCGCACTCGATCTGTCCGGCGGACCGAATCCGATGGCATTACTGGAAAACGCTTTTATTCTGAAAAAAGGAAGCCTGTCCAAGACTCCCTGCAATATTAAAGCCTTATGGCAGACACGAAATTCCGATTTGGACATCGAACTGGAACCGGGAGACCGTCTGGTAATTCCCATGGAGCAGCTTGTTGTTTTTGTCGGCGGAGAGGTCAACAATCCCAATGCCGTACCCTACAATACTGCTTACACCGTTTTCGACTACGTAAAGCTGGCAGGCGGATACACAGTACAGGCCGATATGAGACGATTTTACACCCTGAATGAAAACGGGAAACGTGTCGAAATTCCCAAAGATTATATTGTCGCCCCCGGAGATATCATCTATATCGAAAAGAATTTCGCGCAACTCTCCAATCAGGCTTTTAAGGATGTTCTGGTCTACACGGGATTTGTCGGTTCTCTGGTGGCAACCGCTTCGAGCATTATGTCTCTGGCCATTAATGTCCGAAACTGGCAACGCAACTGATGACAAATTTCTATTTCGATTGGGCAGCTTCGGCTCCCTGCGACAGACAGGCGGCCGAAACGTTCGCGGAAACTCTCTCCCGTTATCCGGGCAATCCGTCGGCATTGCACAGACAGGGGAAAGAGGCCCGTGCCTTAACGGAACAGTGCCGCAGGATCTGTGCGTCTTCTCTTCGGATTCCTCCGGAAACGGTCGTGTTTACTTCCGGCGGAAGCGAATCCAATAATATCGTTATCTCGTCATTTCTGCGGAAACGGCAGCCGATTCAAATTTTATCGTCTCCTGTCGAACACCCTTCCGTCATCAACCCCCTTTTCGAGTTAAAAAACGCGGGACACACGCTCGATTTTCTGAAAATGACAGACGCCGGTCTCTTTTCGACCGACGACCTCAAACGCAAACTGTCACCCTCCGTCGCGCTTGTCTGCCTGATTCACACCCACAACGAAACAGGCACCGTTCAGCCGGTTGCCGAGGCTGTCCGTATCATCCGTGAATTCGAAAAGGAAAACAACGTACGCATTCATGTCCACTGCGACGCGGTCCAGTCGGCCGGGAAAGCGGCTCCCGACTGGAAAGAATCCGATGTCGACTCCGCCTCGCTCAGCGCCCACAAATTCGGGGGGCCGCGCGGCGTCGGCATCCTCTATTTAAAAAATCCGATTTGCCCGCTTTACTGCGGCGGAGGACAGGAACGGGGGCTGAGACCGGGAACGGAAAATCTGCCCGGGATTGCTGCCATGACAACAGCGTTACGGCAGCGCGAACAAAACAGAACCGAAGAAACCGCTTCCGCTCTTCGAATACGGACCCTTTTCACCACAGCCTTTCGAAAGAACCGCTCAATCTTTCTTCCGTTTGCCGAAACGGAGGAAGCGGAAAAGAGCGCCCGTTTTTCCCCCTATCTTCTGATGATAGCTCTTCCCGGATTGCCGTCGGAAGTTACACAGCGGCTGCTGAACGACCGCGGATTCTCCGTTTCGGCCGGGTCGGCCTGTTCTTCCAATGCGGCAGCCAATAAACAGAAAATGAAAAACCCTTTCGGATTCGACCGTAAAACAGCCGAATCGCTCCTGAGACTTTCCTGGGGCCATTCGACATCGATCGAAGAAGCGAAGGCTTTAATAAAAGCCCTCGAAGAAATCATAAAAGAAAACTCAATACTTTTGCGGAAGGAATTATGACCCGGCTCTATTTACTGAAAATCGGCGAAATCGCCCTCAAAGGCGGCAACCGCCAAATGTTTGAAAACCAGCTCAAGAAAAACATCCGTTTCCGATTAAAAAAACATCTGATTTCCTATACCGGACAGCGCGGCCGTTTCTATGCGGAAATAGCCGATATGAACGAAACAGAAGTTTCCGGCTGCCTGTCGAAGATCTTCGGTCTCTCGGGCTTTGCTCTTTGTTCAAAAACGGAAAAGACGATTGATGCGGTTACGGCCGCAGCGGAAGCCGTCGCCGAAACCTATCTTTCGGATCATCCGGAGGCCGTATCGGTCCCGTTTAAGGTCGAATCCAGGCGGGCCGACAAAGCTTTTCCGTACGATTCTTACGAATTAAACTGTTCCGTCGGGGATACTCTCTGCCGCCGTTTTCCGCAGCTGAAAGTCGATGTCCGCCGGCCCGAACTGACCGTCAATATCGAAATCAGAGATTATGCCTACATTTACGGAAACGACACGGCCGGTCCCGGAGGTCTTCCTGTCGGATGCGCGGGTCGCGGTATTCTTCTTCTTTCGGGAGGCATCGATTCTCCGGTTGCCGGTTATCTGATGGCTAAACGGGGG
The DNA here is from genome assembly GCA_949289575.1 of uncultured Spirochaetales bacterium. Lineage (GTDB taxonomy): Bacteria > Spirochaetota > Spirochaetia > JAFGXN01 > JAFGXN01 > CALXOJ01. Next base: position 8,711 of record CASEOG010000008.1, on the reverse strand, counting down.
TTAAAACCCGATGCGGTTTACTTTCATACCTATCCCTATACATCGGGCGACTCTTTGCGGAAAGTCAAAATGCTTTCCCGGATTTTAAGTCCGTACACATCGGGTCTCAATCTGTTTTGTGTCGATTTTACGGAAATACAGCTGAAAATCAAAGCTGAGGGGAAACCGAACAGAACCACTATTTTATCGCGCAGCGCCATGATGGAAATCGCCCATCGTCTTGCCCTCATTCGGGAAGCGGGAGCCCTCGTTACGGGAGAGGCTCTCAGCCAGGTTGCCAGTCAGACACTCGAAACGCTGAGAGTAACCGGCAGCCACACCTCTTTACCGGTTCTGCGCCCCGTTATCGGATTCGACAAACAGGAAATTATCCGTATCGCCGAAAAAATCGGCACTTACGAAACCTCGATTCTTCCTTACGACGACTGCTGCACCCTTTTTTCACCGGACCATCCGGAAATCAAACCGGATTTCGAAGAACTCTGCCGCGATTTCGACAAACTCGCCCTCGGAGAGATGATCGAAAAAGCGGTCCGGACAGCCGAACGAATCTACTTCCACCCGGACTATCCGTCAGACGGACTTTCGGACGACAAGGAGAACCTCTTCGGCGAGTAAATCATCCTCTTCGGAAAAAACGGACACCGCATTATCACTGAAAGAATATCCGGCCGCAATCCGGAGTCCGTTCTCATTAATCCATTCGATGATATCTTTCACCGTACAGAGATGGATGTTCGGCGTATCGTACCATTCATACGGCAGTGTTCGCGATTTCGGCATTCTTCCTTCCGCTGCCAGAAAACGGCGGACTTTCCAGTGAGCAAAATTCGGGCAGGTAATAATGCCGTATGTTCCGATGCGCAGCATTTCTTTCAAAGCCGCCATCGGCCGTTTTAAAGTCTGAATTGTATCTTCCAAAATCACATAATCGAAAGTGCCGTCCCCGTAAAATTGAAGGCCCTTCTCGAAATTAATCTGAAAAACGGCAATTTTGCGTTCGAGACACCGGAAAACATTTTCGGGATCATGCTCGATTCCCTGTCCGAAGACCCGTTTTTCCCGAATCAGACGATCCAGCAGCTCCCCGCTGCCGCATCCGAAATCAAGAACTTTGCTCCCCTCGGGAATCAGACCGGCAATAATATCATCCTGCCACCGTTTCGGTCGTACGGAGAGGCTCTCCGATTCGGGCGACTCGAAAAAAGAAAAGGCTTCCCTGATTTTCTTTTCGTACTCATTCCTCATCGGGTTCATCGGAATCCTCCTTCTTTAAAAATGCATCGAGCACCCTCGAAACGGCTTCCGTCTCCAAAAGAAATCCGTCGTGACCTTTACGCGAATCGACCAGCACATAATTCACCGGTTTTCCCAAACGGGCCAACACTTTCGCGATTTCGAGACTCTGTTCCGGCGTATAAAGCCAGTCGGTTTTAAAACTGACCATAAGCAAATCGGCCGAAATTCGGCTCAACGCCTCCTCCAGATTTCCGCTGCCCCACCTGGCAGCCGCATCGTAATAATCCATGGCTTTGGTTATATAAAGATACGAATTGGCGTCAAAACGATGAACAAACGAGAGTCCCTGATGATTCAGGTAACTTTCCACCTTATATTCGATTTGAAAATTGTATGCGGGATTTTCGGTGTATTGAAATTCCCGTCCGAACTTGTCGTGAAAACTCTCCTCGGATAAATAAGTGATATTGGCAAGCATGCGGGCCATGGCCAGTCCCTTATCGGGTTTCTCTTTGCCGTAATAATTTCCGTCACAGAAATGGGGATCGCTCATAATCGAATGTCTGCCCACCGTATTAAAAGCCAGCCCCTGCGGAGAAAGTTTGTCCGCCGATGCCAGGATAACCGCTTTTTCCATAAACTGGGGATAGGCAAGCGCCCATTCCAAAGCCTGCTGCCCGCCGAGAGAACCGCCGACGACAGCGTATATGTGCGAAAATCCCAAAAGCTCCAAAAGGCGCTTCTGAACCCGCACCCAGTCGCTGACCGTCACAACCGGAAAACTCAACCCGTACGGTCTGCCCGTATCGGGATTAACCGAAGCGGGACCTGTCGTTCCGTAACAGCCGCCCAAAACATTGGAGCAAATCACAAAATAGCGGTTCGTATCGATTCCCTTTCCGGGACCGACCACATTATCCCACCATCCGGGACGGTTCTCTCTCCACGGCCGGTTTTCTTTTTCCCAGCAGGCATCCCAACCGGCAACATGGGCATCTCCGCTCAATGCATGGCAAATCAGAATACAGTTGCTTTTGTCATTATTCAGGGTTCCGTATGTCTCGTATTCCACTTCCACGTGAGGCAACAGGACTCCGGAATCGGTTAAAAACGGATTGTCGCGATCGGCAACCGTCATTCTTCCTGCCTTCGTAAATCCCACCGAACGGGAGGAATCGGGTAAATCGTATCGGGTTACACTGTCCATAATCCCACTATACCTGTTTTACCGCGGATTTTCAATACCGCCGCTCTTTTCCGTCCCGAAATTGCACTCCCGTTTTAACAAATTATTATTGAAAATCGCTTGCATTTTTCCCGATTCGCGGCTAAAATTCTCTTTGTCATGAAGAAACCAAACAGAAAACGAATTTTTATAGGAGTGACTTTTTCGGCTCTGATTCTGATCATTGTGACCATTCTGGCGACAATCGTGATTACGTCCGAACTGGCGAAACGACGGGAAATTGCCAAAATCATTCTGCCGGTTGCCGTTACAACGGCGGAAAAAGGTGAAATCCGTCAGTCTGTTACCATTAACGGATATATCAACAACGAATCGACGGTGGATGTGATTCCGATGGCACAGGGAACGCTTCTTCAGCTTCATGTCAAGGAAGGGCAAACCGTCCGAAAAGGGGATCTTCTGGCCACAATCGACAGTTCCGCCCTGAAAGTCCAGCAAGCGCAGGCGGAAAGTGCGTTCCAGACGGCCAAATCGGCGTTTGACCGGACGGAGGCTCTTTACAAAGAGAATCTGACAAGCCGTCAGGATTACGAAACGGCCAAAAATATGCTGGCGGGAGCCAAAGCCCAAAACGATGCGATCCAGCTTCAGCTGGACTACACGCGCGTCACGGCGCCGATTGCCGGAAAAGTTCTGATTATTATCACGAAAGAAGGGTCGATTGCGTCTCCTCAAATGCCGCTGATGCGCATCTCCAATCCGAAAACAATTGCCGTAACAAACGCCCTGCCCGAAAAATATTACGAACAGTTCGCCGAAAAGCAGACTCGGATGGAGGTTTTTGTTCACCGGCCCGGAAGCGACGCACCGCCGGCACCTGCCTCTATCTTTTCCGTCAGCGATTACATCGATTTTCAAAGCAAGACCTTCGTTGTCAAAAGTTCGTTCGGACGGACTCCTCCCAACTGGGTCCCCGGTATGTTTGTGAAAACGGAATTTGTTTTGGAAAGCAAAAAAGACATATACATGCTCCCCTTCGAACTTCTTGTTGCCGGCGAACGGCTTTGGATCGTTGAACGATCGGAAGAAAATCCCGAATCGGGAACCGCGCGCATGATTACGTTTGTACCAACCTATTATAATGCCGACTTTTTTGAAATCCCCGAAGAGTTTGCTTCTTACGAATTTGTTTGCGAAGGACAGGATTTTCTGTATGAGGGAGAAGCTGTCCGCATTGTCGGGGAATCGCAGGAATCCGAACAATGAGTTTACCCGAATTATGTATCCGGCATAAAGCCGCCGTTGCGATTCTGACCGCCGTCGCTTTTTTGGCAGGCATCCTCTCTTGGCGGGAAATGAATCAGGAGCTGATTCCCAACATTTCCATGCCGACGATTTACATCGCCATTCCCTATGAAGGCGCTTCTGCCGATCAAATCAACGACAAAATTACAAAAATTTTGGAAAACGAATTTTCAACGATGCCGAATTTGACGGAAATGACGGCGACCAACTTTTCGGGAGTCGCGCTGATGCTTCTGACCTTCGACGACTCCATCGATCTGTACACGAAAATTCTCGATGTGCGCGAAGTCATTAACCAAAATAAAAGCCGTCTTCCGGAAGACATTCGTGAACCGATTATCGCCTTCGGAGGCGCTACCGACATTCCGATTTTTTCGTTTGCGATTATCAGCGACTCCGATTTCGAAGAGCTGGTTCGATTTGCCGAAGAAGAACTGATCCCCGAATTATCGCACCTGCACGGTGTCGCCGAAGTCGAAATCGATGGTTACAAACGGAGACAGGTTGACATTACGCTGAGAATGGACGACCTTTCGGCCAACGGTGTTTCGGCTCTCGAGGTGTTTGGCGCCCTTTCAACAAAATCGGTCTCCATTCCCGCCGGATACGCCACATTCCAAAAGAAAACAGTCAGTCTGAAAACGGTCTCCGAAAGCGCCGACCTTGAAGAAATTCGAAACATTATTGTCGGAAGCGCCAACGGAGCGCCGATTTACCTCGAAAATGTGGCAGATGTTGAATTGCGTTACAACGAAAAAAGCCGCGACATCACCACCGACGGAAAAGAAGTCATCGTCGTCTCCGTTAAACGCCGTTCGGACGGAAACGCCGTTCAGATTATCGAAGAATCAAAGGAAATTTTGGCGGATTTCCGCGCCGCTAAAGGAAACAGCATCGATTTTCAAACGCTTGAAGACGACAGTACGATGGTCATCGATTCAATTAATTCAATCATTGAATCGGCTGTATTGGGAATCGTCCTGGCGATATTAATCATTCTGCTTTTTTTGCGGGATACACGCTCGACGATCATTATCGGAACATCGATTCCTCTGAGTATTGTGTGCAGCATCATCTGTATGAATGCGTTTGGAATTTCCATCAACTTTCTCAGCTTGTGCGGAATTACCGTTGCTCTCGGAATGGTAGTCGACAACTCGATTGTTGTGTATGAGAGCATTTTTACTCAGCGCGATAAAGGAATGGATGCGGAAAAGTCGGCATCCGAAGGGAGCCGCATTGTCGGCGGCGCTATTCTGGCTTCGACAACAACGACAGCCTGCGTTTTTATCCCGCTGCTGTTTTTGGGAGGTATTGCCGGCATCTTTTTTAAGGACATTTCACTGACACTGGTTTTTTCGATTGTCGCATCGTTAGTCAGTGCTTTGACAATTGTGCCGGCAATGTGTGCGCGATTTTTGCGCGGCGAAAACCGTTTTAAAGCGCCCCGTTTTCTGACAATTGTCAGCGATTGGGTGGAAACCGGACTGCAGCGCCTCTCCCGCTTCTACGGAAACGCCTTGGAAGCTGCTCTAACGCATCGTAAAACAGTTTTGGCGTTTGCCATATTGATTCTGGTGATCAGCGCGTTATTAATCTCTATGATGGGCGTCATCTTCCTTCCGCCGACAGACTACTCTAACATTAAAATGGAAATGACGGTCCCCGGCAGTTACACTTTCGAACAATCGAAAGAAAAAGTCCGAGAAGTCGAAAATAAAATCGTTGAAATTATGGGAGAAGACTTAATGCGCCGTGTCTTCTTCGTCAACAACGAACGCACCGACAACGTTTTTTTCATGAACGCAGCTCCCATTACCGCTACCCTCTTCCTGAAACCGGTCGGAGAACGGGAAAAAGGAGCTTTGGAGTGGATTGAAGAGTTGGAAGAGGTGATCAGCGACGAAATTACCGACTGCGAAGTGGTTTTTACCAACGGAGGACTTGATTATCTGCTGCGTTACGTGACCGGAGGCGATAAAATCTACTCCGTCAGCATCGAAGGGAACGATTTGGATATCATGTACAAAGCTGCCGTTCAAATCGAAAATCTAATGAAACAGGACCCCGAAATTTACAAGACAAAAAAGAGCATGGATTTAGGCAGTAAGGAAGCGGTCATCCGGCTGGATCCCGACCGAATGGGGACAATGGGAATCGACAGCAAGCAGGCCGCTTTCACGACTCGGATTCTGTTCAGCCGTACCAATGTCGGCGTTTTCAGTCAGAACGGAATACTTTACGATATGTACCTGAGCAGCGATTACGGACAGAAGCCGATTACGCCGGAATCACTCGAGAATATCTACATTCGAAACATGATGAACGGCTTTTCGGCACTGGCCACCTTCTCCGATATCAGCTTTGAAAATGTTGCCACAAAAATTGACCGTAAAGACCGAAAAAACGTCATTACGATTACCGGTTTCGCCGACACCAACGATTTAAGCGGCATTCAGTCGCGCATGGACGCCCATCTTGAGAAGATGAATCTCCCCTACGGCGTTTCATGGCAAACAACAGGAGCGGGAAAATTGGTCCAGGATATGCTGAAAGATGTTCTGCTGGCGCTCGGCGTCGCTATTTTCCTTGTCTACGCCGTCATGGTTATTCAGTTTAACCGTTTCAGTCAGCCGTTTATCATTCTGCTGTCAATTCCGTTCTGTCTCATCGGTGTTATTTTGGGACTGATGATTTTCGGTTCTCAAATTTCGCTGATTGCGCTGTTGGGAATCATCGCCTTGGCCGGCGTCGTTGTCAATAACGCTATCGTGTTGGTCGATTATATCAATTTTCTTCGTGACGAAAAAGGAATGGAGCTGCGTCAAGCTGTCATTGCCGGCTGCCAGAACCGTCTGCGCCCGATTCTTATGACGACTTTAACGACTCTCTTCGGCGTTCTGCCGCTCGCGTTTTCGAAAGGAAACGGAGCAGAGGTATATGCCCCTCTTGGGCAAGCCATTTTCGGCGGTCTGCTGACCTCAACGCTGATCACCCTTGTCTTAATTCCCATTCTGTACGAAGGACTGGAAATCCGTAAATTACGCCGAATAAAGGCTGAAAATGAGGCCGAAAAATGAGAAAACACCTTTTTATTCTGCTGCTTTTGACAACCGCGCTTCTCACCGCTTATGCTCAGACACCGTTAAACCGGTTGGATTCACTTTACTTTGACGGAGACGTTGAAGCCGCCTCCGTTTATGCCGAAAAAGTTCTGAACGATCCGAATCAAAGCGCTTCTCAGAAAAAAGCGGTCTCCGCTTACTTGGAAATGCGCCGATTTTTAACGGATACCACTCTCTCCGGACGGGAAAAACGCACCGGATTAGATGCCTGTCTGCTGCTTGCCGAAGAAGCGGCAACAAGCGATCCGGTTTGTGCAGATGCCTATTACGCACGGGGTCTGAACAGAATGTTTGCGGCCAACCTTGTACGGGAATTTTCGTCCCTGAATAATATTACCGACGCCAGGGATGATTTTATCCGGGCCTACAATCTTGACAAACACCACTACGGCAGCCTCAGCGAGCTTTCCGGAATTTACGGCTATATGCCGGAATTCATTACCTTCGGAGACCGAAACATTGCCGTTAATTTATCGAAACAGCTGTACGTCCTTCGCGGTTCCCAAAGGGATGCCCGGCAGTTGGCTGCATTGCTGTTGAGACGGAACTGGAGTGCCAGAAAAAGAAACAGCAACCGAAGCACGGTGACAGACGCCTATCGGACCGCTGCTTCTCCGTTTGAGGCGGCCGCTTCGTTTGAAGGAAGCGGTCAAACGGTTGTTACGGAAAACAACCCAGACGACGACAGAAAAGAAGCGGAATCACTATGCCGGAAACATTCCCTCACCTTCGCAGAAATCAGCGGAGAAACCGCCTGGAGCCGCGATTTCTAAAAAAACACTCCACGGAACCTACCGTGGAGTAAAGGAGGATATACTTTTTTGTCATCAAACTTTCTTAATGACTTATAGCTTATTATAAGCAGCGCCCTGTTCACTGTCAATAATTTTAACACAAAATTAAATAAAATAATTCAGATTATACTGATTATAAAAAATATTTCACCGGACTTTCCTGGAGAGAGACGGTTTGGAGCACAGTAAGCAATCGGAGAAAAACTTTCGATTTGTAATTTTAATTACGAACCGGCTCAACCCGGACTGAAACCTGATTGCTCTGAGCGATTTGACAAAAAAGATTTGAATAATTTGGCCAATTGTTTTAATAAAGTTCTCCGAAAGAAAATCAGAATATCTATTTTATTCCCAATTTAGCGAATTTGTAAAAGTTGACTTTCTAATTATAATCACTATAATAAAATTATGTCTTTATTATATATGATCATTCAGTGTACATGGGGAATAATACAAAGTAGCATCGGCTTTGTTATTTTTTTATTTAATCTAAAAAAACATCATTTTTATTATCATGGAGCTGTTGTTACAAGTTGGAATTTATTATCAAGCATTTCCCTGGGGATGTTTATTTTTATAACAAATAAACAACCAAAAGACAAAAGAAAACAAAATAAAATTCCCGATAAAGAAATGTTAAGAAGACTTTTAGTACATGAATACGGACACACCATTCAATCACTAATTTTTGGACCTTTCTATCTTATTATAATCGGTATTCCATCTACCCTTTGGGGTTTTCTACCTTCCTGTCAAAAAAAACGAAATCATGGAATATCATACTTTGATTTTATCACAGAGAAAAGTGCAAATTATTTAGGCGAAAAAATTACAAAAGAAGAATCTCCTAAACAAGCGCTTATATAGCTGCATCAATAATCATGCATTGGACGAACTATTTTAAGCTGAAAAAAGTGATGAGCTCACAAACAGTATTAAACAATAGAAAAGATGTTTAAAAAGAAAAAGTCCGGCAACGACCTACTTTTCCGCGGTTGGCAGTATCATCGGCGCAAAAGAGCTTAACTTCCGTGTTCGGGATGGGAACGGGTGGGTCCTCTT
>CASEOG010000007.1:20085-147430 GCA_949289575.1 uncultured Spirochaetales bacterium | reverse complement strand
GCCATGTTCCGAAGAGCAAGCTCTTCTTCTCATTCGACTTGCATGCTTAAAACGCGCCGCCAGCGTTCGTTCTGAGCCAGGATCAAACTCTCCATTATTATATATTAACAGCAAAGCTGTTAATACCTGTAATAGTTTGTTTGAATCTCTAACTATATTTTCAAAGAAAATGAACAGTTATAATTCATCATTATAACCCGCCAAACTATACAATCCCTTCTCTTAACACTGTTTAAGAACAAACCCGAGCACCAAATGCGATACTGGGCTATTTTCTTTTAATATACCGATAATCAGAAAAATGTCAAGCGTTTCCGCAAAAAATTTAAATTTATTTTATCCCGAGTTCCCGGCACCGTTTCAGCGCGTCCCCGAAGCTTCCCGTTATATTTTCCGCTCCGATTGTTTTCATGAAACCCGATTTTGACAGCAGCAGATACGGCTGTGTGTGAATCTCGGAAAGAATCAGAACCGCATTTTTGCGGCAGCATGACTGAAAAAGTTCCTCGAGAACATGGATTCCGCCGGCATCGATGTAGAACATATTTCCGACACGCAGAATCAGCGCATCATACTCGACGGAGGCACGCACAAGAGACTGCTCGAATTTCATGACGGTTCCGAAAAAGAGCGGTCCGTCGACTTCGAAAACCAGCGCCCGCTGCGGCAGCTCCGCAACCGTCTTATCCTCTTCGTCCGCGGCCGCATCTGCCTGCCCGACAACCGACTCGGCCAGTTTCTGCATGCCTTTGACGACCGCGCCGGTATCCGATTTGTTCTTCGATTCGGTGACGGAAGAAAGCGAGACCATTTTTCGGATAAAGAAGAATGCCGCACAAACCAGACCGACTTCGATTGCTACCGTCAGATCGATAAAAACAGTCAGGAAAAAGGTGACAGCCAGGACGGTAATGTCCGATTTCTGTCCGTGAAGAAGCGCTTTAATTGCGCGCAGTCCGAGCATGTTCCAGGAAACCATCGTCAAAACCGCCGCCAACGCGCACAGCGGTATATAAACCGCATACTGCCCCAAAAGCAGCAGAATCAGCAGCAGAACAACCGCATGAACCATCCCGGCCACGGGCGTCCGCCCGCCGTTTTTGACATTTGTAGCGGTCCGCGCAATGGCGCCGGTCGCCGGAATCCCGCCGAAAAGCGGCGCCGCGATATTGGCAACGCCCTGCGCAATCAGTTCCGTGTTCGGATCGTGTTTGGAACCGATCATTCCGTCGGCCACAACGGCACTCAAAAGCGATTCGACGGCGCCGAGCAGTGCGATGGAAATGGCCGCCGGGAACAGATCGCGCACCGTTGCAAAATCGATTTCCGGGAAATGCGGCGCCGGCAGACCGGAAGGAATGGCGCCGTACCGCGAGCCGATGGTTTCGACCCGCAAATCGAGGAGAAGCACCGCGGCGGTGGCCCCGAGAATCACCAGCAGCGACCCGGGAATTTTTTTGCTGACAACCGGAACTTTCGGCCAGAGAATCAGAAAAACCAGCGAAATCAGCGCAATGACGGTGGCCTGCGGATTGACCGTTCCCGCAGCGGCCGCGTAGGCTCTCATTTTTCCGTAAAAATCACCCGGCACTTTTCCGGCGTCGAGCCCGAAAAAATCGCCGATCTGCGTCGTCAGAATCGTCACGGCAATTCCGGCCGTAAAACCGATGACAATCGTATAAGGAATAAAACGGACCAAACCTCCCATCCGAAAAGCACCCAGAAGGAGCAGCATCACACCGGCCATAATGGTTGCCGTCATCAGTCCCGAAATGCCGAAATCTCTGACAATTCCGAACACGATGACGACAAAGGCGCCCGTCGGACCGCCGATCTGCACCCGGCTTCCGCCGAGAAACGAAATCAGAAATCCGGCAATCACCGCCGTATACAGCCCCCGTTCCGGCTCGACTCCCGAGGCGATAGCGAAAGCAATTGCCAGAGGCAGAGCCACAATGCCGACAATCACTCCGGCAGAGAGATCCGAAAAAAATGTTTTGATGTCGTATGTCCGAAGACATTTCCACAATTCCGGTTTCATAGTCCGATTTAAAACTCCCCGTTTTCGTTTAGTGAAGACAAAAGACTTTTAATAATTTTGTACGGAAATCCTTTTCTGAGAAGTGCCGCCGCCGTTTTTTCGGGAGGCTTCCCGGAAGCCGCGGCTTTCCCGACCAAAGCGGCAGCCGTTTCTTCTTCCGCCTCGACCGGATAAAGCTCGGCAATCAGTCTGCGCGAAAGCGTGCCGGAAATTCCTTTACCTGCCAGCTTGGCACTCACTTCAAGACGGCTCTCTTTTTTTCGACGGACACATTGTGCGATGTAAAGCCGGGCAAACCGTTCGTCATTGACCAGATTCTTTCTCTCCAGTTCCGCAACCGCTTTTTCGGCGACTTTCGGATCAAACTGTTTCTGCCGCAGCTTGCGGATAATATCGAAAGAAGTCGATTCCTGTCTCAAGGCATATTCGAGCGCTTTACGGTAACAGTGCAGTCGAACGGTTTCGTCCGACATCCGTTCGATCAATTCTTCATCCGCTTCGATTCCGCATCCCAGACCGGCTTCCCGATAAAATCCGTAGGAAACATAAAAAAAAGAGCCGTCGGAGAGCGTCACTTTGAAGCAGTCCTCCGAGGCCCGTTGCGTATCTATAGCGTCGATGCGAAGATTAACGTTTCGAGAACTGGAATCTTCTTCGGGCACCGCGCTGTCCGTATTTCTTACGTTCGACCATTCTCGAATCGCGTGTCAGGAATCCGTTTGCACCCAGCACGGAGCGGTTGCTTTCATCGGCATCCGCCAGAGCACGGGACAAACCGTGCCGAATGGCACCGGCCTGACCGCTGATTCCGCCGCCGTAAACGTTGACAAGAACATCGTATTTGTTCATGCAGTTACAGACATCGAGCGGGCTCTTAATGGTCTGCAGAAGAATTTCATCGGGAATGTATTCTTCCGCTTTTTTGTTATTGATAGTGATATTTCCGTTTCCCGCACGCAGATAGACACGTGCCACGGATGTTTTTCTTCTACCTGTTCCGTATCCTAAATTTTCTACTGCCACAACAATCCTCCTCAACCGACAACTTCGGGTCTCTGTGCCGTATGCGGATGTTCGGCGCCCGCATACACTTTCAGGTTGGTAAACAGCTTCCGTCCCAACGGTCCTTTCGGCAGCATGCCTTTGACAGCCTGCTCCATCGGGAATGTCGGTTTTTTGGCCAGCGCATCGCGGTAAACAACCGTTTTCAGTCCGCCCAAAAAGCCGCTGTGTCGGCGATAGACTTTTTTGGTTTCTTTACCGCCGGTAACGACCGCTTTTTCCGCGTTGATGATAATCACATAATCGCCCACTTCCTGATGGGGAGTGTAGCACGGTTTGTTCTTGCCTCTCAAAATATCGGCAGCCATCACGGCTACCTTGCCCAGAGTTTTTCCCTCGGCATCGATCAAGAACCACTTTCTTTCAACCTCTGCAGGTTTGACGAATATCGTTCTCATATTTTTCCTCAATTTCCTTTTATTTCCGGAGGTGCATCAATTCCGGATCACGTCGACTGCTGTAACGGTACAGTTTCGGTGTTCTGCATTATAAAATTTTTCTCTTTTTTCGTCAACCGTTTCGGAAAAACTCACCCTCTTTTCCGTTCCGCCCTCCGTCCCGGCTTAAAAACCGGTGATCACTTCTTTGTAATGAAGCCATCCGGCGGCCGCTTTGTAATCCTCTGTCTCCGCGGTCGGAACACGAATGGCCGTCACGGATGCGGGGAAAGTCAGTTCGGTCACGCCTGTCGGCGGTGTGCTGTTTTTCACCGTTACCGTCGCCAGCGACGAACATTCCGTAAAAACGGCTTCTTTGATAACGGTCACGGAAGCCGGAATCCCGATCTCCGTTAAGGAGGTACAGTAGCCGAAGGCCGTATCGTCGATGGTTTCCAAACCCTCCTCCAGAACAACCGATTCCAGACCGGTGCAGGCAAAGAATACCGACATTTCCAGGGTTTTGACGGAAGAGGGGATGCTCACGCTTTTGAGTGATGTTGCTCCCAAAAATGTTTCCCTTCCCAAATCGGTCACACCTTCCGGAATTCGGATCGATTCCAAAGAAGGACAGATCGAAAAAGCGCCGTTGCCGAAAGAAGTCACGGAATCGGGAATTGTCACCGATTTCAGTTTTTTGCAGTTATAAAAAGCATACGCCGGCACGGCTGTCGGAGAACCGTCTATTTGCACATCGGTCAGAGACGTACAGTTGTAAAAAGCATAGCTGCCCAAGCCGGTAACGGTCGCAGGCAACCGGACGGAAACCAGATCCGTATTTCCGTAAAAAGCCTTTTCGGGAACAGCCGTAACGGCCGCATCAAAAACCCACAAACCGGTGCCCGCCGCCGAATCAAAGAACGACTCCGAACCGTTATAATTCGTCCAATCCGCATTCAAATCAATCCGATTCAAGGCGGTATAGGAAACGGCGTAATCAACCCATTTTGCCGTCAGTTTCATCGAAGAATCGACCGGTTGGGAAAAATCCCACCGCGCGCCCTCTTTCATCCATGCATAAAAAATTTTGCCGGAAAGAACCGGATCGGCGGGACGCGGCACGGGCGAACCTTTCGTCACTGTGACCGCTTCGACAGCCGTTCCCCCGTTCGCATCGAATTCAACCGTCAGCAATTCCGCCCAAACGGCATAAAGGTTCACATCGCCTTTTCCCGCCACCCATTCGCCGCCGTCGGGATAGGCAGGCGCCGTTGCCGCGCTGTTTTCCGACCAGCCGAGAAAACGGTGTCCTTCGTAGACAAACGTATTTCTCTGCAAGACTGTTACGGTTCCTTCGGTGACCGTCTGGACAACCGTTCTGTCATCTCCCGGGATATTGCTGTGAAAAACGATCGAATATTCATCCGGACCGGGACATCCCCACATCGCATAGAGGGCGGCATCGACTGTCCCCATCCGAAATAGCGCCCGGTCGGTATAAGCAATATCGGATGAATCCGCACTCGGACTCCAGCCGAGGAATTTATACCCGTCTCTGCGGAACGGATTGGGAATCAGCAGTCCTTCGTCATTTTCGTAAAAAGCCTGCCGCACCGGAGAGGCGTCGGCCCCTTCATACCCCGGATAAAAAGTAACATAATGAATTTTCTTCTCCCACTGCGCATAAAAATTCATGTTGCGGGTCAACGGCTGCGTAAAATCCCACCGGGAGCCGCCTTCGGATTGTGTGTACCAGCCTTTAAAAAGATACCCGTCGCGGACGGGATTCTCCGGTTGCAGAACGGTTCCCGTTTCCACGGAAACGGACGCCGAAAAGCCGGTTCCGTCCTGAAGAAAAAACCGAACGGTTACCATTTCCGGACTGCATGCGATAACGGCCGTCATAAACGCCGTCAGCAAAAAGATTTTTTTCATATCCGTCACTCCTCCGCCGGATTACTCCAGCGCCTTTTTGATTTTACCCCACTCTCCTTTTGTCGCCGTCAGCGGCAGAATCGCGGGATCGGCTGCCAGAGGCGGCAGCAGAACACCGGCTTCCAGAGCTTTCAGGCGGCGCGCGACGTAATCGGTTCCTTTGTATTCGAGATAGTAACCGCGGCGGACAAAATCGGCCGTCTCGATGTCCGGAGCCGCCGGCAGCCCGTCGGCCGCCAACGCAATCCAGTCGTAAACGGCACGGGTCAAAACACCGGCCTCGACGGGAGACAAAATATCGCCGTCCGGCAGCGGCCGCCGACCGCAAACGGCCGCCGCCCCCGAGAATCCGCCGGCCGGGACCCGGACCAGAAGCAGCTGCGCCTCGGCAGGCACCGGCAGTCCCGGCCGCCACAAAACGGCACTGCCGCTTTCGCCGCGGGCCGGGTCGGCCGGCATCTGCGGTAAAACCCGCAAAGCCGCCGCTTCGGAAGCAAAAACGGCCGCATGCGGAAATTCGGGAAACAGAGACCGCAGGGCTTTTTGAAGGCGGCCGCCGTAAACCGAAGGATAGGCACAAAACACCCCGTGTTCCGCCAAATTTTTCAGCGTAAAGACGGTTCTGCCCGGCTTGTGGCCGGAAAAAGCGCGGCCGTTACCGCGATAAAGATCCGACAAAATCCGGCCGTCATAGGTGTACAATTTAAATTCGCGCGCCCGTTTCACCGGCGGAATCCCGTTTTCTTCATTAATCATATTCGTATCCTTTTTTCGAAATCACTTCCAACGGAGAATATTTGGGAAGAATCTGCCGGGTAATGCCGTCTCCGAATAAAACGTGCACCACAATTTGCGAACTGGTATTGACGGAGCGCAGCACCCGACCGTACCCGTATTTTTCGTGCTCGACCACGGCTCCGACCGGATAAGCAAAAGAATCCCCGTCCGTCTCATTAAAGACGGTGACCGCATCCCGATCAATCTCTTCCAAAAAGCGGGAGGGCGAAGAGGGTTCGACATGTCCGTAACGAAAACGGCTGGCCGCAGCCGTGATGTAGAGCGCCCGGCGTGCCCGTGTGACGGCAACATAAAAGAGCCGCCGTTCCTCCTCGATGTCTTCCGTTCGCCGGGAAGGCAAAAGAGTCTCTTCGACTCCCGTCACAAAAACACGGTCGAACTCCAGCCCCTTCGTGTTATGGATTGTTGCCAGACAGACCCCGCCCCGATTCTGCTCCCGTCCGCCTGTCATATCAAGCGCCAGACTGTCGAGAAACAGCCGCAGCCCTTCGCGTCCGCGACCGTAGCGGAAAGCCAGATCCCGAAGCGCTTTAATATTTTCTTCACGATCGGCGGCCGAACCGCTGCCGCGTTCCTCTTTTTCGTAGACTTCGGGCAGCCCCGATTCTTTCAGGAAATAGAGAATCGCATCTCCGATTTCGAAATCCTCTTCTTCCGAAAAGCGGTCGAACAGTGCGCAAAAACGGCGCAGAGGCTCTCCTTTGGCATCCTGTCCCGCAACCGTTTCGCAGGCTTTCAAAAGATGACCGCCGTAACGCAACGAAACTTCGAGAATGGTTTCCGTTTTCTTTTCGCCGACTCCGCGGGCGGGCCGGTTAACGATTCTCTGGAAAGCCGGATAATCGTTCGGGTTCAGCAGCAGACGCAGAAATGCCAAAATATCCCTGATCTCTTTTCTTTCGAAAAAGCCGAGTGTTCCCAAAGTGGTGTAAGGAATCCGTTTCTGGCGAAAGACCTGTTCGAAAACGGCTGCCTGCGCATTGGTTCTGTAAAGGACGGCACTCCCTTCCCAATTCCCGTCGGCAAGAATCCCGGCACAAAATTCCGCTTCCCCGCGGTCGTCCTCGAGGTACCGGAGTTCGCATACACCCTCTTCGGGATTCGCCGTCCAAAGATTTTTTCCCAGCCGTTGCCGGTTATTGGCAATGACGGAATCGGCTACGCGAAGAATCCTTCCGGTCGAACGGTAATTCTGCTCCAGCCGGATTGTTTCGGTATGGGGAAAATGGTCGGGAAAATTCAGGATGTTGCCGACCTCGGCTCCCCGAAACGCGTAAATCGACTGATCTTCGTCCCCGACAACACAGAGATAAGTATCTTCTCCTTTCAGCTGTTCCAAAAGCCGAAACTGCGCCGTATTGGAATCCTGATACTCGTCAACCAGAATGACTTTGTAGCGGTCATGAATGCGGCGGCGGAGAGCGGCGTTGTCACGTAACCCGTACAGCGGTTTCAGAATCAGATCTCCGAAATCGACACAGTTGATTTCGCTCATTCTTTTTTCGTACGCCTCGTACACGGTCCGATATTCGTCGTCGAAGCCGACCACGGACAAATCATCTGCCGGCGTCAGCGCCGCATCTTTGGCTCTCTGTATTTCATTATAAAACATCCGGCAGGCCGCTGTTTTATATTCGGGGAAAAGTTTATGAATCAGCGCAACGGCATCGTCGTCATCGAGAATATTAAATTCGGGCGCCACACCGAACAGTCCGCCGTAACGGCGCAGAAACCGGGCTCCGAAAGAATGAAAGGTTTTGATTTCGGCTTCTCCGGCTTCGGGTGTCATTGCCGAGGCCCGTTCCCGCATTTCGGCAGCCGCTTTGTTGGTAAAGGTCACGGCCAAAATCGATTTCGGATCGACACCGAACTCATCAATTAAAAAGGCAATTTTCGATGTAATGACACGTGTTTTTCCGGAACCGGCACCGGCCAGAATCAGAAGAGGCGGGCCGTTGTGAATGACCGCTTCTCTTTGTCTGTCGTTCAGGAGCTTCAGATAGTCCACGGCCGCAACGCCTCCGCTTCCAAATCGGGTCCGTTGGCTCCGTCGATGCGGCACACCGGCAAATCGCCCGGTTTCGGAGATCCGCCTTTGACAACCACACAGCCGTCGACTTCGGGTGCCTGAAACCAGACCCGTCCGACAGCCAGCGGCTCGCCCTGAAAAACTTCTTCTATCAAAACGGGCATTTCCCGATCGATGTACCGTTTCATCTTGGCGGCGGTGATTTCCGCCTGTACGGTTTCCCACCGCGCTTTCCGCCGTTCCGCCTTTTTGCGCATCAGCCGATGCCGCAGCAGACCGGCCATTTTTTCTGCCGGAGTCCCTTCTTCCCGGGAATAAACGAAAAAGCCGACCCAATCCAAAGCCGCTTCACGCAAAAAAAGGGAAACTTCTTCCGCATCCCGTTCGCTTTCGCCGGGGAATCCGGCCATAAATGTCGACCGAATGACCGCATCGGGCATCAGTCTGCGAATCGTTTCGATTAAAAGAAGATATGTTTTGCAGTCTCCCCTCCGCCCCATCCGCTTCAGAACGGCAGCGGCAGCATGCTGAAAAGGAATATCGAAATAATGGAGAATCTTTTGCGATTCGGCAATTGTCTGCAACAGGGTTTCGGTTATGTGGTCGGGATGAATATACAGAAGCCTGATTCGAAATAACCCGTCGATGCCGTCGAGAGCTCTCAGGAGTGCCTCCAGCGGTTTCGTACCGCCGTTCCGACCGCCGTCATTGCCGAAGGCCGTCAAATCCTGTGCGATCAGGTTGATTTCATACACGCCCCGGGCAACCAGTGCCCGGACCTCTTCGATGACCGATTCTTCACTCCGGCTTTTTACCTTTCCGCGAATCAGAGGAATAGCGCAAAAGGTACAGTAATTCTCGCATCCTTCCGCTATTTTGACATACACACTGCGCGGACCCGACAAAAAGAATCGCCGTTCGTAAAAAAGGGTTTCGGAAATTCGTGCCGCTTTTCCGGCCAGTTCCAGAACCGCCTCCGCAATTCCCCGCACCGATTTGTTTCCGACAAACAGGTCTGCCGCTCCCGTTTTTTTCAGTTCTTCGAGATAGCGTTCCGCCAGACAACCGGTGACGGCCAGTTTACGGTCGGGAAAACGTTCTCTCAATTCCGTAAAAACGGAGACCGATTCCTTTTTCGCTTCATCGATAAATCCGCATGTATTGACAATCAGAACGGCAGCCTCTTCGGGACTCTCCGCCCGCCGCATTCCGTTTTGTTCCAAAAGTGCCGTCAGATTTTCCGAATCGACACTGTTTTTGGCACAGCCGCACGTCTCGATGAAAAACGAATTCGGATTAATAGCGGGGGATGATGCGCAGCTCATAAATTCGCTTCTGCTGATTATACGCCCACTGCACTTCTCGGGAAACAAGCTGTCCCAAAGTACCGAGCTGAACATCGACTCCGTCTACTTTAACGGAGGCAACGCCGGCATTGGACAGAGACAGATAAATCTTCATATTGCCGTCGAGCCTCAACCGCTGATTGCCGCGGAAAAATCCCTCGACCGCTTCGTCTTCCGTGTCCAGCTTATACCGGACAAAGCAACGCTGTCTGAAAACAATATCGATACTGAACGGATTGGCAACGGACGAGGTCTTAACGACAGACGACTCGACCCGTCTGGCCCCTCCGGTTAAAGTAACCGGTTCCTCGGGAACATTCATAAAGGCCGACGCTTCGGGCGCAGGCACCGACTCTTCCTGCCGTGTAACGGAAACGGATTCGCCGACTTCGCGGTCGAAACGGACCAGAACCGACTCCCGGGATGCATCGATATTTCGCACAAAAACTTTTACATCGGGGATTCCGTTTTTATCAAAATCAATCAGTTTTTCCTCTTCGATTCCGACTTCAATCGTTTCCGTTTCCCTGTTCAGTCCCGACTCATACTCAAAAAGAACTTTCGTTCCCGTTTCCCCGACTGTCAGAATGAACTGCGAATCGGCAACGGGAAAACGAAGTTTATCGCCTGTTTTCATTCGCTGTTCCATGAACCGTGTATCGAAGAGCGGAACTGTCAAAGCCTCATCTTCGGGCATCGGAGCGGCTTTTTCCATTGTCGCAATAAAATAGGCCGCAACTGCGATAACGGCTGCCGTCAGGATTCCGACAAAGCTGCCGATCACCGCCTTCCAGTTCACCGACGGATTTTTTTTCGGTGAAAGCAACTCTTCCACCGGTATCGGCTGTTCCTGAATCAGATGACTGCGATACAGCATAACCATATCGTCCGCTTTCAGTCCGAGATAGTTCGCATAATTTTTGATAAATCCGATGAGTATAACCGGAGCCTCGAAAATATCGAAATTTTCGGACTCCAATGCTTCCAGTTTTTCTTTCGGAATATAGGTCTCTTCGGCTGCCTGATCGATTGTTACACGTTTGGCAAGCCGTGCCTGTTTAAATTTTTCCCCCAGTCTTTCCATCTTTCTCTTCCTTTATTTCGCATCGGGATCAAACAAAAAATTATTCTGTTTGTAAGCTGTCGGAGGCGAAGTATAATCGAACCGTGTATCCGGGATTCCGATATTATACTGATAATCCGAAAAAGTACAGACAATCGATTTTTGCGAGGCATCTATCCCTTCGAAACGTAAAATATTGAAATTCTGATCGATATATAAAATAATCTCGCGAAAACCGGCTTTCGTATAACGCCAGACAAGCCGGAGTCCCATAACCGGAACGGGCAACCCTTCGATCTGAACAAATTCCGGAGTTTCGTTATACGATATTTTGTAGTTGCGTTTCATGAAAGAAAGACCTTCTTCACTGACAACGCCCTGACTCAGAGCCTTCCCGTCTTTCTCCAGCTTCTGAATAAACACAACACCCGTCTGAGGCAGATAACAGGTCAGCTCTTTTCCGTTACTGACAATCACCTGATTGGCCGGACGGGAAAAATTGATACGGACCAAATTCGGCTTCTTGTAATAGAGGACTCCGGTCATCACCGAATTTCCTGTTTCGTAACGGACATTCACTTCGTAATCGTTCATTCCGTTATATTTGACGGCCATCCGGTCGAAAACATCCAAGGCCGTACGACTGTCCTGTGCCGAAACGGATAACGAAGCCGCAGTGAAAATCAGTATAAAAAAAGATTTAAACAGAAAGCGGAATTCCATATTATTTATCATACATAAAGCACGATGAATGTCAAGATAAAATCTCCATTTATCGCCCGGAAGAACTGGACAAAACCGACCGACCGTCATAAAATACATTTATGAAAACCGAATCCGAAATGAACGTTTTAAACCCGGTCCGCACGGGAAAAGACATTGCTGCCGTTGCCGATTTGGCTTCCCGAATCTGGAACGAACATTTTACCCCCATTCTGGGACAGGCCCAGGTCGATTATATGCTGGAGAATTTCCAGTCTGCGCGGGCTATCGGAAAAGCAATCTCCGATGAGGGATACCGTTATTATTTTATCCGGACTCCGGAGGGTGAAACGGCCGGATACTGTGCCGTCCGTCTGCTGCCGGATGCTCTGTATTTAAGCAAGCTTTACATTGCCAAACCGTTTCGCGGGCGCAGACTGGCCGTCGCCGTTATCGATTCTTTATGCCGAACGGCTGCCGAAGAAAACCGCTCCGTTATCCGTCTGAACTGCAACCGTTTCAACAAAACAACACTCGCCGTTTACGACCGGCTCGGCTTCCGCATTATAAAAGAAGAAAAGGAGTCCATCGGTAACGGATTTTACACGGACGACTTCGTACTCGAGAAACCGCTTCCGACGGCAAAAATCATCAGTAAGCCAGTCTGAACCACACTTCCGAATCGTTTCTCAAATTAAACGAAAAGGTCACCCTCTCTCCCCCCTGATTGGTGTACATACCGTACGAATTCGGGGACGAAAAGGTCATCACGGGGTCGCAGGCAAACGAGAATTCGCAAATCGGACTGAGAGGAGATCCGCTCTCGGAAATCTGAATCGGTCTCTGCAACAGCAGCGACAGAAGAGCGGCAAGTTTTTCCAAAGAAGATCCTTCCGCAGAGACGGCTCTCACGGAAATCTCGAACCCGAGTCCGCCGCCGGGAACCGCTATCGGCTTCTCCTCTATCGGGACAAATTCGCCGGAAGGAAAAAAAGTGGCGAATAAAAGATTCTGCCGGGCCAGAGCCGTAAATTCGGGACGGTTCGGCACCCGTTCGAACTGCAGCCGCGCGGTCAATGCGGCGGTATCGAAGCGGAAAACCATTGCGGAAAAATAAAACGAATCGGATTTGACATTTTTCAGCAGCGACGAACGGTCGACAATACGGACTGCGGCAGGCATCCGCTCCGCTTCGGCCGCCGCAACAGCCGCCGCTTCCGCCGCCGGGGCGCCGGGCTTCACGCTTTCCGCCGGCAATTCGGAGCGCGGTACGCTGATTTTCGGCAAAGCGGGTGTCTCATCGGCGGCCGGGCGGAAATAGCGGCGGGCCGGCACGGCTGCCTGCTGTTTTGCCGGAGAGGCAGCCGGTGCCGGCTGCGGTTTCTTTACCGGCGCCGGCGCAGTCACCGCGCTTTCGGGCGGCCGGGTCGGGGTAACGGCGGCCGCGGGAGCGGCCGGGCCGGCCGAACCGGGGTTATCGGATTGCTCTACCGGTTTGGTTACACAGGCCGCCGCCGCAAACACCGACACGGCGGCAAGACCGATTAAAATCTTTTGTTTCATCATCTTTATTATAATCCAACAACCCGAAAAGACAAGCGAAAAAGAGATTTTCTCTTGATTGTTTGCGGACTCCGTTTTATAATCGCGTTATGAATACGAAAATTATTTCACTGGGCGGATCGATAGTCGCGCCCGAAAGTCCCGATGCGGCGTTTGTCGCCCGATTGGCCGAAACTGTCCGCACCTATCTGGCGGCCGATACTTCACGCCGTCTGATTTTTATTGTCGGAGGCGGCGGCCCCGCCCGCATCTACCAGAAAGCGTGCCGGGATATCGTGCCCGACCTGTCGAATGAAGAACAGGATTGGATCGGCATCATGGCCACCCGTCTGAATGCCCAGTTTGTCAAAGCGGTTTTTGCGGCCGAATGCCCGCAACCGGTTGTCTGCGACCCGACCGCACCGTTTGATTTCGAAGGGCGGATTCTGGTTGCTGCCGGATGGAAACCGGGCTTTTCAACCGATACCGATGCCGTTTACCTGGCGGAAAAGTTTGCCGCCGACACCGTCATTAATCTGTCGAATATTGCCAAAGTTTACACCGACGACCCGAAACTCAATCCCGACGCCGAACCGGTCGACGCCATGAGCTGGAATGACTTCATCGCTATGGTCGGCACCGAATGGTCTCCGGGGAAAAACCTGCCGTTCGATCCGATTGCCTCGCAAAAAGCAGCTGCTCTCGGATTAAAAGTCATCTGCGCCGGCGGCCGCGATCTGGATAACATTGCCAAAATTCTCAACGGCGACCCCTTTTTCGGCACCGTTATCGGCTGAAAGAGCATTCGCCGGTCGGACAAAAAAAGGCTGCCCGCAGGCAGCCTTTTTTTATTTTTTCGGGATTCCGGGACCGTCGGCATATTTTTTGACGGCATCGATCGCCAGTTTCACTTTTCCGATAGTACAGGGACCGCCGACGCAGCCGCCTTCGCACGCCATGACTTCCAGAAAGTTGCCCGGCATTTTTCCCGTCGCGTACATCTGCAGCAGCTTAACCGCTTTTTTATCCACGCCGTTGATAAATTGGGCATTGATGTCGGGAATATCGGTTCGTCCGGCATCTTTCATTTCTTTCAGAACAGCCGAACTGACGCCGCAGGAAGTCGCATAGCCGCGTCCCGTGCTCTTCACCGGCCGGGTCAGCTCATGCGGTTGTACGGCATTGAACTGAACACCGAGAGCGACAAACATCGCCGCCAGTTCTTCGAAAGTGAGAACAAAATCGGTGTTCGGGTCGTTCAGTGCCTCTTTCCGCTTGGCCACACACGGACCGACAAAGACGGTCAGCGCGTCGGGATCCTCTTCTTTCAGCGTCTGCGACGTATAGCGCATCGGACTGGGGGTTTCGGAAACCGCTTTCAGCAGTCCGGGAACATGTTTTTTCACCGTTTCGACATAACTCGGGCAGCAGGAAGTGGTCATCAGTTTGTCTCCCGCGTTCATTCTTTCGACAAACTCTTCCGCTTCGTGTTCCGATGTCATATCGGCTCCGAACGCCACTTCTTCCACCCCGGTAAATCCGAGAGCCAGAACGGCGCCCGCAATCTGTTCGAGCGGAACGGGGAACTGTCCGACAACGGAAGGAGCCAGCATCGCCGTGATTTTTTTCTTCTCTTTAATCGCTTTCAGCACATCGATGATCTGCGATTTTTCCAGAATGGCGCTGAACGGACAGGCCACCATACATTTTCCGCAGTAAACACATTTCCCGAAATCGATTTCCTGAACGTCGGTTTCGGGGTTCCGTTTGATGGCGCCGACGGGACACGCTTCCTCGCACGGAATCGGCACACGGATGACCGCGTGATACGGACACACCTGCGTACAGATACCGCAGTCGATACATTTCGAATAGTCGATAACCGATTTTCCGTCAATAACACTCATCGCCCCTTTGGGACAGTTGAAAACACACGGACGGGCGAAACAGCCGCGGCAGGCGTTGGTCACCAGATAACGGCTGGTCACGCAGCTGGTACAGGCGACGTCGAGAACGCTGAGAATATTCTCGTCGAACGAATTGCGTTTCAGCACATCCTCCAAATAGGAACTCAGCTGTTTCGATTCGTCCTCCTCATCCTCCACGCTGACGCCGAGCATCGCCATCAGCCGGTATTTCAGGACGGCGCGGTCTTTGTATGTACAGCAGCGGGACGAAGGCTCGCCTTTCGGCCGGAGTTCGATCGGAATTTTATCGATTTTCTCGGCAAGTTTATCTTCCATAAAATCTTTGATAATGCGGATGAGCAGCTCTTTCCGCATCCGGTTCGCATCGTTTTTATCCTGCATAGTTACTCCCCTTTCCGGTGTTCGTATATTTTTTCGATAATCGCACCTACGGTAGCATTGGCGATCAGTTCGTCATCGACTTTCACAAACGGCGCATTTCCGTACTGATTGTCTTTGCAAACTCCCAGACAGTGAGACCCGATGACTTCGACACACTCTTTCAAATCTTCGGGCAGAAATGTTTCAAGCTCCTGCAAATCGGCCGCTCCCAGCAGATAGCAGGTTGTTCCGACACAGATGGTCACTTTTGTTTTTTGCATAGATTTCCCCTTTTCTCCGTTTTCTATCAAATGTAACGAACCGTTACTTTTTTTCTGTATTTTTCTTCGAGGCAGACCCGAATCCGTTTGATGATATTCCGCCGCATTTCCAAATCGACCGGCAGATTGGGATCCTGATGTGCTTCGTTGATTTTGGTGCCGACAATAAATTCGATAATATCGCTGTCCATAAACAGATTGTACAGATTCTGAATAATCGGCTGCATTTTCGAAAGCGGCGTCTCTTTTTCGAGCGAAACCGCCAGTTCGGTCAGCGTCAGAATCCCTTCCGTCACCATATCGATCCCTTCCATTTGCGATGCCGGCGGCAGTCCGCGGGTCCGGTTTTTCAAATCGGTGCGGATCGGTATATTCAGCTCGCGCGATACAATCTGCGCCGTTGTTCCGCCGCAGACGATTTTTTTCCCGTTAAAATTGCGGAAATAACCGGCATACTCGGCATCATGTTCTTCTTTAAACGGCGGTCCCGTCAGCAGCCGCAGGCGCCGCGGATGGCGGAAATAGATGACGGCACAGGTAATATCGTCCAGCGGCTTGCCGCACTGATCCATGCAGCACGCCTGGCGCACCACCGCTTTGGATAATTTCCGGGCCGAAATTTCCGGATTTTCGGCAATCAGCTCCTGAATATATTTCAGACAGCCGGAGCGGGTCCAGCCGAACTTATGCGGTTTCATGCCCAAGCCGGCCTGTGTAACGCCGTCGGAAAAGAAAATGATCCGATCTTCCAGCTGCACGGGAAACTCCGAAAGCAGCAGTTTGCGGGAGGGCCATTTTTTGGAAACCAGCTCTTTCTTTTCATGAACAATTTCCCGGTTTGCCCGCAGATGAATCAGTTCCGGATTATCCATCTCGACCGTACGCGCCTTGACGCCGTTGATTAAATCGACAATCGTGAAGGTGGCATAGCTGATTTTCCGCACTTCGCAGACCGGCAGCGAGTCCATGATGATTTCCGACGATTTCAGCACTTCTTTGTTTTGAGCCACGAATTTTAATGCCATAGCCGTTGTCATATTGGACAGCAGTGCCGCTTTGATGCCGCTGCCGAGACCGTCCGACAAGACGGAAATGTAACGCTGCTCGTTGGGGAGAATTTCGGTTTTGAAATCGTCACCCGCAACCGCTTCTCCGCCTTTAATCAGCTGACTGCATTCGACTTCGATAAATGCTTCGTCATTGATCATCATGAGCAGCGTTCTCCTTATTTTCTCCCTGAAAACCTTCCGCGACTTCACGCAGAAGAATTTCCGTTTCCGCCATATGTTCTCCCAGATAATTGGCTATTTTTTGGACGGTAAAAACGTTCTGTTCGATAACTTTACGTGCTTTTTGGGCAATCTGCTCTCTCTGCAGCTCGCTTTTGGTCATATCGGTAATAATTGCGCCGACCTGACGGTGGGGATCGACGGTAAAAATACTGATGCGGAAAATTTTGTCCTGAACGACATAGTTGTTGCGCAGCACATCCTCTCCCGAATGGAGAGCCGCCTCGAAGAGATCGGCAAACGGCACCAGCCGCCGCAAATCGGCGTGCTCGAGTCCCGGACTTGCTTCGTAGGCCAGCCGCGTGCCTTCGTCGTCCATCAGAGAGGCAAACTGCTTGTTGCATTCGACGACTTTCAGGTTGCGGTCGACAATCACGACGCCGGCCGGAATGTATTTAATCAGCGCGTTGCTCTTGTTCTGCGCCATCCGTTTCAGATAAGAGACACACATTTCCTTTTCGGCTTTTCCGGAGGCGACCGCCGCGACGAAATTACGGCAGGTCTGATACCCGCATCCGCCGCAGTTCAGCTCGTCTTCGGGGTTCCGTTTTCCGATAGCCTCAAGTCCGGCCTTCACCTGTTCCGGCGTCAGCTCGGGCTCCTCCACCGGTTCGATCGGAAACTGTTTGGCAATTTCGGTACGGCTTTCGCGGTTTTCGCTCGACTTCATACAGCCGGGACGGGCAATCCGCAGAATATCTTCCAGCCGGTCGCCGCGTACCGGCATTCCGGGGCCGTTGATACAGCCGCCTTCGCAGGCGAGACACTCGATAAAGAGTTTCACGGCAGAGTCGTTCGGAACGGCTCCCGATAAAAGCCGGTCGATGTTGTTGAGACCGGAGACGGTGATGTAGGCCGTTTTTTCATCGTTTTGAGCCGACCGCACCGTTTCGATCATGCCCCCTTCAAACGCATACAGCCGCCCTTCTTCCGCCCCGACCGGTTCGAAGGCGCCCTCCGCCGATTCGTCGCGCAACGAGATGCCGGCATCGTTCAGCCACTGCCCGAGCACCTTAAACGTCAGTGCGATTTCCAAATCGGTCGACGCATCGTCGGCTTCCAATTTTTTGGCGGCACAGGGGCCGGCAAAAATAACCTTCACATCATCTCCGTAATGTTCTTTTAAAAACGCGGCATGCGCTCCGACCGGAGAAGTCATTTCGGTCAAAAAGCAGGCAAAATCGGGAATATATTTTCGAATATATCCGACAGCGGCGGGACAGGCCGTGGAGAGAAAAATACCCGACTCTTTTTCTTTCATTTCCGAAACAATCCGCGAGCTGACTATCTGAGCCCCGAGAGCCGTTTCGCTGACGGCAAAAAAACCCAGTTTTTTGAGCGCGCTCACCATCTGCGCTTCGGAAACATCTTTAAAAGCGGTTTTCCAGGAGGGCGCCAGAGACAGCACCAGCCGTTCTCCTTTTTCGAGAAGATATTTGACACGGTCGGCATCCGATCGGATCTGCTTGGCACCGGCAGGACAGACTTTCACACACCGCCCGCACGCCACACACAACTCCGGCATCACACTCGCACTGCCGTTGCGCAGTTTAATCGCTTTGGCGGGACAGTGACGGATGCATTTATAACAGTCCTGACACTCGTTTTCTTTCGTATAAACAGGGTAAAAACCGTTCATAAACTCTCCTATTTCTGATTATCAAACAAATCGCGTAAAATTTCAAACATTTTTCCTTTGTTCATTCCTGTATATACGGTATCATTAATCGTCACAATCGGCCCCTGACTGCACCGGTTGGTACAGAGACAGCAGGAGAGCTCCAAATCCGTCTCGTCACGGAGTCCGCGCGTTTCCAGAAAATCCTCAATCACCTGCAGATTTTCTTCGTTCCCCCGGGAAAAACAGCTGCTTCCCATACAGACAACGATTTTCGGTTTCATCTTCTTCCCTCCTGAAAAAAAGGGCGCCGATTAACGGCGCCCGTTCGGTTTTAGTCGCTCTCAGACCGCATCACTTTTGCCGTAGTAGGCATTGAGATACATCTGCTTGATCTCGCTGATCAACGGATAGCGCGGGTTGGAACTGGTACACTGATCGTCAAATGCATCTTCGCACATTTTATCCAGTTTTGCAAGAAAATCTTTTTCCTCGATACCGAAATCTTTAATCGACATCGGCAGATTCAATGTTTTCTTCATGTTGTTCAGTGCCTCAATCAGCTTCTCGATCTTGTCTTCGTTACTCTTTCCGCCCAATCCGAGGAAATCGGCAATCCGGACGAACCGGGAAACGGCCGACGGATATTCGTACTGCGGGAAGCTGGCCTGTTTTGTCGGATTGTCATTGGCGTTAAAACGAATGACCTGTTCCAGCAACAGCGCATTGGCCACACCGTGAGGAATGTGGAATGCGGCACCCAGCTTGTGAGCCATACTGTGACAAACACCCAGGAATGCGTTGGCGAACGCCATACCGGCCATTGTCGCCGCATTGTGAACCTTCTCGCGAGCTTTCACGTTGGCAGCACCGTCCGTGTAGGAAGCCGGCAGATATTTAAACAGCACGCGCAGCGCTTCGAACGCCAGAGCGTTGGTGTAATCGGTCGACACAACCGAAACAATCGCTTCGATGCTGTGAACGATAGCGTCGAAACCGCTGGCAGCCGTCAAACCTTTCGGCATGTTCAGAACCAGTTCGGAGTCGACAATCGCCATGCTCGGAGTCAGCGCATAGTCGGCAATCGCATACTTGACGCCGGTGCTGTCTTCGGTCACGATACTGAACGGAGTCACTTCCGATCCGGTACCGCTGGTGGTCGGAATGGCGACCATCAGCGCTTTTTTGCCCATATCCGGGAAGCGGTAAATTCTCTTTCGGATATCCATGAACCGCAGCGCCAGACCTTCGAATTTGACATCCGGGTTTTCGTAAAGCAGCCACATAATCTTGGCCGCATCCATCGGCGAACCGCCGCCCAATCCGATAATCACATCGGGGTTGAAGGCGTTGATCTGAGCCACACCTTCGTTGATGGTCGACAGTGTCGGATCCGGTTTGACCTGATGGAAAACCTGCGTTTCGATGTGAATCTCTTCCAAAATTCTGATGATATTATCGACATAACCGCTGTTGAACAGGAAGGAGTCGGTCACGATGAAAGCACGCTTTTTGCCTTCCAGATCTTTCAGAGCCACAGGCAGACAGCCGTATTTGAAATAAATTTTCGGCGGAACGCGGAACCACAACATATTTTCTCTCCTTTCTGCAACGGTTTTGATATTCAGCAGGTGCTTGACACCCACGTTTTCACTGACGGAGTTTCCTCCCCAGCTTCCGCATCCGAGTGTCAGCGACGGCGGCAGTTTGAAGTTGTAAATATCGCCGATAGCTCCCTGGCTGGCCGGCATGTTGACCAGAGTCCGTCCTGTTTTCATTGTGGCACCGAACAGATCGATGCGGTCTTTGTTCTGCAAACTGGTGTAGTAAACGGAAGTGTGTCCGAATCCGCCCATTTCGACCATAATGCGGGCTTTTTCGATTCCGTCCTGCCAGTCGTTACACATAAACATACCGAGTGTCGGGCTCAGTTTCTCATGCGCAAACGGTTCGTCCTTGGAAATTTCGGTTGCTTCTCCGATCAGAACCTTCGCACTCTTGTCGACTTTCACGCCGGCCAGTTCGGCAATTTTCCAGGCAGGCTGTCCGACGATTGCCGGGCTGACCGTTCCCCGTTTGGGATCGATAATAATCGCACCGACTTTTTTCTTATCTTCGGGAGAAAGAACGTGTGCACCGCGAAGAATGAATTCGTCTTTGACCTTCTTGTAAATATCTTTGTGAACGATAACCGCCTGTTCGGATGCACAGACAACACCGTTGTCGAATGTTTTACTCATCAGAATGGAGCTGACGGCTGTTTTGATGTCCGCCGTTTCGTCGATAATGACAGGCGTATTTCCCGCACCGACGCCGATAGCCGGTTTTCCGGAACTGTAAGCCGATTTCACCATACCGGGACCGCCGGTTGCCAGAATCAGGTTCACAAACGGATGTTTCATCAGATAATCGGTGGCTTCCATGGAAGGCTCGTCGATCCAGCCGATGATATCCTCGGGCGCTCCCGCAGCAACGGCCGCATCGAGAATGATTTTTGCCGCTTTGATAGTCGATGCTTTCGCACGGGGGTGCGGACTGATAATGATAGCGTTTCTTGTTTTCAGTGCCAGCAGCGATTTGAAAATCGCTGTCGATGTCGGGTTTGTTGTCGGAATAATCGCACAAATCAAACCGATCGGCTCGGCAATTTTTTCGATACCGAAAGCGGAGTCATGCTCAATCACGCCGCAGGTTTTGGCATCTTTATATTGATGAAAAATGTATTCGGAAGCAAAGTGGTTTTTAATAACTTTATCTTCGACAATTCCCATTCCCGTTTCTTCCACGGCATCTTTAGCCAGTTCGATACGGCGGGCATTGGCGGCAATCGCTGCCATACGGAAAATTTCGTCAACCTGTGCCTGTGTATAAGTCGAAAACTTTTTCTGCGCTGCTTTTGCTTTTTGGATCACCGTCTCCAGCGCCTGTAACTCGGCATCCAATTTTGCCTGGTCTTTCTCAGCCATGATTTCTTTCTCCTTTGAATCGATATATTTTTATCGGTTCATGAGTATATATACTATTTTTCGGGAAATTGGTCAATATAAAAATAATTTTTTATCGATATTTTTTTATCCGCTCTTGTCATTATCGCCGGGGTGTGATACATTGACTATGTGAGCAAGCTGTTAAAACCGGCGATTCCTTTGCCGACAATCAAACGCATTCCGATTTATGTCTCGGTTCTCGAAAAATGGAAACAGGAAGGAAAAGATACTGTTTCCACAACCGATTTTGCGGAACAGCTTTCTTTAAAACCGGTTCAGGTCAGAAAGGATCTCGCCTGTGCCGGTGCCGAAGGAAAACCGCGTATCGGCTACAATACGGAAGAACTGTTGGAGACGCTTCACCGTTTTGTCGGGTGGAATAATCTTTCCGATGCGGTGCTGGTCGGTGCCGGCGCATTGGGGACGGCGATTCTCGGTTACAAGGGGTTCACCCGGTTCGGGTTAAATATCCGCGCCGCATTCGATGCCGACGAACAGAAATGCAATACAACGATTCACGATAAGCCGGTTTACGCAATGGACAAACTGAAACAGTATGTCAGACAGAACGGTATTATGATGGGGATTCTGACAGTCTCCGAAAACGGAGCCCAACAGGCGGCCGACGCCCTGGTGGACGCCGGCATTCAGGGAATCTGGAATTTCTCTCCCGTCAAGATCCAGGTTCCCGAAACGATTTTTGTTCAACGGGAAGATTTGGCGGCCGGACTGGCCGTTCTGGCCGTCCGGATTCGGGAACGCCAATAATTATTTAATCAATTCTTTTACAGACGACGCCAAGCCGGCAAGCCCCTGTAATTCCGAAGGAATAATCAGTTTCGTTGACGGCGAATCGGCCATTTTCACCAAAGCTTCGAAACCTTTCAGCGCAATGACATTCGGATCGGCTCCGGCATCTTTGATCATCTGAATTCCGGCCGCCTCCGCTTCCTGCATCGCCTTGATGGCAAACGCTTTTCCTTCCGCCAGCTTGATTTCCGTCTGTTTTTTGGCTTCGGCACGCAGAATAGCCGCCTCTTTTTCTCCTTCGGCCACAAGAATGGCTGCCTGTTTTTCACCTTCCGCTTTCAGAATCGATTCCCGCTTTTCCCGTTCGGCGCGCATCTGTTTCTCCATCGCATCCTGGATATCGCGCGGAGGCTGAATATTTTTCACTTCGACACGATTGACTTTAATCCCCCACGGATCGGTCGCCTCATCGAGAATTTCGCGCATTTTGGTATTAATCAGATCGCGGCTCGTCAGTGTTTCGTCCAATTCCAGCTGTCCGATCAGATTTCTGAGCGTGGTCGCCGTCAGATTTTCGATGGCACCGATCGGATTGGCCACTCCGTAAGTGTAGAGCTTCGGATCGGTAATCTGAAAATAAAGAACGGAGTCAATCATCATCGTCACATTGTCCTTTGTGATGACCGGCTGCGGTGCGAAATCAATCAGATTCTCTTTTAAGGAAACCTTTCGGGCAACAATATCGATGAACGGAATCACGATATGAATCCCGACATCCAAAGTCCTCGAATAAGCTCCGAACCGCTCGACGACGGACGCTTCCGCCTGACGGACAATCCGGATTCCGGAAATAATCAGAAGAATCAGCAGAGCCAGAACGACTCCCGTAACAATTGCAATAACCATTTTCAAAACCTCCTGTTCGGTTATTCACTTTTTTCGACTTTTAATCTGACACCGTGAATGGCGGTGACTTTTACACGGCTTCCCGTTTCCAAGGGGATTTCCGAATCGGAAAAGGCGGTCCACTCCTGACCCGAAACCTTCACCAGTCCGTGACCGTGCGGTTCGACCGTTTTGATGACAATTCCCGTCTCGCCGATATTCCGGTCGGCATTGGTTCGCGGTGCCTTTCTGATTACTTTTTTCATCACAACGGGCCGGAACGAAAAAAGCAGGATTGTCGATAAAATCAGAAAAATCAGCAGCTGCCAATACCACATCAGCGGGGCAATTCCGGCATAATAAAAAATCACATTCAAGGCAGTCAGAACCAGTGCACTGGCAATAAACCAAATCGATAAGAACGCATTCGAGATGACCTCGGCGACAATGGCCGCCACCAGGACCGCCATCCAGATAACTATCCATAATCCGACAGACATAATTTTACCTCTTACGGTTATTTTACCATATAATTTTTCGAAAAGCCAAAAAAATTTCCGAAACATTACCCGATTTTCCGCCGGACGACTTCCGAAATCTCTTTTTGTCGGGTATAATCAACCCGTTATAAACGGATTTCAAACGAACGGCGAACTCTCACCGACGGAAAATGCTGTCCGCGCGGCTCTCGACGAACGCAAAAAAAGCGGTCTTTACCGTACACTGACCCTCATTTCTTCACCGCAAAAGAAACGCGTAAAAGTCGGAAACAGAAAACTTCTTCTTTTTTCTTCCAACAGTTACCTGAACCTGACCTGCGATCCGCTGATACGCCTGAAAACAGCGGCCGCCGTTTTGAGATGGGGAATCGGCAGCGGCGGCAGCCGGCTGACAACGGGAACACTCAGCAAATCCCTCGGGGGAGAGGGCGGATATGTGTGCGGAACGAATCTTCTGATCGATTTTCTGAGAAACAGTGCCCGCAGTTTCATCTATACCACTTCCCAGCCGCCGGCCGATATTGCCGCAGCTCTTGCGGCTTTAAAAAAACTGAAAAAAAATCCCCGAACGGTCAGCCGGCTTCGGAAAAACGTCGCCTGCTTTTCCGAAGCCCTGAAGTCGCACGGGATTCTCTGCCCCGTCGAGTCGGCGGTGATTGCGGTTCCGGCCGGCAGCGAAGAGAATGCGGTCCGGGCCTCCGAATTTTTGAGAGAAAAAGGCTTTCTGATTCCGGCCATACGCTTTCCGTCAGTCCCGCGCGGACAGGCCATTTTACGGGTGACTCTGATGTCGTCTCATACCCGAAAAGAAATCGAGGCGGCCGCCGCCGCGATCGCCGAAGCTGTTCGCTTCGGATCCGTTTCCGGAAAATAAGCGCGGCCGCACGGCCGTTCCGTTACCGGAGAAAGCCGTTTTCCCGCGAAACGGTTCCTTCCGCGCAGTGAAACAAAAGAGGCGTTTCGGCTTCGGCGTAAGGAAGATCGTGCGTCGATACAATGACGGTTTTTCCGTTTTTCCGGGCACAGGCGGCAAGAAGATGAAAGAAATCTTTTTTGGACTCGTAATCCAGAAAAGCGGTCGGTTCATCCAGAAGCAGCAAAGGGGTCTGCTGAGCCAGAGCCCGGGCCGTCATCACTTTCTGCTTTTCGCCGTCACTGAGCGAATCGAAAAGACGGTCCTTTAACGTATAAACACCGACCGCCTCCAACGCGGCGGCGACCGTTTCGCGATCGGCCGCCGTCAACCGGCCGTAACGGCCCGTATACGGAGAACGGCCGAGAGCCGCCGTCTCGAACGCGGTAAACAGCCCCATCACCGGAAAGCCGGTCAGAACCACAGCCGCCGTTTGCGCCCGTTTCTCTGCCGGCAAAGAGTGCCAATCGATTCCGTTCCATAAAATCCGGCCCGAAAGGGGCGGCATCAGCCCGGCCAGTGTTCTCAAAACAGTCGATTTCCCCGATCCGTTTCTGCCGTAAAGAATACAGAAATCACCCGGACGAAACACGATGCCGGATGCGGCAATCACCCGTTTTTCCGTTTTCCGAATCCGATACCCGAAAACCGTTTCTTTCAGTTCCCAACCGTTATTCACCCGACAACTCCCTGCGTTCTCCCAACAGAACCGCAAACACAAACGGCAGCCCGAAAAACGACAGCACGGGATTCAACGGCAGTGCCGTCGTCCACAAACCGGGCAGCTTGGCTGCCAGATCGGCCGCAGTCGTCAGCAGTGCTCCCGAAAGAGCCGCCGCCGGCACCCGGTAACGGCAGTCGTCGCTTCGGAAGAAGATTACCGCCAGCCGGGGCGCCGCAATGCCGACAAAGGCTGTCGGCCCGCAAAAGGCGGTCACAAAAGCCGCCAGCACGGATGATACCGCCACAATTCCGAATCGGAGCCGCCGCACATCAACCCCCATCGACACCGCATAATCCGAAGAAAGCCGGTAAAGATTGAGGTTTTTAGCCATCCGGACCGCATAAAATCCGGCGGCAGCCGTCACTGCCGTCAGCAGCGCGGCCTCCGCCAGCCGGGTTCCGGAAAACGAAGCAAAATTCCAACTCAGAAACCATTCCCACTCCCGGGGTGAAGAAAAAAAGATGAAAAGCGAAATCACGGCATTCAGTCCGTAGCCGAGCATCAGTCCCGCCACCAGAAGAGCCGTCCGGGAACGCATCCGCACGGAAAGCACCGCCATGAAAACGGTGACGGCGGCCGCACCGGCAAAAGCGGCCGCCGTACTGCCGAGAGAGAGAAGAACGGCGGCGACAGCCGCACCGGTCAGCCCGCGGAAAATCAACGTGACGAGCGCCACCCCGAAAGCGGCCCCGGAATGAATCCCCAAAACAAACGGATCTGCCATCGGATTACGGAAAAAGGCCTGCAGCAGCACGCCGGCAATCCCCATTGCCGCACCGGCCGCACAGGCCGTCAGCAGCCGCGGCAACCGGATCGACCAGAGCACCCCGATTCCGTTTCCGGAAAAGAGGCCGTCCGCTCCGAATGTCGCCGTCCCTGCCGAGAAGTGAATCAGTGCCGCAACGGCTAACAGAGCCGTCTGGATGAAAAAAGCTTTCTTCATTTCAGCACCCTGTAAAAATGAACCGGCTCTCCGCCTGCCGTAACGGCAGCCAGATCTTCCAGCAGACGATCGGGAAAAAGCGGCGAATAATCGTAAAAGCCGTTGAAGCCGCGGTCATCGACCAGTCTGTCGTTGACCGCTATACGGGCCTGCCCGAGAGGCGGAAAAGAAGCGAGCCGCGAATCGCCGAAAGCCGATAAGGCCGCCCTTTCGAAACTCTTCCGGTCCGCATACGTTCCCGCATGAATCAGCCAGACCGTCGCTCCGGAAAAGCGGGAAAAGACTGTCTCCAAATCGAGCAGAACCGTTTCCGAAGGAGCTTCCGGCATCAGGCAAAGACCGCCGCCGTCACGCACGGCCGCGGCCGTAAAACTGTTTCCCGACGGCATGCGCCACTGACCGTTGACGGGCAGATGAAAAATCACCTGCGGACGCGACGACCGCAGTGACACCTCTTCCGCTATTTTCCGGTAGCGCTGTTCCGTTTCCCGAAAAAGAAGAGCGGCTTCCTCCGATTTGCCGAAAAAAGCGGCTTCCAATTCCGCCCAACGGGCCCGTCCGAGCGGATCCGGCTCCCGCCAATCCTGAATCGGTACCGGCACCGCACCGCAATCGATGATTTTTTGAATTTCGCTGCGGTCGCCCGATGCCGGAGAGAAAAAGACCGTTTCCGGTTTCAAGGCGGCCAGTTTTTCCTTATCGAGAACCATGCCGTCCGCCAGAAAAGAGATTTTTCCCTCTTCGATTCTTTTTCGGAAAGAAGGAACCGTTGTATAATCGCCGTCCATTCCGGCAACCGCCTCGACCGCACCGATCTCATCCAAAAGCACCAGCATTGTCGACGTACAGACCGCCGTACGGATTTGAGGAACCGCGACCCGGAAGCGGCGGAAGCTGCCGTCGACAAATCCGGATCTCCCCTCTTCACGACGGCAAAATTCGTACTCGAAAATCTGCCCGTCGGATAAAATCCGGGCCGCCGTCACCTCGCCCTCACTGTTTTTTTCAAGGGTAAATCCGCGCGCCTGGCCGTAGCCTTCGAGTTGAGGACTCCGGACACAGGCCGGAAAAAGAAGAATAACCAGACAGAAAAACGGAAAATAATGTTTCATTTCGAATCCTTCAGCCGAAAAACAAACTGCTTTTCGGTCACAAAGCCGGTTGCCTGCGGAGGAAACTGCCATTCCCTGACAACCGACAATACGGCCCGGCGGAACCAGTCGTGGGAACTGGTCAGAATTTCGGTTCCGATAACAGTGCCGTCCGCGGCGACCGTCACCCGTATCGTGACGCTTCCTTCAATCCCTTTCCGGCGCGCCGCCGCCGGATACCCGGGCATCGGCAGCACAACGCCTGCACCGGCCGTAACAAAATCGACCTGCGGCAGCTCCGGCCCGTCATCCCGATTCGAACGGCTCTCCGTCCGTTCCGCCGTCCGGACCGGCTCCGCAGCCGTTTCGCTCCGCTGCCGTACCGGAACCGTTTTTTCCGCCGCAGCCGCCGCAGCCGCCGGCCTGCGGGATTCCCGACGGATCGGTTTCTCCGCAACCGTCTGCGGCTGCCCGTGAGGAGAGAGTGGCGAACCGCCGTCCGCGGACCGGGTCGGCAGTCTCAGTTCAACGGCAACGGCAGGCGAAAGAGAGCTCCGGTCGGGTATCGCCGACAGCACCGCAAAAAACGGCGCATACAACAACAGCGCCCCGCCGACGGAAATCATCCACCGCCGTCGGTCACTCATGACTGTTCAGCACCGCCGTACAGGCCGCATCAAAACCGGCCGACCCGTACGTTTTAAACGCATCGTAAATCACATTGCCGAACGAATCGTAAGCGGCTTCGTACCCGTCGGTACCGGCTCCGCAGCCGGGAATATCAATCAGACGAAGATAACGCACCCGGTTCAGATCGAGCCGTCCGTCGATGACCGATTCGCGACCGGCCAGTTCGTCCAAATCAAAGAGCGTTCCGTATCCGAGCGGCTTGGCCCCTGCCAATCCGTACACCGAATCGGCCGCAATTTGCCCGCCGTCGGGAACCGCCGACGTTCCTCTCGAAATCGTATCGAACCGTTCGAAATCGACACCGTTGCTGCTGACTTCGACAAAAGCCAGCTCCGCAAAGACCGAATTTTCGTTTGCCGACATTCCGTTTTCGAAAACCGCAAAGTCGGGGCCCGGTCCGTTGGCGGCCGCCGTTTCCCATTCGATTGTCAACGAACCGCCGTTCCCCAGCGAAACGACATCATACACCGGGTCGGAAACCGTCTCGGAGCGGTGGGCAAACCATCTCCCCAACACTCTTTCGGGATCGGTAAACGAGGTCAAATCTTTTCCTTTCCGGTATTCGATGACGGCAGCCGCCCACCCTTTGGCCGGAACGGTCTCCGCTTTGACCGTCAGCTGCGATACGCCGCCGAAACTGTCTGTCACGATAAAGCGGTAGCGCGACACTGCCGTTTCCCCCGGCCGCCTCAGGAAAAGAGAGTAAAGACCCGGTTTGCCGGCCGCAAACGATTCGGCCGCCTGCCAGCGGCTGTCGGCGGCGGCCGGCACGGCAGCATCTAGCCCGGAAAGCAGCACCATTTCGGCCGGTTCGGAGAAACGCACCGCGGTTTCCGGCGGCAGCATCCACCCCGTGTAGAGGCAGCGCACCGGAGAAGCGAAATCAGCCGCAGCCGAAGGCGGCATATTCAGATAAGCCGCTTCCATCCTCGCTTCGAGAAGACGGTTTCCCCCTTCTCCGGAAACCGGGTCCGGATCACAGGCAGACAGAACGAGTGCCGCTGCCGCCCCGAAAAACAGCCGCTTTGCTTTCACTTTTTAAGAAATCCCGTCGATGCAAAGTCGAAATAGCCGTTCTTTTCGGTAATTTCCCGTTCCGCTTTTGCGGCTGTACCGCACAGACTGTTGATATAGACCCCTTCTTTGCCGGAGCCGTTTTTAAACCCCTGCGTAAAGATCCATGTTCCGTCTTCTTTTTCGGCAAACCGGAAAATATTAAACTGACCCGGCTGCCCGGTTCCTTCGTTATCGCATTCGGTATATTTTAAAATCATGTAACCGAAATTTTTGAAAACCGTCTCTTCGCCGATATTCTGTGCCAGACGGGTTTCGCCGCTGTTAAAGCGGTTGAAAACCGTTTTGACAATTGTTCCGGCATAAACGACTGCAGTCGAAGTTTCATCGGCTCCGCTCTCGTATCTGACCTCGGTGTCGGAAACGGTATATTTCTCCGTCCACGGACCGAATCCCGACTCTGTTGGCAGAACATAAGCGCCCTGCACCTCTTTTCCCTGCGCGGTTGTTGTCAGCGGATCACACGCCGCTGCCAGAAAAGCCGCTGCTGCCAGCAAGACCCAACGTTTTACTTTTTTCATGAAAAACTCCTTTTCGGATCGGAGATGACGATACGGATACGGCGAATCGTTTTTTAACTCAGACCCGAAGTTAAAAAATAAGAATGTGTACCAAAGTTTCCCGGCTTACGGGCCGTTCGACGAAGCCTTCCCATCCGCAGACAGTGACCTGATTTTCGCCTCTTCCCGATTACGGTTGCGGGTCAGCGCGGGATTTTCACCCGACTTCCATTGAAATACATATCATTATATAAAATCGAAAATAATTTGACAACCCGAAAATTCGGTCAAAAACCACTTTCTTTTCCGTTCGATTCATGTCATAATAAGATATGAACGATAACAGGGTCTTTCAAAAAAATCATTCAAAAGGCTGTTCTCTGATGGGAAAGCGGAAATACGCTCAGGCTGTTCCCTATCTTCTGGCTGCCTTGGAAGAAATCCCGAATCATCCCGTTGTCTACTCCAATCTGGCAACTTCTTATTACGAGGCGGGATCTCCGGACGAGGCATTTCGAATCATATCGGAAGCGCGGTCACGGGGCATCAAAACAGCCGAGCTCGACAACGTGGAAGGGCTTATAGAGCTGAAACGGCAACAGTACACGAAAGCTCTCGAATGTTTTTATACGGCCGTAAAGAAGGATCCTCGCATTTCGGCTTACCACAATCATTTGGGAGTGGCTCTTTTTAAACTGAAAAAATATCCGCACGCATATAACGAATTTAAAACAGCCGTGACACTGGACTCATCCAACAAAGATGCCGCACGGAATTTAACAGACTGCGAAGAATTTATTTAACGACGCTTTGCCTTCCCGCCATTCTTTGTGTGACACCGGGATAGGAAATACCGAACGAAACCTGCAGCAAATGATCCCAAGTTTCCCTGTCAAAGTTACGGGCGCCCCAGTAAAAAGCCGATAACGTATAGGTTTTGGCTGCCTGAAGAGTTTCTCCGTCAACCGTTATCGGTTTTGTTTTGAAAGCGACAGCCGTTCCGGCTTTAAAGCCGAACAGACTGACATTATTATAAGGCTGTAAATTATGAAAGAAATAAGTCGGACCGAAAGTCAATGTAACAAGATCTTTTATCCCGGCCTTGACTCCGATTGTTTCTTCCAGATAATATTCCGTATCCGAGCCGTCCGGGAACGATGTCGAGTCGAAATAAAAGTCGTTGTATAAAATCAGCTTGTACCCGTCCGTACTCGGATGAGACCCGGCGAGAAAAAAGTCGTACTCCGCGGAAAACATGGTTTCCGTCTCGAAAGAAGAGAGTCCGGCAGCTTTTACCGTAAAAAACGGCAAAGCCCTCTGCTCAATCGCCCATGAAAAACCGGGAAATCCGCCTCCCTCCAACAGAGCCCGAAGCGCCAATCGATGTTTAAAACTGTTCCAATTTGACTGATCCAGACGATACTCGGCCCCTACCAGAAAGTCCAAACCGTTCGAAAAAGAAAAGCGGTTATCCAAACCGATTCCGTAACGGTTCCGATACAGAAAATCTCCTTCATCGGGGTTCTCCGCGTCGTAAATATTTCTGAGATGCACATTCAGATAGGTATAAACGACAGCCGTATATAAATCCGAAGGAAGCAGTGTCATATTCATCCGGAGGGTGTTCCGGTTGAGCATTTTGTCATTATAACGAAATAAAGGGTTAAATCCGACTTTATTATCCGTGAATTTCAGTGTCCCCTCGAAATTGACCGACCAGGAAAAACGCCACGGCAATCCTTCGACGGCCGGTTCGGACGCCGGCAGAACCGGCGTCACGGAAACCGTCTCTTCGTCAAACGAAGCCGTCCCGGCGGAAAATCCGAACACTTCGTCTTCGGATATCATCAAATCCGACTCCGGCGTCTCTGCGGAAAGAACCGCCGAAAGAAAAATCAGAAAAACGGCACACGGAAAAATCGGATTCGGTCGTCTCATCAGCGGCAGGTCCCGTCGGCATCAATCCGTTTTACGTAAATATCGACCGTACCGGCAACCGTCGCGGCCGAGACGGAGAGTGTCAGTCTGCCTTCCCCGACGACAGGCTCTTTCAAATGAAAGGTGAATACTCCGGCCTGACCGATGCCGTCATACAGGCTGCATTCCGGCCGCCGGTCAAAATCAACTCCGTATTCGGAAGAAAATTTTGCGCTCGGGATATCGGCTTCCGGTTTCGATCCTTTTGCGGGGACAAGATAAACCTGAACGGTTGCCGCCCCTTCCACTCCGGGAAGAATCACCTCGTAATCGCCGGGTTCGGAAATATCGACGGAAGCCGCTTTGCGCCCTTTCGACGGCACACAGAAATTAATATCCATGGCCGCAAGTCTTTTAAGATGTTTGCTCAATTTTGCACAGAAAAAAGAAAAACTTTTTTCATTTTTCGGCGACCAAACCGCCTCGGCGACGGCAGCCGCACGCGGATAAGTCATAAACTCGACCTGATCGATTGTTTTAATGTACTCTGTCCAAATATTGGCCTGTCCGCCGAGAACATATTTTTCGTATTGACCGGCCAATGCCGTTCCGACAGGATCGAACGAGTAAACTTTCTTTAACGGCAGATAGCCGCCGATTCCCAACTGATTGTACGGTGCCGCTTCCTGATGATAATCAAGGTAGACGAATGTCGTCGGTGTCATCACAATATCATGATGCATTTTGGCCGCCCGGATACCGCCCGATTTGCCTCTCCAGCTCATCACCGCCGCATTCGGAGCCAGCCCGCCGTCGAGTATTTCGTCCCAGCCGATCAGCCGGCGTCCGCGTTCCGTCAGGAATTCGTCCATCCGGTGAATAAACCAGCTTTGGGCTCCGTTTTCGTTTCCGAGATTGTTGTCGCGGATAAACGCCTGTACCTCGTCCGACAGTTTCCACTGACCTTTGGCACATTCGTCACCGCCGATATGAATAAATTCCCCGGGGAAAACAGCCAGAACCTCTGTCAGAACATCCTGCAAAAATTCGACCGTCTTTTCCGAAGGTTTAAAAACCCGGGGCGATACTCCCCAGATTCCGGAGACTTTCACATCATTTCCCTGGACACAGTCGTCGCAGTTAAAGAAACAGCTGGTGTCGGCCTTGGCGGCAATCAGCGCCTCATCGGACACATCGGAAACACCGAGCCAAGGATAGGCGGCGATGGCAGCCTGTGCATGTCCGGGAAGCTCGATTTCGGGAACCACCGTCACCCCCCGGGCAGCCGCGTATTTGACAATCTCACGCGCTTCCGTCTGTGTGTAATAACCGCCGTGAGGCGTATTATCGTAAACGTGCCCGCCTTTCAGGACGGAAAGATAATGGCCTTTCAACGTCCGGTCCCGTTTGCTGCCGATTTCGGTCAGCAGCGGATATTTTTTGATTTCCAGCCGCCAACCCTGATCGTCCGTCAGGTGCCAGTGAAGTTTGTTGAACTTATGCATTGCCATTAAATCGATAAATTCCTTGATTGCCGCCGTATCCATAAAGTGGCGGCTGCAGTCGAGCATCAGTCCGCGCCATTCGAAGCGGGGGTAATCCTCAATCGAAACAACGGGCACGGTCCATGAAATACCGGGCTGCACCATGCCTGCGTAGATAGCGGACGGTAGCAGCTGCTTGAGCGTTTGGTAGCCGTAAAAGAAACCGGCCGAACCGTTGGCCCGTATTTCAACAGCATCGACTGTCACATCCAATGTATAGGCTTCGGGACCTTTTTCTTCGAATTCAGCGTTGGCAAGGACAAACCGAATAACATTGGCCGCCGCCTGTCCGCTTTTCGGTGTAAACCCGGCAGCTATTCTGAAATCTTCCGCCAGAAAAGCAGCCGCATCGGTCGCTTCGGAAACCGCCGAAATGACCGTTCGGGGAGTCACCACAAATTCACCCACGCCTTCTTTGAGAGAAACCGGTTGCGGAATCACTGCCGTTCGCTCCGTCATCGCACCGGGGCGAACCGATGTACAGGCTGTCAGAACCGCCAGTCCGAAAAAAAGAGAAATCAGTTTTTTCATAATAACACATCCTATAAACAGTTTTTTTCAGTGTAAATCACTTTTTCCGCTTTGTAAAGTCTTTTTAATTATTCGGAAGGAAAGATTCCCGAACCGGAGCTCCGCCCCCGAAAACGTCCGTCATTGTTCTCTGTTTCTCTGCCGTTTGCGGGAATCGGCACTCCTTCCGGACCGACCGCTTGTCAAGATTTTCCGTTATGATATAATCGGGATATGGAAAACCGACATTCGCGAACCCTTCTTTTGCTCGGAGAAGAGGCTCAAACCCGTCTCGAAAAGGCGACTGTTGCCGTTGTCGGACTCGGTGCCGTCGGCGGTTTTGCGCTGGAAGCCCTGGCCCGTTCCGGTATCGGCCGTTTAAGACCGGTCGATTTCGACCGTTTCGAAGAGAGCAACCTCAACCGTCAGATTCTGGCAACCACGGAAAGTCTCGGCCGCCCGAAAACCGAAATTGCCGCCGAGCGGCTGCGTCTGATTGCCCCCGGCACACAAACCGAAATCCGCACTCTCTTTTTTTCGAAAGAGACCGCCGAAGGGGTTTTATTGCCGAAACCGGATGCGGTGATTGACGCCATCGATTCGCTTGATGCCAAAGCCGATCTGATTGAAGCCTGCGTTCGCCGCGGGATTCCCGTATTCTCTTCGATGGGAGCGGCTTTACGAACCGATGCCGATGCCGTCCGCACCGGAAATCTTTTTAAAACGGAAGTCTGCCCGCTGGCACGAAAATTGCGAACTCTGTTACGGCAGCGGGGGGTGTCCGCTCCCGTTTTCTGCGTCTATTCCGTGCAGCCGCCGGTTGCCGCTATCGGGAACAGGACGGAGACAGACGAACCGGGAAGCCGCCGCCCCCTGGGAAGTCTGTCGACGCTGCCGGCGATTTTCGGGCTGCGGCTCGCGCACGAAGTGATTATGCGTATTGTCGAGAATCGCCTTTAAGATCTTCATCGAAACCGCCCGAAAAATCGAAAGCTGTTTAAAATCCGGACAAATCGGCCGTTAATCCGAAATGATCGGAGGCCGGAAAACCGTCTTCGCTCACATCATCAAAACAGAGACGGCACGATTCGATTTGTCCGAATCCGCGCGCCCACAGATAATCGATCCGGCGAGGTCTCAGTTCGTCAATGTCGTGATAGGTGTCGTAAAGAGAGGATTTTTTCAATTCGGATTCTTCGGTGTAGTAGCGCGCAATATTCGCATTCCGCAGCGGATCCCACGTGTATCCGTCGCCTTCTCCGGCAGCGGCAAACAGATCGGTCCAGCCGGCATTTTGAATCATTTGAATCGACTCCCAATCGGGACCGGCATTGAAATCGCCGCCGATAACGACCGGCATTTCCGGCGGAAACTGCCGTTCGAGAAACGTGAGCAGCCGGGAGGCTTCCCGGTGTTTCAGACGGATATCTTCTTCCAGCCGGTTTTCGGCCGCCGCCACATCGGCCGCCCGGAATCCGCGGCGGGATGCGACCGTTGCCAAAGCCGTCCGATCCGACGCACTGCCTTTCCATTCGGGACAGGCGAGCCAGTGGGTCACCACCGCGCCGAAAGGCCGGCCGTCACCGCTTCGGAGTCTGACGGCGACCGCCTGCGTGAGGTTGCCGGTATGAAACGAGGCATAATTTGTCACAAAACCTTTACCGGCCAGATGCACCCGACCGACCGGCACCATTTCCAACTCGGGACGCGCCAGAATCACATCGGCTTCCCTTAAATTAACGGGGAAACCGATCCGGCCGATTTTCACCCCGGAAACGCCGATGTGTCCGACCGCATCCATTTTCAACGCCCGTCTCAACCGATCCCTCTGCGCGGGAACCGGGTTCACTTCGTTCAGAAAAATGACGTCGGCATCAAGTGCCCTTAATCCTTCGATCAGAATTTCTTCCCGTCTGCTCCGATCCGCTTTGGATTCGAAATAGCCGAGACGAAACTTTCCCCGATAATTGAAGCCCGACCAGACGTTTAATGTTACGAAACGCATTATTTTAATTCCAGACCGCGGTCACGGCACAACATTTCCAGACTGCGGTCGTAGGTGGCTTCCGCTTCGGGAGAGAAAAAACATCCGGGGAGACCTTCGTTATGATCCCGATGATGCGCCACGCATTCGCAGCAGATTCCGTGCCGGGGACAGTCGTATGTACAGGGGCACGGCCGATGATGATTGCACGCCATAACATCTCCTTACCGGTTATTTTAAGATAAAATTGAGGGAGTGTCAAATTCTTTAGTCTTGACAGAGCGGGGAAAATTCATTTCAATTAAATCATCAATATTTCGAGAGGAGATTTATGAAAAAGATTTTTTCGTTTTCGGCACTGTTGCTGATGATTTTACTCGTTTTCTCCTGCGGAACGGAGCAGGGCTTACCGCAAACCGGTACCAACGACGCCGGCGTCACATACTACGTCAAAGCCAACCGGACGCCGAAGCAGAAAGCCTACCTGCAGCTGGCAATTCGGGCCGGCAGCTGCA
Source organism: uncultured Spirochaetales bacterium (assembly GCA_949289575.1). Lineage (GTDB taxonomy): Bacteria > Spirochaetota > Spirochaetia > JAFGXN01 > JAFGXN01 > CALXOJ01. Next base: position 111,532 of record CASEOG010000007.1, on the reverse strand, counting down.
ATGAAGCGGAAGATCAGCGCGGTCTGGCCCATTTTATCGAGCACATGGCTTTCAACGGCACGCAAAGTTACGAAGGGAAAGAACTGGTCGCTTTTCTCGAATCGATGGGAGTCGCTTTCGGTCCGGAATTGAACGCTTATACTTCTTACAACGAAACCGTTTACGAGCTGGAAGTTCCGACAGACAAACCGGAACTGCAGAATGAAGCAATCAATATTCTTCAGGAGTGGGCCTTTTCCGTCACTCTGGCAGAAGATCAGATTGAAAAAGAACGGGGCATCATTGCGGAGGAAAAGCGTCTGCGCAATACGGCTTCCTACCGTTCTTTCCGGAAAATGACGGCCGCTCTTTTCGGCGATTCCCTTTACGCGGTACGGGAGCCGATCGGAACGGAGGCGGTCATCAAAACCGCCCCGCGGCAACGGCTTGTCGATTTTTACCGCAGCTGGTACCGGCCGGAAAACATGGCGGTTTTTGTCGTCGGCGATATCGACGAAGCGGCGGTCGTTGCCCGCCTGCAGTCGTTTGCGCCGCAGTCCGCCGCCGCTCAAGGCGCACAGCCGCCGCTGACCGAAACGGCGGCCGCCGACCGTGCCGCGGTTGCCTCCGCCGCAAACGAAGCCGCCGCACCGGCAACCCCGGCGGCTGCCGGCGAAGCCCCGGCACTGCCGCACCCCGATTTGACGGTACCGTTTGACGGGCAACGGCGCATCACCGCGTTTGCCGATCCGGAACTGACGGCGGCCGCTTTCACAATGTGGCACAAATACGAACCGCAGCCGCTGATTGACGAAGAAGACTACCGTCAAAACTTAATCCGCCGGCTGGCTTCGACCGTTCTGTCGCAGACCGTCAACGACCTGATTCTGTCGGGCGAAAGCGATCTGATTTCCTTTTCGGCTTACGACAGCTCTTTTGTGCGGACCCTTTCCGTTTTCGGCGCGGAAATGAAGCTGCCGGAAAAAAATATCGAAAAAGCAATCGGTCAATTTTTTGCCGTTGTCAAAGGATTCCGCTCCGGACTGTGCGATAAGGCGAAACTGGAACGGGCCAAACAGACGCTTTTCACCGAAGCGGATGCGATAGAAGCCAATATCCCGACTTACGAATCGCTCGCCTATCTGAACTGGTACAAAGACGACTGGCTGAACGGGCACAAAACCGTTTCGGTCGCCTCTTACGTCGACCGAATCCGCCGGATTGTGCCCTCGGTGACCCTCAACGAACTCAATACGGCTTTCGCCCGCCTTCTTGCCGATGCCGACACCGTTTTCGCCCTCTCCGCACCGGCACTGCCCTACCCGGAATCCGAAGCCGCCGCTCTGCTGGCGCGCCTTCTCGACGAAACGGATCCCTTCATGCCCGCTTCCGCCGATGCCGGAACCGAATTTTTCCCGTACGATCCGAAACCGGGAACCATTACGAAGAAAGAGTTTGTCAAAGAGCTCGACAGCTACCGGTACACCCTTTCGAACGACATCACCGTCTGGGCCCGTCCGTCGGATTACAAAAAAGATTCCGTAGAAATGAGTGCTTTTCAAAACGGAGGGCTCTCTTTGGCGTCGAAAGCCGAATACACTTCCGCACTGCTGACGGCCGACTGGCTGAACCGGGGCGGTTTGGGCACGATGAACTCGGCCGAACTGAAGGCCTATCTGGAAACGCGGAACGCTTCCTGCAGTGTCGCCATCGACAACCTGACTCACGGTTTCGGCGGCTATTCGGCAGCCAAAGATTTGGAAACCCTGTTTCAAATGATTTATCTCTATCTGATGCAGCCCAATCCGGACGAAACGTCGTTTCGACTGGTTCAAAAAGCGGCTGTCGAAGCGGCCGAAAAACGGAGCAACGACCCGACCGAAACATTTTTTCTGCGTGTCAACGAACGGCTCCACAACGGCAATTTCCGCTATCTGCCGCCGACAGCCGACGAACTGCGCCGGGCCGACAGCGAAACATCTCTGGCCTTTTACCGGCGCCTTTTCGGCGGCAGCGGCTTTACCTTTATTTTTGCGGGCGACTTCAAAACAAAAACCCTGGAAGAGTTTCTGATCCGTTATCTGGCCTCAATCGAATTCGAAAGAGCCCCGCTCCGCTACGATCTGTCTGTTTACTCTCCGATTCCGTCGGAAGCCATGGCCGATACGGTGCTGAAAGGCAGCGAGCCGAAATCGATTGTGCAAATTTTGTTTGTGAATGACGAGCCCTATTCCGTCGAAGCGGCCGGGGACGCTGTTGCTCTCGGTTCGATTATCGACATGACTTTGCGCGACAAAATCCGGGAAGAATCTTCCGGGGCTTACGCCACACAGGGATACGCCTATCTCTCCCGTCTCCCGTTCGAACAGTCTCTCACGGCGGCCGCTTTCTTTTGCGATCCGCAGCGGGTCGAAGAACTGCTGGAACAGACCCGGTCGGAATTGAAGACTCTGTCCGAGGGAGAATTGAATCCCGATTATCTGAAAAATCACATCGAAATCGAAAAGAACAATCTCAAAGCCGCCCGGCAGACCAACAGCTACTGGCGGGATCAAATCACTCTTTATGCCCGCGGCATTGCTTCAATTGAGGATATCGCCGGCAGAGAAGACGCATTAACGGCCGTCACTCCCGACCGTGTGAAAGCGGCGGCGGCACGGTGGCTGCAGCCGGACAAAATGAAAATCTTCATATTGAAACCGGAAACAGATACCGGTTCATCCGACTGACGGAAACACAATACAAAAAAGCCCCCTTGCGGGGGCTTTTTTACGAAAATACCGAACCGGTTTTACAAAAGTTTTTCCGGTGATTTTTCGTATGCCTTAAAAATTCCTTTGCCGCCCTGTTTGGCTTCATATAAAGCCGCATCGGCTGCCTTCGTCAAAGCATCGCAATCAAACCCGTCTCCGGAATGGGAGGCGTAACCGCCCGACAGACCGACGGGAATCACGGTCCCGTCGGTCAGAGTGGCCGTGGTATTCTGCAGTCTCCGGTAAACGGAACGGATAATTTCTTCCGCTTCCGGGGGCTCGTAACCGTAAAGCAGAACAATAAATTCGTCCCCGCCGATTCGGGCCGTAATCCGGTGGTCTGTATGTCCGCCGTCAAGCATCTGCGCGGCAACTTTAATCGCAATGTCGCCGTTGGCATGCCCGTAAGTGTCGTTTATTCTTTTGAGATCATCCATATCGACAAACAGGACGGTGATATTTTTTGTCGCCGAACCGTTTTCTTTCAGTTTTTCGACGGCATTGGCAAACCCTCTTCTGTTCAGCAGTCCCGTCAGTACATCATAATCACGGTCGTGTTCGATTTTCTGTTTCTCCAGAATTCTTTCGGTCACATCGGAAACGATACAGACCGTGTTTCTCTCATCCGCAAAAGGCATGATTTCGAGATAACTGACCGGATTGGTCGAAACACGGTAAATATGCCGGTCCCTGTCATACGGCTGCGAAAAAATTCCGTCCATATATTCGAGAAATCGCTTTTTATCGGCTGTGATTTCCGCAAAAGCCCGATCATCCAGCATCAGCAGTGTCTGAACTTTTCTGGTCGCCCGAACCCGTTTCATATCGCTGTTGTACTCGTATACCCCGATCATCACATTGGCCATATCGAAAATCTTCGACAGTTTATCCGTATTGTTTAAAAGAGAATGAACCATGGAATTGATATGATCACCGAGCTTCTTCAATTCCGGAAGACTGACGACGTCGACAATCAGGTCGAGATTTCCGGCAGCAATCAGAGAAAGATTTTCGATAACTTCATTGATTCCGCGAAGGATATATCTGTCGATAAAGAAATAAACGGCATACAGCAGTACCAGCATGATAAACAGCAGATAAACCGCCACCACAGGAATATGGGAATATAAATCCTCATAGAGAATTTTTTTGTCCGTCACGACACCGAGCAGCAGATCTCCCGTATCCTCGAAATAACAAAAATATCTCTTTCCTTTTATTTTTGCCGAAAAACCCCCGTCGTCGGACATCTTTTCGACAGTCCGAAATCCGACTTCGACGGCCGGTTTCCCGGTCAGGTCGGTATCGGTGCATCCGGCAATCAGCCCGGTGGCTTTATCGACCGCCAGCTGAATTTCCCCTTCGTTATAGGACAAAATGGAAAAAAGGTACGGCAACTCCATCAGTTTCTGATGTGCCAGAATCTTCCGGGGTTCGATTCCGACCTGGATGATGTTTTTCCCGTCTTCCTGCCAGACTCCGGAATACTGCATCAGTTTGTTCTCGGCGGTATTCGGAACAATATCCTGAGAAAGGACAAGAGAGCGGTCATTCAAAAGCGGCTGAAAAAACCGTATCTGCTCTCCCGAATCGAAACTGAGGCCGTAATATTGAGGCATCGTTCCGGAATAAATTTCTCCCCTGTCGTTGATAATGTGAAGTTCGTCAACCTGCAAAAGCGAGGCGACCTTTTCCATTTCCGGAAGATTGTCGACAATCCGGGGATTATGCTGAACAATATAGGCTGCCGCTTTGGCTCTGTCAATCCCCGCTTCTCTCTGCAACTCTTTCAACACCGACAAATTGGCATCGTTCGTCGCAAGCATTTCCTCGAGCTGATCTGTTTTCAGCCGCGCTCCGCGAATATAATTCCACCTGATATTATTAATCTGCATTGCCGTATTTATCACCAGTATCACGAAAACCGCTACCAGCGTGACACTCAGCAAGCGCGCCGTAATCATTTTTTTCATCGAAATGTTTTCCGTCATAAAACCTCTTCAACCTATCGAAAAAGAATCGCAGACCCGTCCGGGTCTGCTTTCGTCTCTTTCTGCTTCCACCGCAGCCGATGTCAGTCTCGTCGCGAAGAAAATTCGGCGGAAACCGTTTCTCTAAAACAGATCGTATTACATTAAGGCAAAGCAGATAATTTGGGGATTGCGGTTACCGGATGTTTTCGGATCCGGTCTCCGGAGAAAGAGAGAGGGTCTCCGTCCCGGCGGATTCCCGCGTCCGGACTTCCTGATAATAGCTGCAGACAACCAGAAAAGAAATTCCGACCGTAAACGAAGAAGTCATTTCTTCGCCGCCGGCGGTTACGGCAACCGGCGCCCACTTCCCTTCGGCATTCTTCTCCATGCGGAACGACGACTCCTGTGCTCCGGCTCCTTCCTTCCAGTCAAAGAGTCCCGTTACGGTAACCGATTCCGTTCCGTTCCCGTCGACCGAAGAAACCCACTGTGCATCGGTAAAAACCGTATCGAACAGAGCGCCGAAAGTGACCTCCGGTTCGGCCGGATCAACCGGTGTTTTTTTCAGTTCTTCGACTGCCGCATCCCGGCATCCGGCAAGAACAAGTACCGCCGTTATAATTAAAAACATTCTTTTCATCGATATAACCTCCTTATTGAGTGTATTATTATAAAAAACAGGTAACCTGTCAAGAAATTACATCAAAACGGAGATTTTTTTTCGAAAATATGATAAATTTGTTTTGCGGTGCCGGAAAACCCGCACAAAACCGGAGGTTTCTATGAATGAATTCCTTGGCGGAGGCATGATTCTTTTCTGCTTTGCCGCCCTGCTGGCTGTCTACCGTTTTTTCGGAAAAACAGGACTTTATGTCTGGATTCCGATTGCCGTTATTGTTGCCAACATTCAGGTCCAGAAAACAGTCGAATTATTCGGCATAACCTGCACGCTCGGCAATATTCTTTACGCTTCGACTTTTACCGTAACCGATATTCTGTCGGAAAATTACGGGAAAAAAGAGGCCCGCAAAGCGGTCCTGATCGGATTTTTTTCCCTGATATTTTCGACACTGCTTTTTCAGACCACCCTGCTTTACGAGCCGGCACCGACGGATCTCGTACAAAATTCCATGGAAGGGCTTTTTACTCTTATGCCGCGGCTGATTGCTGCCAGCCTGGCTGCTTTTGCGGTTTCCCAGATTCACGATGTATGGGCCTACCATTTCTGGAAACGGCTTCTGCCGGAAAAAAAATGGATTTTTATCCGAAACAACATGAGTTCGCTGGTCAGTCAGTTATTGGATACTCTCGTCTTTGTTACCGTTGCTTTTTACGGTCTGTACGGGAATTCGGTTCTGTTCGAAATTTTTCTGACAACTTATGTCATTAAAGCTTTCGTGACACTCTGCGACACACCGCTCGTTTACGCGGCCGTGCACCTTCAACGGTTCGAAAAACCGTAATCGTTTTCGAGAACCGCCCGCATTCCGTCCGCACCCCGTAAAAGAACCCCCTGTATGAGCGGCCGCCCGATTAATACCCTTCCGGCACCGAGCGCGGCCGCTTTCTTCAAATGGTTTTCGTTTCGCAGACCGCCGTCGACCCAAACCGCCCCGCTGTACCGGCGCACAGCCGCCCCGTAACGCTGCAGTAAAACGGCCGTTCCTTCCGGCGGCGACGCCACCCGCCCGCCGTGATTGGAAATCACCGCGGCATCGGGCATCACCTCTTCCAGCAGCGACACCGTATCTTTATCGCAGATCCCTTTAATCACAAACGGAAAACGGATGCTTTTTTTGAGTTTCTTCAGTTGGGAAGCGGTTTTCCGTTCCATAACAGCCTGTCCCGCCATAGTCGCAATCTGCCAGGAATCGATATCGATACCGATAAATCCGGCAACAGCCGCCGCCCGTTCCGCCCTCTCGAGCCACAAACGATCCGGATACGGTTTTATAAACACATCGGCTGTCAATCCGCTCTGTGCGGCTGCGGCAATTCCCGCATCGAGCTTGATATCGGGAAAGCCGTCACCGATACAAAACCCGATTCCGGCGTTTTTGGCGCTCTCGGCAGCAATCCGGTAAAACGGCTCTTCCTCATCCGTTCCGATATTTTGAACCGCCCCCGTAACCGGCGCGTAGGCAATTTCGGGAAAGCCGGCAGCCGGAATAACGGGAATATCATCCCACGAGCGCACATTTGCCGCAAAACGGCTGCCTCCGTCGACACCGCCCCACCCGGGAAGCTCCCCGCCGCATAAAATCCCGTCGCAAATTTTACATCCGCGGCAACGCCCCTTTGTCAAATCATACAAATCATGTTTTTCCATTTATCTTGTCAGCAGACGGTAAATTCCGCCCCTCTCCATTTCCAAAATATGATGTTCACACGGAAGCACCTCATCGGGCTCGTGCGTCACATGCAGCAGTGTCGTTATTTTTCTTTCGGCAATTTTCTGAAGAAGCGCAAGAACTTTCGCCCGGTTCGTTTCATCGAGCCCGTGACACGGCTCATCGAGAATCAGAAGCGGCGGTGCTTTGACAACGGCACGCAGAATCAGCAGCAGCCGCTGTTCGCCGTATGTCAGAGAAGAAAAGGAGTCTCCTTCCCGTCCGCCGAAACCTCCGAACGCCAGCCAGGCAGCGGCGGCCCGGCGTTCGCTGTCGGTTCGGGAATTGTATAACCCGACGGAATCGTAAAATCCGGAAAGGACGACCGCTTCCAGATCACAGGAGCCGACCATCCGGTATTCGAGATGAAGACGGTAAGAGACCATTCCCAGTTTTTGTTTAATGTCCCAAACCGATTCTCCCGTTCCCCGTCTTCGACCGAAAAGATAAATTTCATTGGCATACAGCTGCGGATTGTCTCCGGTAATCAGCTCCGTTAATGTTGTTTTTCCGCATCCGTTGGGCCCCCGAATCAGCCAGTGTTCTCCCCGGCGAACCGTCCAATTCAACCGATCCAGAACAGTCTCCCCATCCCAGTGTACGGAGACATTTTTCATTTCGACAAGAGGCGCCGTATCACAAAAACCCGCTTCTCCGGCCTTTTGCTCCAGTCGGTCGGCCATTTCGGCAACCGCACGGTTTTCCGATTCGGCCGATAACGGCGAGACCGCCTGATAATCGTTTCTGTCTCCGCAGAAAACCACTTTTCCGTCGGAAAAGGCGAGAATCCGGTTCACGCATTCGGGCACTTCGCAAAACCGTTCCGCAAAAAAAAGGGGGCAGACACGGCTTCGCCCTTCTTTCCAGGCCGTCCCCGCCAACTCGAAAAAGGCGGAGAGGGTCTCTCGTGAATGGCTGTCCAAACCGGCAAACGGATCGCTTAAAACCAGCAGCTCTTTTCCGGAAAGAAAGGCTTTCGCCAACAGCGTCCGCCGGATTTCCCCCGTCGAAAGATATTTGAGTCCGCGGCCGGCAATCCGTTCGAGATCGAGCAGTTCGATCATACGGCGCGCTTGCGGCGAAACAGTTCCGTCGCATCCGAGATAACGGTAAACGGTTCGCCCGATATCGACGCCCCCTTCGACATAATCCGAGTCGTCGTTTTTCCGTTCTTCTTCGATGAGAGCGGATGCGGCTTCCAGCGAAACAACCGCCGCTCTTTTTTCGGGCGGCAGATAAAGGCCGTCCGCAGTCGCCGTTCCGGCAAGCACATCGGCCAAAAAGGCTTTGCCTCCGCCGTTCGGGCTCAGGATGAGCCACACTTCTCCGGGCTGCGGATGCCAGGTCAGCGGCTCCGCCAGAGAGCGGCCTTCTTTTTCGATCCGGCTGTTTTCGAATTGCGGTAAAGAGTTCATAAACAAATTATACACAAACGGCGAATTCGAATCCACCTGTCGGAAATAAAAATTTGCCAAAACTCCGTTTCGGGGGTATAATCAATTCCATGGATAAAATGATTCTGGCTGTCGATTCGGGCGGACGCAGTCTGCGTTCTTTTTTGTTTAACCGTCGGGGCGAAATCCTTTTCCGGGCATCCGTTCCGACGCCGTCGGTCTCGGGAAGTCCCGGCGCACAGGAGCACGATCCCGAAATGATGTGGGATGCTTTTCTTTGTGCCGTCAAAGAGGTCATGGCAAAAGCCGGCTGCAAAGCTTCGGACATTGCGGCAATGGGCATCAGCGCTCAGAGAGCTTCTTTCATGCTGTGGGACAAAAAAACGGGAACACCGCTGACGCCGCTGATCGGATGGGCCGATGTGCGGGCCGCCGACCGTGTCGATGCCATGAACCGGTCGCCGAAATGGAAGGCGCTGCAGGCGGCCGCCGCCGTCGGTGCTTTTTTTACGCACGACACGCTGCTCACCGCGGCTTCGATGCTGAAGTTTACGACCGACCATGCCTCGACCCGCCTTTTGTGGCTTCTCGACGAACGTCCCGATTTGCGCCGCCTTTGCGAAAGCGGGGAAGCGGCTTTCGGAACGACCGACAGCTGGTTTCTTTACAAAATGACGGGAGATCATCTGACGGATGCTTCGCAGGCAGCCGCCACTTCCATGTACAATCCGTTTAAAATGAAGTGGAATCCGATTATCTGCAAAACATTCGGAATTCCGATGAATATCTTTCCGACGGTTCTTGATTCAAACGGCAATTTCGGTGAAACGGATCCGTCACTTTTCGGCGGAGCGATTCCGATTCGCGGCTGTCTCGGCGACCAGATGGCGGCTCTCTTCGGTCACTGCTGTTTCGATGCGGGTGAAGTGAAAATTTCGCAGGGTTCGGGCGCTTTTGTCGATCTGAATGTCGGGCCGAAGCCCCGGCTTTCGAGACGGGGACTCTTTCCTCTGATTGCCTGGGTCAAAGACGGGAAACCGGTTTACATGCTGGAAGGCTATGTGGCAACGGCGGGCACGCTGATTGACTGGCTCGGTCAGGGAATCGGGCTCTCTTCCGACGGAAAAGAATTGGATGCGCTGGCTTCCCAATGTACGGATACGGAAGGCATCACGGTTGTGCCGACCGCATCCGGAATCCGCTTCCCCTATTTCAACCCGCGGACACGAGCCGCCATTTTCGGTCTGTCGCTGGCAACGCACCGCTGTCATGTGGCGCGCGCCGTTTTGGAAGGCTTGGCACTGCGTCTTAACGATATCCTGACGGGGATGGAAAAAGATACCCGCACGAAAATCAGAGCCGTGAATGTCGACGGAGGTGTCAGCAATTCCGATATACTGATTCAAAGTCTGGCCGATTTTTCGGGAATGACGGTAGCCCGCTCCGCCGAGCCGGATATGTCGGCAACGGGTGCCGCTTACATGGCGGGAATCGGCAGCGGCTTCTGGAAAGACGAAAGCGAACTGAGAGCGTTGAACGGCAGCTGTACCGTTTTCAATCCGTCGATGGACGAAGGAAAACGGCGCACCATTCTGAAACGGTGGAATCAAATAATCCGGCAACTGCTGAAGCTGGATAAAAAACCGATTATGGGGTTTAAAGAATACCGCGACTGAGCCCCTGTTTCCGAAACCGGTACTGCCGGCGGAAAACCGCATCCGGTTTCTTTAACCGAACGATTTTCTCACTTCGCCGCAAATCCAGTCGGCAAGCGGCGGCCAGGCCGCGGCAATCTGCGACGGCATTCCCGCTGTCCCTCCGGAAAAGTCGCACACTTTGGCGCCGGCCTCGCGGGCGATCAAAACTCCGGCCGCTATATCGTAACTGTTTAAATTCATTTCCCAAAAGCCGTCGACCTCTCCGCAGGCCACATAACATAAGTCGAGTGCCGCCGAACCGAACCGCCTCGAGGCCAGAATCTGAGGCACAATCCGTGCGAATACCGGCAAATTATTCTGTTCCAACCCGCTGCGAATACAGGCAAAACCGGTAGTCAAAAGCGCCTTGGACGGATCTGCGGTTTTCCGACAAAAAATCGGACGCCCGTTCACTTCGGCCCCCTTTCCGGCCGCCGCAAAAAAGAGACGACGTGTTTCCGGGGCATAAACCGCACCGTACTTTGTTTCTCCGTTTTCCTCATAAGCAATCGAAACACAGTAATGGAGCTGCCCGTAAAGAAACGATACCGTTCCGTCAATCGGATCGATCCGCCATAATTTCGAACAGCCTTCTTTCGGAGCATACTCTTCCCCGACAATCGTGTGATCGGGAAAATTCTTTTCGATACGCTTTCGAATCAGACGCTCGACGGCCCGATCGGCCTCGGACACGAGATCTTTTTCCGATTTCGATTCGACTTCGAGAGACGAAAGATTTTTTCTGTATTGACGGGCAAGCCGGCCGGCTGCCAGAATCGTCGATTTGATAAACTGTTCCATTGTTGTCCTCTGTCACATGTTATTCCGAATCGTGTTTCGGGTCAAGTTTCCGCCTTGACAAAAAAACGGAAAAGAATTACAATGCATTCAATCGGGTAGTGGCGCAGTGGTTAGCGTACAAGTCTGGGGGACTTGGGGTCCCCGGTTCAAGTCCGGGTTACCCGATAGGCGGTTCTTTCGAACCGCTTTTTTTATTGCGGCTCCCTCTTTCCCGGACAGCCGAAAACCGATCCGATACGTTCGCACAATTCATCCGTTTCCCGGCGCAGCTGCTTTAAAAACGTATCCTCTTCAAACGTTTTCAGAACCGCCGCCTGCTCGGCACTGTTGCCGTAAACCATCCGGCGGAACCGGTCGCTGTAATCTTTCTTTCTCGATTCGGCCGCAGCCTCGTACACAGCTTCGGCCGCGGCAGCCGCCTCTTTGCCGGTCCGGAGTTTTTCGCCGTCGTCCCACTGCGACAGAGGTTTGCCGTAAAGGAAGCGGATCACCTCCATTGCCAATCCCAGTTTTTCATCCGGATATTCGGCTTCGCTTTTTTCGTAAAAGCGGTGGACGCCCTCCCAATCAGTAATACCGCCTTTTTTCACTGCCTCCGTCATTGCTTTCACTTTTGCCGAGGGAATCAACTGACCGCCGACATTCTCCCACTCCGTATAACGGGGCTTTTTCTCCCATTCCGCACAGATTTCCGCCCGCAGAGAATCGGTGGCGACCTCTTTTCTTTCGATAACGGTGCGCACCGCAAACAGCAGAAGCTGCCGCCGGTATTCGCGCCAGGCTCTGCCGGGATGAATAACGGTCGCTCCGTACCGTTTCTGCGCCTGTGTATCCGTCAGCACAAACGGTTCGGCCGTTTCGTCGGCCAGAAGCGCGGCCGCCGGCCGGCTGTCGTCCGGATTCTGCTCCCCGGTCAGCTGTTCGAGACGGCGCATGGCGGCCGTCATCTCCGCCACCGTATCCGGAGCAATCGGATCCGTTTCGATATAAGGTTTCCTGACCGCGCGGCGGTCTCTCAATCCGAATTTGGTCCGGTTACGGGCAACCGCATACATATTAAAAGTAAACCAGAAAGCCGGCGTAATGCTCAGTTCGTTTCCGTTAATCGAAATCAGAGAAAACGGATAAACGATGTCGAGCGGGTGAAGATAACTGCCCCGTGCGGCCAGACAAAAGGAGGCAAACCGGCTGTTGTGCGTAAATGCGGTCGACAGTCCCGGCCAGAAACCGCGTCCGGCGATCAGTTCCCCGTCGGGGCTTCTCGAATTGTGGTTGGATCCGGCCGTGGCTCCGGCAGCCAGATTCGACTGCCCCCTGATTTCGGCCGCAATCAGAAACGAGGTGTTGTGATGCTGCTCGTGAAACGGAAAGATCAGATTATTCAACAATTCGCAGCAGGAAACCGTCGAATTATCGCCCAAAACCGAATGCAGCAGTCGGGCTCCGTATTTCAACTGACAGTTTCGTCCGAGCACAAAACGGACCGCAACCGCCTGATAAAAAACTTTACTGCCCGCTCCCATGATACCGTTGACCATCTCGACCCCCTCTCCGATCTGAGAAGGTTCTTCGGGAGACGAGCAGACGGTCATATTTTTCAGTTTCAGAGCTCCTTTGATATAAGCTCCGCTCATCACTTTGACATCTTTTATCAGACGTGTATTTTTTATGACGATCCGGTCCTCGAGAATTCCGAAAACATTTTGTTTGCCGTCATTATTTTTTTCCGTCATTTCGAAAAAGCGGTCCATAAGCGGCCGGTCATCGCGAAAGCGCGACCAGAGCCACGCATCTCCCGTTACCATTCCCTCGAACGGAAGCACGGCCCGTCCGCCGTTCTCGTTGCGGACATCGATCCAAATACGGGCACTTTCCGGCTCCCCCTCTTTCAGGATACCGTTCCCGAATTTGGAATGGGGCGTACAGCTCATTTCTTCGATATTGAACAAAATCACATAATTTCCGATCGAATAGTTCGAAAGATACCGGACATTGCGGATAACGCAGTTATCGCCGATACGGCAATTCTCGAGATACGAAAAATAGAGCCCCGTTTCCAGATTCAAATCATGAAAACAGAGCCGTCCCGGTGTCAGCTGTCCGAGAATAACGGTTCCGGAAAATTCACAGCCGACGATTCTTTCGGGATAAAAAAGATTCTGTCCGTCGGGAACCCAAAAAGTGTTTTCGCTGCCGTTTAAAAAACGGTTTCCGTTGCGAAGCAGAATTTCCAGCTCTTCGGCAGTCGCCTTTCGCCGGTTTTCGAAACTGTCTTCGGGGAAAAAATAAGTGAATTCGGAATTATCATGCCGTTCTTCCGCAAAAGAGACGGCGTCGTCATTGGCCGGTCTTGACATTCTCTTTTCTTTTGCCTATAATTTTAAAGATCGGAGGCATAGCTCAGTCGGTTAGAGCGCCTGCTTCACATGCAGGAGGTCATAGGTTCAAGTCCTATTGCCTCTATAATTTTATTTCCGATTATCGAGGACATTCCGAAAAACCTTCAGAAATTCGAGATTACTCTTCTTCAGGATTTCCCATTTTTCGATTCCCAGTTTTTCACGGGTCAATTTTTCCAGTTCGCGGCCGCCGAGAACCGCTTTTTTTGCCGACTCCACACCGATTTCCGTCAACCGTATCAGTTTTCCGCGGCGGTCCTCGTTGTTCGTATAAAATTCGATAACATTCCACTGTTCGAACTGTTTCAGGATCGAATCGACAAATTTCTGAGGCATCACACGGTTCTCGATTAAGTCTTTGTGCGTACACCGTTCCTGGTGATCGTAGAGATAACTCAAGACGAGATATTCGTAAAGATTAATTCCGAAATCCTGAGCCCACTCTTCGTAAACCGCCATTACCTTGAAAAAGAACGAATGATAAGTTTCCATCCAAGGCTCATCCATCTGTTCGTCAGACATTCGAATACTCCTTTGAATAAAATAAATTTCCGCTTTTTTATCGGCACAAAAACCGTCTTTCTTAATTTTATTTTGCCGAAATCTCAAGTTCCTCTTTCGACGGTAATGCCGGAATGGCTCCTTTTCTGCCGACGGTCAGAGTCGCGGCCCGATTGGCATACTGTGTTATCTTTTCGAGCGTCTCCCGGTCCAACCCTTCTTTGATGTCCTCATTCCCGAAACGGTTTAACGAAGCCAGTACGGCTCCGAAAAAAGAATCGCCGGCGCCCGTTGTATCGACGCAGCGGCCGTCCGGTGACGGTACCGATCCTTCGGCTTTTTTGCCGGAAAAGAAAGCTCCCTTCGCCCCCAGTGTCACAAAAACAAGGGAAATTCCGCGCGCTTTCAAAGCAGCGGCTGCTTTTTCGACCGTTTTTTCCCCCGTCAGCCACTCCGCCTCTTCTTCCGATACTTTCAAAATATCGACATGCTCCAAAACCGGTTCGATACGGCTTCGGGCCTCTTCCGGACCTGCCCACAAGGTCGGCCGGTAATTGGGATCGAACGAAATCAGACAGCCGCTTTTCCGGGCCGTTTCGACGGCAAAACGGGTTGCGGAGAGAACCGGCTCCTCCGTCATCGAAAGCGATCCGAAGTGGAAAATTTTCGATTCGGCAATCACGGCGGTATTCAGCTCATCCGTCCGGAACAGGGTGTCGGCACACCCGGTGCGGTAGAACGAAAAACTGCGTTCGCCGGCGGCGGTCAGCGACACGAGAGCTTCCGTCGTCGGAGCCTTCGGGTCGGCAACCAGTCCGCGCACATCAACGCCGTTTTCCTCCAGCGTTTTCCTTAAATATTCCCCGAAAGCGTCATTGCCGGTCTTGCCGATAAACGCGGACGGCACCCCCAATCGGGCCACCGCCACGGCAACGTTGGCGGGAGCACCGCCGGCATGGACCGAAAAACAGAGAGATCCGGGCTTCAGCCCCGGCTCGGGAAGCATGTCAACCAGAATTTCACCGAAAGCGGTTACACCTGTTTTTTTCATAATTCAGACTCCTTTTTCAAATAAGATTTCTTTAATCGATTCGGCACAAACCGAGACTGCCGTCCCGCACTCTTTTTCCGAGATAATCAACGGCGGATTGAAATACAACACGTTTCCCAGCGGCCGTAGCAACAGCCCCTTTTCGAGCGCCCGGCGGTAAATTTGATAACCGACCCGTTTTTCGGACGGGAATCCTTTTTTTGTATCACGGTCTTCGACCAGTTCCAGCGCGTGAATCAGACCGATATGACGGATTTCGCCGACATGCGGATGATCGCCGAAAGCCTCGTTCATCAGCGCCGTGAGACGGGTTGCCGTCCCCGCCGCCTTTTCCAAAATCGATTCTTTTTTTAAAATCGACTGAACCGCCAGTGCCGCCCGGCATCCCAGCGGATTGCCGCTGTAAGTATGGGAATGCATAAAGGCCTTTCCTTCGTTGTAATCGGCATAAAAGGCGTCGTAAATCTCCCGGGTCGTTACGGTTATGGCCATCGGCAAATAGCCGCCGGTCAACCCTTTCGACAGACACATAATATCGGGGGAAATTCCGGCGTGGTCGCAGGCAAACATCCGCCCCGTCCGGCCGAAACCGGTGGCAATTTCATCGGCAATCAGAAGAACACCGTACCGGTCGCACAGTGCCCGCAGTTTTTTCAGGTAAAGCGGCGGATAAATCCGCATACCGGCACTGCCCTGCAGCAACGGCTCGACAATGACCGCGCACGTTTCGGCCGCCTGTTCGGCAAAGCAGGCTTCGGCCGCGGCGAAACATTCGCAGCGGCAGTGTTCGCGCGTTTGTCCGTAGGGGCAGCGGTAACAGTCGGGCGCCGGAATCCGAACGGTATCCATCAGCATCGGCCGGTAAAGTTTGGCATACAGATCGAGCGTTCCGACACTCAAAGCGCCGATCGTTTCGCCGTGATAACCGTCACTCAGACACATGAAACGGGTTTTTTCCGGATGACCCGTCTGATGCATATACTGAAAAGCCATTTTCAGCGCACACTCGACCGATGCCGATCCGTTATCGGAAAAGTTGAATTTGACCAATCCCTCGGGAAGAATCTTAACCAGCTCTTCGCACAATTCGACGGCAGGGCGGTGTGTAAAATTCGCGAAAATCACATGTTCCAGTTTATCGACCTGATCCCGCAAAGCCGCTCCGATTTCGGGATGACAGTGTCCGAGAAGATTACACCACCAGGAACTGATGATGTCCAGATACCGTTTCCCGTCCGTCCCGTAAAGATAGACCCCTTCTCCCCGCTCGATCGGAATCGGAGGAAAGGTTTCGTAATCTTTCATCTGGGAACAGGGATGCCAGATATATTTTAAGTCGCGTTCTTCCAATGTCATAAGCCAATCTCCCGGAACCACTCTCCGACCGGAACCGTTTCGTCGAGGGAATCGGCTCCCTCGGCTACCGTTGCCAGAACCGGCACGCCGATCCAATCGGCAATCATCTCCCGATTGTCTTCATGCAGAAAATCGCCTTCCCGGTAACGGTTGAGAATCACCCCGGCAAGCGGCAGCCCTTTTTCCGCCATCCGGTCCGCCGTCAGCTTCACCGCATTCAGTGTCCCCAATCCGGCATCGGCCGTCAGCACGGAAGTCAGCCCCAACCCGCGTACCAGATCCTCCAGCGTCAGACAGCCGTTGCGGTCCCGCCGCAGCGGACAAATCAGACCGCCGCTGCCTTCGACCGCGGTGAAGTCGAACCGCCGGTAAAGCCGTTGAAAATCGTCGCGGATACGGGCCTCATCCGGCGGATTGCCTTCCCGTATGGCTGCCAGGTGCGGCGAGACGGCCGTCCGATAGCGGTAGGAAACCACCGCCTCGCCGTCACCCAGTCCGGCAATCCGGGCAACGTAGGCGTCGTCGTCGGGGATTCCGGAAGAAGGCGGCTGTGCGCCGCTCAGCGCCGCTTTGTAATAGGCGGCGGAAAAGCCTCTTTGTTTCAACTGTTTCAGAATCAACGCCGTCACATAGGTCTTTCCGATATCGGTTCCGGTCGCCGTTACAAATAAAGCGCGATGCATGAAGCCTCCGATGTCCCCATTATAAACCATCCGGACAAAAATGAAAAGTTTGTTCCGTTCATATTTCGGTATCCGCCGCGTCTCCTCTTGACAAAAACGGCCGTTCGTGTTTACCCTCAATCCGGAAAAGGGAAATGGACTCACGTTATTCGATAGAAAACAGTTTTTCGACGACGGCTCCCGGAAAACTGCTGTTTCGGCTGGCACCGCCGGTGATGCCGGCTTTTCTGATTCAGGCGCTTTACAACATTGTCGACAGTTACTTTGTCGGAAAAAATTCCGATTCCGGTCTGACGGCTCTTTCTCTCATTTACCCGATTCAGCTCCTGATGACGG
Organism: uncultured Spirochaetales bacterium; assembly: GCA_949289575.1. Classification (GTDB taxonomy): domain Bacteria; phylum Spirochaetota; class Spirochaetia; order JAFGXN01; family JAFGXN01; genus CALXOJ01. The sequence continues at coordinate 94,219 of CASEOG010000007.1, read as the reverse complement.
CTCTCGGTATCGGAACCGGCGTCGGGGTCAACACCCTGATTGCCCGCTTCGACGGAGAAAGAAACAGCGAAGCCGCCGAAGGAACGGCCCGAACCGGTTCGTTTCTCGGCCTGATCAACCGGATTGCCTTTACCGTTCTCATCATCCCCGCACTCTGTCTCTATCTCCGCTATTCTTCCGATTCGGAATCGATTCGCCGGGATGCCGCCGTTTACGGCTACATTGTCTGCCTCGGCAGTCTCGGTCTTTTCATGGAAAGTATCTGGACCAAGATTCTGCAGGCGCGGGGCAATATGACCGTTCCGCTTCTGGCGCAGATGGCCGGTGCCGCGCTGAATATTCTTTTGGATCCGCTGCTGATTTTCGGGATGTACGGATTTCCCCGTTGGGGTGTAGCCGGCGCAGCCGTCGCAACGGTATCGGGACAGTTTGCGGCCGCAGCCGTGACCGGTGAGAGCCGCGTTTATGGGGGTCGGCATTGTTATGTTTACTTTCATCCCGGCACAACTGATAGAAATTTTTACCCGCAACCGCGATGTCATTGCAATCGGCATTCCCGCTTTCCGCATTATCGCCGTCAGTTTTATCCCGGTCTCCCTCTCTCTGACCCTGCCGCTTTTCTTTCAGGCAATCGGAAAGGGAAGAGAAAGTATTGCGGTGACGGTTGTGCGGCAGATTTTTCTTCTGGCGCCGCTCGGTTATCTGCTCTCGCTCTGCGGTCTGACCGCTTTTTGGCTGACGTTTCCCCTCTCGGATACGTTAACCGTTGTTTTCGGTCTTTTTCTTCTGAGAAGAGTTTACAAAGATTTTATGAGGGAAGATGCTCCCGTCGGCCGTTGTCCGTAAAAAGTAAAAAAGCCGGACAATGTCCGGCTTTTGGAGAATATGGGACTCGAACCCACGGCCTATTGATTGCGAACCAATTGCTCTACCAACTGAGCTAATTCCCCGATGTTTTCAGTATATGGGAATTTCGGAAAAAATCAAGCGTTTTCCGCCATTTTTCCGATTTCCGCAAGCCACAGGGAGGCTTCCGCATCTCCCGGCATTCGCCAGTCGCCCCGCGGCGAAAGCGACACCGAGCCGACCTTCGGCCCTTCCGGGAGAGCATTTCTTTTAAACTGCTGTCCGAAAAAACGGCGGTAAAAGATTTTCATCCATTTCAACTGAAGCGCCCGGCTGTAAAAGCAGCCGTTTTCTTTTGTAAACGCAAACCGTGCCAAATAGGCAATTTTTTTCGGAGAGAATCCCCAACGGAGCATGTAATACAGAAAGAAATCGTGCAGTTCGTAAGGACCGACAATCGATTCCGTACACTGGGCAATTTCACCGTCTTTCGGCGGCAGCAGTTCGGGACTGACCGGCGTCGCCAGCACATCCTCCAGAATCGCCGCCATACGGGGCGACTGTCCGCGGACGGTGTCGGCGTAGGTTCGCACCAGATAGCGGATCAGCGTTTTGGGAACGGAGGCATTGACTCCGTACATCGACATGTGATCGCCGTTGAAGGTTGCCCACCCGAGAGCCAGTTCCGATAAGTCTCCGGTTCCGAGAACCAGAGCCCCCGACTTGTTCGCCAGATCCATCAGAATTTGTGTCCGTTCGCGGGCCTGCGCATTTTCGTAAACCGTATCGGTCACTTCCGGATCGTGTCCGATATCTCTGAAGTGAACCGCCACCGCCTCGTGAATCGGAATTTCCTTCAATACGGCACCGGCCGCCTCGGCCAATCCCGTCGCATTGTTTTTCGTCCGGGCGGTCGTTCCGTATCCCGGCATGGTCACGCATAAAATGCCTTCTTTCGGCAGCTGCAGCAAATCAAACGCCGTCACGGCCACCAGCAGGGCCAGCGTCGAATCCAAACCGCCCGAAAGCCCCAACACCACCCGGCTTAATCCGGTCTGCCGCAGTCTTTGCGCCAAACCTTCCGCCTGAAAACGGAGGATTTCGCGGCAACGGCTTTCCCGCTCGCTGTTCTGCGCGGGAACAAACGGCAACGGAGAAACGGCTCTCAGCAGCTTTTCATCCCCGCCCGAAAAATGCGGCATGGCAACGGCTGTGCGGCAAACCGGCGGCACCGCCGTGCCTTCGGCAAAACCGCTGTTGCGTCTTCTGTCATGGAGCAGGCGGCCGAAATCGATATCGCAGACAACGGCCCGATCCTCGAACGGAGCCGCCTCTTCCAAAACCGTTCCGTTTTCGACAGCCGCACGGTATCCTCCGAAAACAAGATCCCCGGTGGATTCGCCCCTGCCGCAGCCGGCATAAAGATACGCGGCATGCAGCCGTCCCGACTGTGCCTCCAGAAGGGTTCTGCGGAAGGCCGTTTTACCGACCGCTTCGTTGCTGGCCGACGGGTTGAGAATCAGAAGAGCCCCCGCTGCCGCCAGCCGTTCGGAGGGCGGTGAGAGGCTCCATAAATCTTCGCAAATTTCGACGCCGAAGGGAAGCGTTCCGTCTGCCGTTTCCGCCTCAAAAATCTGAAGCCCGCCGAACGGGCATTCGTGTCCGGCAAAGGTGACTGTGAGCGTTTCGTCCGGTACCGGCGAAAAGTACCGTTTTTCGTAAAATTCGGCGTAGTTCGGCAGATGCCGTTTGCCGACGATGCCGTAAAGGCGGCCGTGCCCGAAAACAGCCGCCGCATTGTAAAGACGGTGGCTGTGCGCAAAAGGGAAGCCGGCGCACACCAGCAGCCGCATCCGTTTTGTGGCGGCAATCAGCCGTGACAGCTCTTTTTCGGCCGCATCGAGGAGAGTCTGCTGAAAAAAAAGATCTCCGCACGTATAACCGGTTAAAGCAAGTTCGGGAAAGAGAATCAGTTGAATTTTCTGTTTTTCGGCTGCCTTCATTTCTTTCAGAAGAGTATCCGCATTGCACGGACAATCGGCGACCTTAACGGGAGGAGCCGCCGCTGCAACCCGAAAAAATCCGTGAGCCATAGGCGTTCCTTAAAAAAAAGTTTGGAGATGAGGGGTCTCGAACCCCTGACCTTTTGAATGCCATTCAAACGCTCTAGCCAACTGAGCTACACCCCCAAAACTGTTGCTATTATACAGATTTCGGATAATTGCGTCAAGTGATTTGCGCGAAAACTGCGGCAAAAGGAAAACAGACATTATCCTTCCTGTCCCTCTTCGTAGATTTCCGTAATCCGTTTCAGAACGCCCTGCATGTGGGAAATCGCGACACCGTAATTGGTAATCGGAATCCCCGCTGCGACAGCCTGCCGTGTCCGGCTTCTCATTCGTGCCGCCGTCATCATACAGCCGCCGCAGTGAATAATCAGTTTGTATCGGGAAATATCATCGGGATAATCGCCGCCGAAAACATCGATATGCGGATTTTTTCCGGTATACTTTCGTATGAGCCGGGGCAATTTAACCCGTCCGATATCATCGCAGTGAACCTGATGAGTGCACGATTCGGCGATCAGAACGGAATCTTCATCCTGCAGAGAATCGAGAATCGCGGCATTGCGGATATAGGTACGGATATCGCCGCGCCATGCGGAAAACAAAACGGAAAATGTAGTCAGCCTGATTGAAGGAGGAACCGTTTGCGCACAGTAATCGACAACCTGCGAATCGGTCACCACCAAATCGATGCGGTCGCCGAGCAGCGCCAACGCCTGCGGCAGCTGTTCCGGCTGCACCGTAACGGCCGTTCCGCAGGTATCCAAAATCCGCCGGATGGTCTGCACCTGCGGCAAGATCAACCGCCCCGCCGGAGCTTCGCTGTCAATCGGACAGACCAGCACAAACAGCCTGTTCACACCCGTCAGCCCGTCCATCAATTCGGAAGAATCGTCCTTCTTTTTTTCCAAAACGGAAATCAGAAGCTGCTTGAGTTCTTCGATCCCGGCTCCCGTTTTTGCCGAAACCGCAACCGCTCCCGCCGCGGAAGGCATCCGCTGTTTCACCTCGGCAATCCGTGCCGCCGCCGTCTCCGCATCGACACAATCGCAGTGCGTAACGGCCGCAACCGTTGCCGCTTCGGTTGCCGGAAAATCATAAAAAGGATAGCGGACATCAATCACGGCCAGCATCACTTCGGCGCCGGCTAAAGCCACCGCCGTTTTGGCCATCCGCTTCTCTCCCAAACCGGTGCGGTCGCCGAGACCGGCTGTATCGGTAAAGACCACCGGACCGAACGGAAGCAGCTCCATCGCCTTGGAAACCGCATCGGTCGTGGTTCCGGCCGTATCGGAAACAATGGCCGCCTCCTGCCCCGTCAAAGCATTCATCAGCGATGATTTTCCGGCATTCACGGCGCCGCATAAAACGATATGAGGTCTCAGACTGTCAGGCTTTTTTTCCAATTTTTTTGCTCCAACGGTGACCGATTGACAGACAGGCCGGCAGGAAAGTCAGCGTTCCGATTGTCGTGGCAAACAGCGTAAACGCCACCAAAAGGCCGAAAAATCCGATCGGTTTAAACGACGAAAGACAAAGAATCAGCAGCCCGCCGACAACGCCGAGTCCCGTCAGCAGAATCGGACGTCCCGTTATAACGGTTGTCATTGTCAGGTGTTCGCTGTTTGTGTCCCCGGGATGTTCTTTGCAAATCCGGCGATAGGTCAGAAGATAATGAATCGCATTGTCGACACCGATTCCGACCGCAATGGAAGAAACCATTGTGGTCGTCATATCCATCTGAATTTGAGAGACAATCATCAGAAGATAATTCATGACAATACCGCACACTATCGGAAGCAGCGACAGCAGACCGTAGAGCGGTGACTTGAATACCAGCGCCGTCAGGAAAAAAATCAGCAGAGCCGACAAAAACAAAGAGACGAACTGGTCGCGAATCATCGTATCGGCCAAATCGAGAAACATGACACGGGTTCCCCACGCCGTATAAGCAATTTCATCGGGAACAAGCTCTTTCTTCTTTTGCTCCAGTTCCGCCAGCTTTCGATTCAGCAGATCATCACTGACATTGTTGCCGGCTTCGCTGTCGTAAATACGGGCAATAACGGAAACCCGGGAGAAATCATCATTCACAATCAGCCGGATATCATCCCCCAGAGAAGCTCCCGTCCGTTTGGCAATGTCCAGTGCCCGACGGACATAAATCATCAGTCCTTTATCGGCGGGCAGTCCTTTCTCTCCGTTTTTCTTGAAATTGATGTCTTCGATAAAATCGACAAGGGAAAGCGTAAAGGTAAAATCGGGGTCTTCGTTCAGTTGCTGCTGAAAGGCGGCGATTCCCTTTAACCTGTTCGGATCCGTAAAGTAACCGCTCTGACGGTCCGGTGCTTCGAACGAAAAATAGATCTGATTGACGCCTCCGATTTTCTTACTGACGATTTCATTCATTCTGACCGAAAAATCGCCTTCGGGGTAATATTTGGCATAATCCACGGACCGGTTAATTTTTCCGAAAAAGACAACGGTCAAAACCAGAAAAACAAGAAAAAGCGCAACCAGAAGATAGCGGGTTTTCAGAACAGCTCCGGAGAGCTTCTGCATACACAGACTGAAAAAGCCGCCGTTCACTTTGTCCGATATACCGGAAGTCGGATTTTTCATCAGGGCCAGAGCGGCCGGCAAATAAAAAAGCGACAAAACGGCACAGGCAATAATACCGAACGATGTCGAAATCGCAAACTGACGTGTCTGCGTCAGTGTCGTTGCCAAAAGACTGAGAAGACCGACTACGGTTGTCGACGAAGCGAGAAAAATCGTATTATTCACTTCGGAAACCGCATCGGCAATCCATTGCGGGTTGCTTTCCCCCTGATGGATTTTGACTCTTCGATAGTAGACATTCAGAATATGAATACTGTACGAACTGCCGAGCGTTAAAACAATCGGCGGCGTCACGATACTGACCACTGTCAAAGGGAATCCGAACATGCCCATCAATCCGACAGCCCAAATCGTTCCGAAAACAACCACCGACATCGGCAGAAAAACGGCCCGTGCCGCACGAAAGCCCAAAAAGTAGGTGACCATAACAAACAGAAGCGAAAAGGCCAGCAGCATCGGCAAATCACGGAAAATATAATCTTTTGCCGACCGTTCGAAAACCGGCATTCCGGTAACGGCAGTCTCGAATGTCTCTTTCAGCGGGGCTTCCGCTTCCAGAATTTGGTCAACCATCCGGGCCAGGTTGGCTTCCGAATCGTAAGTAAATAAGGCGACCAGCGTTTTACCGTCTTCCGAGACCACCAGATTCCGGGTCAGATAATTATTCAGAAGCGTCTCTTTGAGAGCATCGGCATCTTCCTGCGTTTTTATGTCATCGATTCCTTTGAGAATCGGCTCCGCTCCGAAAAAGCTTTTTCCTTTTTTGACAATCTCAATCTGATTAAAAGGACTCTTGACATCTTTTATTCCTTCGATATCCAAAACGGAAGTGACAAACGCATCAAAGCGGTGTAACTGTTCCGGTGTAAAAGCGTCGTCTGCCGTCGCTGTATAGGCAATATAATCCGATGCCGAAATCCCCATCTCCTCGAAATTCCGTTTGCTGACATCCGAACTGGGAACCATCGATTCGATATTGGGATTAAACTGCACTCTCGTCGCAAACCCGGCAAAAAACAGAGTCAGTACGGCTGTGGCTGTCACGACCCAGACCCGCCTTCTGACCGCAAAATGTACCAATTTTGACATCATTTCATCCATAATACGATAACCTCGCCGTTGATTTTACTATTTTTTTCGATCTGTTTCAACCGTTCTTTCGGAGAGGTCCGCCGTTCCGTTCCCCGCAACTTTACATTCGCCCGGAAAAGCGGTATAATATGCGGATATGCTGGTATCGGATTTCAGTAAACCTTTAATCCTTCAAAGCGATTTCTCGCTTCTTCTCGATGTTCATAATCCTCTTTCCGGGAATGCGGCCGGGGAAATTGCTGCCTTTGCCGAACTGGAAAAATCACCGGAACACATTCACACCTACCGGATGACGCCACTGTCTCTCTGGAACGCTGCTTCCGCAGGATTGACAACGGAGAAAATCCTTGATGCGCTGCACCGGTTCTCCCGTTTTCCCGTTCCGCAGTCAATCCGGGTTTACATCGAGTCGACAATTTCTAAATTCGGGAAAGTGGTTCTGACCGATTCGCCTTTCGAAAAAAAACTGGAACTGAAAACCGATGACGAAAAAGTGCGTCTCGAACTTTTTTCCCGAAAAACGATCGCCCCTCTTCTCGAAGAAAAAGCGGGAAAAATCTACATTTCTCTGCTCGACAGAGGAAGAATCAAACAGGAACTGATTAACATCGGCTATCCGGTGGAGGACAAAGCTTCGCTGACAGACGGAGACCCCCTTTCACTCTCTCTGCGGACACCGACAGCCGCTTCCGGAAAACCGTTCGCGGTCAGAGACTATCAGGAAGAGGCTGTCAACGCCTTTTACCGACCGAACACACCGGGAACCGGTTACGGCGTCATCGTTTTACCGTGCGGATCGGGGAAAACGATTGTCGGCATCAATGCCGTCCGCAAACTGCAATGCGCGACACTGATTCTCACAACCAACATTGCGGCCGTCCACCAGTGGAAAGACGAACTTCTCGATAAAACGACATTGACGGATGATCAAATCGGCGAATACTCGGGCGCCGCAAAAGAAATCAGAGATGTCACCATTGCCACATATCAGATACTCACATGGAGAAGCCGGGATCGGGAAGAGTTTCCCCATTTCTCCGTTTTCATGAAGCGCAAATGGGGACTGATTATTTACGACGAGGTGCATCTGCTGCCGGCTCCCGTTTTCCGCATCACTGCCGAGATTCAGGCTATGCGCAGACTCGGTCTGACCGCCACACTGATTCGGGAAGACGGTCTCGAAAAAGATGTTTTTTCTCTGATCGGACCGAAGCGCTACGATGTTCCGTGGAAAGACCTCGAACAGAGAGGCTGGATCGCCTCTGCCTGCTGCAGGGAAATCCGCATCGATTTGCCGGAAGAAGATCAAATCCGTTACGCGATTGCCGACAAAAGAAGCAAATACCGCATCGCATCGGAAAATATCCGGAAAATCGACCGTGTCAAAAAATTACTGGCTCTTCACAAAGGCGAATCGATTCTCGTTATCGGTCAGTATATCAGCCAGCTGGAAGCGGTTGCCGGAGAAATCGGCGCTCCGCTGATTACCGGTCAGACGCCTGCTGCCCGTCGGGAAGAGATATACAGACAATTCAAAGCGGGAGAAGAAAAAGTCATTGTCGTATCCAAAGTCGCCAATTTTGCAATCGATCTTCCGGACGCTTCCGTTGCCATCCAGCTCTCCGGAACGTTCGGCTCGCGGCAGGAAGAGGCTCAACGGTTGGGTCGGATTCTCAGACCGAAAGAAAAAGAGGCGGTTTTTTATTCTCTCGTCTCCAACGGTACAACGGAAGAAATTTTTGCCGCCAACCGGCAAAAATTTCTGATCGAACAGGGGTACAAATATTCACTGGAGTTTGAGGAGTCATGACCGAAGCTGTTTCCCGATGGAAAGATTACTGGCTCACACTTCCCGACTCCGTTTTTTTCGAAGCCATACGGACATTTCCGCTGGACCTTCCCCCGGCGGCCTCCTTTAACAAACACAAAATGGTCGATGCTCTGATTCGTTTTTTTTCCGACGAAAAAAACAAAAAAACCGTGATCGATTCTCTCGACTTTGAAGACCGGAAACTGCTCAGTGCCGTTGTTCTGTTCCGGGATTTACCGCCGGCCGATCTCTACTTTTTTTTCAGAAACGGAGAAACAGAAGAACGGTTTTTTTTCCGACTGGTGAATTTGGAAGAAAGGCTGCTGATTTACCGAAGCGCGCCCGGAAAAAATGTTTTACCGAATCCGATTCTCGAGCCCGATTTTCGGGAAAAAGTGATTTCGACCGACTATTTTTTTTCGAAAGACGCCGATGCACTGCCGCCCGAACCGGCTATCCCGCTGCTTTCGGATTCGCTTCTGCTCTCAATTGCGGCCTTTCTGGCCGCCGACAGAAAAGCGCTCCGCAGTAACGGTGAATTGAGAAAAAAACCGGGAGAATCACTTCTGAAACGGATTCACGCCGAAAACGAATCCATCGCCGAGGCCGAATTTGCGATCGGACTGATTCTTTCTTTTTTTAAAAGAACGGGAATCCTTACGGAAGCGGAGACCGGCCTTGTTTTCGATCCGTTGCTTTTTACGGCATTACGGAATCTTCCGCTTCGGGATTTGCTTTTTCAGATTATGGCCTGTGACTGCCGGCTGCCGAAATCGTTTCCTCTGCCGAAATCAGCCGCCCTGCTGTATGCGCTTGTCCGCGAAACGGGACAACGGGAAAGCTGTTCGGAGGATGATTTTATCTCTCTTTTTTATCTCCTTTCCAGCTGCAGCAGCCGTGCGGAAACGGAGGCTCCACTTTACCGGGATGTTCTGACAGAGTGCCGGTTTCTTTTAAAATCCGGCAACCGTTTTTTTCCGAACCCTCTGCTCAATCCCGACGGGCAGACTCCGGAAACCTGCGGTTCGGTTATCCGGGATGACGGACAGATTTTGTACTCGCCGGGAAGCAATCCACGGGTCTCTTTTTATCTGCCCCTTTTTGCCGATATCGACGACCTGAATTTCTTCCCTGTTTTCCGCATCACGTGCAGTTCTCTTTTCCGCGCTTTCGACGCCGGACTGACTCCGCAGGAAACGGCGCTGCGTTTAAAAGAGCTGTCCGCCCATCCGCTGCCCCCCGCATTGGAAAAGAAGGTGATTACCGCGTTTGAATCATACCGGGAAGTGAGGATATGGACCGGGGTGACGGTTGTCCTGCCGCCGGTGAAAGCGGCCGCAGCCGAAAAGCTGCCCGCTTTAAAAAAACTGGCGATTGGCAGACCGTGCGAAACGGTTTTTATTTTTCCGGAAGAATCTTTTCCCGAAGTTGCCAAAGAGCTCTCCTCTCTGGGCATCGCCCACATCCCTGCCCTTCCCCGAACAAAAAGCAGCCTCTCCGCTGCGGAGGAAATCTTTTCCGAATGGACGGAGCTTTCTCTCCCCTTCCGGTCATCGGACTATCCGACAGCTCTTTCCGGAACAGAAATAACCGATACAACGGAACCCCTCCGACATCTCCTGAAAGAAAAACCTTATTCGGAAAGAACAAAAGAAGATCTCGAAACCAAGATCAGAAAAAAAATAATCCTTTTCCCCGAACAGCTCGATCTTCACGCAAGACACAAAGATTCTTCCTTTGCTTCGGGGCTTGATTTTGTCCGCAAACTGAATTTAATCAAATCGGCGATGAAAGATTCCTCTTATCTTCTCGAAATCTCGTTTTTTACGGACAACGGAAAAGCTGCCGTACCGGCCGTTCCCGTCGAATTGAAACGACTCGAGACCCGGACCGTCCTTTTTTACAAAATTCCCGGCAGGGAAGAAGTTCTTTCTCTCGATGCCGGGAAAATTGTTTCGCTTCGACTGATCCGTTCGTCACTGCGTCTTTACTGACAGCCGACGAACCGGATTATTTCTTTAAATCAATCAGAGATTTCACCTTCAGACCGGCTTTCAGATCCTCTGCCGTTATTTTTCTGTCCGTGCGAACCGTGACAACCCGGCTCTCTCCTTTCGGCAAAGAAAAGAAGCTGTCCGAAATTTCGAATCCGAACGGCGCTTCAAAGAAGACAAACAGAGCGGTTTCTTCCACGCGGACCGAGACCTCCCATCCGCTGTCCGTCTGCCGCAACACTTCCGCCTTCAGCTTCGGCTCCTTCAAATCCAGCCTTTTGGCACGGTCGAACATCTTCATTCCGGAATTCAGCTCCTTTCCGTCTCCGTCGGAAAGAGTCCAGAAAAAGAGTGCTTCGCTTTTTCGGGACAACGGAATTCTTCCGTGCTCAATACCGACGGAAGAAGCCGGTGCGAGTTTTTCCGTACGGGTTCCGGATGCAAGCTCCTTTCCTTCGGCCGTCACAATCTTCCACCGGAAACAGACAGGCTGTTCTGCACCCGTATCGTTGACAAGAAAAACTTCGTATTTTGTTCCGCTCTCCAAAACAGCCGCCGTTACCGGAGCAAAAAAGCGTTTCGAATAATAGTAGAGTGCTTTTTTCCTGCCGTAATAATCGACCGCCGACCAGGAGGCTGTCGGCCATGTATCATTGATTTGCCAGTAGAGTGCCCCCATACTCTGTTCGTTTTTCCGACGCGAGCGCCAGTAGTCGATTCCGCACTCCATTGCCAATGCCTGCGTAATCTGCGAGAGAACAACCTGCTTTTCGAAGACACCGGGATCATCGAACTCTCTTTTCATGTAAGAAAGAATCAATCCGTTTCCGGCCCAATTTTTCTGATGAACTTTCATTGCAGGTGAATCGAACGACTCTTCCCCTTTCGGCGTAAAATCGCGGATAGTTTCCATGTTCGGAAATGACTGAAATCCGAACTCGCTCATAAACCGGGCCGGGTAACGACGGTATGTCGAATAATCCAATCCGCCGTGCCAAACGTGCCAGTTGTGACTGTCGCCGTAACGCGGATTGCACGTTTTCCGGAAATTGCCGCCGGCCGACGGCGAACTGGGCCAATACGGAATTTGGGGGGCATAGCGGGCTGTCAGTTCGGGAAGAAGTTCTTCAAACAGATAACGGTATCCCGGCTTATGTTCCGGAAAAAAAAGCGTGAATCCCCATTCTTTCCATCCCTTTTCGATTTCGTTGTTACCGCACAAAATGGCCAGAGAAGGCCGGTTGACGATTCTTCTTAACTGATCTTTGACCTCTTCGGCCACATTTTCGTAAAACGAGTCGAGATGCGGTGTTGCATAACAGGCAAAGGGAAAATCCTGCCAGACAAGGATTCCGTTTTCATCGCAAAATTCGTAGAAACGGTCCTCCTCGTACTGTCCGCCGCCCCAAATGCGAACTATATTGAAATGCATATCGAGACAATCTCCGAGCCGTTCTTCAATCAGTCCGGATCGGACGCCGCGGGGAATCAGTGTGTCGCAGGGAATCCAGTTTCCGCCCCGGGCAAAAAGAGGAATTTTATTTAATTCGAAATAAAAGCTTTCCCCGTATACATCCCGTTCCCGGATTAATTTCAGTTCTCGAATACCGGTTTTAAACATTTGCGTATCGATGACACTGCCGTCTTTGCGAAGTAATTCGGCTTTAACGTTATACCGGTTCTGTTCTCCCAGATCATGAGTATACCACAATTTCGGATTTTGCAACGTTATCGAGGCTTCTTCGCCGGCGGCTACCGTCACGCTCTGTCTGTCGCCGTGTCCGTCGACCGTCAGCCGGAACAGCAGCCCGTCTGCCGCGCCGTCCGTTTCGGGCAGGCAGGAGATGATTGCCGATTCGGCGGCAGGAAAAGGCTCTTCGTTTCCGAAAGAAATTGCGGTTCTCAGGGGAACCGCCGCCAGACGGGCCTCTTCGACGGCCACCAGGGAAACGTCACGGTTTAAGCCGGAATCGGGCAGCGAAATGCCCCAATCCCATCCGTAAGAAAACCAGCTTTTGCGAATATACGGAATTCCTTTTGCCATTCCGGCAGCAAACACCGGCATCAGGGAAGAACCGTATTTTTCCGCAGCCGCATTGGCGGCATTCACCGGACTGTAAATCCTGACGGAAACAATATTTTTTCCCTCCTTTCTCAGTTTATCCGTCACCGGGAAACGGTAAATGCGAAACATGTTTTCGGCACTTCCGATTTTTTCTCCGTTCAGAAATACATCGGCGACGGTATCAATCGATTCGAAAACCAGCTCTATTTTTTTATTCTTTTCGAAAAAAGAAGCCGGCACCCGGAAAGAGCGGCTGAACGTCCAGTCCCGGAACAGAACCGCCCTGATTTTTTCGTCATATTCATTTACGCCGTAATACGGATCGGGAATCTGTTTCGCTTTAAGAAGCGCTTCGATAACGGAACCGGGCACCTGCGCTTCGACGGCCGTTCCGTCATCGGCACGCAACGCCCAGGAACCGTTCAGGTTTAAAACGATTCCGGCATGGAGAGAAAACCCGATCAAACAAAGACAAAGAGTAAACACTGATTTTTTCATAAACTTCAAGACCTCTCTACCAGTTTAAAGCGGGAAACCGGTTCTGTCAACTTTCTTTTTTTATATTGACGGGCTAAAAATTTTTATATATTATAAAAGTCCAGGAGGTTTTTATGCAGGTAAAAATGCAGGGTAATCCTATGAATCTCGTCGGAAATCTTCCGGCTGTCGGCAGCCGGGCTCCGGCGTTTACGGTTTCGGCCGCCGATTTATCCGATTTTTCGGGAACAGAACAAAACGGCGTCCGGGTTTATGTGACGGTTCCGTCGATTGACACACCGGTTTGCGATCTCGAGGTCCGCCGTTTCAATCGGGAAGCCGCGGCGCTCGGAAACGTGTCCATTAATGTGATTTCGATGGATTTGCCGTTTGCCCAGGCCCGCTGGTGCGGTGGTGCCGGAATCGATGCGGTGAAACTTTTTTCCGACTACAAATACCGTTCGTTCGGACAGGCTTTCGGCGTGATGATTCGGGAATTGGGACTGTTGGCGCGTGCCGTTTTTATTGTCGATGCTCAGAATGTCGTCCGTTATGTTCAGGTTACGGAAGAAGTCACATCCGAACCCGACTACGATGCTGTTTTGACGGCATTAAAATCGCTTTAACAGCCGAAAACCGCAACGGGAACAGGGAAGCCCTTCTCTTCCCGAATGCGGAAACAGCGGGAAAGAGTCATGACTCTTTCCCGTTTTTTTTCTGCCGAATAAAAACAGCGACCAAAACCGCTCCGTAAGCCAGCGTCAGTACGGCTGCCGTGATATCTCCCCAGAGCTGCGGCATGCGGAATCCGATTTTTGCTTCCAATATGTACGATGAAATCACAAACATATAAAACATTCCGGGAAGCAGCGAAATCGGAAAAAACTTTTTCTGACGGATCAGATAAACCGTAATCATGGCAAAGGCAAACACGGCAATTGTCTGATTGGCCCACGCGAAATAACGCCATAAAACGTTAAAGCCGCCGCTGCCGATCTTGGCGAAAACCAAAATAACCGCTGTCAGGACAAACAGCACCGAAGAGACGGCCAGCCGGTTGCGGGGGCGGCTTTGGTCGATTCGAAACGTCTCGCCGACCATCAGCCGCAGCGCGCGCAGCGAGGTATCTCCCGATGTAATCGGCAAAACAATGATTCCGATGACAGCAATCAGGCCGCCGACCGAACCGAGCAGATCCTTGGCAACGGCACCGATGACCTCCGGCTGTCCGGCAATCGCATCATAACCTCCTTTGGCGTACAATCCCATAGCGGCCGCCGCCCAAATCATGGCAATCAAACCTTCCGCCACCATCATATAGTAAAAAACAAAGCGCCCCTCTTTTTCGCTTTTCAAAGAGCGGCCGATCAATGTGGCCTGCGATGAGTGAAATCCGGAAACGATTCCGCAGGCAACCGTGACGAAGAAAGCGGGAATCAGCCGGTTTTCTCCGGTCATCAGCCCCGGATAATCAGCAAAAGAGAATTCGGTCAGTTCGTACCCTTTCATAAAAATGCCGGTACCGACCCCGATAGCGGAAAACAGAAGAACAGCTCCGAAAACCGGATAGATGCGCCCGATAATTTTATCGATCGGAAGCAGTGTCGCCGCCATATAATACAAAAAAATGACTCCGTAAACGACCCAGACCCACGGATTGTCCGCCGACGGTGCCTGCCGCAAAATATGGGAAACAAACAAATCACCCGGGGTATAGACGAACACCGCCGCGACCAGAATCAGCAGCAATGCCAGAAAAAGGTTATACACCGCGAAAACCGGCTTTCCCAAATAGTTTTTGATTAAAGCCGGCATTTGGGCTCCGTCATTGCGCAGCGAAATCATTCCGGAAAAATAATCGTGCATCGCGCCGCCGAGAACATTCCCGATCGGAATCAGGAGAAAGGCAACCGGTCCGAAAAGAATCCCCTGTATCGGCCCCAGAATCGGTCCCGTCCCGGCAATGTTCAGAAGCTCGATCAGAGCTGTTTTCCCTTTCCCCATGGGAACATAATCGACACCGTCCCGAAGCCGGTACGCCGGTGTCTGACGGTTGTCCGGGCGAAAGACATGTTCGCAGTAGCGGCTGTAGAGAAAACCGCCGCCGAGTAAAATCACAATGCCGATCCAAAATGTAATCATACAACGCTCTCCTTCTCTTGATTATTCCGTTTTTTCAATAATTTACCGCCCGCCCACGCCATCGGATTGGAAAGCGAAGCGCCGAGAAACCCGAAAATTTCTGCCATAACCAATGCGGCGACAATTCTCATAAAAAGCTCCATGACGCCGGCAACGGTCGTCGTTACACCATCACCCAATCCCTGCAGCGTTGAACGGTAAATGAACAGCAATGCAAGCAAAAAATAAAAAATTCCATTTGAGACCAAATAAAGCCACGAAAGCCGAATGACCTCCGTTTCTCCGGCTCCGACAAACAGTTCGGTCAGCGGTTTTCCCGCGAAGATGTTGACAGCGGCAATCAGAAATGAAAATCCGACGGAAACCGCAATGCATTGATTGACTCCGCTGCGGATACGCTGCATTTTTTGCGCACCGTAGTTTTGGGCCGCATAGGTTGCCATCGTTATCCCGAAAGACATCATCGGCTGAACCGCCAGCGAATCAATTTTCTGCGCCGCAGCATAAGCGGCAACAGAGACGGCTCCCAATTGATTTAGCGCAAACTGAAGAACGATTTGACCGATCGCAATGATCGACATTTGGAACCCCATCGGGAACCCCAAAAAAAGGTGCTGCTTTAAAACAGAACGATCGACCCGCCAGTCGGTGCGTTTTAAACGCAGAAACGGCAGGCGTATAAAAATGTGAATCAGACAGACAACGGCTGCGGCCGCTTGAGAAAAAACCGTTGCCACAGCGGCTCCCGCCACTCCCATATGTGCGTACAAAATCAAAACAAAATCGAGAACCACATTAATGACGCAAGCCGCCGCCAAGACAACCAACGGCGTGCGGCTGTCTCCCAACGCTCGGATAATGTTGGAAAAGAAGTTAAAAAACATTGACGCCGCCAACCCGGCAAAGACAATGACAATGTAGACGGCCGCGTCGTCGTAAATTTCGGCCGGCGTTTGAATCAGCCGCAAAATACCGCCGACCGCCGGCACACTGACCGCTGTCAGAACAACCGTAAACGCCGCTGTCAGCAAAAAACCCGCCGCAAAACTTTCACGCATACCGTTTTCATCTCCGGCGCCGAAACGCTGCGCCGTCTTTACCGCAAAACCGGCCGTCAATCCGGCGCAAAACCCCAACAGCAGAAATGAAAGGGCGCCGGTGCAGCCGACAGCCGCCAAAGCATTGCGCCCCAACGTCCGTCCGACAATCAGCGTATCGGCCATGGCATAAAACTGCTGAAACACATTACCGAGTAAAAGCGGAATTGTAAAACCGATAATCAGTCGAAGCGGCGGTCCTTCCGTTAAATTTTTCGTCATTCGAATTTTCCTTTTCGTTTATGAAATTTATCCTTTACCCGCGGCATCAATTCGCCGAAAATGCGATTCTTCGATTCGTCTTTTGCATAGAAATAACCGATGATCCCCGACAGCAGAGCGCCGAAAAAGTCAACAAACAAATCTTTCATTGTATCAATTAAGCCGATATCGATGTAACCGCCAAAAGTGTATTCACCGCCGTTTAAAACCATTTCCGACACTTTTACCGTAACGGCGTCGTTTGTTCCTTCAGGATTCAGCAAAATCGATGAAACCGAATCGAGAAAAACGTCTTTCTGCATATCGGTATGAAAAATCACATCCATCGAAAACTCGATAAATTCCCAAAAAACGCCGATGGTTATCGAAAAACAAAATCCAAACATCGCCATAAACAACGGTGAGAGCGAAATAAAAAAACGGTCGTTGTTATGCAGAAGGTTAACAACCGCAAACCCGATAACGCCGCACAAAAAACCGTTGACGGTATGGAGCGCCGTATCCCAAAACGAGTAATAAAGATAATATTCTCTGATTTCACCCAAAATCTGAGCGGAAAAGATGAAAATCACGATGATGATTTGCAGCGCGTCGGGAAGATAGACCTTCGAATGACGCGACACCATCGGCGGAATCAGAAACATGATAAACGTGATAAAACAGAGAAAAACGTCATAATAGTTTTCGTTAAAGAACTGAGAAACAGCAACAACAAGAACGCCGACAATGAAAAAAAGATCGACAAAAAAGAGAATTTTGTGTTCCTTAAAAACTTCTCGCCACTTTTGAAAAAATCTTTTCACTTTTCTTTTCATACCATATTATACAATTTTAATACTTTTCCATTTGCCGGAAAAGAAACGCCAAACAAAAACGATCGAGCGGCAAATCCAATCGACATACATCGCGTACCAAATTCCGGCAACGCCGAAATCTGTGTATTTGTAAAAGAAAAAACAAAGCCCGATGCGAAACAGAAACATTGAGACAATGGAAGTTGTCATAGTCAGCTTTACGTCACCGGCAGCTCTCAACGCGTTTGGCAGCGAAAACGCCGGCGGCCAAAATACAATGGAAAAAAGAGCAAACACGCGCAGCAGAGAAACCGCTAAATCGGACGCTTCATTCCTCAGATGAAAAACCGCAGCCAACGATTCGGCGGAAAAAAAGAGACACAAACAGATGAGACCGTTCAAAAGCGCAACGATTCCCAAAAGCCGCAGCGCATACCGCTGTGCCTGATCGTGTTCTTCAGCTCCCATGCACTGACCGACAACCGTAATCATCGCCAGTGAAATCGCCATTCCGGGAATGTTGGCAATTGTTGCCATTGTGTTGGCGACAGCGTTCGCAGCGATGGCGGCCGTTCCGAAAAGAGTGACAAAACGCTGAACTGTCAGCTTTCCGGCTTGGAACAAACCGCCTTCCACACCGGCAGGAATTCCTACTCCAAGAATCCTTCGAATCATTTGCGGACGAAATCCGCCGGCAAACAGCCGCCGAATTTGCAGATCGTAAGGCTTAAAAAAGAGCAGCGACAAAATCACAATAGCCGAAACCGCCCGCGAAACAAGGGACGCCGTTCCCGCTCCGACGACGCCCATTTCGAATTTAAAAATCAAAATCGCGTTGCCGCCGATGTTGATGATGTTCATCAGCAGCGCCGTCTGCATGGAAATGCGGCTGTTTCCCATGGAACGAAAAAGCGCCGCCCCCGAGTTATAAAGCCCCAGAAACGGATACGACAGCAGCGACAGCACAAAATACTGCCTGGCCTGAATCATTACCGCTTCTTCGACATGACCAAAAAGAAAATTCAAAATCAGTCGGTGCAACGGCAGAAGGAGAACCATTAAAACAATGCCGGCGACACCTGTGATCAAAATCAGCTGACGCGCCGCCGTCTGAGCGCTGTCAAAGTCTTTACGGCCCAAATATTGCGAACAAATGACTGCACCGCCGGTTGCCAACGCCGCAAATATCTGAATGATGAGAATGTTAACGCTGTCAACCAACGCCACCGCCGAAACGGCCGACTCACCGACGCGAGCTACCATGATAGTGTCGGCAAAACCGATAGTGACAGCCAACACCTGCTCGATCATCAGCGGAACAATGAGATAAAAAAGATATTTCCCGGTAAACAAAGGCGGTTTTCTGATCGAAGCTTCCATAAAAAACCTCTCTGGTGCGAACTTCTGTCCGCAGCCGCACGCCGCAAAACAACGCGGCATCACCCTCCGTTTTTACCATACAGTAAGACAAGGAAGAGTTTCAAGATGTTTGAGAACGCTTTTTCATCAAAATTTAATCAACACGGCTTGACATTCCGTCAAAATATCCGTAAATTGAAAACACTAAGGGGGAGTAGTCGAAATTCCAAATTCAACAGCAAGCCGTATTTACGGCTGGGTTTGGGAACCTTTAAGGTGACGAGACTTTTAGCGTGACCGTCGGAGGACGATCAGGCTAAAAGTCTCTTTTTTTTGACTTTTATTTATTTTAAGGAGAAACCACATGAATGCATTTATGCTGAAAGCCGAAGAGGTGGCGCGCCGGCTGGACGTCACTCTTCAGAACGGCCTTTCCGATGCGGAAATCGAAAACCGTCGTGAACGCTACGGCAAAAACGAGTTCAGCCGCCGTCCGCCGGTTCCGTTTTGGAAACGGCTTTTATCGGCGCTCGCCGAACCGATGATGATTTTGCTGCTGGTTGCGCTTTTCATCACCCTCGGCGTCAACATCTTCCGCGCGATCATCGGCGAACATACGGAGTTCATCGAGTGCGCCGGCATCTTCATCGCCATTTCCCTTTCCGTCGGCATTTCGCTGATTATGGAAGGCCGCAGCCGAAAAGCGTTTGAAGCGCTGAACAAGATGAAAGATGACTTCAAAGTCCGTGTTATCCGCAGCGGAAAAGCGACGCTGATCGACCAAAGCGAATTGGTTCCCGGCGATGTTGTCGTTCTTGAAACGGGGAACAAAATTCCTGCCGACGGCCGCCTCTTTGAAGGCAACGGACTGACCGTCGATGAATCGGCTTTGACCGGCGAAAGCGCCGCCGTCAAAAAAGATCCCGAACTGCTGTTTGAAAACGAAAAAACCGCATTGGCAGAACGGCGCAACTGCGTTTACTCCGGCTGTTTCGTTACCGCGGGCAACGGAAAAATGATCGTCACTTCCATCGGAGACGACACGGAATTCGGGAAAATTGCTCAGGAACTGACTAAAAACGAACAGGAGACCATTCCTATCCAGGAGAAACTCTCACGCCTCGGAAAAATCATTACCGTTATCGGCGCCTCGATTTCGGCATTGGTTTTCGTCATTCAAGTCGTTTACGCAGGCATTTCCGGCGCTTTCACATCGGGAACCGCCGCTTTTCAGGTCATTTCGGAGGCGTTCATTTCGTCGATCGTCTTAATCGTCGCCGCTGTTCCCGAAGGTCTGCCGACAATGGTCGCCGTTTCACTGGCCATCAACGTCATCAAAATGTCGAAGAAAAACGCCTTGGTAAAGAAGCTTGTTGCCTGCGAAACCATCGGCTGTGTCAACGTTATCTGCTCCGATAAAACCGGTACGCTGACCGAAAACCGTATGACTGTCACCGACATCTTCTGCGACGGAGCTCTCATCAAACCCGAAACGCTGACCGCCGGCTTTTTCGCCGACAATATCTGCGTCAACAGTGCGGCCGATTTGGAAAAAACCGAAACCGGCACCCGTTTTGTCGGGAACCCGACCGAATCGGCGCTGCTGACCGCCTACGGAAAAGCCGCCGGCTTACCCGAGTATCGGACGGTTCGAGAACAAAAAGAAAAAATCTTTGTTTTTCCGTTCAGTTCGGAGACCAAAAACATGACAACGCTGGTCAAAGACAACGGCAAAGCGACGGTTTATACAAAAGGAAGTCCCGAAAAGATTCTGTCGATGTGCACCTCGGCTCTCGTCAACGGCAAAACGGAACCGCTGACCGAAACGCTGCGCAAAAAATTAGATGAACAAATCGCTGCATTCCAAAAACAGGCAAAACGGGTTCTCGGTTTTGCCCACAAACAGACGGAAATTCCAAAGGACTGTGCTGCCGAACGTGCGCAAATCGAATCGGATCTGATCTTTGACGGATTCTCTGCCATTGCCGACCCGCTGCGCAAAGAAGTTTACGATGCCGTTCTCCAAAGCCGCAGCGCCGGCGTCGACATTAAAATTCTGACCGGCGACAACATCGTCACCGCTTCGGCAATCGCCGACGAACTTCACCTGCTGGATGCCGACCATGCCGCCTACGAAGCGCACCTCCTTGAAGAACTGGATGATAAGGCGCTCAGCGACCTTCTGCCGCGCATTCGCGTTATCGCCCGCAGTACGCCGACCATCAAAATGAGAATCGTTAACCTGCTGAAAAAGCAAGGCAACGTTGTCGCCGTCACGGGAGACGGTATCAACGACGCTCCCGCCATCAAAAACGCCGACGTCGGCATCGCTATGGGGATCAGCGGTACGGAAGTCTCCAAGGAAGCGGCCGACATCATTTTGTTGGATGATTCGTTCGCAACCATCGTCAAAGCGATCCATTGGGGACGCGGTATCTACAAAAACTTTCAGCGCTTCATTCAGTTTCAGCTGACCGTCAACGTTTCCTCGGTGCTGGTTGTCCTCATTTCCGTCCTGGCCGGATTGAAATCGCCGTTTACCGCGCTGCAAATCCTCTGGATTAATCTGATTATGGATGGCCCTCCCGGATTGACGCTTGGATTGGAGCCTATCTCGCCCGATTTGATGAAAGAAAAACCGACGCCGCGCAACGCCTTTATCATCTCAACACAAATGCTGACGCGCATCCTTGTCAACGGTCTTTTCATTACCCTCGTCGTCCTCTCTCAGTCGTTTGAAGCGACCCGCTTCATCCCTGCCTCGCCCGAACAGGTTCCGACAATTCTCTTTACTCTCTTTGTCGTCTTTCAGCTCTTCAACGCTCTCAACAGCCGCGATCTCTCCGCCCGTTCCATTCTCTTTAACGGACTTTTCCGCAACAAACTGCTGCTGGGAATGTTTGCGCTTACCTTCGCCCTGCAAATCATCATCACTCAATTCGGCGGCGCTGTTTTCAAAACCGTTCCGCTGACACTAACACAGTGGGGATATATTGCCGCCGTCGGTTTCTCAATCATTGTGTTCGACGAAATCGTCAAACTGACGGTTCGGCTGGGACGACGCCTCCGTTCGAGATAATCTTTTTCCTTCAATCCGGCCGGCTTCTTCGGAAGCCGGTTTTTTTCATAAATTCGACAATTCTCTATTGAATTCATTATAAATGAGTGTTATACTCACTATAAGGAGTTGTTTATGAAAAATTCATTTTTAATTCTTGGTTTTTTAATTTCATTATTGATTTCATGTCCTCCTCCGACACCCGAACCGGGACCGGACGAAGGCGGCAACGGATCGGGCAACGAAACTGCCAAAGAGTTTACGGTTTCTTTCGACGCCAACGGCGGCACAGGCACCATTGCCCCGATGAAGGTCAAAGCCGGCACCGTAATTAAACTGCCTGACGGCACCGCCTTTTCCCGAAATTACTACACTTTCGATTGCTGGACAAACTCGGGAGCGGTTTTTTATAAGGAGGGCAGCGATTACACCGTGAAAGCCGATACGGTCTTTTCCGCGGTATGGAGGCATAACCAGGTTTTGATCACTTACGACAGCAATGACGATACCGTTTCCGACCCGGACCCGTGGTGGGTCGATGCCGGTTCCGATCTGATTTTACCCGGAAACCAGTTCGGTTCTTCTTCTCCGGCAGGAAAGTTTTTTCACGGCTGGACAACTTCCGATACGGCAACTGAAGCTGAAATTCTGGCACCGGGTTCCGCCTTCCGCGTGGAAGAAACGGATCTGACATTCTATGCTTTCTGGGGAACCGAAAAGGTCACCGAATACAAAGTGACCTTTTCCGACACGGAAATGGAACCGATTACTTTTAACGAATATACCAAAGAAATCCGTCTGCCGCTTTACACCGGAGAACCCGGCATAATTTGCAAAGGATGGGATACCGATGAGGCGGCAAAAACTGTTGTTTACGAAGACGGCGGCATCATTACGAAAGCGGATCTGACCGATAACATTTTCCTCTATCCGGTTCTGGAAGATGTTCGCGTCACCCTGACATGGGAAAAAAACGGAGGAACCTCAGTCGACGACGAATATTATTTCCCCGATCAGGCGGCTCCCGGAGAATTCTGTTTTTATGCATACATGATCCAAAAAGAGACCGGCGATGGTAAAATCTGGATTCTCGAGAGTGTTACGGCAAAAACGGTATCGGGAAAGACTGTTCCCACCCGAAAAGAGATGATGGAGGGCACTCTCGAAATTTGGTACATTTCCGTTCCGGCGGAAGCGACCGTGATTACGCTGAACTGGGAGGAATTAACCCAGCTTACTGTTTCTACTCTGACAGTATACAATTCGTACGAATATTACTCCAACGAGACGAGCTTTTCGTTTGAATTCCTTTATATTGCCAATTCGGATCCAAAAACAGAAAATCTGAAAATTACCAAAGACGGAAAGGAAGTCGAAATTCTTTCCCATTATTATGAATTTTACACGCCGGGAAAAAAAATCGGGGTTTGCGAACTCTCCACTGCGGAAGGTGCAGGAAACTATCAGCTTCAAATTGTCCATAAAGGCAATGTCGTAAAAGAGGCTGCCTTTACTGTTGAAAATAAAGGGGAACGCACCTTTACTCCGACAGCCGGCACACCGACTCAAAACACAAGCGGACAATGGGTCATTCCGGTCTCTTTTGTTTTCAGCAACATCAGCCATCCCGGATGGCTGAATTATAATGTTTTTCTTATCGATACCCAAGAAGAACTGACGGAATATACCGACTATGACACAACGATCTCCGGCACGAATATGGATTTTACTTTTACCGACAGTGTCACGATTCAACAAGGGAATAAGATTCGAATCACATTTACCTATTGGGACTCATCTCCGATTCAGACAAAGTCGGTTGAGGTAACGATTCCGACGCCACCCGTGCCGGGACCGGACGAAGGCGGCAACGGATCGGGAGACGGCACGAAAAAAGAGTTTACGGTTTCTTTCAACACCGACGGCGGCACCGGCACCGTTGCCCCGATGACCGCCGAAGCCGGCTCCGCCATCACACTGCCTTCCGCCGACGACCTGTCCCGGCAGTATTACACATTCACCGCCTGGGAAACGGGCGAAAAGCAGTACAACCCGGGTGACGAATTTACCGTCAATGCCGATACGGTCTTTACCGCGGTGTGGACACGCAATACGATTACGGTCACTTATGAGGCCAACAATGCTTCCGTAATGCCTTCCCCCAAAACGGCAACGGTTAATGCCGGCGAAGACTTCCCGCTGCTGGAAAATCCGTTTACCGATTCACCCGACGGACAAATTTTTTACGGTTGGGCTCTGACGCAAACCCCTGAGGAATCCGAAATTCACAAACCGAACACCGAATACACTGCCGGTGAAGCCGATATCACTTTTTATGCGGTATGGAAAAGCTCATCCGATGTTATTTCTCTGACATGGAATAAAAACGGAGCGGAAATTCTGAGCCCGTACCTTGAAGAGTCAGACCTTTTCCCGGCGACTTTGACTTCCGGTACGACATTCACATTTCCGGCCTATGCCGTCACCAAAAAACCGGCCACCGGCGGAAACCCCTTTCTTCTGACGGGGTTAACGGTCGAGACAGCGGACGGAACAACGGTTTCCGTTTCCAAACAGACGAACGGCGAATCGAGGCTGTCGGAATGGAGCTTTACAACCGGAAGCAAAAACCTGAATATCACCCTGAACTGGGAGGAAGTCATCTATCCGTCTGTGACCATCACACAGATACTCCCCATTTACAATCCGGGAGAGATGAACGTTGCCCTGACCTATCTTTCGTGTAATTTCAATCCCTATCCGGAAATGTTTTCCCTGTACGGGGATAAATCTGAAAAATATGAATATGAACTTCTTGCGGCCGATTACCGGTTTTATGTTCCCGTCAATGGCGAATATGTCTTTGAAATAAAATGGTCGGAAACGATTACAGGCAGGGAACATTATTATAAGGTGTACGCAACGACCGGTTCGACATCAGAAGAATACCCCTTTTCTCTGGAACCTCCGAAAATCACTCTGACCTATATCAAAAACGGAGCGGAAGTACCTCCGGCGTATCAGGAAGATGCTTTTCCCGTGGCTGTCTATCAGGGAGCAACAGTGATGCTGGAGGAAATGCATTACTTAAAAAATGACGGAGATGCGCCTTACATCCTGACCGGAATCAATGTCACTGAAACCGAAGGCGGAAACCCCGTAAATGTTACAAAGTCCGACGGAGACTACTGTCCCTGCTGGTCATTTCAGGCAGGGACCGAACCGCTGACCGTCGAACTGTCATGGGAGAAGCAGACGATTGCCAACGATACTTTTGATGTTCAGTATGTATTCTGTGAGAAAAATTATATTGAAATGGGCGTTTTGACAGATATTGCATTATCGCCGGGCATGATCACCGTTACGGACGAAACCGGAAAGCCGGTTATTCCTTCCCAAAAAACGGCGACATGTGCTCAAATTAAGGACGGTATTCGAACCTACTCCTGTTACATTGAATTTGCCGAGAACATTCCGGTCGGCACCTATAATAAGGTGATCTTCACTGTTTCGGGTCAGACAATCCGTACGGAAACCGTCACGGTATCCGAAGAAACGCAGCCGTAACGGCTTGTACGGATAACCGTATCCGCTTTCTTTTTCGGCCGCCGCTTTTGCGGCGGTTTTTCTTTTATTTTTGCACAAAACAGGTTATAATGGAGACGGAGGTATATTGATGAAATCAATGTTTTCTTTTCTTCTGCTGTTGGCATTCATGCCCGCTTTTGCCCAAACCAAACCCGATGCAAAGGTCGATTCCGCTCTTCCCGAAGAGGATTCCAAAGACCGGTTCGAGATTTTACTCGATAAAAGTGTCGAATATCTGTCCGACCTGAAGAAAGACGGACAAAAACTGGCCGACGATCTGAAAAAAGCGTGGGAAGACTACTGCCGCGAAACGGCGGAAAAAGCCGATGCCGAAAAGTCCTCCGGCGACACTCCGGAAACAAAACCGGCTCCCGATACAAAAGAGAAAAAACTGAAATCGGTGCTCTATAAAAATCCGAAAACTGTGTTTTTCGTTGATGATATGGGCAGATATATTTCTGCGGAAGTTCCGGCAGGAGTTTTATTTACAACGGATGATGAAGTCTCCTACTTCTTTGACGGATTCGACGGTAAAGAAATCATTCTGACAGGAACCGTTCAAAAAAAGACCGTAAAAACCGTCACCACTCAAACCGGAATTGAAATCAGTTTCCGTGTCGATCAGTATTTGCAAATAACGTCTCTTCAAAAAGCAGATATTTTTTCCGTTTACGGCATTCTGCTGCCGCCGTCCGATTTTTATCCGAATGCCCGGGTCATTGATGCGGTCTTTGTGATGTTCTGATTCCGATCCGATTCCCGCTTCAAACCAAAAACCTGCCTTGCGGCAGGTTTCTTTTATCGGCTGTTACCGAATTTCTTTGTTGATGCTCATCCAGATGGTTCGTTCTTCGGCACTCTGACCGCCGTGCCCGGTTCCGATGCCGCCGTGATCGGTCGTTACAACGATCAGCCAATCTTCATTATCATAAGCCGTCCGTCTCCGAATCGATTCAATCACCTCGCCGGCATAGCTGTCCAGACGGACAACGGCTGCTTTGTATTCCGGACTGAATCCGAACCCTTTCCCGTGACCGGAAGCATCGGTTGCTTCGAAAATACCGAATATCAGGTCGCAGCCGTCCGTAACCGCTTCGATCATCCGATCCCGGACTTCTTTATCGTAATCATCTTTATATTCATCGGAAAGACAGCGGACATAGGATGCCGGCAGATTATGAAACCGGGCATAGTCGAAATCGGCACCGAATATTTTTGTATGATCCGCCCACGTATAAAAAAAGGCTGTACGAAATCCCATTTCGGCAACCGTGTTGGTGTAAATCGGCACTCCGGCCCTCTTTTTCCGTCCGTTATTGACAACGCCGTGTCCGCCGCGGCCTTTCGCCCAAACACCGGTCAGCTGCGTCGTAAACCCGGGTGATGTACTGGTAAACTGTCTCCGGATGCCCTCTCCCCCGGTATACATCAGATAAAGCCCGCCCCCGGCCGCATTTTTAAAAACGGTACTGTTCTCATCCAAATTGAGAAGCGCATCGGCACGGCAACCGTCGAAATTGATGACAACCGCTTTCGGAACTTTGCCTTCTTCCGCCATTTCAAAATGGGAAACAATCATTCCGTAAATATCGGTCTGTTTCGGCATTGCGGCCGGCCCGTTGATAAACGGCAAGTCATCGACCGATTCATAATAGGCCTCAAATCCGATACTTTTGGCGGAAACACACCCGGCAACCGCTGCTGCCGATAAAAACAATCCGATTTTCGATAACACTTTCATCTGCGGTTCCTTATTTCCACTCTTTATTGCTGCTGACCCAAACTGTTCTTTCGTAAACGGACTGTCCGCCGTGCGTCAGCCGCAGACCGCCGTGATCGGTCGAAATCAAAATCAGCCAGTCTTCATCCGCATAGGTTGTCCGGTTTTTGATTGCGTTGATAATCCGCACGGCATAAGAGTCGATTTCGAATAATGCCTGCCGGTACGGATCCGATTCGGGAGAAAAACCGTAGTGGTGTCCCGCCAAATCGGTATTTTCAAAAATACAGGTCAGAAAATCGACTTCGTCTTTTCCTTCCCGGGAAATCCGTTCAATCACTTCCGTAAACAGAGCCTCATCCGGATTATCCCGCATTTCGACAGGCGGTCGGCAACGGTTCCATTCGACGGGCAGATTGTTTTCACGGCAATATTTTCTGTCGGAAGAAAAAATCGTTCGGTAGGCTCCCCACAAAAAATGAAACGCGGTCCGGTAACCTTTTTCTGCCAGCAAAACAAGATGAGTGCGGGGTTCGTCTTTTTTGATAAGTCCGTTATTGAAAACACCGTGTCCCGATTCTCCCCGCGCCCACTCCCCGGTAAACTGGGTGGTAAACCCCGGTGCGGTGCGGGTATTCTGAATCCGGTCGCCCTCTCCGCCGGTATACATCAGATAGAGACCGCCTTCCGCCGCATTGGAAAAGACTGCCGAAGTTTCCGGTGACAACAGCGTCAGCATATCGGCCCGGCATCCGTCGTAATTGATCACAACCGCTTTCGGACGGCGCGAGTCTCCCGTCTCCCTTTCCGTAAAATGGTTTATAACAAACGGAACAATATCGATCTGAGAGAGCATCGAATTCCGGTCGTTTCGCAAATAAGCCGATTCTTCAATCTTCCCGTAATAAGCCTCCGTCTGCCTGGCCGTCACACAGCTGCCCGCCGTCATCATCAGTAAACAAAAAATTCCGTAACGTACTATCTTCATACTTTTATTATGCACCGCTGCGGAAAATCAGGCAAGAAATTTTTTATTTCGCTTTCTTTTCCCCGATTTTTGAATATAATAGTTCCATGCAAAATTTCATTTCGGAGATTATCTCCAAAACAATTCAGTTCTTCTTTATTATGACGCCTTTCTTTGCCCTCTCTATGTTCCTGACCCTGACCAACGGGATGGAACCGGGGTTTCAAAAAAAACTGGCACTCAAAATCACGTTATCGATTATTATTATTAATCTGATTATTCTTTTCTTCGGTCATCTGATTTTCTCGATTTTCGGAATCACTGTCGACGCTTTCCGTATCGGCGCCGGTGCTCTTCTTTTCCTGACCGCCGTACAGCTGAATTCGGGTAAAATTTCTTCGATTCAGATTAATCCCGACGAGGATATTTCCGTTGTGCCCTTCTCGATTCCCATTATTATCGGACCGGCTACAATCGGTACCCTGCTGGTCGAAAGTGCGGCAATGAAACATGTGGAAGTTGTTGTTTCGAATGTTGTTGCCGAGCTGCTTGCCTGTATGCTCATCGGAACACTGCTGCTGACGGCCAATTTTCTGGAAAGAATTTTGGGAAAACGGGGAATCAATATTCTGACAAAACTGACGGCTCTGATTCTGGCGGCCCTTTCCGCACAGATGATTTTTACCGGAATGAGAGGATTGCTTTTCGCTTAATTCTCTCCCCCCGGTGTAATCCCTCTGTTTTTTCCGCATTGACAGCCGCCAAATCGGTTTCTTCGAGAGGGTCGTCCTTCAGATTGTATAACTCGGAAGTCTCCGTCTCATGAACACGAATCAGTTTCCAGTCTCCTTTACGGACCGACGTATACGGATAAGCCCGAAACCCCTGCCCGTTAAAAGATTTGTTTTCATCGGTTTTTCCTCTTATACATCAATCGAACGGACCGTCTGTCAGTTTTTTGAGGGCATAACCTCTGTATTGGGTTCTTTTAATCCGGAATTGACGATTCCCCACAGTTTTTGAGGAAGCTCTTTCATCTCTTCCCGACTCAACTGCGATGTATCGATCGGCGGGTGAAAGGTGATGTCGACAGTATCTCCGAAGCCGATTCCCTCTTTTGTAATCAGACGGCAGGTTCCGTCCAAAGTAATCGGAATAATCCGGGCATTCACCCACTCGGCCAGTTTCAGACTGCCTCCTTTAAAGGCTCTCATTCCGTTACTGCGGCTGCGTGTTCCTTCGGGAAAAATCACCATCGGATAACCGGATGCAACCTGCTGACTTCCTTTGCGAATCGCCTCCATCGATTTACGCAGATTGGCTCTGTCGATGGCAATACAGCGCAAACCGGCAAGCCACACCTGAATAAAGGGAACCCGAAACAGTTCGATTTTGGCCATAAAACCCATCGGATACGGAATAACCGTCTTTAAAACGGGAACATCCGTAATGCTCTGGTGATTGGCAACAAATACAATCGAGCGGTCTTCTTTCGGAAGATTCTCCGCTCCTTTCACATTCAGACGGACACGTGCCGAGAAGAAAATCAGCTTTCCGTATCCTCTCGAAATCACATTGATATAGGAATTGGCTCCCGACTGAAACTGCATCAGCCGGAGCAGTGCATAGGGAACGAAAACAATCATGGATGTCACCAGAAGGATCAGAATCCATAATGCATAAAAAAAGGATAAAAACTTTTTCATATTTCCACCTCTGTCCCAGAGACGATTCGAACGTCCGACCTGCTGCTTAGGAGGCAGCTGCTCTATCCTGCTGAGCTACTGGAACAAAAACGGCTGCCGGCAGACAGCCGCCGTTTTACCGTTTATTTTTGCAATAAGCGTCCCACGTTGTTTTCACCAGCGTATCGACATCACTGTAACGCGGATGCCAGTTCAAAAGTTCTTTCGCTTTTTTCGAGGACGCCACCAGTTTGGCCGGGTCTCCGGCTCGTCTTTCGACATAAACCGATTGAACGGGCTGCCCGGTAATTTTTCGTGTGGCTTTAATCATTTCGTCCACACTGATTCCGTTTTCGCTCCCCAAATTGACGGCCAGCGATTCCTGATGTCTGACAATATAATGGAGCGATTTCACATGAGCATCGGCCAGATCGGTCACATGAACATAATCGCGGACTCCCGTTCCGTCCGGTGTATCGTAATCGTTACCGAAAACTTTCACTTCGGGACGCATACCGACAGCCGTTTCCATCACAACCGGCAGCAAATTGGCCGGATTCTTCTCCAAACCGCAGACAACCCCTTCGGGATCGTATCCGGCGGCGTTAAAATAACGGAGAGCCGCATATTTGATTCCTTTCAGGCGGTCATACCACCCCAGAAAACGCTCGATTTCGAGTTTCGTAAATCCGTAGTAATTAGTCGGTTTTTTCGGATGTTCTTCGTCAATCGGAAGGTAAGCCGGTTCTCCGTAGGTCGCCGCCGACGACGAGAAAACGAAATATTTAACGCCCGTTTCGCAGGCCGCATTCAGAATATTCAGAGTACCCGTAATGTTGTTGACGGAATATTTTTCGGGATAAATCATCGATTCGCCGGCAGCCTTAAACGCAGCCAGATGAATCAGCGCATCCTGCCCTTCCATCGCTTTTTTCAGAACATCGTAATCCAGAATATCGCCTTCGATAAAAGCCGCCTCTTTAAAAAGATTTTCTCTCAAACCGCTGCTCAAATTATCGAAAACCGTGACTTCATGTTTTTCTTCCCGATCGTTTAACAACGCTTTTACCACATGACTGCCGATATAACCGGCTCCGCCGATCACAAGAACTCTCATCGTTGATTCCTCCTTTTACTATTATATTGATTTCCGCCTGTTTTTCAATCAAGAATTTTTATTTTATTGTCAAAACGGAAAATATTATTATAATAAAAAAGGCGGAGGCTTCTTATGTCTGATCAAATGAATTTCGAACTGGATGTTCTGGGTCCCTGTAAAATCCCATCTCCCGTGAAAATATCCTCGACGGTCGGCGATAATATCGTCGATTACACGACCGACGACCAGTGTATTTTATATAATATCGATGCCAATTATTCGCAGCCGATTGATGCCGCTTCTCTTCAAAGAATTTCCGTTGCCGGACCCCGTCCGAAAATTTATTTCAGCCCGAGTCATGTCAATGCGGGAATCGTCACCTGCGGCGGAATTTGCCCCGGTCTGAATACGGTTGTCAGATCGATTGTGCGCTGTCTCTGGTACAGTTACGGTGTTAAACGGATTATCGGTATCCGCAACGGCTATCCCGGTTTTTTACCCGAGTACAACTATTCGCCGATTGCTCTGAATCCCGATACGGTCGACGACATTCATAAAATGGGCGGAACGATTCTCGGAACGGCGCGCGGAGGCGGCGATCGTGTCGAGGAAATTGCCGACAGCATCGAGCGGATGAATCTGAATATTCTTTTTTGTATCGGCGGCGACGGAACGCTGCGCGGCGCACGCGATGTGAGCAACGAATGCAAAAGACGCGGTCTGAAAGTTTCCGTTATCGGAATTCCGAAAACAATCGACAACGATATCAATCTTTTGCAGCGTTCGTTCGGTTTCGAAACAGCTGTCGCCAAAGCATGCGAAGCTGTTTTCAGCGCCCATGTCGAAGCGAAATCGGCCCATAACGGAATCGGTCTTGTGAAACTGATGGGCCGCCATTCGGGCTTCATCGCCTGCAATGCGGCTATTGCCTCTGCCGAAGCCAACTTTGTTCTGATTCCCGAAGTCAGATTCGATTTATACGGTGAAAACGGCTTCCTGGCCCACCTGGAAAAGAGAATCGCTGCCCGCAAACATGCCGTCATCATTGTTGCCGAAGGTGCCGGTCAGGACTATGTTCATACCGACGGAAAAGATGCTTCCGGAAACAAAAAATTGGGTGATATCGGAACTTTCCTGAAGGAGAAAATAAAAACCTACTTCGAAGAGAAAAAGATGCCGGTCACACTGAAATACATCGACCCGAGCTACATCATCAGAACCCAACCGGCCGATCCGAACGACAGCTTTTACTGTTCGCTGCTGGGAGCGCACGCCGTTCATGCGGCCATGGCCGGCAAGACCAATATGCTGGTTTCTCTGCTGAATGACCGGTATGTTTACCTGCCGATTGATGCCGCTACCTCCCGCCGCAACTATGTCAACCCGGAAGGTCATCTGTGGCGGGATGTTTTGGAGACAACCCAACAGCCGGTCTCCATGACCGAAGCATGATTTTCCGCTCTTACAGCGCCTATCTGAAAGAGAAATACGGAGCCCCCGCTTACCGGGTCGGCATTGATGCCGGCTTTTCCTGCCCGAACAGACGCAACGGCCGTACCGGTTACGGATGCACCTTTTGCGACGAAGCCGGCAGCCGGGCAGTCTATACCCGCAACGACAACGGCACTTATCCCGAATCGGAGCGGTTTCGGCCGTGCGGGCTGCCGGGGTTTCCGCCGGGTTATTCGGCCGAATCGGTTCGCAGTCAGATTCAAAGAGGCATGGCCTTCCTCAAACGCCGTTACGGCGCGGAAATCTTTCTGCTCTATTTTCAGGCATATTCCAATACCGATGCACCGGCAGATATTCTGAAACGGATTTATGATGATGCGCTGGCCGCCGCTTCCTTTTCCGAGCTGATTGTCTCGACAAGACCCGACTGTCTTGATGCGGAAAAGGCCGACCTTTTGGCTTCTTACCGGCGTCACGATTTTGACGTGTGGTGCGAATTGGGACTGCAGACCGTCCACGATAAAACACTCGATTTCATCGGACGGGGACACTCTTATGCCGACTTTCTCGAAGCCTTTACCCTTCTGAAAGAACGGAATATCAAAACAGCCGTTCATCTGATTTTCGGACTCCCGGGAGAAGGAGAAAAAGAACTCGACGAAACAATCGACGAAATAAACCGTCTCCGCCCCGATGCGGTCAAAATTCACAATCTTCAGATTCCCGTCGGAACACCGATGTTTGCCCAACTGAAGCGGGGAGAAATCAACGCATACACAATGGAAGAACATCTGAAAAATACCGTACGCGCCCTCTCCCGTCTCAATCCCGAAATTCTTGTCATGCGCCTGACCTGCGACATTATGAAATCCCAACGGGAAAACAACAGCGGTTTCTGGAAAAAGGGAACTTTTCTGAACGAGCTGAATAAAAGACTGGCCGAAACGGAAAGTTTATTTAGCGGGAAATAAGAGCCTTCCACATTTCCGTCGATCCCTTAATCAGTCTGTCTTCTTTCAGAATTCCGGAAGAACTTGAAGGTGTATCGGCCAACTGTCTGAAGCAGAATCCTTTGACAAACGGAAATGACGAAAAGAGTTCGAACATTTCTGTCAGGAAACGAACCGTCTGTTCATCCGGATGAATATCGATGGCAACACCTCCCGTCTCGCTGAGAACCACCGATGTCGGAATCTCTCCGTCGGGAAGCACGGCCCACTCCGGGCGCGGACGAAACCGGTCGAAAAACCGTTTACCGAAATCGACCGATCCGAACTCGGCAAACTCCTGCCGTCCGACCGCTTCCAGATATTTTCTTAAAGCCGTAATATCTCCCGTAAGACAGTGGAGGTCCAGAATATCGGTCAAATGATGATAGAATCCGGAATTATCGATAATCAGACGCGAAGGATCCTTTGTTTTCAGGTAAGAATAAAAGAAATTCAGCCGACGAACCAGCCGGCGGCGAAAAAACGGCTTGGGCAGCCCTCTGTTTTCGTTAAACAGCGCGTAAAAAATAACGGAAGGAAAATTTTGAAGAAAATCGAGAATTTCATTGAGAATCGTAACCGATTCGGTGACCTCATTTTCGCCGACCGCCCGAAGCCCGGGAAAATCCTGCCAGACTGTCAGGCCGACGGCATCGGCACAAAAATAGACAGCCGGATTCTCGATACGGGAATCGTACCTGATTGTGTTAAACCCGAGATTTTTGACAGCCATCGCATCCCGGAAGTAACCGGATCGCAACGGCGGATACGGAAGACCGCCTTCGTAAAGTCCGGAATGGATGACGCCGCGAATATAGAACGGCCGCCCGTTCAGCAAAACCGAAGAGCGTGAGGAAGCGGCACTTCGCAAACCGATATAAGACCGTACCGTATCCGAAACCTCTCCGTGCAACCCTTTTGTCTCGATATCGACTTCCAAAAGGTGAGGTTGCGACGGTGTCCACTCGGGCGGATTGATGCCGTTGTTACGGTAATCGCAGAACAGGACAAATTCGGCCGACTCCTCCCGGTCGGCACCGCTCAGATCAGCTTCCCAACCGATTTCGGGAATTTTCAGCCGAAAATCGGACGGGGGTGCCGAAAACAGAAGCCGAAACTGCGAGACGCCGTTTTCGTAACGGTGAAGAAAACTGTTGAGAAAGACCTCGCCGCAGAATTCCATCCAGAACGGCTGCCCGCTGCCGACAAACGGAATATCGGTGCGCGGCTCGACGCAAACAGCCAGAGACAAAACCCCTGCATGAAGAGCCCCGATATTCAATTCGATAGCCACCGGCTCGTACGGCTCGGCGGTATCGGCCACATGACTGCCGTTGACAAAAAATCGGGCATCGCCGTACCAGTTTCCGGAGCAGACCCGCAAAACCGCACAGCCGCCTTTTTCGAGAATCGGTTTTATCGAAAAGCGCTTGACAAAAACCGTCACGGGCGCCGCCTCCGCCCGCGGCATAACAAAAGGCATCTCCGTTTCGACCGGCAGACCGCCGTCGGAAAACGACTCCCCGGCAAAAAAACGGTCCAAAAAACCGTTCATTTCGGAATAGCGGGAGAAAGAAAAGCGAAACCAGCCTTTGTTCAGCAAAGCCGTTTCTCTGCGGAACTCGGGCCGCGGATATTCGCATAAAGCCTCGATTTCGCTTTTTCGAAAAATCATTCCTTTACACAGCCTTTAATGCCTGTTCGAAATCGGCAATAATATCGTCGATATTTTCGAGACCGACCGAAATACGAATCAGATCGGGAGTAATGCCGGCTTCCTTTTGCTGTTCGTCCGTCAGCTGACGGTGCGTCATGCTGGCCGGATGAAGAACCATCGTTCTCAAATCGGCAACATGAACCGCTATCGAAGCCAGTTTCAGGGCATTCATGAACCGCTCGACCCCGTCGCGGCCGCCTTTGATGCCGGCGGTAAAGACCCCGCTGCACCCTTTCGGCAAATATTTTTTAGCCAATTCGTGATCTTCCGCATCTTCAAGCCCGGGATAACGCACCCACGCCGTCCCTTCCTGACCGGAAAGCCACTGTGCCAGTTTCAGGGCATTTTCGGAATGACGCTGCATTCTCAAATGAAGCGTTTCGGTTCCGAGATTAATCAGAAACGCGTTCATCGGTGCCAGATAGTTTCCGATATCGCGAATCAGCTGCGCCCTCAATTTGACCGCGTAGGCGGCCGCTCCGAACCATTCGGTATAAACCGTTCCGTGATAGCTGGGATCCGGTTCGCACAGTTCCGGGAATTTTCCGTTTTTCCAGTTGAATTTCCCGCCGTCGACAACAACACCGCCGAGCGAAGTGGCGTGCCCGTCCAGATATTTTGTACAGGAGTGCGTCACAATATCGGCGCCCCATTCCAACGGACGGCAAAGATAAGGAGTCGCAAAAGTATTGTCGACAATTAAAGGAATACCGGCTTCATGTGCCAGCCGGGCAAATTTTTCGATATCGAGGACGATCGCCTGCGGATTGGAAAGTGTTTCCGCAAAAACACATTTCGTTTCTTTCCGAACCGCCTTGCGAAGTTCTTCAATCGGCGCGTTGAGATCGACAAAAGTTACCGAAAATCCCATCTTCTTCATTGTATAATAGAAAAGATTGTAGGTTCCGCCGTAAATCGTCGCCGCACAAATAATATGGTCGCCGGCAGAAGCAATATTGAGAACGGCCAGCATCGAAGCCGACTGCCCGGATGAAGTACAGACTGCAGCGACGCCCCCTTCGAGAGCCGCCAGTTTATCTTCGAGAGCACAGACCGTCGGATTGGAAAGACGCGAATAAATATGACCGCCCGCCTTTAAGTCAAACCAGTCGGCGACCTGCCGAGCATTGTCGTACTTATACGTGGTGCTCTGATTCAGAGGCAAAACAAGCGGATCTCCGTTTTTCGGGTTGTAACCGGCATGGATAGCAAGTGTTTCCGTCTGATATTTTTCCATAAAAATCCCCTCTTCTAACAAAGAATATCTTATCTCTATTCCGTTGTCAAGAGATTTCGTGTTGACACTTTTGCGTTTCCGCTGTATTCTTATATATAATGATGAAAGCGGATTATCTGGGTTTCAGGCTGGCCGACGGCAAAATCTTTCCTCTTCTGGATTTAAAAAAACAGGATTTTGCAAAGGTCGAACTTCAGGCAGCCGACAGGACGGCGGGAAAAGTCAATCTGCATTTTGTACTGACAAAAAAAGGGCAACCGGTCGAAGAATATCCCGAACCGCTGACGCTCGAATACAATCCCGGGGAAGCCGACGATCTCATTTTACATGCGGTCCGTTCGGGAACAAATTTCATTTCCGCATCCCTGTTTCTAAGAAAACACCCCGAAAAAAGTGTCAAAATTCCGCTTCGCATTTTTTCCGATGAGGAACTCGACGCTCTGCGCAACGTCTCGATCCGACGGAGACGCCGGTTCCTGAAAACGGTGCTCGGGTTATTTGCGGCCGTTGCCGTTTGTGCCGCAACGGCTCTTTTGGGGCTCTTTTTTTCCGATTTGCTGCTGCCGGGAGGTTTACTGTGACATTTCTGCAATCTGTTTTACTCGGTCTCTTTCAGGGAGTCGCCGAATTTCTGCCGATTTCCAGCTCGGGACACCTGCTGATTCTGAAAAACCTGATGGATCTGCAGGATGTTCCGCTTTCGTACGACATTATGCTTCACGTTGCGACGCTGATTGTTGTTGTCGGCATTTATCATAAGAAGATCCTTGTTCTGTTCCGTTCTCTGTTCCGCTTTCTTCTGCGCAAAAACGACGAGTCCGACAAAAAAAATCTCGGAATGATTGCGGCCATTCTGGTCGCAACCGCCATTACCGGTTGTGCCGGCTTTCTGCTTCAGGATCTTTTGCCCGAGAATCCGCTGATCGTCTCCTGTCTCTTTCTGGTCACCGGTCTGATTCTGACAGCATCGAAAGCGGCGGAACTGTTTTGGAAAAAACACCCCGACCACCCGGTTCAGTCGTTCGATTTGAAATCGGGTCTGATAACCGGCATAACGACCGGAATTGCCCAAAGCATCGGTGTTTTACCCGGCATCTCCCGTTCCGGAATTACCGTTTCGGCAGCGCTGTTAATCAATACCGATAAAAAAGATGCCGGCGACATTTCCTTTCTGATTTCCGTTCCCGCCATTTTGGGGGCCATGCTTCTGGATATCGGCGAATTGGATTCTCTTTTTGCGGCTGTTTCTCCCTCCGTTCTGTTTGCGGGAATGGCATCGGCGATGATTGCGGGAGCAGCGGCTCTTCTTCTGCTCCTGAAACTGATTCGCAGCGGAAAATTTTATTATTTTTCCATTTATCTGATTCCTGCGGGCATTGCCGGAATCGTTTATTTCGCTTAAAGATTTTATTCTTCACCTCCCCTGCATTTGTGCCGAAAAGATAGGGGAGGTTTCTCTTTTGTCTGTATCAAAAACAAGAAAAATTGTATCCTGCTTTTTCTTTTTCCCGGCGCTCTTTACGGCATTCTTCCTTATTTTGCCGCCGCTGTTCGGGGAAAGCGGACCTCTGCAGCCGATTGCTTTTTTCGGCTCTGTTCTGACCGGTTTTCTCGATTTTTTTGCCTATCTGCTTCCGTTTTATTTTCTGGCGGAAGGGCTGCTGATTCTTTTTCGTCTGAACAACTCGGCAGGAGGCAAACTGCTGATTCTCTCTCTTTGCCCCATGAGTCTTCTTTCCGTTTTGGTTCAGCTGGCCGCGGGTCGGGCTCCCGTTCTGGCGGCGCGGTTGGCGAGTGAAACCGACCACTCCCGTCTCATTTTACTGATCGTTGCTGTTTTTGCGGCATTTGTAATCGAAGCGGTTCTTTTTATCGATTACGCTTTTCTGTTGCTGAAAAGCCCGCCGACGGAAAATTCCCGTCGGAAAAGCCGCAGACCGGCCGCCGGCTCCGATCCGCTGACCGCCGGTATCGAATACGGCCGCAAACCGAAACCTGTTTTCGAACGTCTGCGGTCTTTTCGGGAAGCGTGGAAAGGTTTTTTGTCGCCCGAAACCGAAGAACCGGAGGAAGAAGCGGTTTTTGATGCCGACGAAAACAGGAATTCCGACCGCCCGGAACACCGGCCGGTTTACGGCCGCCTGAAAGCACTCTTCGGACGCCGCGAAGAAAAACCGGAACTGCGGTCGATGTCTCCTATTTCCTATCCGAATCCGGAGGACCGTCCCCGTTTCTCCCCTTCGCCGATGCCGGCGCCCGAATATACCCGTACCGCCGCCGATAACGACGCCCGCCGCCGCGGGCCGGGCGCCGCCGCCGACTCGCCGTATGAGGCGGCCGCTTCCGAAGAGAGCGCCTTCGAACCCTGGGAACCGGAAAGCGAAGAAGAAACGTTCATCTCGGTCCCCGGCACCGCACCCGCTTTTACCGATGATGACGGCATCGATTCCGATTTCGATTCCGATGATATTTTTTACGACGACACGGCCTTTGATACAACCGGTATCGGCGCACCGGAACCGGAAAACGAATCTCCGATTCCGGCAGGCGAAGACCGTTCCCCGCAAACAGCCGCTGCCGGCACGGCGGGTCCGGCCACGCCGGTACGACGGAAACGGCCGGCCGGCTACAAACCGCCTTCGAAAGATCTGCTCATGCAGCATCAGGAAACGCAGTACTGGATTATCGACGAAGACACCAAAGAGGCGGCCGAAATTCTGCGCCGTACTCTCGAAGAGTTCGGCATTCAGGCGCAAGTAACCGGCATCACCCGCGGACCGGTCGTCACCATGTTCGAGCTGCTGCCGGCTCCCGGGGTCAAGTTGAGCAAAATCGCCAACCTGGCCGACAATATTGCCCTGCGTCTGGCTGCCGGCCGGGTGCGTATTGTGGCGCCGATTCCGGGCAAACACGCCGTCGGCATCGAAGTCCCGAACCGCAAACGGGCTCTGGTGAGCTTCAAAGAACTGATTGAAGATCCGGCATTCAAAAAGTCGACAGCCGCCATCCCCGTCATTCTCGGAAAGGACATCACGGGAGAGACCCAGGTCATCGACCTGACATCGACACCGCACCTGCTGATTGCCGGGTCGACCGGATCCGGAAAATCGGTCTGTGTCA
Organism: uncultured Spirochaetales bacterium; assembly: GCA_949289575.1. GTDB lineage: Bacteria > Spirochaetota > Spirochaetia > JAFGXN01 > JAFGXN01 > CALXOJ01. The sequence goes on along the minus strand of CASEOG010000007.1, from coordinate 55,001 downwards.
ACTCGATTATCACATCGGTTCTTTATAAAAAATCGCCCGAAGAAGTGAGAATGATTCTGATCGACCCGAAAATTGTCGAGCTGAAAATGTACAACGATATTCCCCATCTTCTGACTCCGGTCATCACCGATGCAAAGCGGGCCTATATGGCACTCCAGTACGGTCTGACCGAAATGGAACGGCGCTACAATCTGCTGGATGCGCTCGGGGCACGGAACATCGAATCGTACAACAAAAAAGCGAAAGAATCGGGAATGACGGCTCCTCATCTCCCCTACATTCTGATTGTAATCGATGAGTTTGCCGACTTAATGGCTGCCAACCGCAAAGATCTCGAACAGGCGATTGCCCGTCTGGCCGCCATGTCGCGCGCGGTCGGCATCCACCTGATTCTGGCAACACAAAGGCCTTCCGTCGATGTCATCACGGGGCTGATTAAAGCCAACATCCCGTCGCGAATCGCTTTCATGACAGCCAGCAAAATCGACTCCCGCACCATTCTCGATACGGTCGGAGCCGAAAAACTGCTCGGCAAAGGCGACATGCTGTACGTTTCGTCGACCAACCCGTATCCGACCCGCATTCAGGGAACTTTCCTTTCGGAACATGAAGTGGAAACGGTCACCGACTACGTCAAAAGTCTCGGCGAACCCGACTATCTGGATGACGAAATTTTCATGGACGAAACCGAGATTCTCGAAGACAACGGCGACGACGATCCGCTTTTTGACGAAGCCCTGCAAATTGTCGTCCAAACCGGAAAAGCGTCTGCCAGCTACCTGCAGCGCCGTTTACAGGTCGGCTACAACCGCGCCGCCCGCATGATCGAAACGATGGAAGCCCGCGGCTACATCGGCCCTCAAAACGGCAGCAAACCGCGCGAAGTGCTGGTCACACCCGACCGCATTTAATAAAAAAAGGAGAGACACGCGTCTCTCCTTTTTCTTCCGGATTCTCCGAATTTTATTCGCCTGTTCCCGGATTGTTCCGGTTAAGATTGATTTTCTGCCCTTCGATATAGAAAGAACCCTTTTCGCTCTCGGATGCCTTGGTTGCCTCCGATACACCGATGTTAATGACGACCGTATTGGGTACCGTATTCGGAAACGCTTCAAAAGCGTAAACAAACGGACCATTTGAGCTTCTTTTTGTTTTGTATTCCGCATAATAATCAATCGTCACTTCGACTTTGCCTGCCGGATTGTCGGGTGTCAGGTTCAGAGAAATTGCTCCCGTTTGCCCGGTATCTCCCAAATAGTATTTGACTGTCATTGTTCTGTCCGCTGCATCCGGCGCTTTCAGACCGACTCCGGTTCCTTTCGCTGTCACCGGCCGAACGGCAACCGTTCCGTCGCCGCCGTCATCTCCGCGACTCCCGTCGGGACAACCTGCCAAAAAACTGCTGCCGCACCCAAAACCAACATTGATTTCAAACCTGTCTTCATCTTTATCTCCTTTGTTCGGATTGTTTTATCTTAATTTTTCCGGGTTTGACCCGATTTTCCCTTTTATGACCGCACCTCGGTCGCCGACGTATCTCCGCCGTCGAAATAAAGCGCAACGTTTTTCAACGTGACGGCCGCAATGTTCTGTTCCGCTTCCCGTGTAAAAAATCCCTGATGCGATGTAATCAGAACATTGTTAAAGGAAAGCAGGCGCGCCAGAACATCGTCGGGCATCACTTCATCGGAAATATCCTCGAAAAAGAAATTTTCTTCCTCTTCGTAAACATCGAGAGCAGCCGAACCGATTTTCCTCGACTTAAGCGCGGCAATCAGCGCTTTGGAATCGATGAGAGCTCCCCGGCTGGTGTTAATCAGCATCACACCGTCTTTCATTTTCGCAAGACTCTCTTCATTAATCATGTGATATGTCTGATCGTTAAGCGGACAGTGAAGCGAAATGATATCCGATTCCTGATAGAGAGTGTCGGGATCGGCATAGGTAAAGCCGTATTTTTTCTGCGCTTCCGCATCGGGAAAAGCATCGTAAGCCAGCACCCGCATGCCGAAACCGGAGAGAATTTCGATAAAGGTCATCCCGATTTTTCCGGTTCCGATGACACCGATTGTTTTGCCGTAAAGGTCGAATCCGAGCAGGCCGTGAATCCGAAAGTTGTTTTCACGGGTTCTCTGGTAAGCTTTGTGCGTTTTCCGGTTCAGGGTCAGAATCATCGCCAGTGCGTATTCGGCGACCGCATGGGGAGAATAGGCCGGTACCCGCAGCACTTTCAGTTTGCCTTTGGCCGCTTCCGTGTCGACATTATTAAAGCCGGCGCACCGTAAAACCGCCAGCCGAATTCCCTGCTCGTGAAGGATTTCGATTGTCTGTCGACTCAGATCGTCGTTGACAAAGGCGCACACCGCATCGAAGCCGGCCGCCAAAAGCGCCGTGTCCGGTGTCAGTTTGGACTCGAAATACTTAATTTCGAAACCGTACCGTTTGTTTTCCTCATCAAAAAAAGCGATATCATACGGTTTCGCGTCGAAAAAGGCAATTCTGATACTCATGATTTTCCTCCTCTGCCGTATCAGCCGAACCGGAACCACCATTCGTTGAATTGCGGATATTCCAGCTCGAATTCGAAAACCAGTCCGAGATTTAGAACGTCAAAAACGCGGACATTCAGGTCAATTACAAAGTCGAGATCGAGCCAGCTCGGCTGATCGATGTAAAAGGTCTGATAACGGTTTCCGGGACTTTCTTTTAACTGCTTAATCCAGTTCGATCCCAGACGAAATGTCAACGTCGGATCAATCAGATTGGTCTGATTCCAGCGGGCGGCGTTCGGTTCGACCCCGAATTTTTTCAACGTCCGTCCGAACGAATCCTCCACCTTTCCCCATCCGGCATTGGTTTCCGGCGGCGTCCATGTTTTTAAATCTTCGATTTTGATTTGAGGCAGACCGAGAATCAGCTCCAGATTGCCGACAAGCGACACCGAACGGGTATATTCCCGAACCGCCAAAACATCGTCACGGCGACCGAACAGCGCATCATCCCGGATTTCCATACGGACATCCAACGGAATATAACCTTCGTCGCCCAGATAATCGGTATATCGAACCGAGGCTCCCCACTTCAGATGCCCGGTAAACAGCACGCTTTTTCGGTTGGGTGCCACATCGAACAGTTTGCGCCGGCCGAACACATCAAATTGCAGACGGTAATAATCGGCAGTGTACGCCCTTTCTCCGGACAGAACTTTATTTCCGGCTCCGTCGTATACGAAATTGCCGTCCGCATCTTTCAGCGGCAGGAATTCGCCCGTTATCGACGGATTCATAAAGGCCGGCGCCAGATCGAGAGAAACACCCGTTCCGATTTCGTTATAAAGTCCGTGAGTAAACCGTTCGTTAAACTCTTCGCGAAAACTGTAACTGAAAGAGGCTGTCAGCTTATTGTGCAAATACATATCCCGGTCGGGATAATCGGTTTCGAATAAATATTGTATCGTTTCGGGCTTGTAATCCCGCAGAAATTGTCCCCACCGTCCGGAATATCCGAGCAGAAACGTTATATCCGACCGTCCCTTTTCTCCGAACGAATACCCGCCGATCCAGTCAAACCCCCAGTCGGCAAAAGCACGGTCGTATCCTGTTTCCACATAGTCCAGACCGGCTCTTCGCCTGCGGTCCTGCTCGGCCCAATAATCACCCGCTTCGCTATAGCTTTCGTCGTATTGTATAGCGCGTCCGTCGGGGCCTCCCCGGTAAACGATAAATTCGACTCCCCCGCCCCATCGGAAACGGAACGAATTTTCGAGCAGTCCCCAATTGATTCCGGAAATCGTCACATTCATATCCTGAATGCCGCTGGGCATATCAAGTCCGAGAAAAATCAGAAATTCCGGATACCAGCCGAACCACTGACTGTGAAAATCGTGCATCCGTTCGTTGTCATAAGTAATAATCGAACCGATATTGAAAGAAACGGCAATATTGTCGGGAATCCGGACTTCACGGTCTTCCGTAACGGATTCCGTTTCGGTCCCTGCGCCGGAACCGGGCTGTAATGCATTGTCCTGTGCAAAAAGAGGGAATAGACAGAACAAAAACCAAACTGCAATAAACGGTTTTTTCTTTGATAATACCATTGCCGATGATATTGTAAATTTGAATCGGTACTCTGTCAACTTTTTTTTAAAATAAATATTTATCATTGCAAACAGAGGAATTTCCTGTTAAAATAGTGTAAGGAGGATTCGAAACCGGCATGAAAAACAGTTTTTTCCTTTTGGTCTTTGCTTTTTTTATGCCTGCGGCACTGTTTTCTTTTGCCGACGGGAACAGCCTGATTCGGGCCGTCGAATCGAACGATATCGCTTCCGTCCGGACGCTTCTCGAGAAGGGGGCCGATGTCAATTTCCTGACGGAAGACGGGAAAACACCTCTCATCTGCGCGATTCTGCGGGAGAATACGGAAATGGTTTATTTTCTTCTCGAGAACGGAGCCTTTCCCGATTTCCACGCACCGCAGACGCTTTCGCCTCTCCGTGTTGCCCGTCTGAGAAATTTAAAAGAAATAGAAAATCTTCTTTCCCGCGAAAAATATTCACACCCGCCGGTGCTGCCGCCTGTCCGGCTCTCCGAACTGATTCGGGAAAACAGGACAGCGGAACTGTTGTCCGTTCTGGCCAAAAACCCGAAAGCGGCCAATGAATCTTCGGACGAAGGCGATACACCTCTGATGTATGCCGCCTACTGGGGCAAAACCGTCTATGCAAAGACGCTTTTGGAATACGGAGCCGATCCGAACGCAAAAGATACCGACGGTTATACGGCGCTTCATCTGGCTGCCGCAAAAGGTCACACTCTTACGGTCAGAATCCTTCTTCGGGGCGGAGCCGACCCCGATACGACAACCCGAAACGGGATGACGCCTCTTATGCTGGCGGCCAAAAACGGCCATGAGGAAACCGCCCGTCTTCTGATCACCTACGGTGCCGACTGGAAAAAATCATCCGGCGACAACCGGACCTTTTTCGACTATGCGCAATCGGGGTTACTGCGGTAACGCATACCCCATGGCAAAATTCCGGCATAAATCTCCGGCCAGCTGCCGCCGGCTCTTGGGTGCCGACACGGATCTCATGTAAGAATTCCGGATAACCGTTTCCCCGTCAACGACATCGGCATAAACGCCCGGCTTCAGAAGATTCATTTTTTCAATCATAATACCGCGCCCGGTATGATAATGAATATAGGAAATTTGCCCGTCATCTTCGACCGAGACGACCACTCCGACATGTGTCAGATAATCGTTCTCCCGTCCGTCCCCGTTTTTATCGTATGTATTATCCCAAAAAATCAGATCTCCGGGAACGGGGACCCAGGCGTAATAAAGAAGTCCGTTTTCGTCCATCAGCTGATAAATGCGCTTGACGCCGTCACCCTTGTATTTTCCGATACGGCTTTGCAAATCGATTCCGGCCGCCGAATAGATTCCGTAAATCAGCCCGGAACAGTCGCTGTTAAACCGCCGGCCGTTGACCGTCACCTCGGTTTTTCCGTTTAACGCATAAGCCGCTTCGATTATCCGGTCGATTTTATCGCGGTGTATCGCTTCCTGCGCAGTCACACAGGAGGGAATCAAAAAAAGAAGAGAGAGAATGCAGCATAAGCGGTTCATTTTTTCTCCTTGCCGATAAAATAGGTTTCGAACGATATTTTCCGGCACGCTTCCGGCTTGAAACTTTTTACCGAAACGAACATGGTTTTCATCCGCTCGAACAGCTCTTTCTCGTCGCCGCCCTGAAAGATTTTGACAACCAGACTGCCGCCCCGTTTCAGAATCGATTCGCTTAACGTAATCACCTGCTCGACCAGCTCGTACGAGGCGCCGGCATCGACGGTGCGGTTGCCGGTTGTTGCCGGTGCGGCATCGCTGAGCAGCACATCGTAAGGCCCCAACGCCGTCAGCTTTTCGATATTGCCGGGATCGAAGGCATCACCGAAAAATCCGGTGAAGGCGGCCGCCGGCGATTCGAGACGAAACTCTTTGAGATCGATACCGACCACCCGCCCCGCCGTTCCCAGACGGCGGCAGGCGTAAAGACTCCAGCTGCCGGGCGCCGCTCCGATATCGGCAACCGTCATCCCCGGCCGTAAAATTTTAAACTTCCCGTCGATTTCTTTCAGTTTATAAACACTGCGGGCCGGATATCCCTCTTTTTTTGCCTTTAAGGTATAAAAATCTGCCTGACTCCTGTCGTTTTTCATCACTATTTTATATTACGGCAAATTTTTTAAAAAGGAAAGCGAATTCCGCCGATTCGTCCGAAAATCTTTCGTTAAAACATCTGTTGCGAATGAGTGAAATTTTCCGGGAAATTCTTTTTTTTATATCAACTTTCAGTTTATTCCGTTGAAATTAGCCTGCAATTTCTCTGAAACAGATAAATTTATCTTTTTTTTCGTTTAAAATGATTGACACTTCCGTTTCGATGGGGTAATTTAAAAGAAAAGGAGACAAAAAATGAATCCGACAAAACGAACAGGCGCCCACCTTCTCACGGAAGTTCTTCACAATGAAGGCGTCGAATACATTTTCGGATATCCGGGCGGATCGATCATCCCGATTTTCGATGTTCTGCCCGAATCCCCCATAAAGTTCATTCTGACACGCCATGAACAGGGAGCAACCCACATGGCCGACGGCTACGCCCGTGCGACAGGCAAACCGGGCGTGGTTCTTGTCACATCGGGACCGGGTGCCACCAATACGATTACCGGCATCATGACGGCACACATGGACTCGGTTCCGCTGGTGATTCTCACGGGACAGGCTCCGACGAAATCGCTCGGTCTCGATTCGTTTCAGGAAGCCGATATGCTCGGAATCAGTTATCCGATTGTCAAACATTCCTATCTGATTACCGACCCGAAAGACATTCCCCGCATTGTCAAAGAAGCTCTCTATATCGCCAACTCGGGACGCCCGGGACCGGTGCTGATCGATATTCCGAAAGATATTTCATCCGCCGTGCTGAACGACGATCAGTTTACCCTGACATCCGAGCCGTTCCGCCTGCCCGGCTACAAAACCTCCGATCCCGCCGATGCGGATCTCTGCCGTCAGGCGGCCGAAATGATAACTGCCGCATCCCGCCCGGTTTTCATTGCCGGACACGGAGCCGTTCTTTCGGGTGCGGAAAAAGTCCTGCGCGAAATCGCCGAAAAGCAGAATATTCCGGTTGTCTGCACGCTGCTCGGAAAAGGGGCTTTCCCCGAAAATCATCCGTTGAGCCTCGGTATGGCCGGTATGCACGGAACCGCCTACGCCAACAAAGCCCTGACCGAAGCGGACCTGGTGATTTCCGTCGGGTCGCGGTGGGACGACCGTATTGCCGGCGATCCGAAATCGTTTTGCAAAAATGCACGCAAAATCCATATCGACCTCGATCCGAGTGAAATCGGCAAAATCATTCCCGTCGATATCGGAATCTGCGCCGATGCACGGGAAGCTCTCTCCCTGATTTCCGCCTGTCTCGAACCGAAAAAGAACGACTCCTGGAGCCGCCGGATTCAGACGCTGAAAAAGAATTTCCCGTTGCGCTATAAAAAAACGGGCAAGCTGCGCGCCCAGCATCTGATCGATGAGATTTACCGGCTGACAAACGGCGAAGCGGTTGTGACCACCGATGTCGGACAAAACCAGATGTGGGCGGCTCAATATTACAAAATATCGGAACGCTTTCAGTGGATTTCTTCGGGAGGAGCCGGTACGATGGGCTTCGGCCTGCCCTCATCGATCGGTGCCCAAATCGCCCGCCCCGATAAAACGGTCATTGCCGTCCTCGGCGACGGCGGCTTTCAGATGACACAGTCGGAACTGGCAACCGCCGCCGTCAACCGCCTTCCGATTAAAATTTTGCTGCTCAACAACAACTATCTCGGAATGGTCCGGCAGTGGCAGGATCTCTTTTACGAAAACCGCCTTTCCGGTGTCTGGCTCGAAGGCAACCCCGATTTCGTCCGTCTGGCGCAAAGCTACGGCATCAAAGCGTTCCGCATCAAACGAAGTGCCGATGTCCGCCATACACTCAAAGCCGCCCTCGCCTACAACGACGGCCCCTGTCTGATCGATGCGGAAATCGCCAAGGATGACAACGTCTTTCCGATGGTCCCCGCCGGAAAACCTTTGGAAGATATGATTCTCGATGCGGCCGGAGGAAAAACAAAATGAACAAAAAACAGCATAATATCAGCCTTTACGTCAACAACAAACCGGGTGTCCTGATCCGCATTGCGCTGGTCTTTGCCCGCCGCGGTTACAACATCGACAGCCTTGTCGTTTCCCGTTCAAACGACCCCGATTTTTCGCGAATGACCATCACCGCAACCGGCGACCCCGACACGCTCAATCTGATGCTCAAACAGCTGAACCGGCTGGTCGATGTCGTCTACGCCAAAGATTTAACCGACTTACCGGTACTCAAAAAGGAGCTGGCTCTTTTCAAAGTCAGAACCACGGACGAAACAAGAACCGAAATCCTGCAGCTGATTCACGCCTTCGGCGTCAACCCGATGGATATTTCACCCGACTGTGTCGTTTTCTCCATCGACGCTTCCGGGGAAAAAATCGACGGTATCCGTCAGGTGCTGACTCCCTACGGCCTGATCGAAGTGATCCGCTCGGGGAAAATCATTATGTCACGGGGCGCGGAACGGACCTGATTCCGGCACGGATGCAAGGAGGAAATGATGAAAATAACGGTTTTGGACGGATATACGCTTAACCCCGGCGACCTCTCCTGGAGCGGGCTGGAAGCTCTCGGGACGGTCACCGTTTACGAAAAAACGGCTCCCGAAGAGATTCCTGCACGTGCCGCCGATGCGGAAATCGTTCTCACAAATAAGACGGTTCTGACAAAAGAAATCATCGAAGCACTGCCGAAACTGCGCTACATCGGCATTCTGGCCACCGGCTACAATACGGTCGACATTGCGGCGGCGGCACAGCGGGGCATTCCGGTCTGCAATATTCCGGCTTACAGCACCGACAGCGTTGCCCAGCTGGTTTTTGCGTTTATTCTGGAAATGACGATGAATGTTGCCGCCCACAACGCCGATGTCAAAGCCGGCGGCTGGAGCCGCTGCGACCACTTTTGTTATCACGTTGCCGCTATCGGAGAATTGAAGGGGAAAACACTCGGCATCATCGGTTTCGGCAGTATCGGACAGCGGACAGCCGAACTGGGAGCCGCCTTCGGCATGACCGTTCTTTACAGCAACCGCTCCGAAAAACGGTCGGATTCGCCCTACCTGAAAAAGGCCGTTCAGGTCTCCGTCGACGAACTGCTGCAAAAATCCGATTTTATCAGCCTCAATGTGCCGCAGACGGAAGCAACCGCCTCGATGGTCAATGCGGAATTTCTGGCCAAAATCAAACCGGGCGCCCGCCTGATCAACACCGGCCGCGGCGGCCTGGTCGACGAGAAAGCGGTCGCCGACGCGCTGAACAGCGGCCGTCTTGCCGGGTACGCCGCCGATGTGCTTTCCTGCGAACCGCCGGCCGCCGGCAACCCGCTTTTAAGCGCCCGAAACACACTGATAACGCCGCACATCGCCTGGCAGTCCACCGAAGCACGCGGACGGCTGATGGAAATTGCCGTCGCCAACGTCAAAGCCTTTCTGAACGGCACTCCGCAGAACCGGGTCAACTGACCCGTCCGGCCGCGGTCAAAGCCGCGGCTCTTCCGGATAAAACAGCCCGAACTGAAGCTGCGCCTGCGCTTCCAGCATACCGATACCGTAAAGACAGCGGCAGCCGGCCGCGGCCGCCCGCTTCAAAAAAGGCGTTTCCCGCGGTTTATAAACAATATCGCAAACGACCTCGTCACCGCGGTAGCGGTAGGCTGCGGCCGGATCGACCGCTTCGAAATCGAGCATCCCCGCCGCGGAAGCCTGCACCAGAATATCGGCATCATCAATCCCGGCGGCCGCCTCCAAACCGCCGAAGCCGCACCCGAACCGTTCGGCCAGCCGCTGCGCCTTTTCCGGCGTCCGGTTGAGCACCGTCACTTCCGCACCGCGTGTTGCCAGCGCACAGACACAGGCCGCCGCCGCTCCGCCGGCACCGAAAACCAGACATTTTTTACCTTTGACAGACGGAACCGCTTCCGAAAGCAGTTTCAGAAATCCGCCGATGTCGGTGTTGTGGGCTTCGGTTTTTCCGTTGCGGAACAAAACCGTATTGGCAGCCCCGCAGCTGCGCACATCAAACGACGCCGCATCGGCAGCCGCCGCAGCCGCCTCTTTAAACGGCACCGTCACCGCCGCCCCCCGAATCCCGAGCCGGTTCGCCGAAACCGAAAAATCTTCATACGATGTGGCCTGAAACGGCAGAAAAACCGCATTCAGTCCCCGCTGCTTCAGATACGCATTGTGAATTTCCGGCGAACGGGATTTGGTCAGCGGATTTCCCGTCACGGCGTAAAGAGCCGTCTCCCGGTTGATTTCCCGGTAACGGTAAATTTCGACCGCTTCGCGCGGAGAAATCTGCCCCGGTGCCGCCGGTGCGCCGTCGGGACAGCAGTAAGTGATCATCGAACCGCTGAATTCGGTCAGAATCCGCGACGGAAAGCCGAACGGCCCCATCGCCAGCACAATTTTCGGGAAAGTCAGCTCCCGGCTTTTTTCGAAGAAATCGGTCAGTTCCGCCGCCGAGGCGACCGTGACGGCCGCTTTCGGGATTTCACCGCGGCTGTTGACCCGTATCAGAAAATCGGAAAACCCGGCCGGACAGCCGGTAAAGTCGTGAAAAGAACGGATAATGCGGATTCCCGCTTTCGGAAGTTCCTCCGCATCGGGGAAATCATAATCTTTTTCGAAATCGAAAAACGAAAAGCCGCTTCCGATCTGGGAGCGGAAGAATGCGGTACGGGTCTCTTCGCTTTCCGTCCAGTGCCCGCCGTCTTCCGGCTTGCGGCAGGTCAGAATGACGGGCACCCCGGTCTCTGCCGGAAACGAGGCCGCCCAAGCCCGCTCCTCGGGCAGAAGAAAATCGGCTCTCAGTTCGGCTCCGTCGGCAAAGCGGCTGTTTTCTTCCCACAGCCGGCGGTTTTCCGCCATCGTTTTCCCGGTCAGCGTCAGAAAAATCACAGTGCCCTCCCCCGGCCGTTTACAAATCCGACCGATAAAAATACATCTCCGAGACCTTTCCCTGCTCGATGACAAACCGCATCGAAACGGGAAATTCCCGGTGAAAGATTTCGTAAACTATCATTTTTTCGTCGCGCAGTAGCGGCTTGCCCAGTTTGGCGGTCAAATCGGTCTCTTTCATACCGATTTTCACCCCCTCGAACGTCCCCGTAAAGTAGGATCCGAATCCGATTTGCCAGACACGGTCCCGAAACCAGAAAAGGTAAACGCCGGCGTCGTGAACGGAAACCACGTCGTCCAGCGACGGTTCTTCCCCCCGCAAGACATTGAGCGAAACGGGAATTCCGAATGCGGTAAAGGCCTTTCGCGGATCGCTGCCGATATACGGAATCAGCTGCCTGCCCTCAACCGCGGACAGCGGCAGTTCCGCCTGTTCCGCCGCGGCCGTTTCCGGTGCGCCGGTTTCCGCGGAGGCTTCGCCGGCAGCCGCCTTTTCGGAATTCTCCGCAGCCGCTTTGCCGCCGCCCGCCGTCTTTTCCGGTGATGCCGCTTTTCCGGCGGCCGTTCCGGCAGATCCGACCGTACCGGCGGCCGCTTCCCGCTGCGGTTTTCCGGCGGCCGGCGCGGAAGCCGTTTTTCCCGCTGCCTCTCCGAATGCCGTTGCGGCCGTCAGCAGAAGAAGAACCGTTAACGCCTTCTTCATTTCATTCCTTTGATAATACAGTCAGCGAATTCCGAAGTCGAAACGGTTTCGGCTCCTTCCATCATGCGGGCAAAATCGTAAGTGACCCGCTTGCCGGCGATGGCCGCTTCGATTCCTTTGTCGATTAAGGCACCCGCTTCGGTCCAGCCGAGGTAATCGAACATCATTTTGCCGGAAAGAATCAGCGAACACGGGTTGACCTTGTCCTGCCCCGCGTATTTCGGCGCCGTCCCGTGAGTGGCCTCGAACACCGCGGTGCCGGTTATGTAATTGATATTGGCCCCCGGCGCGATTCCGATACCGCCGACCTGAGCCGCCAACGCATCCGAAATATAATCGCCGTTTAAATTCATTGTCGCAATCACATCGTACTCGGCCGGCCGCGTCAGAATCTGCTGCAAAAAGGCATCGGCAATCACGTCTTTAATAATGATGTCTTCGCCGGTTTTCGGATTCTTGAAAACCCGCCACGGACCGCCGTCAAGCGGCTGTGCGCCGAAGAAGGTTTCGGCCGTCTTATAACCGATATCGCGGAAAGCTCCTTCCGTAAACTTCATGATATTGCCTTTGTGAACCAGCGTCACGCTTTTGCGGTTGTGGGCGATCGCATATTCGATTGCCGCTTTCACCAGCCGCTCCGTTCCCGACTGACTGATCGGCTTAATCCCGATTCCCGAATCCGATTTTACCTTCCAGCCGAAAATTGTTTCCAGAGCGGCAATCAGTTCGGCCGTCTTCGCCTCACCCTGCTTCGTCTCAAACCCGGCATACACATCTTCCGTATTTTCGCGGAAAATGACCATATCCACCAGCTCCGGCTGTTTCACCGGCGTATCCAGCCCCTCATAATAACGGACCGGCCGCAGACAAACATACAAATCGAGCAGCTGTCGCAGTGCCACATTCAATGAACGGATACCGCCGCCCACCGGCGTCGTCAAAGGGCCTTTAATCCCGACCAGGTATTCCTGAATCGCCTTTTCGGTCTCTTTCGGCAGCCATTCGCCGGTGCGGGCAAACGCCTTTTCCCCCGCCAGAACCTCCAGCCATTCGACCTTCCGTTCGCCGCCGTACGCTTTCTCCACCGCCGCATCGAACACGCGCTGCGCCGCCTTCCAAATATCGGGACCGATACCGTCCCCTTCGATAAACGGAATCACCGGACAATTCGGCACTTTCAGCCCTTTGTCGGTCATCACGATTTTCTCGCCCATAAAACCCTCCGAAATTCAGATGCCTCAGTATATCAGAAAAAACCGACTTGGGAAAGCCCGACCCTTCCGGTAAAACGATCCGGAATCCGGTCGGATATTCGATTCCTTTTCGGGAGTCGTTATCGATATACCTCACTTTATAAATAGATAGAATAATTTTTTTATAAAAATCTCTACCACCTTTTCGAACAAATCAAAATCAAACCGGGTTTCCGTCGACAAAGATCCGCATCACGGAGCCGTTGCGGAAACGGTCAGTGTGGTCTCTCCCCGGTAAATCACATTTTCGACATCCGCCGGATCTCCCGACACCAGAAATTTGTAAAAAACTTCCGCCGTATAGGTTCCCGACGGCAGCAGCGACTTTTCGACCGACAGTTCGGGATTTCGTCCGGAGCTTTTTTCGAAAACCGTCTTTCCGGCATCATCGGTCAGTTTCAGAGTATAAAACAGCTGCTGTTCGGCATCATTTGCCGCCGCATCGCCCGCCGCTTTCCGGTATTCGTCGAAATCGATATCATCCCACAGAAACAGATAACGGGAATCCGTTGTCTCGTACCGGAAATTTCCGATCGGAACGGGTGTCATTTTTGCGGACGGATCGACCGTCACATCTATCTGCCGGCTGATGTAACACCGGGTGCCGACATCGCATTTGACAACAAAACGAATCTCTCCGACATCCACATCCTTTTTTTTCACCGTTACAGCCGGCTCTTCGGCAGAGTCGAAAACAAGAAGCTCAGTCGATTTCTTCTTATCCGAAGACATACTGTATCCGTATAAATTGTAAACGAGACCGCCTCCCTTATAAGAATTTTGGGCTTTGTATTCCGACAAATCGACGGCGTCCCATGTAAAACGGTATTCGCTTTCCGTTTCCGTCATCTGAAAATTTTTTATCGTGCCGCCCCCGTCGGGAATCATCTTTTCGGGACAGGCCGCAAACAGCAAAAACACCGGTAAAATCAGTAATTTTCTCATACCCGCCTCCTTATTTGACGCTAAACGCCATCTCGGCCCAATAACGGATGCCCGCATAAGACATTCCCGGAGGCAAATACAAATAACAAACCGTTGCCGTATAGCTGCCCTGCGGTAACCGGCTTTTATCCACCGAAACGGAGGGTTCCGTTCCGCACGACTGTTTCACTACAAAAACGCTATCCAAACCGTTGATTTGAATTTCGAAAACATAATCGATGTTCCGTTCGTAACGCTTTTGCATGATGTCATCTGCCTTGGTTTGAGAAATGTCAATCGGCTGCCACGAAAAAACATACGCATTTTCCGTTTCCTTCATCCGAAAGCCGGTAATATCGTAAGACATAACCGTTGTCCACGGACACGCTGTCAGCAACAGCACCGATAATACCGACAGGAAAATTAAAATCTTTTTCATTTTTTCCTCCTCGTAAAATCATTATCAGTTGCTTATTTCAATTTGTCAATACCGATTTTTTAAAAAAAGCTCATCTTTTTTTATGTTTGTTAACACACTTAACTGTCCGTTATTTTTCGGTTCGACAGTCTTTCAATTCGAAACGGACTGCAAAAATATTCCTTATTTTACGGAAAAAAAGTTGCAAAAAGAGGGCTGTCATTTTATAATGTAGGGATAAAAGTATATATTTTTACGGAGGACTTATGCCCACAGATCAAAAAACGGAGACAGTTTTCTCGAAAGAACTGGAAAACTTTATCGCCGAATGGAAAGAAAAACCGGGTAATCTGATTATGATTCTGCATAAGGTTCAAAGCGAATTCGGGTACATCTCACGGAGTGCCGCCATGAAGGTGGCCGAAATGCTCGATATTCCGCTGGCCAAAATCTACGGAGTCATCACATTCTATCACTTCTTTAAACTGAATAAACCGGGCAAAAACGTGATTCAGGTATGTATGGGAACGGCGTGCTACCTGAAAGGGGGACAGGCGATTCTCGACGAAACCGCCAAGCACCTCAACATTCCGGTGAAAGGCGTGACCGACGACGGTCTGTTTTCGCTGGAATCGGTTCGCTGCGTCGGCTGTTGCGGTCTGGCGCCGGTTGTCGTTATCGGGGATGAAGTTTTCGGCAAGGTGTTGCCGGAGCAGATGCCCGAAATTCTGGCCAATTTTTCGGAATAAGGGAGAATGCATCATTCGATCGGAGACATGATTGCCGACTGCCTGCAGAATTCGGTTGAAGCAAACGCATCGCGAATTGTTCTGACCGTTTCGGAAACGCCGCAATGGCTCGATGTCCGCATCGAAGACAACGGCAAAGGGATGTCGGATGAAGAAATGAAACGGGCCACCGACCCTTTTTACACCGACGGTGTCAAACACAAACACCGCAAAGTCGGACTGGGGTTGCCGTTTCTGATTCAGACTGTCGAGGCAACCGACAGCACGTGGAATCTTCGGTCAAAAAAAGGAGAAGGGACAATCCTTTCCTTCCGTTTGAATTTGAGGCATATCGATCTGCCTCCCGTCGGCGATCTGCCGCTGGCTTTCTTTTCGGCGATGATTTTCGACGGCAGCTACGAACTGGTGATTCACCGCAGCTATAACGGCAGCTGCGAAACGGAGTACACGGTCACCCGTTCGGAACTGAAAGAGGCACTCGGATCGTTTGAGGACGCGGAAGCACTGGCTCTTCTCAAACAGTTTCTGACAGATCAGGAATCGGATATAAAGGAGATAAAAAATGGCGAAATTAACACTGGAAGAACTGCGCAAAATGCGCGAAGCCGGGAAAAAACAGATTGACACCCGGCAGACTCACGGAAAAGAGATTTTCGTTGTCATCGGCATGGGAACCTGCGGAATCGCGGCCGGTGCCAAAAGCGTTTTGAATGCTTTCATTGCAAAACTGGACGAAAAAGGCATTACCGATGCAGTGGTCAAACAGACCGGCTGTATGGGGCTGTGCCACTCGGAACCGACGGTCGAAATCAAGATGCCGGGGATGCCGGATACGATTTACGGAAAAGTCGATGCGGCTCTGGTCGATCAGCTGATTGACGAGCACATTCTCGGGAAAAAACTGGTCAGCGGACACATCATCGACCGCCCTGCCGGCGATATCATGAAATAAGAGGAGAAACAGATGGCTTATAAACACTATGTGCTGGTTTGCGGCGGTACGGGTTGCGAATCGTCGAAGGCCGATGATATTTTCAATAATCTGAAAGCCGAAGTGGCCAACGCCGGGCTGGAAAACGATGTTCAGGTCGTGAAAACCGGCTGTTTCGGTTTCTGCGAAAAGGGACCGATTGTCAAAGTTCTGCCGGAAGATGCGTTTTATGTCGAAGTCAAACCGGAAGATGCCGAAGAAATCGTCAAAGAGACGCTGGTCAAAGGCCGTATCGTCAAACGGCTCGCCTACGCCGACGAATCGGGAAAAACTTCCGCCATTCCGGAGGAAATCGGATTTTATCAGAAGCAGATGCGGATTGTTCTGCGCAACTGCGGTTTGATTGATCCGGAAAAAATCGACGAATACATTGCCCGCGACGGTTACGCCGCTTTGGAAAAAGTGCTTTTCGAAATGACGCCGGATGAGGTTATCGAAGAAATGAAAATTTCCGGTCTGCGCGGCCGCGGCGGTGCCGGTTTCCCGACCTGGATGAAATGGAATTTCACCAAGCAGGTCGAAAGCGATGTCAAATACATCGTCTGTAACGCCGACGAAGGCGACCCGGGTGCCTACATGGACCGCAGTACGCTGGAAGGCGACCCGCACTCGATTCTCGAAGCGATGGCGATTGCCGGTTATGCGGTCGGTGCGCAGCAGGGCTTCATTTACATCCGTGCCGAATATCCGCTGGCCATTAAACGGCTGGAAATCGCGATGGCTCAGGCCCGCGAATACGGACTGTTGGGACAGAACATTCTCGGCAGCAACTTCTCGTTCGACATCGAAATCCGTTTGGGCGCCGGTGCGTTCGTCTGCGGCGAAGAAACGGCTCTGCTGGCTTCTATCGAAGGAAAACGGGGTATGCCGACACCGAAACCGCCGTTCCCCGCCGTTTGCGGTCTCTGGAAAAAACCGACGGTTATCAACAACGTCGAAACATGGGCCAACGTTCCCGTCATCATCACCAAAGGCGGCAAATGGTTTGCCTCTATCGGAACCGAAAAATCGTCCGGAACCAAAGTGTTCGCGCTTACCGGTAAAATCAAAAACTCCGGTCTGGTCGAAGTTCCCATGGGAACGACACTGCGGGAAATCGTATACGATATCGGCGGCGGCATCAAAGGCGGTAAAGCCTTCAAAGCCGTGCAGACCGGCGGCCCTTCCGGCGGTGTGATTACCGCCAAAATGATCGACACCCCGATCGATTTCGACAACCTGATTGCGGCCGGCTCCATGATGGGCTCCGGCGGTATGATTGTCATGGATGAAGACGACTGTATCATCGACGTGGCGAAGTTCTACCAGGAATTCTGTGTCGAAGAATCGTGCGGAAAATGTTCGCCGTGCCGCATCGGAACCCGCAAACTCTACGACATCCTGACAAAAATCTCCGAAGGCAAGGGAACGATGCAGGATTTGGATCAGCTGAAAGAAATCGGCGAAGCGATGAAACGGGCCGCTCTTTGCGGTCTGGGACAGACGGCGCCGAACCCGGTTCTCTCTTCTCTCCATTATTTCTACGACGAATATCTTGAACACATTCAGGATAAAAAATGCCGTGCCGGTAAATGTAAGAAACTGATTACCTACACCATCAACGATAACTGCCGCGGCTGTACGCTCTGCGCCCGCAAGTGTCCGGTCAACTGTATCAGCGGCGAGGTCAGACAGAAACATACGATTGACGCAACGAAGTGTATCAAGTGCGGCGAATGTATGAAAAACTGTAAGTTTGACGCGATCGAAAAGAAATAAGGAGAAAAAAGTGAGTACTGTCAATATTCAAATCAACGGAAAACCGATTACGGTCGAGAAAGGAACTCATATTTTGGGAGCCGCCAAACAGGCGGGCGTGAAAATCCCGTCGCTGTGTGCTCATCCCGATTTGGATGCATGGGCAGCCTGCGGTATCTGCGTTGTCAAAGTCGCCAATTCCCGCGGTGTTTCGCCGAAACTGGTTCGCGCCTGCGCCACCGAATGTGTCGAAGGGGAAAATTACATCACACACGACCCGGAGCTGAATAAAATCAGAAAAACGATTATCGAAATGATTCTGGCCGATCATCCGCAAAACTGTCTGACCTGCGGACGCAACGGCAGCTGCGAGCTGCAAACGCTGGCCGCCGAGTTCGGTATCCGGGAAATTCCGTATGCCCGCAACGTGAAAAATATGCCGAAAGACGACTCGACCGGCGCCATTGTTCTGGATCCCTCCAAATGTGTCCAGTGCGGCCGCTGTGCTCAGGTCTGTCAGCAGCTGCAAAACGTTTGGGCGTTGGAGTTCATCGGCCGCGGCGAGAAAACCCGCATTGCCGGTGCCGGCGACATCGTTCTCAACGAAACGCCGTGTATCAAATGCGGTCAGTGTTCGGCTCACTGCCCCGTCGGCGCCATTTACGAACTGGATGAAACCGGCAAACTGCTGGCCGCCATTCAGAATCCCGACCTGACCGTTGTCGCGCAGATTGCCCCGGCCGTCCGTGTTGCCATCGGTGAAGAATTCGGCCTGGAACCGGGCGAAATTACGACCGGAAAGATTTATGCCGCGTTGCGAGCCATCGGCGTCGATACGGTTTTCGATACCAACTTTGCCGCCGACCTCACCATTATGGAAGAAGGAACGGAATTTGTTCACCGTTTTACGGAAAAGAAAGATTTACCCTTAATTACTTCCTGCTGCCCGGCCTGGGTCGAATATATGGAAAAATACGCCTGCGACATGATTCCGAACTTTTCGACGGCCAAATCGCCGCAGCAGATGCAGGGCGCAATTACGAAAACATACTATGCGCAAACCGCCAAACTGGATCCGGCCAAGATTTTCTCCGTTTCGATTATGCCGTGTACGGCCAAAAAACAGGAAATCAAACGCAGCGACGATATGTTCTCCAGCGGCTACCAGGACAACGATCTGGTTCTGACCACCCGCGAACTGGCCCGTCTGTTCAAACAATTCGGTATCGACTTCAAAAATATCGAACCGCAGAAAGCCGACAGTCCTATCGGTCAGTACACCGGCGCGGGAACCATTTTCGGTGTGACCGGCGGTGTTATGGAAGCAGCCTTAAGAACGGCCTACTCTCTGGTCACCGGCGACGAACTGCCGAACGATGCGGTCGACTTCACCGCTGTCCGCGGTATGGACGGCATTAAAACCGCGACTGTCGACGTCAAAGGCACTCCGGTACGGGTTGCCGTAGCCCACGGCCTGAAAAACGTTCAGACACTGCTGCAGGAAGTCCGGGAAGCCCGCGAAAACGGAAAAGAGGTGCCGTACCACTTTATCGAAGTCATGGCCTGCAAAGGCGGCTGTATTGCCGGCGGCGGACAGCCTTACGGAACCGAAGACGAAATCCGGGCCAAACGAATCGACGGTTTATATGCGGATGACAAAAAATCGGAATTCCGCAAATCACATCAGAACCCCGACATCAAAAAGATTTATGCCGATTTTCTGGAAAAACCGTCGTCGCACAAAGCACACAAACTGCTTCACACGCACTATGTGCCGCGGCCGACTTATAAGAAATAAACCGGCAGTCAACAAAAAAAGCGGATCGAAAGATCCGCTTTTTTATTTGTTTAACGAAATCCGTTGTTTTACGGGGAAACAGATTCCAAGGTCATTCTTGTCGCTTTCCATTGCGCGTATAAGGTTAAATCGCCGGTCACACGATTAATTTGAAAATTCCACTGTGTGCCGCCCTCTTTTTTATCGAACCATCCGATAAAAATATACCCTTCGCGTACCGGTTGTGCCGGCTGCATCAGTGACTTCCCGTGCTCGACAGTCACCGTTTCCGCCGAAGACATTTTTCCGCCGTTAGGGTTCAACGTAACCGTATGCTTAGGAATTTCGTTACATCCGACAGCCAAAACCAAAAACGATAACACTGCTAACAAACCAATCTTTTTCATAAGCACCTCTTTTTGTCATTTGATTAACTACATTTTATTATCGGGCCGAAATTTCGATTTGTCAATCCTTGTGAACAAAATTTAATAAAAAAAAGAAGAGAACCGACCGTTCTCTTCCCTGAAAATTCATTTTATCGGAAATAAATTCAATCCCTGCGTACACATTACCGTTTTCCGGTGACTGTTTGAATCACCACGGGAACCGACAAAAGAATAAAATAAATCCATACGATGATACTGAAAATCATCAACGCGGTCTGCACATCCTGTCCCGATCCGATTTTGACATGCGGATATACCGCCAGCAACGCAAACCGGACGACTGCCAGCAGAAAACCGAATCCGGATAAAACAACCGATGCATTGCGCATGGGTAATACTTTCCGGATCAGCTTCATTCCTGCCAATCGGGAACGAAAATCCGCGACCAAACCGCCGTAAAAAATGACACCGAAACAGGCCATCAGCAGATAAACCGTTTCGGCATTCCCTCCGAAACGCCCTAACACGGAAGCCGGAGTTCCGGTACATAAGTTAAAATAACCTTCCAATCCGACTGTTGACAATGCTGTTATTACAAGCGCAACCAAACCGAGAGATGCAATCAAAAGACTCACCGGAACTTTAACCTTTTCTTTTTTTCTTTTCGCACTCATTAATTTCCCTCCTGCAAAAAAGATCCCGCCGTCAGCCAGTCCAAATCGACGACGGCAAATTTAATTTCCGGATAACATTCAAAAATAATTCCGACTTTATTGTCCGGCATTTTGGTCATGACCGAATACTGAAATCCCGTAAACCGGTCTCCGTAAATACGACGGCCGGTATAAGTTTTTCCTTCATCAAAACTGACTTTAATCGATCCGTTAACCCGTCCCGACATCATTTTGCCGTTCATGTTTTTCAGATAAAAACCGTTTGCCGCATTTGAAAAAAGCAAAATCGATTTTTCTCCCGGTTCAAAACCGCTGTAGCGGTAAATAAATCCCTGACACCGCGGATCGGGCAAATCGTCGCGCTCGATTGTCGGACCGCAGCTAAACGTACCGTCGGCATCCAGCCCGAAAACAAACTCGGCACGCTTCATCGCCGCACGGGTCGACCAGGGATTCCATCCGGCCGGCTCGGCGGCAGCCCCTCCCGGATAGCGGTGATTGCGTGCATTAACCAGAAAACGGTTTTCGGCCAGTTCAACGACCTGACTTTCGTTACTTCCGTACCACGAAACCGCTTCCGTCCGCTGCCATGTCTGCCCCCTGTCGTCGGAATAAACCAGGTAATTGTACCAACCCTCATCACGTCCCGTCGATGCAAAAGGATAAATCAGACGCCCCCGAAACGCACCCTGACGTACTTCGATTCCGATACCGGGACCGCAGGCGACCGCACTCATCGTTGCCGATTTAACCTGTTTTGTGATATCGGACGGCGCACTCCATGTCCGGCCTTCATCATCACTGAACACGGTAAACGTCCGGCATACACCGGGACCTTCAAATCCGCGTTCGGTCGTAATTTCATGAGACGCCGGCGGATAGTACTGATACATCACGATAATCCGGTTTTCTTTTTCGAGATATACGGGAGACGGATTATTTAAACTGGCTTCTCCGGCATCCGCGACCATTATCAACCCGCTCCACGTCACACCGTTATCCGTACTCACCTTGGCCATGATTTTATTTTCGGCACAGTCGGTTTTGCCGATACCGCGCGCTTCGACAAAAGCAACCAAAGTTCCCGATGCGGTACGTGTTAAAGACGGAATCCGATACGTATCATAGCCCTCTTCTCCGCATTTAAACACGGGATAAACGGAAGGAGCTTTGCCCGTAAAGAAATATTTTTCAATAATTGCCTCCGCTTCGGCGGCCGCCTTTTCGCTGTCATCCTCTTCGATATGTACAAAAGGAACCGGTTCGGGCCGTTTGATCTGTTTTCCCGTAAACGATAAATCCATATCGGGTAAAATCTTTTTATTATCCGTAAACGTAACCGCATAATTTTTTGCCGACACTGCGGACCGCAAAACCGACAGGACCGCCTCATCCGCATCGGTATAAACCGTATAGCGCAACTGCGGATCATTGTTTTCACGTTCTTTCAGTTTAATCGGACCGGCAAAGATACCGACAGAACAACCCAACAATACCGTTAACACCGATAACTTTTTAAAAATTCCCATCAGACACCTCTCTTTTCCTATCTTATTTTTATGACAAATTTTCGTATGCTTCCAGTATCAGTTCTTCCGTTTCGTTCCAGCCGATACAGGAATCGGTAATCGACAGCCCCGGCTCGGGACAGACTCCGGCGGAAAGCTTCTGAGAGCCCTCTCTCAAATGACTTTCCAGCATAACGCCGATAACCGATTCGTTTCCTTCCTGTTTCTGACGGATAATATTGCGGAAAACCGCTCCCTGATTTTTAAAATTTTTCAGTGAATTGTCGTGGGAACAGTCGACAATGATGTTTTGCGCCAATCCGTGCTGCCGCAGCAGTTCCGTTGTAAACGCAATATACTGGGGATAATAGTTGGGACTGTTTTTACCGCCCCTTAAAATAACGTGACAGTAGCGGTTGCCTTTTGTCCGGAAAATCCCGGTCTGTCCGTCCGGCATCACACCGATAAAAGCGTGCGGCGCCGAAGCCGCCTGTATGGCATCGACGGCCACATCGATATTGCCGTTGGTCGCATTTTTAAAACCGACCGGCATCGACAAACCGCTCACCATCTGCCGGTGTGTCTGACTTTCCGTTGTCCGGGCTCCGATGGCCGCCCAGGAAACCTGATCGGCGATATACTGGGTAATGATCGGATCCAGAATCTCCGTTCCGACCGGAATTCCGATCTCATTTACCTGTTTCATAATCCGTCTCGCCAGGCGAAGACCTTTTTCGAAATCGTATGAGCGGTTTAAATCGGGATCGTAAATCAGCCCTTTCCAGCCGACCGTTGTTCTCGGCTTTTCGAAATAGACACGCATCACCAAAAAAATCTTATCGTCGACTTTTCTTTTGAGCGCCGCCAGACGGGACGCATATTCGACCGCGTCGGCTTCATTATGAATCGAACAGGGTCCCGTAATGACAATCAGTTTTCGGGATGCTTCATGATTCATAAAATTCATGATTTCATTTCTTCCCGAAACGACCGTTTTTTCGCTCGCTCCGGCGAGAGGAATCTCATTATACAGATCACCCGGTGGTGTCAGTTTATATTTTTCGCTGATATTAATATTGTTGAGTCCGGCCATAATCCGATATTAAAACAACAACGGTTATTTGTCAACTTCTTCAGGCAAGGTAAAAATTTTCAGAAAAGAACCGTCGGCAAAATGCCGGAAAAGAAAACTTGCTTTTTTTCCCCGAATCGGATATGATGGGAAAAAGGAGTTTTTCATGGCTGTCAAAGTATGTGTTCTTACCGGATACGGTATCAATGCGGATAACGAGCTGGTGACCGCTTTCAATAAAGTCGGAGCGGACGCCGAAAAGGTTCATATCAATGATTTTATCGAAAATCCGGCTCTGCTGAGAAATTACTCCATTGCCGGTTTTGCCGGCGGCTTTTCGTTCGGCGATCACCTCGGTTCCGGTCTGGTCTATGCGGAACTGTTCAAAAAGAATCTGAAAGACGAACTGGATCGTTTTATTGCCGACGGAAAACTGATTATCGGTATCTGTAACGGGTTTCAGGTTCTGGTGAAAATGGGGGTTCTGCCGAATCTGCACGGCGACTGGACTCAGGAAGTTTCCCTGGTTCACAATAACAGCGGTGTTTTCGAAGACAGCTGGGTCAACCTCAAATTCAATCCCGATTCTCCGTGTGTCTGGACAAAGGGTCTCGATACGATGGATGTTCCCATCCGTCACGGCGAAGGCCGTTTTATTACCGACAGTCCCGATATCATGAAACGGCTGAAAGAAGAAAATTTAATTGCCATCCGGTACAACGACCGCAATCCGAACGGATCACAGGAAGATATCGCCGGTATTACCGACACGACGGGCCGCATCCTCGGACTGATGCCCCACCCGGAAGCCTTTATTTTCCCGGAAAATCACCCGAAATGGACACGAAAAACAATCACCGAAGGCGAAGGTCTTAAAATATTCAGAAACGGGGTTTCGTTTTTCGGGAAATAACCCGACACTAAACCGCGGTCCCTTTTTCTTTCTCCTTATCGGCATACATCTTCTTGTCGGCCTCCTTTAAGCCCGCTTCGATTCCTTCTTCGCCTACAACCGAAAAGCCGCACGAAACGGAGAGCGGATAGGGTCGGCTCTTGCTTTTCTCCTTTAACAGATTCTTCAGCGATACGCAGTCCGAAGCCACCTCTTTTTCCGATAATCCGCAGGTTACGATACAAAATTCATCGCCGCCGATCCGATAACAGTCCGATTTTCTTTTAAAAGAAAGCCCGAGACAATCGGAGACGGCTTTTATCGCTTCATCGCCCTCATTATGACCGTAAACATCATTGATCATTTTCAGATGATTCATATCAAGCATGACGACACAAACCGTTTCCGTATTTTCCGGACCGGACGTCTTGCGAAATCCCGACAGATACCGCTCGAAGGCAGTTCTGTTAAACAAACCCGTCATCACATCTCTGAATGCCAGATCCTGATACAGTCTTGTTTTTGCCAGAGAGATTTCCGTCTGTCCGATCTGACGGATAGCACTGACACCGATATACAAAATAAAAAGGAACATACCGACCCGGGAAGCATTCCCGACTTTTACCTCGGAAAAAGTATAGAAAGAGATAATATCCGAGAAGAAGAAAAAACCGAGCATAATGACAGCTTTATATATGTAGAGATCCTCATCGGCCGCCGTTTTCTTTTTCAGAGAAATAATAAAACTGCGCACGGTCGCCGCAAAAATAAGACTCAGCAGACCGTGTACCGAAAAAATCATCTGTGAATAATAAAGGATTCCCGCTAACCGCAGAACATGAGCGCCGAGAAAAACGGCAAACGAAAGCCGGAAAAGAATACGGAATTCTTTTGCTGCCCGAAAGGAAGGAAATGTCAGCAAGAGTCCCGATACCAGCATCGGAATCAGAAAAAAACAGAAATAGAGAACAAATGAAGCGTAGACGATATTACCGAAAAACAGCTGGGTCATCCGGTTTTCCAGAAGACCCCAAATGCTGACCACAACACCGAACAGTCCCAAGCGCAAAATCCGCTTCCGTAAGTTCGGCTCTCTGACAAAGAAAGAAACTATCACCAGTATAATGCCGAGGTTCAGTACAGGAAGTCCCGCAAGCAGAGAGAAGAGCCCCTGTTTCAGAATCATATAGAGAAACGAAGCTTTGGTTCCGATATAGACGACCGGCGTCGTTTTCCCGTATTGGGGAAACTGCGGTTCTATTTCGATAAAAAGTGTCTTCCCGTGATAGTCTTCGGGCAAACGGAAAAAATGCCAGTACGACCCGGGCGCAACCCGAATCGGCAGGCGGTCGTCCCTGACGGCGGAATAAACCGGTTTTCCGTCGAGACAGACAGACACCCACGATTTCTGCGTATAAAAAAGAACGGAATTGCCGACATCGGTCTCGGCATTCAAACGCCGGGAAAGCGTATATTTTTCGGAAGCCTCGGTATTAACGACAGTCGGTAAATCGACAGGGAAGGTTTCTCCCCGTAAAGATAACAGGAAGGGACCTTCCAAAACCGAAACCCCCTCGTTGTCGAAACAGACATCGGTAACAGGGAAAAAAGAAAAAATCAGTACCGATAAAATCAGAAACAGCGACAGTGTCGAAAAAAAGGCGACAGTCGACCCCCCGGGCACGAACGCCGCTGATACGACCCTCCGGGGGCGCCTCCTTATGTTTCCGATCCGGTTATTTTCCCGAGAATCAGTTACCCTGTTCCGCATTCCGTATTTTATCTTCTTCCGTCACAATCATCGGCGATTCGCGGAGGAACATAACGGTCACAAAAGCCACGACACTCAGCACAGCATAAACGGTCATCATCAGCCCCAAATAGGAATTCTGATTGATGCTCATCAGCTGCGTAAAGACAAGCCCCGTAATCTGTCCGGCCAAAAGCAGAATCCCCTGCGACGAAGATTCGGGCGTCGGAAAAGTCACTTCGGCCGCATACTGAAAACCGATAGGACCGGCACTCATGACAAAAAATCCCAGGACAAACGAAGAAAGCAAAGCCAATGCATAAATCAGCGAAACAACAGTGTCGTCCGTTTTCGGACTTTCGATGTAAACTTTGGTTGCATACCGTTTTCCGTTGACGACCGAGGACTGAGAGAAAGTGTATTGTGGGCCGTCGACCGCTTCCGTATTTCGCGAAAAAAGAATGAGTCCGTTATCGGCAACCGTACCGGGGTCGCTTTCGCCCGCATAAAGATAAACCGTTTTATCTTCTTTAATATGACCGCCTTTCGTCACCTTCACATCGAAGGCATACAAACCGTCAACGTCGGGAGAAATCATCTGAATCCCCGAAGCCGCATCGGCAAGCTCCAACGTACTGCCCTCCGGTTTCTGCGTGATCTCCCATTCGTACGTGTAAGGATTCAGATATTTGGAAAAGGTCAACCCGAAAACACCGACCAGCATCCCGAACATACAGACAACGACAAAAACCTTTCTTTTGCGCATTTTATCGGAAAGAATCGGCAGAATCACCGCTCCGATCACACCGCCGACCAGCATCAAAGCGGCAACCAGACCGTCGGAATCTTCAATTCCCAGATAAGCGTTAATCGCATCGGCCATCGAACTGATCGCGTTGAAAATTCCCAATCCGATGAGAAAGAGAAAGATGACCAGAACCATGTCTCGGTTTTTGAACATGTGACCCATTCCCTTAAAGAACGAGAAACGCTCGACCGTCGCACTCGCATCGGGCGGCAGCGCCGGCGCATTTTTCATCGTCAGCAGAGAGAGCAGACAGGCAACCGCCGTAATCACCCCGTAAATAAACTGAACTCGCTCCATTCCCTCGCCGGAAGCACCGACAACCATCGGTGTCACCAGTGCCGCCAGAATAATTCCCAGATACTGCGCCAGCGAAGCCAGTCCGACAGCCGTTCCCCGCTCTTTCATCGGAAACCAGCGGACGACAAGCGTCGTGGCCGCATTCAGAATAAACGGCTGTCCGATTGACAAAAGCACCTGTCCGAAAAAGATAACGGAAAAAGATGTCGGAAAACAGCCTTTGAGCAAAGCCCCGACCGCCGACAGCACGGCTCCGATACCGACGCCGATTCGCAGATTAAACCGGTCGATAATAAACGAAGCCGGCAGACAGACAACCAGATAAACCAGCATGTACAAAATAGCCAGCGTATCGATATTGTAAAACGATGTGAACTCCACCCCGCGCGACTCGAAAAAAATCGTTGCCGGACGGGCCACCATCGCATGCGAAAGCCACTGAATCTGAATCACAATATTCAGAAACATAAAAACAGCAAGCAGAAACCACCGGTAACCGTAAACCTTAAATTGCTTTTCCATTCGATTCTCCTTTGCTTTTATTTTAACGCTATCCCGATTTGTTTGCAAGAATTCTATTTTCAAATTTAAAATTTTCGGTTAAGATAAATTTATGAATCCGAACTGTTTCGAGTGCAGACATCTGCTGATTCGTCCGGCCGGACACTTTCCGTACGTTTGCCGGCGATACGGCTTCGAATCGTCCCGCTTTACCATGCCGTCGCTGATTGTGTTGGAATCGGTCGGCTCTTTCTGTCTCGGATTCGAGCCGAAGGAAGTTCCGGCGGAAAAAGCTCCGATTCTGAAATTTGTCGACCCGGAGAAAGGAGAGAATGTCGATGAATCGGTCTGAGTTCGAAACCGCCGTCAGAGCCCGACTTTCGGATGAAAGCAACAGTTTTTTCCGGTTTCTGTGTCTCGAAGAAACCGATTCGACCAACAACAGCGCCGCCGCCGAAGCGGCGGCCGGCACCGCGGAGGGGCTGGTTGTCGTTGCCGGGAAGCAGACGGCCGGCAAAGGCAGCCGCGGACGGTCGTTTCTCAGCGCTTCGCCGCGGGGGCTCTATTTCTCGGTGGTGCTGCGCCCCGAAAAACTGCCTCCGCCTTCTGCCGTCAAAATCACCGCGGCCGCCGGCGTCTGCGTCTGCAACGCTTTGGAACGGTGCGGTACTCCCCCCGCCTTCATTAAATGGGTCAACGACGTTTACATGAACGGCAAAAAAATCTGCGGCATTCTGACGGAAGGTTCCTTTTCCGCGGACGGCCGCCTGCAAACCGTTATCTGCGGCATCGGTATCAACCTGGCCGCTCCCGACGGCGGTTTTCCGCCGGAAATTGCCGCCACCGCCGGCGCCGCCTTTGCAACGGCAGACGAAGCGGAACGGCAGCGCGCCGCGGTGCTGGCGGCCACACTGGAAAGCCTGCGCACACAGTACCTTTCCCTGCAACGCACCGGGAAAACCGGCAGCGAGGAAGAATACCGCCGCCGTTCGCTGCTCATCGGCCGCACCGTCACCGTCACCCGGCAGAACGGCACCGCCGAAACGGCAACCGTTACCGACATCGACACGGAATGCCGCCTGTGCGTGCGGTGGAAAGCGACCGGTCTCGAAGAAACGCTTATCGGCGGCGACGTCACGCTGCACGGAAACCGTTTCTGATTGTCCCCTTTACGAATTACACATTGCGCTGCAGCTCTTCCAGCCGCGTTGGGGGCAGTCCGGTAAAAGCTGCCACCGTTTCGAGCGGCACCCCCTGCTTTAAAGCGGCCGCCGCGGTTTGGAGAATCCCCTTATCACGTCCCTCTTTGAGACCCTCTTCCCGACCTTTTTGCATTCCCTCCGACAGACCTTCCTGACGGCCTTCTTTGATTCCCTCTTCTTTTCCTTCGCACCATTTGTCGTATAAATCCAATTCGTATTTCATATGCGGCCTCCCGTCGGGAAAATGGCGTTTGAAGGCGGCCACCTTTTCGGCGAGATCGCGAGCCTCATCGGTAACGGTTTCGGTGGACAAATAGCGCAGCAGAGCCTTCAGGCGCGGGTCTTGAGCCTTTTCAAACGCTCCTATATTATAAACGATTTTCGTTTGTTCGTCACCTATTTCTTTTCCGTTTTGTCTCCATGTAGTTATACTCTCATAGACCGGAAAGCCGTCGCCGCACAGGTCAAAATTGCATATGAAAATCACAAACGATTTTTTCAGCCGGTCATACGGATTGCCCCGCAGCAGCGAGTCGACGTCGATGGCGGAGTGGTAGTAGCGCATCCGCTTCACAAGATTCGTCCTGCGCGCCGTCTGCATTTCGATGTTGTAAATCTCTCCGTCACCTTCGAGATAGACGTCCATTCGGATACCTTTCGCCTGCGGAAAGAGATTGACCTCCTTCTGCGCTTCGAGATAGACCACTTTTTCTACCTTGATTCCCATAAGCATTTCAAGGAAAAGTTTGCAGAAATCTTCTTCTCTCATAATCTGACTGAACAGGTAGTCGTCGGTCAGTTTTAAGTCTTGCCACGATTTCATCGGATTGCCTCCGCTGTTATTAATGGCGAAAAGAAATTTTTTCGGACAAAATTTTCTCATTTTTCCGGCGGTTCGCAAAAAAAACAGCCCCGCAAGGGGGCTGTCGTGTGAAAAAAACAATGAGTTACTCCGTTGTTTTGACGGTGGCGGTGACATTTGTATTACGGCTACTACTGCTCCATTTACTCTCCCATGTCGTTTTCTGTGCCGCCGTCAGTGTCAGCGCCAGATCCTGCGTTGCCGAACCGTCGGATGTCTGATTCCCGCAGCGCAATGTAGCCAAAGCCGCATTGTTTGTTATATCCAATTCCGCCAGCCGATTGTCGTCGCAAGACAAGCTCGTTAAAGCCGTATTGTTTGTTATATTCAATTCTGTCAGCCGATTCCGGGCGCAGTACAGGGTCGTTAAAGCCGTATTGTTCGTTATATTCAATACTGCCAGATCGTTACCGCCGCACATGAAAACTTGCAGCTTTGTATTTTGCGACACATCCAGAGAGCTTATCGATTGATCTTCACAATCCAAATAGGTCAATTCGGTATTGTTTGTTACATCCAGTTCCGTCAGATTATTATTGTAGCACTTAAAATACGTCAGAGCCGTGTTCTTCGTTACATCCAGTTCCGTCAGCTGATTATAGCTGCAATCCAAATAGGTCAGACCGGTAAAGTATTCGATGCCGCTTAAGTCGGAGAGCCACTCTTCTACCGCAATATCATAACCGCTGATATTCAGTTTCGTGACGGCCCGAATCTTTTCCAGATTTTCCGGTGTCAGTTTGACCGTTCCGTCGGGTTCTTTCGTCCAGCCGACGGTGACCTTTTTCCCTGATGTATCTTTTGCCCGTGTGTCGAGCGCTTCGATAAAAGCGGTGTTTGTAATCGATTTGCAATTCACAGCAACCGGACACTGTACCGACCGGAGACCGTCGACAATTGCCGTCACGGTTGCCTTGCCCTCTTTGAGGGCTTCGACCGTGCAGGTGCCTTTTTCTTTTTCGACCGTCAGCTTCACCGTGTCTTTCGGGGAGACACTCCAGGCAATTGTGCCGTACACCGCCTCTTTCGGTTCGACGGTTGCCGTTAAAACGGCCGTTTCTCCCTGCTGCAGGTTCAATTCTTTTGCGTTTAATGTGATTCCGGTCACCGCAACCGGTTCCGGCTCACAGGCAAACAGCAGCAGAGCCGCCGCCGCAACCATGATTCCCTTTACGGAAATGATTTTCTTCAAACTCATATATCCTCCTTGCGCGCCCGCAGGCGCTTGTTCTCTTTTCCCGGACGGGTGATCCTTTTTCTTCTCCGAAAACAGCCCCGCAGGGGGGCTGTGATGTCGGTTTCTTAAAAAATTATTCCTTTACGATAGGATTGACACGGACATTTGAGGAGGAAGAAGAAGACCATTCATTGTCCCATTTTTCTTTCTGGGCTGTTGTCAGTGTCAGATCCAATATTTGAGTCCGCGAATCATCGGGGGCTCGCTGGTTTCCGCAGTACAGGTACTGTAAATCTGTAATATGACTGATATCCAGTTCGGCAAATCGGTTATTATCACAGTTTATATGGGTTAATTTTGTATTCGCCGACAGATCCAGCTCTGCCAGCCGGTTATCACTGCACTGCAACTGTTTCAATTCCGTCAGTCCCGACACATCGAGTTCCGTCAGTGTGTTATTATAACAGCTTAGCCATTGCAATTTTGTATTTGCCGATACGTCCAGATTTGTCAAACCGCAATAAGTACAGGACAAACTCAGCAACTCCGTATTCTTCGACACATCCAAAGTCCCAATTGAGGAACTATTGCAACTCAGGAATTGCAGTTTCGTATTTTTCGATACGTCGAGAGCGGTTAAGCGGTTATTCTGCAGGTTCAAATTCACCAATTCCGTGTTGTTTGACACATCTATGGCCGTCAGTTGATTACCGGTACAATCCAAATCCGTCAGTACCGTGTTCTTCGTCACATCCAGTGCGGTCAGGGCATTGCCCCATAAGTTCAGGGTGGTCAGATTAACGTTCTTAGACACATCCAATGAGGTCAGGGCATTGCCCTGTAAGTTCAGGTTGGTCAGATTGACGTTCTTAGACACATCCAGTGCGGTCAGGGAATTGTCCCGTAAGTTCAGGTCGGTCAGTCCGGTAAAGTATTCGATACCGCCCAAGTCGGTCAGTCCTTTATTTGAAAGATCCAACTCCGTAACAGCCGCCATTGCTGTCAGATTTTCCGATGTCAGTTTGACCGTTCCGTCACCTTCCTTTGTCCAGGTGCATTTATCGCCGACCGCTTCGATAAAAGCGGTATTTCCCAAAAGATCCACCGAAATTTGACAGGCGGCTGTTTTGCCCGGGTCATCGTTACCGGTAACCGTCACGGTGGCAGTTCCTGCCCCGACTGCCTTTACCGTACAGGTGCCGTCCCCGTTATCTGTCATTGTGGCCGCAGTTCCGTCAATACTCCAGGTTACCGTCTTGTCCGATGCGTTTTCCGGCAGAACGGTAGCCGTTAAGATTGCCGATTCGCCGTTTTTCAAAGCCAAAGTCGGTTTGTTCAGCCGAATCTCCGTTACCGGTTCCCAGGTCGGTATAACCGTATAGGTACCGGATTTTTCGCTGCCGTCCGTAGCGGCCGCCTTAAAAGTGATTTCTTTCGGCTCCTTTCCGAATTCTTTGGCAATCGTAACGGTACAGGCAGTTCCGTCTTCGGAAGGTTCCAGTGTAATATGTTCGGAAGGATTGCCATCCACAGTTGCTGTCCACTCCAGTTTTTTGTTTGTCGCATCCTCCGGATAAATGACCGGTTCCAATATGAACGTTCCGCCTACAATCGCATCAGGATTATCCCAGGTGTAAATTGCGGCTACCAGAACCGGTTTCACCGTCACCGTACAGGTTGCCGTTTTACTGCCGTCTTTGGTGGTGGCCGTCACGGTAACGGTTTCGATTTTCGTAATACCTTCCTTGGCTTTGACACTGCAGGTGCCGTCTCCGTTATCGGTCAGTTCCACCGCGGCTTCCGGGTCGGCTTTCCATGTCACCGTTTTATCGGTGGCATTGTCCGGTTTGACAGTTGCTGTCAGCGTTTGCGCTTCTTTTCCCAATATAACGGTCAATGTTGTCCGGTTCAAAGAAACTCCCGTTACCGGTACCCGTTTCGTTGTCACCTGACACGTTGCCGTTTTACCGCCGTCATTGGTGGTCGCCGTCACGGTGAAAGTTCGTTCCGGACACTCTTTATCGGCCGCTATCGCATAAGTTCCGTCTTCGTTTTTGGTGACCGTCAGGTGAGTTTCTTCCGGGGTAAAACTCCACGTGACTTCTTTGTCGGAGGCGTTTACCGGGTCGAACGTTACCGTTATATTTTTCGAACCGCCCAGCGTCAGCTCCTGCGCTGCCGGTGAGAGGGTAATGCCTTTCACCGCCACCGGTGTCACTTTAACCGTACATGCGTCTTCGTAACCGCCGTCTGCGGTGGTTGCTTTCACGACGGCATCGCCGACTTTCAGACCTTTAACGACGCAGGTGCCGTCTCCGTTATCGGTCAGTTCGACCGCATCGGCCGGTTCGGCTGTCCAATTCACCGTTTTATCCGAAGCCTCTTCCGGAGTGACGGTTGCCGTTAAGGTGACCGTTTTTTCGAATTCAATCGTTGCTGTCTCTTGATCCAATGCAATACCGGTAACCGATACCGTACATTCGACTTCACACGCGGCCGTTTTTTCGCCGTCTTCGGTTTTGGCCGTTACGGTGACCGTTCCTTTTGTCAGCGCCTTCACCGTACAGCTGCCGTTTTTGTTATCGGTCAGTTCGACCGCGTCTGCCGGTTCGGCTGTCCATGTGACCGTTTTGTTTGTCGCATTTTCCGGTAAAACGGCGGCGGTTACGGTTCCCGACGTTCCCAGCGGCAGCTTGAGCGTTGGGGGGTCCAGGGTGATTCCGGTAACGGAGACCGGTTTTGCCGTTATTTTACAGGTCGCCGTTTTTTCGCCCTCTTCGGTTTTGGCCGTTACGGTGACATCGCCTGCTTTAACGGCTTTTACCGTGCAGACGTTTTCTTTTGCCGAGATTTCGACAATCCCTTTCGGCGCGACGCTCCATTCAATCTTTTTATTTGTCGCATCTGCCGGTAAAACGGTGGCCGTCAGAGTGACTGTACTGCCCACACCGAGATCGCACTCTACCTGATCCAACAGAACGCCGGTCACCGCAACCGGTTCCGGCTTACAGGCAAACAGCAGCAGGGCCGCCGCCGCAACTATGATTCCCTTTACGGAAGTGATTTTCTTCAAACTCATATATCCTCCTTGCACGCCCGCAGGCGCTTTGTTATCCGATTCCGGCAAGAGTCATCTCCGGCCGGATGGGGAAACGGTGCTTATTTAATAACAACATTTACATCACGGGTAACCGAAAAACCTCCATCCTCGGTTGTAACCGTAAATGTAGTCAATCCCTGAGATTTTCCCTTTAGTACAAAAGAGGACTCTCCGGGCGTCACTTCGATTATTCCCTCTGTTCCGACGCTGTATGTAAGCTTTTTGTTTGTGGCATTTTCCGGTAAAACCATGACATTCGCAATATACGAGCCTCCACCTATAATGCGTAACTTCAACGGACCCGAAGCGTCGTTCGTCCACTTGATCCCGGTTACCGGTACAACTTTCACTTCAATGCGAACAATTATGCATTTTGTACTGTCGGCAGCACTTGCGACTTTAAGTGAGATGAATCCTTCCTTTTTTCCTGTCACCGTACAGGTACCGTCTCCGTTGTCTTTCAACTCGCAGACATCCGAATCGGCCGGTTCGCCTTCCGGTATTACGAAACTCCAGACGACCTTTTTATTTGTTGCATTCTCCGGTGTAACGGTAGCCGTAAATATCTTGGATTCGCCGATACTCAGCAACAACGGCGTTAATACATCCGGCTGTTTCGGCTTCACATCAACATCTTCCACCGGGACTGTTTCCGCCGGTGTTCCCGGTGTTTCCGGTGTTCCCGGTGTTTCCGGTGTTTCCGGTGTTTCCGGTGTTTCCGGTGTTTCCGGTGTTTCCGGCTTTGTTTGCGGATCGCAGGCAAACAGCATCGCTGTTACCAGCATAACGAGAATTCCCTTGACAGAAATCTTTTTCTTCAAATTCATTTTCTCCCCCTTGCGGCTTCGCCGCTTTTCTTTCTTCTCCTTTACGGAGTTTTTCCCTGTCTGTACGGCAGCTTTATAATACTGCTGTTTTACACGCAAACACCCCGGCTGCCCGTCTGTTCAGACGGACTGCCGGGGTGTTCTCTTCATATTTTTCCGTTAAATTTACTGTAATTAAAGTATAATTGTGCTGTGCTGTG
>CASEOG010000007.1:0-20076 GCA_949289575.1 uncultured Spirochaetales bacterium | reverse complement strand
CTGTGCTGTGCTGTGAATGTTTTGTGTTTTGTGTTTTGTGTTTTGTGTTTTGTGTTTTGTGTTTTGTGTTTTGTTTGTTTTTCTGTTTTCAAACTCTTCCCCAATAATTCATTATATGCTCTTTAATTTAAAAAAGCAAGCATTGAATTATCAAAAAAATCGGTTGTCGGAAAACAAAAAAGGCTGTCCGTGCATTCCGCAGGACAGCCTTCCGAATTCAAACCGTTCTCTTTTATTTAATCCGGCGTACCATGACCACACCGTCGACCGCTTTCAGTTCTTCCGTCAAAGCGTCGGAGACCTGCGAATCGGTTTCGATGATGTTGTAGGCGTAATCGTTTTTCTGTTTGTTAATCGAAGCGGTAATGTTGATGCCGCCTTTGGCCAGAATCGAAGTGATCTGTCCCAGCATGTTCGGAACGTTTTTGTTGACCAGAACGATGCGGTAATCGTCGCTCATCGGCAGTTCGCACGCGGGGAAGTTGACGGAATTGATTACATTTCCCGTTTCGAGGAAGAGTTTGATTTCGTCGACCGCCATCATGGCGCAGTTGTCTTCGGATTCTTTTGTGGAAGCTCCGAGGTGCGGCATCACGATGACATCGTCTCTCTGCAATAGAGCCTCTTCGGCAAAGTCGGTCACATAGCAGGAAACTTTACCGGCGTCGAGGGCCTCGACCATATCGGCCGTGTTGATGATACCGTCGCGCGAGAAGTTGACGATTTTCACGCCGTCTTTCATCAGGGCGAATTTTTCTTTTTTGATCATGTCTTTTGTGTCCGGCAGGAACGGAACATGAATCGAAATGTAGTCGGCTTTCGACAGCAGGGAATCGAGCGATTTGGCTCTCTTGACCTGGCTGGAGAGTCCCCACGCCGCTTCAACGGAGATGTAGGGGTCGTATCCGGCGACGTTCATGCCCAACGCCAGAGCCGCATTGGCCAGCGAAACACCGATGGCGCCCAATCCGATAATGCCCAGCGTTTTGCCTTTGATTTCGGTTCCGGCAAAGTTTTTCTTGCCGTCTTCCACCTGTTTGGAAATGTTTTCGGTTCCTTTCAGGGTGTTGGTCCATTCCACGCCTTTAATGATACCGCGGGAGGCCAGCAGCAGAGCCGCAATGACCAGCTCTTTCACCGCGTTGGCGTTGGCGCCCGGTGTGTTGAAAACCACGATTCCTTTGGCTGTACAGTCGGCTACCGGAATGTTGTTGACGCCGGCACCCGCACGGGCGATGGCTTTCAGTGTCGCCGGCATTTCCATATCGTGAAG
This sequence comes from uncultured Spirochaetales bacterium, assembly GCA_949289575.1. Classification (GTDB taxonomy): domain Bacteria; phylum Spirochaetota; class Spirochaetia; order JAFGXN01; family JAFGXN01; genus CALXOJ01. Next base: position 18,803 of record CASEOG010000007.1, on the reverse strand, counting down.
TTTGGCGCTGCGGACAATAATCGCATCGGGATTGTTCAGTTCGCTTGCCACTTCGTACTGTTCGCGGTCGAACCGATCCAAACCGATCGCCGCAATTTTATTCATCGTGCTGATTCGATACATTGTTTTCCCCTTTTTATTTGTTTTTGGCTTCGAAAGCTTTCATGAAGTCGACCAGTGCGCGGACGCCTTCCGTCGGCATCGCATTGTAAATGCTGGCGCGCATACCGCCGACGCTGCGGTGGCCTTTCAGGTTGACAAAGCCGGCCGCGGTCGCTTCTTTAATGAATGCGGCATCCAGTTCTTCGTTGCCGGTGACAAACGGAACGTTCATCAGCGAGCGGTCTTTCGCAACAACGGTTCCCTTGAACATCGACGAAGAGTCGAGGAAGTCGTAGAGCAGAGCCGCTTTTTCGCGGTTGCGTTTTTCCATGGCTTCGATTCCGCCGTTTTTCTTAATCCACTGAAAAACGAGCCCCATGATGTAGATGCCGTAGGTCGGCGGTGTGTTGAACATCGAACCGTTGTCGACATGTGTCTGATAGTTCATCATGGTCGGGGTCGATTCGGGAGCTTTTCCGACAAGATCGTCGCGGATAATGACCAGACAGACTCCGGCGGGGCCGAGGTTCTTCTGGGCACCGGCAAAAATCAGTCCGAACTTCGAAACGTCGACTTTTTCCGACATGATGCAGGAAGAGAAGTCGGCAATCAGCGGCACGTTACCTGTCTGCGGAAATTCGTTGAACTTCGTTCCGTAAATGGTGTTATTGGCGCAAATGTAGAAATAATCGATGTTTTCCGGAATCGCGGGGATTTCGGGAATGTAGTTGAAGGTCGATTCTTTGGAAGAGGCCACCACCAGCGCTTCGCCGAACTTTTTGGCTTCTTTGATCGCTTTATCCGACCAGGCGCCCGTGTTCATGAAAGCGGCTCTTTTGTGATTGACCATCAGGTTTTGCGGAATCATCGCAAACTGAAGGGACGCTCCTCCCTGCAGGAACAAAACTTTATAATTTTCGGGAATGCCCATGAGTTCGCGGGCCAGCGCTTCGGTCTCGTCGATAATGGCCTGATACGGTTTCGACCGGTGACTCATTTCCATGACGGACATACCCGTCCCTTTATAATCCAACATTTCGGCAGCAGCCTGCTGCAGAACTTCTTCCGGAAGGCAGGAAGGTCCGGCTGAAAAATTGTACACTCTGCTCATTTGACAACTCCTTTGTTAAGTTACTGTAACATAAACAGGGAGAATTGTCGAGGTTAAGGCGGTTTTTAATCCCGATTTTTAAAGGAAATTTTTGAGAATTTCGTAGTCGCGGATGCCGGCCGCTTCGATAAAACGATCAAAATCACCGATGGCTTCTTCGTCGGCGTTGTCGGAAACGGTGCGGATAACCAGAAACGGCACGCGGTTCATTTTGCACACCTGCGCCAGCGCCGCGCCCTCCATTTCGACCGCAACCGCATCGAAGGTGTCGCGGATAGCGTTTTTCAGCTGTGTGTCGGCAACGATGCAGTCGCCGGTGGCGATGCGGCCTTCGTGCAGGGGCGGAAAATCGGGATCGGCCGCCGCGGCCGCCGCATAGGCTTCGCGGAACTGCCGCATCAAACCGCCGTCGCAGGCGACCGATACGCCGATGCCCGGGATTTCGCCGGGTTTGCGGCCGAACGCTTCCAGATGAAAATCGTGCTGCACCAGATCGGTGGCCATCACGATGTCGCCGCGGCGGATACCGTCTTTCAGGCCGCCGGCCACGCCGGAAAAGAGAATCCGGTCGGCGCCGTATTTCGTAATCAGAATCTGTGTCGAGGCGGCCGCCGCCACTTTGCCGATTCCGCTTTTGGCTACCAGAAACGGCCCGCGGGGACCTTCCGCCCGGTAGACTTCGGTCTGTCCGACCACCTCTTTTGCCGTCACTTTCACACGGGAAAGCAGACAGGTCACCTCTTCCGCCATTGCTCCGACAATCGCCAGCATCACTCTCTCCCTTTCAGTTCGCGGAGAACATCTCCCAGACTCAAACCGTTGTTCTCCAGCATCACCATCATGTGATAAATCAGATCGGCCGCTTCGTAAATGACATCCTGCGGGGTCGACGCCAGCACCAACTCGACCGCTTCTTCACCGACTTTCTTGCGGATTTTCGATTCTCCTTTTTGAAAGAGGTGGGTCGTATACGATCCTTCCGGCATATCGGTGTGCCGCTTGTGGATAACCTGTGCAAGACTTTTTAAAAACCGGGCCGGAAAGTGTTCTTCGGCGTATAAATCGGAATTTTCGGGCGAATTCGGTGCGAAATCCTCTATATTTAGCGTATTTTCGCCTGTTTTTTTCTCCGTTTCGGACCGCTCTTCGGCCGCTTCTTTTTGACAAATTGTGGATAACCTGTTAACAAATTCGGTAGAAATCACCGCTCTGTAAAACCGCTTCCCGACGCAACTCGTTTCTTCCGAAAGAGTTACAAACGGCACGGTTTCGTTGCCCAGCGGCAAAAGCCGCCCTGTGGATAAATCGGTTGTCCACAAGTATCCGTTTTCGCGGCTTTTCGAAAAGCCTTTCGCATTCATGATTGCCGCACTCAACAGCTCGCCCTGTTCGTTTTCAATCAGCAGTACCGTGTTCATTTTTCTCCGTCCGTTAAACGGCTTGTCACCGTTTTCAAATCGACACTTTTCTCGTAAAACGCTTTTCCGACAATTGCCCCGGCAATTTTGCCGCTTGCGGCTGCCCGGTAGAGATCGTCGTTGCAGGAAATTCCGCCGGACAAAATGACCGGGATTCCGGAGGCTTCCGCAATCCGTTCCGTGTTTTCGATGTCGGGTCCCGACATCATGCCGTCTTTGTCGATGTTGGTGTAAATGATTTCCGCAAATCCGATTTCGGCCGCCCTCTTCGCCAGATCCTCGTCCCGAAGGCCGCTGCCTTTTTCCCACCCGGAAACGCGGACTTCGCCTTTCAACGCATCGATGCCGGCGATAAACCGGGAACCGAACCGCCGCACCCACCGTTCCGCCGTTTGCGGCTCTTTTGCCAAAACCGTACCGGCTATCAGATACGATGCGCCCGCGTCCAAAAGCTCTTCGATGTCCTTTTCCGAACGGACACCGCCGCCGGTCTCGATTTCGCCGCGGAAAACGGCAGCTATCCGCCGCAGTGCCGCGCGGTTATCGAGCCCCTGTCCGCGGGCCGCATCCAAATCGACCACATGAAGCCGCGGCACGCCGAGCGACTGAAAAACCGCCGCCGCCTCCGCCGGGTCTTCATAATAAACGGTCACATCGCTGTAACTCCCCTTTTGAAGGCGCACACAGCGTCCTCCCAGTAAATCGATAGCCGGAATGATTTTCATGCCGGCATTATATCCGATTCGCCGATGAAAGTCAAACGAACGGCAGAAACCGCTGTTCAGCACTCCGAAAAGAAAAGAGTTGTCAAAACCGCTGTTTCTCGGTAAAATAAAACACATGGAAATTTTAAAATCAATCGAAGCCGAATTGAAAAAACTGCTGCAAACCTCCGAACCGAAACAGAGCATCGAGCTTGTCGGCGGAGAGGGTTTCGAACCGATCGATAACAAAGATTTGGCAGCAGCCTATTTGCCGGCGGAAACGCTGCTTGCCGGCGGCGGAAAACGATGGCGGCCGCTTTTGGCGGTTTACTGCAGCGGCTTGTGCGGAAAAACGCCGACCGAAACGGTTTTGCGGCTTTCGGTTTTGCCGGAAGCGGTTCACAACGGCACTTTAATCATTGACGATATCGAAGACGGCGCCGTTTTACGCCGCGGTTCGCCGTGTGCGCATATCCGGTTCGGGGTCGACACCGCGATTAACACCGGCAACCTGCTCTACTTTCTGCCGACCGTTTTAATCGACAATGCCGGTTTAACCGATTCGCAAAAACTGACCCTTTACCGCATTTACTCTTACTATATGCGCCGCGTTCACTTTGGACAGGCGCTTGATATCGAGTGGCACAAAACCGACAAAATCCCGTCAGAAGAGGCGTATTTTCAAATGTGCCGGCTGAAAACCGGCTCGCTGGCGGCCATGGCGGCGCAAATCGGCGTTTTTCTCGGCGGCGGCACCCCCGAACAGCAGAAAATTATCGGAACGGTTGCCGAAAATATCGGAATCGTTTTTCAGATTGCCGACGACATCATCAATCTGCGCACCGGCAACAAAGGCAAAAACCGCGGCGACGACATCGTCGAAAAGAAAAAGAGCCTGCCGGTCATTCTCTACTGCCGCCGAAACGACCCGCACGAACTGATGAAGCTGATGCAGACCGCCGCCGACCGCGGTTACGAAAAAGCCGAAACGGAGGTTTTGCGCGCCGTGCAAATGATTCTCGACAGCGGTGCCGACAAAGAGGCGGAAGCGGTTGCCGAAACATTGCGCCGACAGACATTGGATATGCTGAGAACGGCCTTCCCCGAAACGGAATCCCGATTGAAGATTGAGGAAATGGTCGAGCGCTTTCTCTGAGAGGTTGCCATTTTTAAAAAAAGTGGTTATTTTATATTATGAATAAATTGCTGAATCTGATTCGCCGCCCTGTCCGCTATACCTATTCGAATTTAAATCTCTATCTCATCGGAACCTGTGTCCTGATTTTCCTTCTAAGCATGCTCTCCCCGACCATCAATTTTTATCTCGGTCTTTTTCCGCAGGCGGTTACCGAAGGATTCTTTTTCTGGCAGTTTTTCACCTATATGTTCACCCACGGCAGTATCTCGCATTTGCTTTTCAATATGATTGCCCTTTACTTTTTCGGAACACCGGTGGAACGGCGCATGGGAACGACCGACTACTCTCTCTTTTACTTTTTTACGGGTATCGGCGCCGGATTCTTCTCTTTTCTGATTTACCGGCTGACCGGACAAAATGTTTTGCTGGTCGGCGCTTCGGGTGCCATTTTCGGCGTGCTGCTTGCTTTTGCCACCTATTTTCCCGAAGAACGGATTCTGCTGTTCGGTATCTTTCCGCTTCCGGCTTACGCGATGGTGGTTCTTTATGCGGTCATCGAAATCCTCTCGATGGGATCGGTCACCAATGTGGCGCACATGACACACCTTGCCGGATTTTTCTTCGCTTTTCTCTATCTGACAGTCAGAATGAGAATCAATCCGATTCGGGTCATTTCCGACACGTTCAAAAACAGACGAAGATGAAGATAAACCGGGTTGCCCTTCTTCTGTTGTTACTCTTCCCGTTGTCCGGATGGAGTCAGCCGTTTTTGCAGGGAAAAATCAGCGATCCCCGTTTTACCGAAGGGCGCATCAGCGAACCGAAAACGCAGCACGAAAGTCTGAACGCGCTTTTCACGTACGCTTCCGCCTTTTTTTCCGATATGATTTACGGCCGTACGTTCGTCTATTATCCGACTCACAACGACCGGAAAATCAAGTCCCGTTTCGAATGGTCGGCACAAATCGAACCGGAAAATCCGAAAAAGATTTCCGTTTTCGATATCGAACGTGATGAAATTTTTATGACGGCGTGGTTCCGCTACGATATGATGCCGAACGAAAAGAAACGGGTCGAAAACCGCAATCCGGAACAGCTGACCTCTGCTGCCGCCTCGGCCTCTCTTTTCGAAAACGATTCGCCGCTGCCGATGCTCGATGTCTATTTTAAGGTATGCGAAGAAGCGGTCAAAAAGGCCGCCAAATCAACGATTCAAAAACGAAAACCGAAAGAAATTCACGGCCGGCTGATTCTCGAAAAAATGCCGTCTGTTTCGATTCGGAGCGGCAGCTATACCGTACAGGCCTCTTTCCGAATCGGGTTCGACCGGATCGAATATTTCGATTATTTCTGATTCTTTTCCGCCGCTTTGCTGCGGCATCACGGTGTAAACAGTTTTTTCAGGGATTCTTTTTTTTCGGCCGACAGTCCGAACGCAAAGTCGAGAGCCCGCCGGTTCATCGCGTTAAAATCGGTTTCCGTCCAACCGAACAGATCGGCCGCCCGCCGGTATTCGCGGTTTAAATCGGTGGCGCACATCAGCCGGTCATCGCAGCAGAGCAAAACGGGAATTCCTTCTTTCCGGAAAAAATCAACGGGGTGATGAGAGGCATCGGGGACGGCCCGCGTCGCTTCGTTGGAAGTGATGCAGCATTCGATTAAATGAGACTGCAGCCGGCGGCGCAACGGAGCCGTTGCCGCGGCCGCCGCCACGCCGTGGCCGATACGGCGCGCGCCTTCCTCCAAAGCGGCTTCGACCGCCGCCGCTCCGTCATCCTCGCCCGCATGGCAGGTGATTCCCTCAAACCCGGCGGCCGCCAGCAACGCAAACGCTTCGGCGTGCGCCGAAGCCGGAAATCCGTACTCGGGACCGGCCAAATCAAAGCCGCAAACCGAATCCTGCCGTTTGAGACACAGTCGGGCAATTTCTTTCGAACGGCCGTACTGCCGCATGGCACACAATATCAGCCCGGCTTCCGTCCCGGTTGCTTCCGTCCCGGCCTTCAGCCCCGCGGCCACCGCCCCGACCGCCGCTTCCGGCGACAGTCCGCCGATGCCGTGGTTTTCGGGGGCAAACCGCAGTTCGCCGTAAACGATATTGTCGGCCGCCCAATCTTCCACCGCTTCCCGTGCCGCCCGAAAAAGAGCCTCTTCGCTCTGCAACACCGCACATGTCACCGAAAAGCGGCTTAAAAATTCGGGCAGACTCGCACTGACCGCCGCTTCCCTCAGCCATTTTTCAAGACTCTCCGGCGTCGGATTTTTGCATCCCGTCAATGCCGCCAGCGGCACATCGGCCCGGAGCGCCAGCTCCCAAACCGTCTGCGGTCTCATGCTGCCGTCGAGATGGTCGTGAAATTCCAGCTTTTTCAGCGCGGTAACATCAACCATTATTTTTTTCTCTTTCGTTTCCGTTTGGCCGTTCGCACGCAAAGATAAATCAGCAGAGCCGCCGCCAAAAACGGTCCGCCGACGGCCACACCGTAAATCAGTCCCAATCCGATATAAGCAAACGCCATTTTCAGATTTTTACCGATTCCCAAAAACAGTTCTTTCAATGTTTCCGACGAGTCGGGTCTGTCGGCATAAGAAGGCAGCTGCAGATTGACGGTGACGGACGAATAGGCAATCTCCTTTTCCAACCGTTTCATGCGCCCTTCCCACTGTTCGATCTCGGATGTAACGGTATTGATTTGCCGTTCGACTTCCATAATTTCTTTCAAATCGGCCGCCTGAGGCAGATAACTGCGGTATTTTTCCAGCAATGCCCGTTTTGCCGCCAGCCTTGTTTCCGTATCGATATACTGTTCCGTGACATCCTCGGATGTAATCGAAGAATAGGTGACCCGGCCGACCGCTTTCACCTCGTCGAGAAAAGAGGTCAGCTGATCTGCCGGTACTTTGATCGAGAAATAAAAACGCTGTTCGTTCTGTTCGTTGTATTCGAGAATTCCTTTTTCCTCTTCCATGAACGAAAGAACTTTATCGCGTGCGCCGACCAGGTCGGTTGTTTCGATTGTCAGATTGGCACGGTAAACAATCTTTTTATCCTGTACCGGTGCCGTCATATTGGCACTCCCCGATGTACGGGCCTTCATCATCTGCGGTACCGGAGCCGCATCGGCCATCACGGCACTCTCTTCGGCGGCATAGGTTCCGTTTCCGCTCCCTTCGGCCGTCTTTTGAGTACAGCCGAAAATCAGAAAAAAACAAAGAAAGAAAAGTCCTGCTTTCACTGTCTGCTTCACAACCCACCTCTTCTCTCCCTATAACACACAACCCGGCGTTTCGCTACAAAATTTTTTGATTTTTCGCCCGTTTCGGTTGATTTTCGCTTCATTTCAATTTATAATACGGGGTATAAGGAGAAAAAAATGGCACATGTAATTTCCAATGATTGTATCGGTTGCGGTTCCTGCGCGGGACAATGCCCCGTTAATGCGATTTCGGAAGGCACTCCGTATAAAATCGATGCCGAAACATGCATCGACTGCGGCGCCTGTGCAGACCAGTGTCCGGTTAGTGCGATTTCCGCACAGTAAGCAGCACGGCTGCAAAACAAAAAACGCCCTTCCGGGGGCGTTTTTTTGTTAAAAGGCTTCCGATTTTACATCTATTCAACCCGGTAGTCCAACAACCGGTCTTTTTCCAGCAGAAAGTAGCCGTCAAACGGTTCGCCGGCCAGCAGTTTCGGCAGCCAGTAACGGTCGTCTTCCCACATGTTATCGTACGGAATTTCGTTTTCGGCACACCAGAACGGGTCGGCCTCTTCGGTTTCCGTTAAGGTTCCCTCGAAACCGGTTGCCGTAAAGACATACCCTTTCAACGAATAACCGCCGCGGAAATAAAAATTCAGCTCGCCGGCCGGCGTGACTTTTTGCGGTGTCAGGCCGGTCTCTTCGCGGCACTCCCGCACCGCCGCCTCTTCCGCCGTTTCCCCCGGCTCGATACGGCCGCCGGGGGCATTGATTTTGCCCCGGCCCAAACCGGTTTTTTTGTGAATCAGCAGCAGTTTTCCCCCGCTGCGGATGAAGCAGAGCACCGCCTTTTCGGTAAACTTCAGATTCGGCCAGTCGATTTCGCTCACCGCGTTGCAGGCCGATTCGGCACAACCGGTACAGCGGTTTTCGTCATCAAACAGAATCTGCGGCAACGAAAGCGGCCGCCCGCAATCGCGGCATCTGAAGCGGAACAGAAAAAGCTTCTTTCGGTAAACAAAAAAGCAGAGGGCTACCGCTCCCAACGAGAGATAAAAAAAATACGGTTCGAGAGAACCGTTTGCCGCTCCGATGACCGCAATCGAGGGCACCGCCCCCAACATCAGAACATACAGAACGGCAAAACGCTTTCTCTTCCCCGTATCCATGTGCCGACGCTGGGCAAAGTTGATTCCCAAAAGAACAACCAGCAACGCCGGAAAAACATACCGGAGAATTTGAAAAATCATTTATTTTTTTTCAACAGAAATGTCGAGCGGTCGAGTTTCAGCTGCGTGTTCTGCAACTGAACATCGTCGCGATCCTTGGCTACCTCAAGCTGAATATGATCGTCCTTGTAGCGGATATCGATCAGAATATCCATATCATCGAGAAATTTCTTAACCGACGGAGCCACACCGTTTTCATCCCACTGTTTCACCGTCAGACTGAGCCAGATTTCAACGTTCAGATTCTGTGCAAACTGCCGCAGGGCGTCGAAATCTTCTTTCTTAAGCGTATCAACCACCAGTCCGTCGAAGTAGAGAGCATCCACATTGTAACGGGCATCGGAAATCAGCAGTTTGACTCTCTCCAGAGATTCTTCGATCGTCACTTTCTCCGAATTGAAATTCAGAATAATACGGTTTTTGCAAATGTTATCGTAAACCGCTACCGGATTATCGACTTTTTTCGAAGCGCTCAATTCCATAAACAGGTTCTGATACCAGCCGAGAATATGATCGACTTTATCGGAAAAGGAAACATGAACGATGTGCTTATCCTGAAGCATCTTATCCAGACCCAGCTGAACCAGAAACGCCGTTTTTCCGACGCCTTCTTTCGAGGTTACCACACCGATGTTTCCGATTCCCAGACCGCCGCTGACCGATTTTTCGAAAATGCGGATGGGACTTCTTTCAATCAGTTCATTTATCATAGCAACTCCTTTTGATGCAAAGCCTGACGCCCGGCATCACTTTATTAATTTAACCCGAACCCCCCGATTCGTCAAGCAAAAAATTCCCGACAGAAAAAAAGCCGGGGACGATGCCCCGGCCGCTCTCTGCCGATCAGTCTCTGTTACCGAAGAGACGAAGCAGATAAATAAAGATATTGACAAAATCGAGATAGAGACTCAACGCTCCGATAATGGCCAATTTTTTGTACGTTTCGTTTTCTTCCGCACGGGCGCCGATTTGATTCAGTTTCTGCGTATCGTAGGCGGTCAGTCCGGCAAAAACGGCGACACCGGCCAGCGAAATCAGCCAGTCCATCATTGTCGACCCCGCAAAAAGATTGATGACCGATGCTATTATCAGTCCGATCAGTGCCATAAACAGAACGCGGCCGAGCGTCGACAAATCTTTTTTGGTCACCATGCCGAAAAGACTCATGGCCAAAAACATTCCGGAAGCCGTGAAAAAAGCTTTGGCAACGGTTGCCTGCGCATAAACCAGCAGCAGCGGAGCCAGCGTGATTCCGTTTAAGACGGAATAGACCAAAAAGATAGCGGCGGCCGCCCCCGCACTCAAACGGTTGATTGCCAGCGACAAAACAAAAACCAAAACCAGCTCGGCAATCAGCAACCCGAAAAAGAGTCCGGTATTTGCCAACAGCGCCGGAGACGAAGCCGCGGCTACCGATGTAACGGCACTGATGACCAGAGCCAGAAACATCCACAAATAAACACCGGTCATAAATTTCCGGCGAATCTCACTTTTTTCTTCCACCTGTGCACCGAAGTGCTTTTCGTTTGTTAAATCGTTCATATAAAAAGTATAATAAGACAATACATGGATGTCAAGAGCGGAATTTTTTTCGAATTCGAAAAAAATTTTTGAAAACCCCTTGTTTCTATAAACAGAAACACGTATAATGTTTCTATCAGCAGAAACACAGCAAGGAGGAAAGCAATGGTTTCGAAACAAATTCCGTACAAGATTTATCTTCATGAAGAAGAGATGCCGAAAACGTGGTACAATCTGCGTGCCGATATGAAAAACAAACCGGCACCGCTGCTGAATCCGGCCACCCAAAAACCGGTGACATTCGATGAGCTGCGGGCCGTTTTCTGCGACGAACTGGTCCGTCAGGAGCTGAACGAAACGGACCGCGAGATTCCGATTCCGCAGGAAATTCGTGATTTTTATAAAATGTACCGCCCCTCGCCTCTGGTTCGCGCCTACTGTCTCGAAAAGAAGCTGAGCACGCCTGCCAAAATCTACTATAAATTCGAGGGCAACAACACCAGCGGCAGCCACAAACTCAACTCGGCCATTGCCCAGGCCTACTACGCCAAAGAGCAGGGGCTGAAAGGCGTGACCACCGAAACGGGTGCCGGTCAGTGGGGAACGGCTCTGTCGATGGCGTGTGCCTATCTCGGTCTCGACTGCCGCGTTTACATGGTCAAATGTTCTTACGAACAGAAACCGTTCCGCCGCGAAGTCATGCGCACTTACGGGGCACAGGTTACACCGTCGCCGTCGGATACCACCGAAGTCGGCCGCAAAATTCTGGCGGAGTTTCCCGGCACCACCGGCAGTCTCGGCTGTGCCATTTCCGAAGCGGTCGAGGCGGCGGTTACCCATGAAGGCTACCGCTACGTTTTGGGAAGTGTGCTGGCTCAGGTTGTGCTGCATCAGTCGGTCATCGGCCTGGAAGCCAAAATCGCCATGGACAAATACGGCATTTCTCCCGATATTGTCATCGGCTGCGCCGGCGGCGGGTCCAACCTCGGCGGTCTGATTGCTCCGTTTATGGGTGAGAAACTGCAGGGGAAAAACGACATCCGTTTTATTGCTGTCGAACCGGCTTCGTGTCCGAGCCTGACCCGCGGTGTTTACGCTTACGACTTCTGCGATACCGGCAAAGTGTGTCCGCTGGCAAAGATGTACACGCTCGGTTCGGGCTTTATGCCGGCCGCCAACCACGCCGGCGGTCTGCGCTACCACGGCATGAGCTCCGTTCTGTCACAGCTCTACCACGACGGATATATGGAAGCACGCACCGCCGTTCAGACGGAAGTTTTCGAAGCCGCGGAAATGTTTGCCCGTGTGGAAGGGATTCTGCCGGCTCCCGAAAGCAGCCATGCCATTAAGGTCGCCATCGACGAAGCGCTGGCCTGCAAAGAAAGCGGTGAAGAAAAAACGATTCTGTTCGGCTTAACCGGTACCGGTTATTTCGATATGAAGGCCTACGAATCGTTTAACAACGGCACGATGAGCGACTATGTCCCGACCGATGCCGATCTGAAAAAAGGTTTCGAAGGAATTCCCCGTTTCCCCGGCAACGAATTCTGATTTGCGGGAAAACCGATAATTCGAAAAAACTGACTCCGGCGTTCTGCCGGAGTTTTTTTATGAATTCTTTTGCGGTGACGGTTTTGTTCCGAAAGCCGGCAGCCGTTCCGCTCCTTTTTTCAAACCCCAGCCGAGAACGGCAAAAAGAATCATCATACAGATCGAATCGACAAAAAAACGGAACGGGCTTTCGCCGAAGTTCATGAATTTGAATTCCGACAGCAGAAACAGATCGCTGTACAGCCGACGGAGGATAAAGGCGGCCGCCCCCGGCAGCGACCATCCCTGCGGAACCGTGTCGCGGGCAATCACAAGCGCACTGCCGGCATCCGCCGCGATGCAGCCCCACAAAAGGGCAATCACTGCCGTCCGCACAATCGGATAGGCTCCCCGCCCGCGCAGCAGAAACCGGTACTGACGGGCATTCAGTCCGTTATGAACCGGAAACAGAACAAAAAACAGAATCCCGAGAATCTCGTGCGCCCGGTTCCCGAAAAGATGATAACCGCTCAAACAATGCAGAACAATGATCATCGCCAAATCGACTGTCATTTTCGCAATCAGAATCACCTTTGCGCTCTTCACGGTTTTCCGTCCCCTATTCGCCGAAACCCAAATCCGACAGCCATTTTGTTATCTGCCGGTGGCTGTTTTCACCGGCACGGTAGCCGGCAATGCAGAGCCCGTCCTTAAACGTAGCGGTTATTTTTGCCCGCAGATTCCGGTCGCTCAACCCGCTGCCCCCGGAGGTCGCAAACGGAATGACCGTTTTGCCGCTCAAATCAAACGATTCCAAAAACGTGTATATCGCCATCGGTGCGTCGTACCACCAGACGGGATAGCCGACGAAAACCGTATCGTAGCGGTCCATTTCCGCCTGTGTCACGGTTGTTTTCAGCTGCGGCCGGGCATTTTTTTGCACCTCTTCCTTGGCAATGCGTACGGTTTGATTGTAATCTGCGGGATAAGCCTCTGCCGTTTCGATGCGGAACAGATCCGCCCCGACGGCCGATGCAATCTCTTCGGCCATCTGTTTTGTATTTTGTGCGGAAGACCACGAGAAGTAGACGACCAGAATCCCGTTTTCTTTTTTTCCGTCGGCCGCAAACGCGGAGATTCCCGCCGCGCCCATCATCAGCAGTGAAAGCAGTTGTTTCATTTTCATTTTTCCCTCCGAAAAAGATTTTTTTCCGTTTTCGCAACGGATATTGTTATCTTAACCGATTCGCGGAAAAATGTAAAATATTTCGTCGTTATGGGTTTCTATACCCGTAAGGCATGGAGAAAACGGTGAAGAATCGGTATTTTCGGATTGAGATTTTTTATTTTATTATCTATACTGGAATAAAGATTTTCGGGTTTTCACAATGGACAGACTGACTCCTGAGCAGCGCAGAAAAAATATGCAGGCTGTTAAGAGCAGCAACTCCGCCATCGAACTGTCTTTAAGAAAAGAATTATGGCGAAGAGGCTTGCGGTACCGAAAAAACTGCAAAAAGGTATTCGGAAAGCCCGATATTGTTTTTATCGGAAAGAAAATTGCCGTTTTTTTGCAACGGCGAATTCTAGCACGGATTCAACTGGAATGAACGCCAAAAAGACCTGAAATCCAATCAGTCTTTCTGGATGCCTAAGATAGAAAGAAATATGGAAAGAGACAGGGAAGTAAACCGGAAACTGCAGGAAGACGGCTGGACCGTTTTACGGTTCTGGGGAAAGCAAATCAAAAAAGAACTGGCTTCCTGTGCCGATGAGATAGAAAAGGCGGTGAAAAACAATTTTTGAAGCGGTCAGCCTACAGACCTGATATCATATCCCGACTCACCACTTTGGGTGAAAAAGCGTTCAGTAAATCATTTCCCGGATAAAGACTGTGACTGATAATCTGCTTTTCTTCCTTGGAAAAAGGTCTCGCATTTTTTAGACGCACCAAAAAATAAAACTCTGCCGAAAGTGACTCGGGAAAATAGCCGATACCGTTTAATAAATTGCGCAGTTTATCCGAAGACACCAATTCTGTGGAAAGAATTTCTGCCGACCACGGCTCTATTTCCACATCTTTTTCGGTCTGCTTTGTATTTAAAAAACAACAGAACCGCTTTACCCCGGCTATATCCGGATGAGAGGGATAAACAAACCCGTTTTTGACAGCGTAGTAATAAAAATAGAATTCTTTGCTGTCATTATGCGAAAATGACAGATAATTTTGGTCTTTAAGAAACTGATAATAATTCTGTCTGAAAAACCCCAGAAGAAACAAGCTGTCATTTTCAGTCGAAGGAAAAGTCTCTTTTCTTTCTGACGGTTGCTGTATAATCATATTTTCAAAAAATGTTTTTCGAAATTCCCGGGAACAGTTTGCCGATTTTTCATCCAACACCGCTTTGATAAAGAGCCGCAACTCATGACTGTTTTTTTCTTCATCCGACGGCCGGAAACAAAACGCACCGACTCCCGGCAAAATCTCTTCGTAATCGGAATACCGCTTTTTTTCTGTTCCCGGATACAAAATATAACTGCCGACTGTCCGTCGGATGGCATCATTGTAAGCATGCATTTTAAACAGGTCTCCCCGTTTATAGGTTTTTACAGACTCGTCGCGTTCTTCCCGGGAAAAGAATCTATCTTCGTCTTCATTCAATTTCTCATCTGTTTCCGCCCCGAACAATTCCGTTAAATTATTTAAACGATACTTGGCATCAAAATGAAGATAGGACACCGTTCCTGTCCGAACTGCCTCTTTTCTTGACTGATGTTTGTCCCAAATTTCTATTGTATAATCGGGACGGAATGACTGCGAATAGGAACCCCTGTAACTGGAGGAAGAAAATCGCTGTTGTGAAAAGACAAAGTTATAATAAAGATTGACATTCAGATGCCGATAACTGTATTTTTGACACGATGACTTTCCCTGTTTTAAAGAAATCCGAAATTCTCCTTTTTCCTCAATAAACAATGGCACGTCGGACTCTTCACTGTCATTTCCTGTCTCACAGCCGATTTGTTTTAAGAGCTGATTCAGTGCAAAAAAGAGCCAATACTCATACAGTAATGCCGTATTTTTGGCCTTTCCCCGATAAATATCATCTTTTCCGTCCCAGTCCAGCTTTAGGGCGAGCGTCATCATGGAAAATGCTTTGAAAATCTGATAATATCCTTCTCTTTTTTCAAGAATCTGATTATTGACCGGTAAAACAGACATGATTCCCACATCATCAAAAAGAGAATCCTGAAGAAATATCCCGGTTTTTTCTTTGATCTTTTTTGCGTCGAGGTAATATTCCGACTCCGGAGATTCTTTCAGTCTGTCAAGGACTTTTTCTGTCAGAACAAGAAACGATTCAAGGGCAAACCGAAGAAAGCGGTTCGCTGCCGTATCATAACTGTCATATTTGCGTGTCACAGCAGCTTCCTGCGGAAGAAAGCGGTTCTGCCTAACCTTTTGCCATCCGCGGCTGTAAGAAAACGGATTGGTAAAAAAACGTTGTGAAGGAAGGCCTGTTCCTATGGGACGAATTTCCGTTTCTTTTACCAAATGCCGATCCGGATTCCTTTTAACAGATAAATAACAGTTATCCAGATTTTGCGGAGAACAGACTGTTTTTAAAAAGATGAACTGTTCGATAAGATGTGTCTGCTCTTTATCCGTTGCCGAATAATTAAGAGAAACCGGACTGACAGCATTCATTAAAAGAAGCGAACACTGTTGTGCCAGAGCTTCCGTCAGACGGACATAATCCGCTTCATAATCGAATTTGTCGGGAACAACTTCAAACGGCAGACAGATACCCGATTCTCCGAACCGAAGCTCACTTTTGCCGAGATAACCGATAAATTGGAAAACGATACGGTCGTTGTCTTTTTCGACCTTAAACATCTGACTGTTTTCATCCGGCAGGAGAGGATAAAAACGCTGTTCCGTTTCGCGGCAAGGTGCATCTATCCGGCAGACATAACGCACTGTTTCTTTAAGCCGTAATTTCCGGAAACGGCTGTTTTCTTCATCAACATAATCAAAAAAGCCGTCTGTCTCTTTCTCTGCACGGTATAATCCGATTCCGTCATTCGTTTCCGCAAAAGAGAGTCCTGTTCCGTCTGTTTTTCCGCAGGGATAGACAACGGCAAAAGTGTCCTTTTCCAGTTGCAGTGAAACGGCCGCTATTTTCATAATGTTTAGACAAAGCTGACAAACTGAAAACGGCTTAACCGCTCTGCCATTTGAGTGACTTTCTGCAAACTGTGCGTGAAATTTTCTTTTTCAAAAAAGACTTTGAGACCTGCTGACGGTTTCCGTAAATTTTGGGAAGGATTTTCTGCAAAATCTGAATATCAAGATGCCCGTTCAGACTGAAATTTTCCTTTTCTTCCTCCAGTTCATAAGCAGCAATCAGATACTGACGGATTTCTTTAACAGTCCGGAAAGCAAATTCGAAACCGGCCTTTTGCAAAATATCGTAAAGGTCCGATAAAATCGGTTCCGCAGCAGTAAAATCAATATTGTTATAATCCGTTGCCGGTGCATTGCGGATTTTTTCGGCCAACTGCAAAAAACCTTCCGCCATGCCGGGCTCTGCTGCCAATGACGCTTCTTCCGTTTCTGCAGTCAGAGAAGTCAAAACAGAATCTTTTTCCGGTTTAAACTCAATGACATTGGCTCTGTCCAAAACCTTGGGACTGAACATATAAGTTGTTTCGTCAATATTGACGGTTCCCGTAACGAAGAGGTTTTTCGGATAAGGCAGGCTTCCGTAACCGTCAATTTCAAACGCACTGCCGGGAATTTCCATTTTGCTCAAAAAATCGGAAAAATACCGTTCCACATGGGAAAGATTCATTTCATCCAAAATCAGAAAAAAAGGGATTTGCGGATTGGCATTTGCCCGTTCCAAAAACCGAAAAATTTCCGTTTTGACATAAACACCCGCCCCGTCATCGGCGAGAGGATTGAAATAGCCCAAAATCTTTGTATTGTCTGTCCAATCCGCCCCCACGGGGACGATGAGAATGTTGCTTTCCCCGCTTTCGTTTTCTTTTTTCAGACATTCGGCAAACCGCCTGGCTATACGGGTTTTTCCCGTTCCCGAATTTCCCGTTAAGATAACAAACGGTTTGGCAAGAAGAGAGATGATATAACGGGGGGAATATGTCGAATTATTTTTGTTTACAGAGAATTGAACTGACTGTTGAATTTCAAAACCGGAAGAAGCCGGATTTGAGCTATATCCGGAAAAATCCAGAAAAAACTGATTGTTTATTTTGAAAAAGGTAATTCCAGAGCATCCGTATTTTAAAATATCCTGTTTTGTAATTGGCTCCCCATAAGGAATACCCATCCGATTTCTTAAATATTTTCCAAATAATGAGTTGTCTTCCGGTGTTTGTAATGCTGTTCCTTCTTCTGTTTTCTGGGCACGGGTAAGCACCAGTGTTTGACCGTCATCTGTTTTTACATTAAAATGCTGTGGTTTTTTAGGGAAAAAATCACTTCGGTATACATCAATAGGAAGCTGTATGTAAGCCTGGTTAGGGTCCCTTCCATCACGCTGTCCCCAGTTTAAACCGTATTGTGGATTTCCATTTTTGTCCAATAAACTAATATTAATTTTTTTAATATCATTTGTATCTTTATAAATTTCAGGATATTCACATTTCAGAATATCAATTAATTTTTTTATCCCCTTAATATCAAACTGTATAGTTTGATCTGTATGTCCGGGTTCATTCCATGTATTGATTTGAAATAAATTATCAGAGACAGAATAGCTTGCTGATTTAGATATCTGTTTTTTAAAGTTTATCTCTTTTTTTATAAAAGATTCTTCCGTATCAATAAAAGACATATATGCTCCTTATTCTTTAATATTTGCCTCTGTACAAGGATATTTTATACCTGCAAAAGTTTTTAAAATTGATTCAAAGATTATTTTTGCCCCTTTACAGGGGACAGCCATACCTATCTGCTTTCTAACAGATTCTTTGGAACCTTCAAAAATATAATTATCGGGAAATGTTTGTAATCTGGCTCTTTCGCGGTTTGTCAATGCTCTAGGCTCGCTCCAATGATATACGTGCGTTCCCCCTCCCCCGGAACCCGTTATAGTATATGCCGGTAAATCGGGATTAAGTCGTTTATATATTTGACTCATTCTTGCCCCCCGAACATTTAAACGGAGATGTTCCGGTAAATCCGCCGTGAAAGCATTTTGCCCCGGTAAAATATGTTGAAGCCGTTCTCTTACCAATGCAGATTGAACTGTATGTTCATTGTTGGAAGCGTCAGATGGAATCGGTGGATTTTCCAACGCATTTTTACAGGACACATCTTCGTTAATATACATATCTGTTGAGGGAATTTGAAATTCATAGGGCAGATCTTTTCTGATTCCAATAATTATGATCCGGTGTCTTGCCTGAGGAACGCCATATTGCTCAAATTTGTACAAATTGGGATAAAGCCGGTAACCTACTTTTTTCATTTCCTCAAAGATAATCTGAATAGCCTGTCCTCCGTTTGCACTTTGCAAGCCGCCAACATTTTCAGCAAGAAACCACAAAGGTTGTTTTTCCCGCAATACTTTTACACCGTAAGTATAAAGAGGGCCAAATTTTCCGTGGAACCCTTTTTGTTCCCCGACAACGCTAAAATCATTACACGGAAAACCAAAAGCAAGAGCATCGATATCGCCTATTTGATACAGTCGGTTAAAATCCAATTCCCGTATATCATCACAGATTACAGAGTCCGGTCTCTCAGGACAAATGTTCCG
Source organism: uncultured Spirochaetales bacterium (assembly GCA_949289575.1). Taxonomy (GTDB): domain Bacteria; phylum Spirochaetota; class Spirochaetia; order JAFGXN01; family JAFGXN01; genus CALXOJ01. Next base: position 65 of record CASEOG010000007.1, on the reverse strand, counting down.
AATATAAGTTTGACAAGTATCATAATCATAGTCGTTTGCCCATTGATGAGAAATTCCCCATTCCG
>CASEOG010000006.1 GCA_949289575.1 uncultured Spirochaetales bacterium | reverse complement strand
GGCCGCCGAAAAACCGGCCGCCGAAAAACCGGCCGCCGAAAAACCGGCCGCCGAAAAACCGGCCGCCGAAAAACCGGCCGCCGAAAAACCGGCCGCCGAGAAACCGGCCGCCGAAATGCATCCGTTTGTCCGCACCGAATTTTCCCGCCTGTTTCGGGTGGATGTACCGTCGATGGAACCCGACTTTTCCGAAGCGCGACAGGCACAATCGGCCTTTGCGGTTCCGGAGAACAACCCGGTCGAAAGGAGTGAAAGACCATGGAGCAAATGAAAAGCCAAGAGTGGAAAGCGGTCATCCGTAAAGTGCCCGATTTCCCGAAACCGGGAATTCTCTATTTCGATATTACGTCGATTTTTTTGAAGCCGGATGTATATAAAGAGATGCTGGATGCTTTCTGCGAAAAGGCGAAAGTTTACCGGCCCGATTTTATCGCTTCGGTCGAGGCGCGCGGCTTTCTGTTCGGGGCGCCGTTGGCTCTGATGCTCGGTATCCCGTTCATTCCGATTCGCAAAAAAAACAAGCTGCCCGGAAAAGTGCGGGAAAAAAGTTTTTCGCTCGAATACGGCAAGGATATCGTGGCGATTCACGAAGAAGATGTTCCGCACGGCGGCCGCTGCCTTCTGGTCGACGATTTGGCTGCGACCGGAGGAACCCTGAATGCCTGCTGCGAAATGATCGAAGAATGCGGAGCCGAAATCGCCGCCGTCGGCTGTGTCATCGGCCTGCCGTTTCTTTCTTTCCGGGAGGTGCTGAAACGCTATCCGGTGTTTACGTTGGTTGATTTTCAAAGTGAAAATAGGGAGGAGTTATGACCCGTCAGAGTTTCGGAGTTTTTTTCTTTTTGCATTTGTGTATTGCTCTGTTTTTTATTGTTTTGGGATTGGAAGGATTTTTTTTCCGTTCTTCCGATGTGTCGATGGTCGCCGGTAAGCTGGCCGGAATTTTCGGAGGAGAAAGCGGCATTTATCTGATTCTCATTTCGATTCTGGAAATCGTCTGCGGTGTTGTGATGCTGGTCTCTCTGGTTTCGCCGGTCGGAGCCGGATTTTTGCGTATTTCGATTCTGGTATCGATGCTGCTGTGGCTGACCGTCATCATTCTGAAAGATGTGATCGGAGCTTCCGTTCTGACCGATTTTCCCGTAGGAGTCATTCGATGGCTGAGACCGTTTATTCTGGATGTAGTCCTGTTGTTGACCATGTGGACCGTTCGCGTTCGCGGCTGATTCTGTTTTTACCGCTGCTGATTCTGGGTCTGACCGTTTTGGCGGGATGCCGGAAAAGCGGGGCGGATGAGAAATCCGGTGACGAATCGGAACGACCTGCGCTGACAGTGACCGCTTCAATCCGGCCCTATGCGCTTCTGGCAAAAGAAATCGGAGGAGAGCGGATTAGTGTTGACATTCTGATGAAAGAGAATGTCTCGCCGCATCTCTATTCTCCGAAGATGAGCGATTTGAGACAGCTTGAAAAGTCCGATCTCTTCATCCTAAACGGGATGCATCTCGAAGGAACGCTGGAGACCATTCTCCCTTCATTGAAGAACACCCTCTCGGTGGCCGACATCCTCCGTCTGTCGTCTGCTGCTCCGGCCGAAGCCGAAACGGACGAATGCCGTCACGGCCGCCCGAATCCCCATTTCTGGTTTTCGCCCGAAATCATGAAACGGACAGCCGCCTCTTTGGCCGAAATGCTGGCGTTGCTGGACAACGAAGGTGCCGGATTCTACCGCCGGAATGCGGTTCGCTTTGCGGAGACAACCGACCGTGCGGTCGCCGAAGCACAGACTGCCCGCAGCGCTTATCCCGAAACGTTTTCCTACCTCACCATGCATGACAGTTACGCCTATCTGAACGAAGTGCTCGGCATCAAAGCGGTGCCGGTCGAAACCGCGCCGGGACACGAACCGTCGGCGAAAGCGGCCGCGGCGCTGCTTGAAACGGTCGCAGCCGACGGCATCCGCTTTCTGGTGCTCGATCCGCAGACCGAAGGCCGTTCCGCCCGGCGGATAGCCGACAGTGCCGGATTAAAAACAACGGTGATCGATCCGCTCGGCAGCGGTTACGACTCTTTTTTCGATTATTACCGGAAAACATGGGAGCGGCTTGCCGAAGCGTATGATTCGCATTGAAAATCTGACCTATAAAAAGGGCAGCCGGACGATTCTTGAAAAGGTGAACCTCGACATTGCCGACGGGGAATTTGTTTCTCTCATCGGTCCCAACGGAGCCGGAAAATCGACACTCATGAAAATTATTCTCGGACTGCTTTCCGGTTACGAAGGTTCGGTTACGATTGACGGTGTCGATCACCGCCGCTGGGTGAAAACTCACAACTTCGGCTATGTCCCGCAAAAGGAAACCTTCGATCCGCTCTTTCCGGCAACCGTCGCCGATACGGTGCGGCTCGGACTGATGAAAGGCCGTCTCTTTCCGCCGCGCGACAGCCGCCGCCGCATTGCCGCCGCTCTCGAGTATGTCGAATTGGGAGGATTCGAAAACCGCTTTGTCGGCGAACTCTCCGGCGGTGAGTTTCAGCGGGTGCTGCTGGCGCGCGCCGTGGCGGCCGATTCGATCTGTTTTTTTCTCGACGAACCGGAATCCAACGTTGACAAAAAAGGGGTTTCCCGTCTTTATACGATTCTCGCCCGCCTGAAAGAAGAGGGGAAGACGATTGTCAACATCTCTCACGATTTGCAGACCGCCTTTGCCGCCTCCGACACGATTGTCTGTCTCAACAAAACATTGCACAGCCACACCCGCCCGGAACTTCTGTCCGCCGATGTCGTCACCAAAACATTCGGAAACGCTATCCGCCTTTTGGAGAAAGACCATGTTTGAGAGCTCTCTGCTGCTGACCGCCTTTGTCGGGGTCCTGCTTGCCTCGGCCTCTACCTCGCTGCTTTCCGTTCCGGTAACGTTGAACAAAGTATCGTTTATGAGCGAAGCCTTTGCCCACATCACCTTTTCCGGCATTGCTCTGGCGCTTCTTTTCGATTGGAATATAACGATTGTATCGCTGGGTGCCGTTGTTTTCTTTTCGCTCGTTATCTCCTTTTTGACGAAAAACAACCGCACGGAGCAGGTCAACATCACCATGATTTTTCTGGCGGTTTCGATGGCTGTTTCCGTGATTCTGCTTTCGTTTAATCGGGATTATACCGTCGATCTGGCCGGTTATCTGTTCGGCAATTTTCTCTTTATGACGCCTGCCGATCTGATCGCTTTGTCCGTTCTGCTCGCCGTCAATGCCCTTTATCTGCTGGTTTTTTACCGGTGGCTTTTTTACTGGTCGTACAACCCCGTCATTGCGCGCGTTTACGGCATTCCCGTCTCGTTTGTTTATTACACCTTCATGGTGCTGATTGCCGTCAATGTGGTGATAACGGTGAAAAGCGTCGGCGTGATTCTGATTACCGCACAGCTGATTCTGCCGGGGCTGACCGCTTTCCGGCTGGTGCGGCGTCTGCCGGCGGCAACCGCGGTGGCGGCAACCGTCTCGCTGACGGCGGCCGTCTCCGCGTTTGCGCTGACTTACCGTTTCGATTTGCCCTCCGGCCCCGTTCTGGTCTGCGTTCTGTTTCTCTTTTTCCTTCTGTCGTTGCCGGTCAGGCCGTTGGCGGCGCGCATTTTCCGCCGTCCGTAAAGCGTTCAATCGTATTTTCTACCGGCAAACAAAAAACCCGAATCTTCCGATTCGGGTTTTTTGCGGCCGACTGGACTTGAACCAGCACGAAAGTACATTCACCAGCCCCTCAAGCTGGCGTGTCTACCAATTTCACCACGACCGCATCTGTCAGCATACTAACTTTTTTTTCGTCTTTTGTCAAGCGGGAAAGAAAAAGAGGGCGGAATTCCTCGATTTCGACTTGTTTTCGTTACATTGATGTGTTATATTGAATGTATGAAAAAGTCGGTTGTTTTCTTCTCTGTTTTTTTTCTGACTCTTTCCGGTTGTATGACGGCGAAAATGTACCGTCAGGCAGAAGCCTCGCTCGGGGACGGCGCTTACCTGGATGCGGTATACACCGCGGCGCAGATTCTCGACGAAAATCCGCGTTACAAAAAGGCGGTGAGCCTCATTACCGAATATTACACGCCGGCGCTTCAAAACGGCGAAGCGCTGCTCAAACAGGCGGCCTTAAGCGAAGACCCCGCCCGAACCGAACAGCGGGTGCAGATTTACGAAAAACTGGTCAAAGTCACCGGCCGTGCGGCGGCTCTCGGATTGGAAAACGTTACGTTTCCCGATTATACGGCCGATTTGTCGCAGGCGAGAGCGGATGCGGTCTTTCTCTTTCTCTCGTATGCCCAAAAAGCGGTCGATTATCGGGATGCCCATAATTACGGCGTGAAAGCCCTCAACTATGCCCCGGACGGAGAAAAATCGCGGGTCCGATTCGAAATGGCCTCCGTTCTGTACGATAAAGCACTCCTGTTGGCGCGCGGATCCGACGAGCAGACGCTTTTAAAAGCACTCGACTGCTTTACGGCTGTCGGAAAATGGGATCCCTCTTATTCGGATACCGCGCAACGGATGAGCGATGTCAGAACCAAACTGGCGGAACTCTATTATACGACGGCTGTTGCCAAGTCGGGAAGTGCATCCCGTACGGAACTGAAAGAAGCGATGTCTCTTTTCGAAAAAGCGGTTGCGCAGGTGCCCGGTTACAAAGATTCGGCGGCACGGATGGCAAGATTAAAAGACCGTTTGACCGTTCGCGTTTTCTGCTATTCGCCCGACTGGAGTAACGGTTCGACCTATTGGCGCTCTTCCTCTTTCGGTTATTTTAACGGGACGGCCGTGGCCGCCGAATTTCGGCAGGAACTGGCAAGACGATTAATCGGTAACCGCTACATCGAATTTCCGACACTCAGTCTGAATGCCGTCATCTGGAACGGCAGTCTGTACACGGTTCAGAGTACCGCGCACAATTCCGGATGCGATTATATGGTGGCGGTCACCCTGGCGCTTCCTTCCGGATCGGAGGTGCGCAAACGGACCGAAGACCGCTTTCGCAGTTATCGGGTTCCTTCTTATCGCGTGACCGTAAAGACGGACAGAAACGGTGTTGTTTCGACCGTTTCCTCGGCGACCGTTTCCGAATCGGCCTATAACCGTCTGCGGTCATCAATCGGCAATCAGGCCGCTTTCGAATCGATTTTGATGCAGGAAGGTGTCCGTCTCGGCAAACCCTCTTCGGGACAATGGTATTACGACATCGATACGGTTTCGTCGTCGGTTCAGCTGACGGAACGTGAATATATTTTCGAATTCGATCTGCGCGGCACGGCCGAAGTGATCGACCTGTGGAGCGGCCGGACCGTGTACACAGCGCGCGAAACAAAAACGGTTTACGGTTCGGCGGGAAAAGAATATATCAACCTGCCGTCTTCGCTCTCCCATCTGAAAACACCCGGTTTCCGCCCCGATTACGACAGGGAAAAGGCACTGACCGATTCGGAAGTCGAAACCGTATTATCGCGTATGGCCTCGGATGTTGCCGTCTTTCTGGGACGTCAGACATAATTTTATTTCGTTTTTCATAATGAGGAGGTAAAATATTATGAAAAAACTGCTGTTGGTATTGGCCGTTTCGTTGGCGGTCATGGGATGTGACGAGTATTATTTTGTATCGGGAATTCTGTCGCCCGGATTCAAATCGGCGACCGGTGCCGACCGTGCTTTGCTGGTGAGAAACGAAACACAGGAAAATCTGGTCGCCTTTCACGGAACAGCCGATGTGAAAAACTTAATCGGCGGTGTTAGGGCCGGTCAGACCGCTCATTATTTTTCGAAAAGCAAGAAAGATAACCCGAATGCTGATGTATTTAATTCAACACATGATTTTCCGTTGGTTTTAATGCGTCATGAAGACTATAAAGCCAATTTAACGGATTTAAGTCAGGCTCCGGTTTTTACAACTATTTATGTTGCCTACAATGCTAATGCTGATGTTTCAAACTATACGTATACCATTTCCAAAAGTTTGGGAGGAAGCGGCAGTCTGATTGTTAACAATTTTACCGAGATGAATGCCGAGCTTCGCTTAGACGGACCGAACGGAGTGCCTGTCGGCTATATACCGGCACAACAAAAGAAAACAAAACTCTATTTGGGATCTGGTGATTATGAGTTATATGTGGTTTTGCGAAGATACAGTCCCAAACTGAAAGAAACCATTACGTATTATCCTGTCGACAAAGCCGACGACCCTTATTTCCTTTCATTTCGTTTAGATGATACAGAAGAGGTATTTGATTTAAAAAAAGATTTGTTTGATCCGACCGATATAACGTACGATTTCCAGTATGCTTATTTGGAAGTGACAAACAATTTCAATAACGGTATTGAGGTCAGAAACGGTTCTTCGATTTTGTATCAGAGCCAGATGAAGACCAAAACTATTAATTATGCCGAAACTTATGCCTTCCAGTTGGAAATGCCGAAAGCAGGCGCTTCTTATGCGCCTTCAAAAAAATTCGGTGGTTTAAATATTGTTTCAGGATTTAAAAAGTTGGAATTGCCTTCCGTAGAAATGCAAGCCGGATTTGTTTACTCGATTACCGTTAAAAACGACGGAAATGATAACCTGGTTATTGACGGAGACGGAACATATCAGGTTAGAGAAATCGATCTCGGCGACATTTTTACAGAAGAATAACTCATGAAATGTTTTCGAGTCGTGGCGGCCGCTCTGGCGGCTGTCACGCTCTTCTCTTGCGATCCGACACGGGAAAAACCCGATCCGGTTCAAATTCGGGTGCAGAATCTGACTCCTTACGATGTTTTCCTTCGGGATGCGCCCGACAAAAGCCGGGATTCGTTGGTGTTGGTGCGGTCGGTCGATGCTCTCGAAAGCAGTATCAGACTCTTCCGTTATCTGCCGGCGCAAACCGTCGACCGGCTCGTTTTTTATCCCTATTTTCTGCTGCCGGTTTTAACGGTCATGCCTCCCGTAGCCGATTCGATGGTCACCTACTATGAAGAGTATTTTGAGCCGGAAATTTATCTGACAGTCCCTCTGTCCGTCAATAAGAGAGAGTACACGACCGATTTGAATCGGGCACCGTACGGGACGGTTTACAGAAAAGCCTATATAGCGGTTGAGAATGCGGGGACGGCTTCCTGTGAAGTTTTCCGGGGCAATACTCTTTGCACAAAATCCGATTTTCTGGTTCGGGGCATCGGGTCGGTTTCGGAACGGACTGTGGCAAAAGGAGAAACCGCCGTTTATGCTTTTGATCCTTTGCCGGTCGGCTTTGAATTGAATTTTCGTTTTCTTTCGGGTGTTCCCGGGGGAAATCCGACGGCGGATATTCCGGCTATGATAGCGGGGCAGATCGTTCGGGTGCGTCTTTTGTTGGACGGCGGAGTCGAGGTGTCGGAAGCCGGGGAGTTGGGCGGATAATGAAACCGTTATTTATTTTGCTTTTTTCATTCTTCTCGCTTGTTTCCTGTGATATTTTTAAACCGCAGACGATTCTGGTTTCCAATCTGACATCGCGCGGTTACATCACCGAGGTCACCTGCAACGGCTATTCGATGTTTCTCTTCAAAGGTACGGGAAAATTCGATGCCTATTCGGACGAGTTTGAGATGACATTTCGGCCGGAACAAAGGCGTGAGTTTATCGTTCCCGAATCGATTCAGCCGGGCGATCGGCTCGAATGGTACATTGTTTTTTATCACAACAAAATCGACGAGGGCGGTGTTTTTGCCTATCCGGAACGGGTCGAAGTTTTTATCGAATCGGGCACCTATTTCGGCAACGGCGACTGGCTCGATTTAACCGACGATACGGAGGTGCGATCGAAAAATACGGTTGCGACCGAATATTTAAGCGATCTTCTCGGCGGAAAAGAGATTACCATCGAGATGACCAATAATACCGAATTTTATCTCTCGGATTTTTATGTCGGTGAAGAAAAGTATTCCCTGCCGCTGTCGGAATCGGACAGTTTGGCGCCGGGAGCAAAAGAGCGTTGGGAGAACGGTTACAATTCTCAAAACGGGCGGGTCCGGTATTTGAATTTTTCCGTCAGAAAAGGAACCGACATCAAAAAAGTGAGACTCTATCAGCCTCAGTGGTTCGGTGAGAGTTTACGCCTTTACCTGCGGCCGGCAACGGCGGTTCAGGAGTTGACGACAGACGGATTTTCCGATCCGATTTTGCTGGGAAATCTTTTTCCGTGATTTTTCCTATTGCGATTCGCTTTCCGGCAGTGCAAACGGTTTGATGTCGGGAAACACAGCCGAGTCCGTATGTGCTTCCTGCATGATTTTCATCAGGGCGGCAGCCGTTTCCGGATCTTTTTTAATCAGATTGCGTTTTTCCGATTGATCCCTGCTCAAATCGTAGAGTTCGAAAGTCGATTTTCCCGTGTGAGCTTTCATGCGAACCAGCTTCATGTTTCCTTTGCGAACCGCCTGTTTACAGTCGGTTTCGTGAAATTCCCAGTAGAGATACTCATGCTCTTTCTGATTCCCGGTTCCGAAAAGGGTCGACGCATAGGAAATTCCGTCGGTCGGATAGGCTTTTTCGATTCCGAGAATGTCGGTGACGGTCGGCAGAAAATCCCAAAAGGCGCTCGGATGATCGGTTGTTCCCGGCCGGATATTTTTTCCCCAGACAATCAGCGGAACGCGGATGCCGCCTTCGTAGACCTGCCGCTTGATGCCCCGAAAATCGCCGGCACTGCGGAACCATTTCGGATTGGCGCCTCCTTCCCGGTGAGGACCGTTGTCGGTCGTAAAGAAAACAATCGTATTTTCCTTTCCGGCTGCTTCGAGAATGCGGCCGACATCGCGATCCATCAGCGACATCATGGCCGCAAAATTTTTCTTGAGAGGAGGCCAGTTTTTGTCCCCGTAGAATTCGTCGACATATTTCTGCGGAATTTGGAGCATCGCATGCGGAATGGTATAGGCGAGATAAAGGAAGTAGGGCTGCTCCGTTTCATGGCATTCATTAATAAAGTCGAGAGCTTTTTCCGTAATCAGCGAGTGGGAATATTCGTTGTCAAGCTTGTCTTTCGTCCATCGGCCGTCTCTGCCTTCCCACAAATAGGAAGGATAATAAGTGTGGGCCTGTCGCTGACACAGGTAGCCGTAAAAACGGTCGAAGCCGTGGCGTAAAGGGTCTCCGTGTCCTTCTTTCCACCCGGGAGAATCGGGTGCACCGAGTCCCCATTTGCCGAAGAGGGCGGTTTTGTATCCGGTGTTTTCTTTAACAACGGTTGCGACCGTTATTTCGGAAAGAGGCAGTGCTTCCTGTCCTTCGCTGCGGTATTCTTTGTTTCCGCGAATGTAGGCATGACCGGTGTGTCTGCCTGTCAAAAGCGAACAGCGGGAGGGGGCCGAGACGGGTGCTCCGGCATAATGGTCGGTGAAAAGAAGCCCCTCGTCTGTCATGCGGTCGATATTGGGCAATCTTAAATCGTTTTCGGCCAGTATGTCGCCGTAACCGGCATCATCGAGCATGATGTAGATAATGTCGGTGTTTTTGCTGCGGCACTGCGGTTGAGATTCGGTTGTATAATCGGCTTTTGTTTGCGCATGAAGCGGCATGACCGCCGTCAAGGAAATCGGCAGTAAAGTCTGTTTGAGATTAAGCATTGTAAACCCCCATATTATTTTAAGGGACTCCCGGGAATCTGTCAATTTAATTTTTTATAGAATTCACGGCATCTCAACGGCGCGGTGCAGACTGCGGGGAGATGGTTCAGCTCGTCTGCCAAACGTTGCGGCTGTTCGGGTTTCCGTTCAAAGCGGGGCGGAGGACTTTCCGTTTCCGTTTTCCATGCCTCCCGATAGCGGAGAAAAAGTTCCGGTGTATAGTTTGCCGTCTCCTTTTCGAAGCGGTACGGCCGGCTTTGCAGCAGAATCTCGTTTTCGGTGTCGGCGGGGCGCAGGCGGTTGCCGGTATTCTGCCAGCGGAGGGGCAGCCAGGTGCCGCGGCTGTATGTTTTGCCGTTCGGGTAACGGAAATCGATGCCGGCGGTCCGGATTACTCGCGGTTGAAAAAGGCGGGCAAACGAAAGCGCCGCAACGGCGACGTTGCCGCCCGATGTGTTTAAGGGAGGCAGATTCAGCCGTCGGGCAGCCAGTGCGCAGAGAGGGTGTCCGCCGGCGCACCAGACCACTTTATCGAAACGGGCAGCTACGGAAGGTTGAGCCGTCAGGTCGGCCACCAGCGCGGTTTTGGCCGGTATCGGGCCGGTGAAGTGGCTGAGACTCCACGGCTGTGCGTCGATAGTCACCGCATAATCGGGCTCAATGCCGTTGGCGGTTAAGAAGGGGAAGACGGTATCGGCCGCTATCAGCAGAGAATCGGAAGGCCTCTGCCGCAATGCGGGCACCATCGATTCGACTTCGGGAGAGGCGCCGGCAATCCAAATCGTATCGACCGGGCGGAAATCGGGGAGAAAACGGCGGGGAAGGGCTATGTTTTTGAAAAAATGGGTGTGCCACAGTTTGGCAAAACGGACAAAAACGGCCGCATCGTCGATCAGTCGGCCGATAAGCGCTTCGGCAAGGGCGGCTCTGTTTCGGGTTCGGGCGGGAGCCGCTTTTTCCCATCCCGGCAGAATATGAATCCGGTAAGAGCGGTAACAAAACGGAGCCAGTCGGGAAGCCGCTTCGTCGCACCATCGCGAATCATCGTCACTGGTTTCGATAACGTCGATATTTTTTCGATCCAAAAACGGCGGCCGTACGGTTTCGTAAAATCGGGCCTCTTCCGGGAAAATCAGAACGACCACTTTCCGTTTGCCGTTGTCGGCCTGTTCGGGAAGATAACCCCATCCGGCGCCGATAAAAAGAATCAAATCGGTTTGCGCAACGGCTTCGACAATTCCGGAGGCCTCTTTTTCGGGATTGTAGGAGGAATGTAGAGGAACGGTTGTGCCGTCGGGAAGAACGACCGACGGCAGCGGCATTCCGTTTTTGGCATAAAAGAGTTCAACGGACACGGGTCGACCACCTTCGAAAGCGGCGCAACGCCTTCATTTTAAATGATTCGGGAGCGGCCGATCCGTGACCGATCCGAAGCGCTTCCGGCACGGCGGCCGACAGAATGGCTTCCGGTAAAGAGAGAATCTCTTTCGGTGTGGCGGCGGCGTCGATTTTGCGAACGGCATCGGTAAGGAACGCGGCGCACTTTTTTTGTATGCGTTTCGCTTTTTCCGGCTCGGGAACGAAAACGGGGCGGTCGGCTTGTTCGGGAAGTGAGGCAAACCATTCGGATCCGGTTTCCGTGAACAAATCGGGACAGGGCGTCGGTGCGTTGATTCTTACCGGTTTTTTCCCTGTTGCGACGGCTGTTTCGGCAAACCATTCGAGAAACAGATTCGAGTGGCGGGCGCCGGCCGCATTGTTAAAAAAGGATTCGGCCGGTTTCATTCTGTCGGCACGGCAGTTGCTGTCAAAAAAGGTTTGGTGACCCCGGGCGTACGGTTTGCCCGACGGATTTCCCAAGTCGAGACCCGCAAAAGCACTCTTTTCGAAAGGGAAGAAAAAGAGGCGCGCGGCAGCGGTGACCGTCGGAGTTTCGTTTAAAACCGGGACGGTATTGCTCAAAAAATCGACGCCTCCCGGCTCTTCCTGCGCCATTTGCTGCCGAAACGGGTGAACAGGTGTGTCGACGGAAATCACGGCGGCCGCTGTCGGAGGCAGCAGCCATCCGCATCGAGGCGGCGGAAGAAAAAAAGTGAGCCGTTTGGCGTAAAAGCCCGGATCGGTGGCGATGTAAAAATCGGGGGTAATGCCGTTGTCCCGGAGGATTCGCCCTGCCGATGTGACGGCGGTCAGAAGAAAGCGGTTTCGGTATTTGATGATATCGGGAATTGTTTTTTCGAGAGAGGGCCCCGGTGCGGCTATCAGAACAGGCGTTTTCGGGTTTAGGTTGAAATGTCCGGTGTTTGCCGGCGTTGAGAAGCGGCGGAGCGCGTTGGAGAGCCAGGATCGGGAAAAAGCGAGACGGACCGATTCGTTAACCGCTTTTTCCCGCAAACATTTGCGGATCAATTTTTCGAAAAACAGGAACGATTCGCGGAAATAGGGTTCGAGAGTCGGAATCACCCAAAGTGTCGTTGTCCCGCATTTGAAAAAATTCTCGATTTTGGCAGCGGCATCCTCCGCTTCGAAATCGGTTTCTTCCGTTACGATACGGGAATCGCCGCCGCTGTCCGGCCGTCCGGAAAAGACCGACGCATTCCGAAATCGTCTGCCCGGGTAAATGACCATCAGCGACGTGCACCCGCCGTCAAACGCGGCGGCCGCATGGTAACCCAGCGGGTCGCCGAGAATCAGAAGCGGCTGTCCCGGTTTGATTCCGGCGGCACTCATTCGCCGGCGGGCCTCTTCGTCGGGACGGTAGCGGGAAAGCAGGGATCGGTTTCCGTCAAAAACAGTGCGGAATCCTTTTTCGGTAACGGCGACGGTCAGTGATTCAGGAGAAAAATTCATCGATGATATCTTTTTCGGCAATAAGTGAAGGATCGCTGAGAACCGTTCTGACGGATATTTCCGTTCCTTCCGGAGTCATGTCTCCGAGAATGTCGGAAACATGGGCCTGAATCGACGACGGATCGGGATAGAATGTGTAGTCGGAAAGAATCAGCAGTTTGCCGAAATCGATGCGAATCACCAGCGAATGAGAGGCAAACAGAGTCATAACCCGTTTGTAAAGAGCGGCTTCCGTTTTCAGAATATCACGAAAGGGAATCTCTCCGTAGCGGGTTTCGATAAAATGGAGAGTCAGACTGTTACGGCAGTGTTCGAGAAAATATTCGCACTTTTTCAGTGCCAGCAGATTCCCCTGTCGGAAAAAATCTTCCTTCAAAATCGAAACAGGCAGTTTTTGCCGTTCCTCATGATAATCGGAGGTCAGATAAAGAAAATCGACTCCTCCCAGTGAAAACTCCTCGCAGAGAAACGGGTTTTTCGGCAGGTCGTCGATGCGAAAAAAGCGGTCGATTTTTCCGCCGCTGATAAACTCTTTTACGGCAGCCGGCACTTTTAATCGCGAGAAAACGGAAAATCCGTAACCTTCGCTGTAGACCGGAAGAAATTCATATCCGTCGAAATAGAGAAGGAGAGATTTTCGTGTTTTTCGGATTCGATTAATCATCCGAAACAGATGAAAAATCTGTTCTTTGCGGAGATGATCCATCTTGATTTTTCCGGAATATTCGCTCATGGTCTTTTCCTTTATTGCCGTTCCGGTTCCGAAAAAAGATTTTGATACGCCCGATATTCGGAAGATCGGGTGAATTCTTCGATACGGTCCTGCGGAATCTCTTTTAGCACCCGCTCGATATGCTCGAGCAATTCTCTGACTTCGTCTCTGAGAATCTCTTCATCTGTCGGAGAAAGCTTTTCCCTGATGTTAGAGAGAATATCTTCTTTATTCGGAGCTACTTTTTTTTTTATTTCGTCCTTTTCTTCAAGGTCGAATCCCAAATCATCGAAAAACGAAAAATCGTCATCCTTTCCGTTGTCCGGAAGGGGCGGTTCGGCTCCGGTTGATTCATCGGCGGAATTTTCCTGTTCCGAAAAAATGCCGTCTTCGTCCGGGGCGGCTGTCTCTGTCGCAACTGCTTCCGCCTCGTCGCCTTCCGGAGAAAGATCGAAATCCTCATCGGAAAAATCAAAGGCCGCGAACGGGTCTTTTGTTTTCTCCGGCTCTTCTTCGATAACCGGCTCTTCTTCGATAACCGGCTCTTCTTCGATAACCGGCTCTTCTTCGATAACCGGCTCTTCTTCGATAACCGGCTCTTCTTCGATAATCGGCTCTTCTTCGATCATCGGCTCTTCTTCGATAATCGGTTCTTCTTCGATAATCGGTTCTTCTTCGATAATCGGCTCTTCTTCGATAACCGGCTCTTCTTCGATAACCGGCTCTTCTTCGATAACCGGCTCTTCTTCGATCATCGGCTCTTCTTCGATAACCGGTTCTTCTTCGATCATCGGTTCTTCTTCGATAATCGGTTCTTCTTCGATAATCGGTTCTTCTTCGATAATCGGTTCTTCTTCGATAATCGGTTCTTCTTCGATAACCGGTTCTTCTTCGATAACCGGTTCTTCTTCGATAACCGGCTCTTCTTCGATAACCGGCTCTTCTTCGATCATCGGTTCTTCTTCGATCATCGGTTCTTCTTCGATCATCGGTTCTTCTTCGATATCGGGGAGGGAGTCCCAGTTCAGGGAGTCGAAAAAGGCTTTTTCTTCTTCGGTTTCGGGTTCTTCCGTCGAAAGTTCTGTTTCGGTTTCCCGTTCTTCCGAGACAGACTCCGTCGCGGCATCGGTTTTTTCCGTCCGGTCGGTTGTGTCGGCAGGATTGCTGCTAAACAGTGAAAGAAGTTCCGTGTCGGAAAGGGTCAGTCCCGATTCGTCGGTTTCCCCGCCTGATTCGAAATCGCTGTTTTCCGATTCGGATCCGGTTTCCGGTTCGGAAGCAGTCAGGTCGACAATGCCGTCGGGACGGTCGGCATCCTCCGTGTTGCCGCTGTCGACGGTCTTTCGTTCTCCGGCGCAGAGAAGCTCCGGGTCGGTTTCGTTTTTTTCGTCGTTAATGCCGGGCTGAATCGTATTGACGCCTTCTTTATCGGTATAACCGATGTCATCCAAATCGGTGTTGTCGTCGGAGAGGATAAAAGCCGGCTCCGTTACCGGTTCGCGCTCCGTTTCGGGTTCGCGCTCCGTTTCGGGCTCGCGCTCCGTTTCGGGCTCGGGTTCCGTTTCGGGCTCGGGTTCCGTTTCGGGCTCGGACTCCGTTTCGGGTTCGCGCTCCGTTTCGGGTTCGCGCTCCGTTTCGGGTTCGCGCTCCGTTTCGGGCTCGGGTTCCGTTTCGGGCTCGGGCTCCGTTTCGGGCTCGGGTTCCGTTTCGGGCTCGGGTTCCGTTTCGGGCTCGGGTTCCGTTTCGGGCTCGGGTTCCGTTTCGGGCTCGGGAATATCAAACGAATCGATAGGGTCCGTATAGAGATATTCGGTGGTCTGTTCTTCCTGTAAAGGAGATGTCTCTTCGGAAAAAAACTTTCTGTCCTCATCCGTCATTTCGATAGGCAGATCGGGTTCGTCGAGCACCGATTCGTTTATATCAAAAAGAGATTCGCTTTCGTCTTTTGTTTCGGCGGAATCGGAAAACGGCTGTTCCGAAAAGAGATTCTCTGCCCGATCGTCCGGGTCGGAAAGAGAGAACAGGAAATCTTCATCATTATCCGAAAGAGAGAACGGGAAATCTTCGTCTCTGTCGGGTTGTTCGTCGGTTTCTGTTTCCGTGTCAAGCGAAAACGGGTAGCGGGAGAAAAAGTCATCCGATTCCTGCCGGGCAGTATTTTCCACTGTCTCTCCGTGAATTTCGTTTTTCAGGTCGTTTAAATCTTTTTTTATGGTTTCGATTTGACTGTGAATCGATTCGAGTGTAAACGGTTCATCTTTCGGAGTAAAAATTTCCTGAGCCTTCGGTTCTCCGAATTCTTTCCTGATAACGGATTCCGGTGAACCGGAAAAGGGCGGGGTGAGTTTTGTCTTAATCCAGACACCGTATTTATCCAGTTCGAAATCCGAGGGTGAATTTGATTTATTCCGACTCATAGATATTTCTCCCGATTTTCATCTGCTGAAAAATTATACCCTTTTTTTGTCGGATATACAATGTTTTTTTTCTCAATTTATTCCAGTCGTTTGTCGAAAAAAAAGTATGCATCGGTTGCAGTATCTCATTGCCGTTTCATCCATCTTATTCTCTCTGCTGATCGGTTTCAACTGTCTGTTCGGAACATACGGAATTCGGGATACGGCAGAGGTCAAAGCCAGTATTGCCAGAATGAAAGAAAACGAGGATGTTCTGAAAAAGATTTCGGCCACCCTTTCGGCAATGAAAAATGATTACGCTTCCGATGATTTCTGTCTTCTCGAGGGAAGAAAACTTTCCATGTATATGTCGGATGATGTTGCGGTTCAGATTGACGGTTATACAAAAAAGGGGTTGTCGGAAGAGTACGGAAATATCACGGTCGTATCGCGTCCGTCGGATTCTTCCGTCATCCGTATCCTCTATTCGATAGCGGGATCGGTCGCTTTCTTTTCCTTTCTGATTTATTCGATTTTCGGAGGTGCTGTTCGTGGAGAGCGCAAACCTGATTACTCCCGTCCATTTCGATCTTATCATTCGGGCTCTCGCTGATAACAAGGTGGTGATCATGCCGTGCGATACCATTTACGGTTTCGTCGGTACGGCACCGGAAACATATTCGCGCATAGCCGCACTCAAAAAAAGAACGGAAAAGCATTTTCTTCAGCTTATTCCCGATGCCGATATTTCTCCGTATTCTCCGGATGTTCTTCCCGCAAAAGTCAGGCGGTTCTGGCCGGCGCCTCTGACGGTTATTGTTCGTGATTACAACGGCGGAACGGTGGCTTTGCGTTATCCGAACGATCCGTTCCTGCAAAAGGTGCTGACGGTTCTCGGACGCTCTCTCTATTCGACCAGCGTCAATATTTCGGGCGAATCTCCTTTGAATTCCGTAGAGGATATTGTCGGCGCCTTCGGGCATTCCGTCGCTCTGATTGTCGACGGCGGTAATCTCGAAAAAAAAGCTCCTTCGACGATTGTCGATCTGACCCGGGAAACTCCGGTGATCGTACGCGAAGGAGCGGTTTCTTCGGAAACGGTCCGGTCTTTATTTGATTAATTTTCCTTCCATGTAAAATCTTTTTTCCGTTGCTTCTCCCATGCTGAAGGTTTTTCGCGGAAAAGCGCCGTCCCGAATAACGGTTTCGAAAAATTCCTCTTTGGCAATATTGGGTAAAATAATACCGATATTACCGGGGTGGGTCCCCAAAGTGACCGTGCTGGAGACGCCGTGTATGTAGTCGATTTTGGCATCGGACGTTTTCAGAAAAGCGTCCAGAACGGACTGCACCGTGCCGGCGGTGATTGTCGACAGAGGGTTTTCTATCTGTGCAAGCCAGCAGTTTTTTTCATCGAACAGGTAAAACTGCTGTTTTTCCGTTGTTCCGGAGGCCAATGTTTCCAAATCGGCGTTATTGAGGGGGCAGGGGGTCAGGGTGATGCCGGCCGATCGGATAAAGGCCTGTTTCAATGCTTCGATGTCCGCATCGAAAAGAACGCGGTGAATCGGTTCGAAAACGATGCCTTCGTCGTAGATGTTGTTGACTTCGACCAGGGCGAAGCGGGCCGGGTCTGTCTCCCGTTCTGCGGCTGTCAGCGACAGTTTGCGGGTTTCCCAAAGCGTTTTTGCGGTTGCCAGACTGTGGTTTCCGTCTCCGACGGCGAAAAGGAGGACATCATCGCTTCCGTACCGGTTACGGAAAGCGGTCTTATCGGCCAGTGCGTTCAGAGCGGCACAGATTGTTTCCGTCTCTTTTTCGTCATTAATCAGAGATCCGCGTAAATGTCCCGAATCTTTCATCAGGTCGAAGTCGTAGACGATATTTTTTGCCGCTTTCCCGGCTGCATTTAGAACGCTGTTGCTCCGGTCGTCAATCAGAATCAGAATATGGGGAAATTCGATGGGGGCATTTTTCCTGATGGCAACTCTCGGCGGGATTCTTTCCCGGATGGTTCCTTCCGTTGCGCGAATCAGTGAGACCGACCCTTTGTTATAGTCGTAATATTCGAGGTCGACGGCAAGAATCAGACCTTTTCGGGCCGCTTTCTTTTTGTCTGAAAAGGTGCGTTCGATGTAAATCAATCCGCGGCCGATATTTTCGAAGACGCCGTTTTCCAGATAATCTTTCATTGTCCGGTTAATGGTTTCGATTCGTTCTTCTTTCGAGCCGGTTTCCAGATAAGCTTCCGGGTAGGTCAGCCTCAGGGTTGAGGGAGCGTTTCCGACAATTTTTTCCACAGAATCCCAGTATTCCGGCTCCGAGCTGAACTGATCGCAGGCAACAACGGCCCATTTTGTCGGATCAATCTCTTTTTTCGGTAACAGAATCTCGGGAATTGTAAATCCTTGGTTCCGATTCATAATAATAGACTCCTTGGAAAGAGAGTATCACAATTCGAAATTTTTTTCATCGATTTCCGGAAAACTTTGTGCCGTTCTTTTATTTTTTAATAATCCGAAAAGACTTGATTATTTTGATTATTCGATTTATCCTGAATCGTGACAGGAAAGAAACCACGAAAACGCAGTGCACAGGAACAACCGAAGCCGGCTTCCCGAAAAGGCGGCAGGCGGAAAAAACGAAATACCGGTGACGGTTCGCTTTTTCTGGTACTGCTCTGCGTGGTTTTAAGCGGAACCGCCATTTTTTTTCTGAAAGATTTTTATACGGTTAACCGGCATCGAGAGGGAGACAACATTGCCGCGGATGAGGCAGAGGCGGTTCTCGGTGACTCCGGCTCTTCTTCGGAGATCCCGGCTGCGGTACGGGATTCGGACAGCGGGAAAGCGGCCGGCGGAACCGACAGCGGTTCTTCACCGCAAAAACAGCAACCCGCCGTCAAACCGCAGCGGCCGCAGTCACCGGAAAAAAAAACCGGGGCCGAACCGGTTCTCTGTTTTGTGATAGATGATGTCGGCAATAATATCGAGGATTTGGAACGGTTTCTGAAGGTGCCGGGAAAAGTGACTTTTGCGGTGCTGCCGGGGCTGCCCGACAGCCGTGCGGCTTCCGAACGGATCAGGGCGGCCGGTCAGGAGCTGCTGCTCCATTTGCCGATGGAGGCGGTCAGCGGTGTTTATCCGGGTCCCGGGCTTTTAACCGAATCGATGAGCGATGAAGAGCGGTGGCGCTGTCTTAACGGGAATCTGGAATCGGTTCCCGGCGCGGTCGGTGTCAATAACCATATGGGGTCGAAGGGAACTTCGTCTCTCGAACTTTCCCTGTGGCTGTTGCGGGCGCTGAAACGGAAAAATCTTTTTTTTCTGGACAGTCGTACGATTGCCGGCTCGCAGATGAGGCAGGCGGCGGAAATCGAAAACTGGAAAATTTTGGAGCGAAACAGTATGTTTTTGGATAACGAAAAAGATATCGAATCGCTGACGGCGGCGATTGAAGCCGGAAAAACGACGGCCCGGGAAAAGGGGCATGCCGTTATGATCGGGCATGCGGTGACTTCTGAGCTGGCCGATCTGATGATGAAATATTATCCGGCCTTAACCGAAGAGGGCTTTGTTATCGAGAATCTGACTTACCTGTTAAACGAAGCGAGGGAAAAGCATGAAAGTATTGGGGATTGAGACCTCCTGCGATGAGTGCGCGGCGGCGGTTGTCGAGGACGGACGGAAGATACTGAGCAGTCGTGTGGCAACGCAAATCGATCTTCACCGCGAATACAACGGGGTTGTTCCCGAGATCGCTTCCCGCATTCATACCGAATGGATTCGCCCTGTTGTCGGAGAAGCCCTTGCGGAAGCGGGACTGCGAAAAGAAGATATCGATGCGGTCGCCGTTACCAATCGCCCCGGACTGATCGGGTCGCTTCTGGTCGGCGTCAATTTTGCAAAAAGTTTTGCGTATGCTTTGGGAATTCCGTGTGTCGGCGTCGATCATCTTCGGGCTCACGTTTATGCGGCGCATCTGGAACAGGATATCGATTATCCTTATATCGGATTGCTGGTTTCGGGCGGAAATACGGTTTTGTGCGAGGTGCGCGGATTTGACGATCTGACGGTGCGCGGAACGACAATTGACGATGCTGTCGGGGAGGCTTTCGACAAGGTGGCCAAATTTTACGATCTCGGTTATCCGGGCGGTGTTGCCGTCGATAAACTGAGCCGGGAAGGGGATCCCGATGCTTTTGTCTTTCCGATGCCCCGCCTTTATAAGGGAGATCATCCTTACGATGTTTCTTATTCCGGACTGAAAAATGCGGTCATCAATCAGCGTCATCAGTTTTTGCGCCCCGATGCGGCCGATACGAAGGCCAATATTGCCGCCTCCTTTCAGAAGCGGGCTGTCGATATTCTTCTGAAAAAACTGTTTAAGCTGTGCGACGACACCGGCATTAAGCGGGTGGTGGCCGGTGGCGGGGTTGCGGCCAATTCGTATTTGAGACAGGAACTTGCCGGGCGCAAAGATTTGACGGTCATTTTTCCGTCGCTGAAACTGTGCGGAGACAATGCCGCCATGGTGGCCGGAATCGGATGGCATTATCTGAAGCGGGGGGATGCCGACGGACTGCGGCTTTCGGCGTCGCCCCGTGTCGGCGGATTCAGAAAAAGTTATCCCTGAAAAAGAGTGAAAAAGAACGGGAATCCCATTATATTTTATATAATGAAAACAGGAGGACTTTTATGGCCCGATTCGGAAAAGACGAAGAATTTAAGTTCGAAATTCTGAAGACATTCGGAGAAATCCCCGGTAACAGAAAATGGAAAGTCAGACTGAATCTGATCAGCTGGAACGGCGGCGAACCGAAATACGACATCCGGACATGGAGCGAGGACGGACAGTCGATGGGGAAAGGAATCAGTCTTTCGCGTGACGAGCTTCTCGAATTGAGGAAAATCATCGACTCCTCCGGTATCTAGTTGACATTATTCCTTTTTCTTTGTATAAATCTGTAACGGTAAATTTATGCTCGAAAAAATATCGGATCAGTTTTCCAATATATTCCGGACTCTCGCCGGTACCCGTGTGATAACGGAGAAAAATATCACCGATGCCGTCGAAGAAATCAAGATTGCACTGCTGGAGGCCGACGTCAATCTTCGTATTGTCCGACGGTTTATAAACAGTACGATCGAAGAGGCGAAAGGCGAGACCGTTCTCAAAGCCGTCAATCCGGGACAGCAGTTTACCAAAATTGTTTACGACAAACTGACCGATCTTTTGGGAGATTCCCGTTCGAAACTGGAATTGAGGGGACCCGATACGGTTTCCGTCATTCTGATGATGGGACTTCAGGGATCGGGAAAAACGACGACAGCCGCCAAGCTGGCTTACCGTCTGACCCGTAACGGTCGTCGGGTTTTGCTGGCGGCTGCCGATTTGGTTCGTCCGGCGGCTGTCGAACAGCTTCGGGTCATGGGAAAACAGGCCGGGGTCGAGGTTTATGCCGAAGACGGCGAAAAAGATGCGGTCAAGGTGGCCAAAAATGCGCTGGCCTATGCCAAAAAGCAGCAATTTGATACGCTGATTATCGATACGGCCGGGCGGATTCATCTCGACGAAGTTCTGATGAAGGAGATTGCGGCGGTCAAAAAAGCCGTGTCGCCTTTGGAAGCACTGTTCGTTGCCGATTCGATGACGGGACAGCAGGCGGTCGAGATTGCGAAAGAGTTTGAAGAAAAAGTCGGAATGACCGGTGTCGTGCTGACGAAATTCGACTCGGATGCACGCGGCGGTGCCGCCATTTCGTTGAAGACCGTCACCGGAAAACCGCTGAAATTCATCGGTACCGGTGAAAAAATCGAGAATCTCGAAGAGTTTTTTCCGGATCGGATGGCAAGCCGTATTCTCGGAATGGGAGACGTGGTCTCTCTGGTGGAAAAAGCTCAGGAAGCCATCGATCAGAAAGAAGCCGAAGAACTTGAAGCCAAAATGGCCAAAGCGGCATTTACTCTCGAAGATTATCTGCTGCAGTTTCAGCGGGTAAAAAAAATGGGTTCCGTAAAAAACTTGTTGCAGATGATTCCGGGCGCTGCCGGACAGATTGACGAAGATAAAATTGATTTGGACGGGATGAAGAAAGAAGAAGCGATGATTTTATCGATGACGATTCAGGAAAGACGAAATCATCGGATAATCGGGCCTTCCCGGAAAAAACGGATTGCATTGGGAAGCGGAACGACTGTCTACGATGTTAACCGGCTGCTGAATAAATTCGAAAAAATGCGGCTGATGATGAAGAAAGTCGCCAAAAATAAAAAATATCAGGAAAATTTACTTTCACAGTTTGAAGGTAGACGATAAAGTCAGGAGGAAATTCGAGTGAGTGTTAAAATCAGACTGAAGAGAATGGGGGCCAAAAGACGCCCGTATTACCGCATTGTTGTTGCCGAATCGACGGCTCCGCGCGACGGAAAAACAATCGACGAACTGGGATACTATCATCCCGTCGAGGCCGAAGATCGCCAATTCAAAATCGATGCCGATCGGGCGAAAGACTGGTTGGCGAAAGGAGCCCAGCCGAGCGATACGGTGAAATCTTTACTGAATAAGCATCAGATCTATTTGGGCTGATTAATGGAGAGCCTTTATGGAAAAAGATCTTGTTGAGTATATTGCCAAAACGCTGGTTGATTGCCCCGATCAGGTTGAAGTCAACATGATTGAAGGCGAAAAGTCGACCATGCTGGAATTAAAAGTGGCGCCCGAGGATATCGGAAAGGTCATCGGGAAACAGGGACGGATTGCCAAAGCGATTCGTACCGTTTTGAGTGCCGCTTCCGTACGGACCGGCAAACGCGTTGTTTTGGAAATTCTGGACTGAGTATGGATTCCCGGATTGCCATAGGCAGAATCAGGCGCCCCCACGGTTTGGCGGGCGCTTTTAAAGTATCGAGCTTTTCGGGAGAATACGATCATTTTGCCCTGCCGAAAGTGTATCATTTGTCAAACGGAACCGGATCCCGCGATTTCGAGGTCGAATGGGTTAAGCTTTCCGGTGCGCTGACACTGGTGAAACTGAAAGGGTTGGATACGCCCGAGCAGGTGCGCCGCTATTCCAACTGGGAAATTTATGTCGATCGTTCCTTTGCGGCACCTTTACGCAGTACCGAAGAGTATTATTATGCGGATTTAATCGGCATGAAAGCGGTTTGCGGGGGCGCGGTTCGCGGAACCGTTACGGCGCTTTTTCAGGACCTTCCCGACGACACATTGGAAATAGAGGTGACGGAAAACGGGAAAAAGGTACTTGTTCCTTTTCGTTCGAATTTTGTCGGACGTGTCGACTCCGATGCGGGAACAATCGAAATTCTGGATGATTGGTTTTTTCAATGAATATCAGTGTGATTACGCTTTTTCCGCAAATTATTGAGAGTTACTTCGACTGTTCGATTATGAAGCGGGCCGTCGATAAAGGTCTGATTTCGTACCGGGCTGTCGATTTGAAACCGTTCGCCGACGGGCAGTATCATCACTGCGATGACTATCCGTACGGGGGCGGAGCCGGATTAGTGATGAAGCCGGAGCCGTTTGAGAGGGCGATTTTATCTGTCAGAGAGAATCCGACAGCACGGATTATTTATCCCACGCCGTCGGGGAAACCGCTCGACCATGCAACGGCAGTCGAGCTGGCCGGAAGCGACGAGCTGATTTTTTTATGCGGCCGTTACGAAGGGATCGATCAGCGAATTATCGACCTGTATGTGACGGATGAAATTTCTATCGGAGATTATGTCATTTCATCGGGAGAGATTGCTTCTCTTGTGATTATCGATGCGCTCTACCGCCATATTGACGGTGTTATATCGAAAGAATCTCTCGAAGAGGAGAGCTTTGCCGGCTGCCGCCTTTTGGAATATCCGCAATATACGCGGCCCGAAGTTTTCGGCGGCTTGCGGGTTCCGGAGGTTCTTCTTTCCGGGAATCATGCCGAAATCGCCAAATGGCGGATGCAGAAAAGAATCGAAAAGACGTTAAAAAATCGGCCGGAACTTATTGAAAAAAATTAATTTTTCGTGTATGATACGATAAGTATTTTGAGGGGTATCGTCAATGGATTTAATGAAAGCAATCGAAACAGAGCAGATGAAAGAAGATACGGGCAGCTTCCGTATCGGAGATACTGTGAAAGTTCATTTTAAAATTGTGGAAGGAACGACCGAAAGAATTCAGGTTTTTGAAGGTATTGTGATTGCCATTAATAATAAAGGCATTGCAAAGAATTTCACGGTCAGAAAAATTTCTTACGGCGTCGGGGTTGAAAGAGTGTTCCCGATGCACTCGCCGCGTATCGCAAAAGTGGAAGTTGTACGTTGCGGTAAAGTGCGCCGTTCCAAACTTTACTATCTGCGTGACCGCATCGGTAAGGCTGCTAAGGTAAAAGAACTGATTCGCAAGAAAAACGTCTGATGTCCATACAGATAGAGTCAGCCGATCGACAAGCCGTTGTTTCCGCTTTTGGTAAAGGGGACAACGGCTTTCGTTTTATACGCATCCTGGCGGCCGATAAATCGAGAGTGCGGTTTGCCGTCGACAACCGTATTTTTAACGGCGTTTGCGGCGAAAAACCGGTGGTCGGCATGCTTTACCGCGCCCGGCTCTCGAATATTGCCGGAAAGATTCAAATCCGCCTTATCGGAGAACCGTTAACCGCTGTTCCCGTATCGGAAACCGTTTCGGGGACGGGATCGGCGGCTCTGCTGCCGCGGGCTACCGAAAAGGCAAAAATGAGACTGCCTGCCGAAATGCGGAAAGCGGCCGCCGAATTCGCGGGGAACCGGTTGGAGGCACCCGCCTCGCAGACGGAAGCCTTTTATGCGGATCTTTTTTCCTGCCGTTTCGATAAACCCGACTTTGCCGAAGAGCTGGAGCTTTTTAATGCCTGCGGGACACCGCCCCGGTTCCGCAGCGTTATCCCGTTCGAGTGGAACGGAATTCGCGGTTATCTTGATTTAATGGTGGCCGGCAACCGCCTGGTTTCCTACCGTTTCCGGATTCTGTCGGCTCACATCGATGCACTGATTCATGCGGATTCCGTCTCCGGTGAAATGACCGTCGATACATTCGGGGCTGTGCCGTTGCTGCCGGAAGGGCTGGCAAATCTCGATTCGTTATCGCAGTATCGTCTTCGGACCGGGAAGAATATCCGTTCGGCCGTTGCTTACGCGGATGAAAATCCGTACAGGGAGATCGACGAATGGATGTAGAGAGTGCGGTTGTTTTGAAATATACGGAAGGGGAAGCGGCGCCGCGGGTCACGGCAAAAGGAAGACGTTTAACGGCAGCCCGGATTCGGGAACTGGCCGAAAAACACGGAATTCGGATTATCGAAAATCCTCCGCTGACGGAAACGCTGATGAATCTGCCTGTCGGGAAATTTATTCCCGAAGAAACATATAAAGTTGTTGCCGAAATCCTTCTCTATGTCTATAATAAAGAAAATGACTTCGAAAGAAAAGGGGAACCGGGGTGAAGATTTAGCCGTTGCCGATTACGTGGCACGCGGGTACCGTGTGCTGGATCGCAATTTCCGATGCCGGTACGGAGAAATCGATGCGGTTCTCGAAAAAGACAATCGGATTGTTTTTCTCGAAGTAAAAGTCGTCGATTTTTCCGGGATGGAGAGTCTGTCCGACCTTATCGGGAAGGTGAAACAAAAGAGGATTCGGGAAAGTGCCCGGAATTATCTGACGTTAAAAAATTTGCAAAACAGAGATTTTCGGTTTGATGTTGCTGCCGTTTTGTCCGATATTAAAAGTGTAACAAGTTTCGAGAATGCGTTCACGGAGTAAATTCGGATGAGTAAAACAGCGGTTGTCATCAACCAGGCTAAATTGGATTCGATCAAGAATAGCTTACAGGATCCTCTGTATGTTGCCAATGCCATCGAAAAAATAGCAATCGCATTGACCGATAAATTGCTCACATATTAAGGAGAAAGTATGGATCAGTCATCATCCGGCAATCCGACGAACGGACATTCATCTTCGTCTTCAGGAAACGGGTTTAACCGTTTCCGCCGTAACCGTTCCCGTCGGAAAAAGCATCATGCTCAGGCCGAGAACCGGCAGCAAAAGAAACAAAAACCGCAGCAGGAGCGGAAAAATAACCGGGAATCTTATACTCTTCCGGGATTTCCGACCGTCAAAGATTTGCAGAAACCCGCAAAAAAAACCGTCGGCCCCGAATTCTTTTCCGATTTGAAAGCGGCCCCCAACCAGCCTCTGCGGGAAGATCGTAATGCGGATCATTTGAAATGCTGCTATTGTCACGAGCCGATTCTTGAAATGTCGCTGGCCATCGATGTTCCCGATTTTACGGAACCGGCACACTTTGATTGTGTCATCAGTCGTCTGAAAGCAGAGGAAAATCTTCAGCCCGGTGAAGAAATTATCTATATCGGAAACCGGAAATTTGCGGTGGTCGTCTATAAATCGCAAAATGTATTTGATATCATCAGAGAAATTCCTTTCGAAGACAATCGTGATTTTAAACCGTGGCGCAACGAATTTTCGGTCAGAATGCGCAAACAGCTGGAGTAGTGATGAAAAATGCCTTTTTCCCCGGCAGTTTCGATCCCCCGACGCACGGTCACCTGAATATCATCGAGCGGGCCGCCCGGATTTTCGATAAACTGTATGTCGTTGTGGCCATTAATGAAGCGAAACGGTCTCTTTTTTCGACCGAGGAACGGCTGGATTTGATTCGAAAACTGACATCGCATTTGCCGAATATCGAGGTTGTTGCCTGGCACGGACTGGTAGTCGATTTTGTCGACCGGTATTCCGTTTCTCTGATGATTCGCGGTGTGAGAGCGCTTGCCGATTTCGGGTACGAATTCGAACTGGCGATGACCAACAAATCCCTTAATAAAAATATCGAGATTATTTTTTTCCCGACAGATCCTCAATATTTTGTTCTGCGTTCTTCGGCCATTAAAGAAATTGCTTCGTTCGGAGGCGATATTTCGGCTATGGTGCCCCAAATCGTCGCCGATGCATTAAAAAGAAAGCTGATACCGATTGACAAGAGTTGAAATTTAGTCTATTCTGTATAAAACGTATTTTTGTGAGGAAGAGTAATGGCAGTACCCAAATACAAAGTTTCGAAATCGAAAACACGCAGCCGCCGTGCAGCCAATATGAAACTGGAAAGACCGGTTCTTTCCGAATGTTCGACCTGCGGCAGTAAAATTCCGTCGCATCGCGTGTGTCCGAAATGCGGATTTTACCGCGGACAGCAGGTGATTGAAACGGAAAAATTGGATTAATCATCCGAGGAGTATTCCGTGTCAGAACAGGAAATTTTTGAAAAAGTAAAAAAAATTGTAGCCGAAACTCTGGATATTCGTGATCCGGATAAGATTACAATGGAATCCTGTTTTTTGCAGGATTTGGGTGCGGACAGTTTGGAGACCTTTGACCTGGTTTACTATGTCGAGCAGGAATTCGGCCGAAAAGTTCCCGATGATTTACTCCGTGAAATCGAGACGGTCGGTGATGTTGTTAAATGGCTGAATGAAGAGCTCAAAAACTGATCCCTATTTAAATTTGATTTCTTCGGGGATTGCCGACAGGCAATCCCTGAAAAATTTCCAGAAGCGAATCGGTTACCGGTTCCGTTCGGAATCGTTGCTGGTAAATGCTTTTGTTCACCGTTCTTTTGCTTCCGAGCCGGTTCGAAGCAACGAACGATTGGAATTTCTCGGAGACAGTGTTCTGTCTCTTGTTATGTCTGTTTATTTGTATGACAGATTTCCCGACCGCGATGAGGGGTTTTTGACCCGGCATCGTTCGGCGATGGTGTGTGAAAACAGTCTTTACGAGATTGCCTGCAGTCTGGGGATGGAAGAGCTCCTGATTGTCGGAAAAAGCGAACGGAACTCAACCGGACGCTTTCGGAAAGCGCCCGTTGCCGATTCCGTAGAGGCCCTCATCGGGGCTATCTATCTCGACGGCGGATGGAACCCCGCCAACCGTTTCATTCTTCGATTTTTTCCCCAACAATTTACCGAGGCTGTCTGCGATGTTTCGTCTGTCGACCCCAAAACCCGTCTTCAGATGTTTGTTCAGCGTCAATGGAAAACATTGCCCCGTTACCGGATTGTCAAAAAAACGGGACCCGATCACGATGCCGTTTTTTTTGTAGAGGTAACGGTGAAAGACGAGCGTTACGGGGAGGGATCCGGTTCATCGCGGAAAGCAGCCGAAATTCAGGCGGCGGAAGAAGCCATTGCCCGGTTAATCGAAGAAAAAATCTGGTCGGAGAAAGATTAATTTTCCGGCATAAATTCTTTCCGATAGTTCACCGCCAGATTGAGCAGTTTTTCTTTCGTATTCATCTGCGGATCATCGAGAACCGCTTCCAGTAAAATCTTCAGCATTCTGCCCATTTGAGGAGTTTTCGGAAAACCGATCGATGCCAAATCATTCCCGTTAACCGCCAAATCTTTCAGAGACAGAGCCGCATTTTGGGCTTCGCAGGCCGCTATGCGATCGAGAAATTCTTTTTGGAAGAGCGGATTGGGGCGGGTTCCTTCATGGGCAAACGCATCGGCTTCCTTCAGTGCAAAAAAATCGGGGCGTTTTTCGGGCGGAACGGCCGCCATGAAGCGTCTGACGGCACTGTCGCTCCATTCCGGTGTATAGTGAATCATGTGATTGCGAATCAGAAAGAGAACCGTTTCGATTTCACTGTTCGAAAATTTCAGGCGGTGCATGATTCTGTCGGCCATATCGGCCGATTTGATTTCGTGTCCGTAAAAAGTGCGGCGGCCGTCGCGGAGAGCAAAAGAAGCGGGTTTGCCGATATCATGCAAAAGGGCGGCCAGTCTGATCTGCGGTTTTTCGGCCGGAAGGTAATCGCATGCCGCCAGCAGGTGTCTGTAGACATCGAAGCGGTGAAATTCGTTCTGCTCGAATCCGACACAATTCTCCAGTTCCGGCAGAACCGTCTTCGTCAGTCCGGTCTCTCTCATCATTTCGAATCCGACAGAAGGGCGGGGAGAGGTGATGATTTTCATTATTTCTTCCCGAATACGCTCGACGGAAATTCGGGAGACGGAAGGAGCCAGCCGTTTCATCGCTTCGAAGGTTTTTTCTTCGATTGTGAACGAAAGTCGGGAGGCAAAACGGGCGGCCCGCATCAGCCGCAGGGCATCTTCCCGAAACCGCTCTTCCGGATTGCCGATGCAACGTATCCGTTTGTTTTTCAGGTCGGATCGGCCGTCAAAAAGGTCGATGATTCTTTTTCCGGCAATATCCAGCGCCAGGGCGTTGATCGTGAAGTCGCGTCGCTTTAAATCTTCTTCGAGCGTACAGTCGAAGGAAACCCGGTCGGGATGACGGCCGTCGCTGTAAGACTCTTCGCTGCGATACGATGTCACCTCGAAGGAATGATGCCTGTACAGAACCGTGACGGTTCCGTGTCTGATTCCGGTCGGTATAACACTGCGAAACAGCTTCATCACCGCTTCGGGACGGGCATCGGTCGTAAAATCAAAATCGGTCGGCCGCTTCCCGAGCAGAAGATCCCGTACGGCTCCGCCGACAGGATAGCAGGCAAATCCGTTTTTTTCGAATTCGGTAACGAAAGAGAAGACAGCGGAAGGAATTTTTTGAAACAGAAACATCTTCTTTAAATTACAGTGAAACTTTTTTTTCGTCAAGGATTTTCGCCGTGAATCGAATCGATCGGCTTGTTTTATTTTCGGGGGTCGGGTATAGTAGAAGCATGAACACCGATGCGTATGATGCCGTTATTTTTACGGGGGGAAACACGCCTCCCGATGAGGTCGTAATCCGGTTGTGCCGACATTCCCCCTATATCGTGTGTGCCGACAGCGGCTGGGATACAGCCTTCCGTTGCGGAGTGCATCCTTCCTGCCTTGTCGGCGATTTCGATTCGGCAACGGTGCCGCTGCCCTCCGACAACCGGATTTCCCGGTATCCGCGGGCCAAAGATGCGAGCGACACCGATTTGGCTTTCGAGGCTGCGTTGAATGCCGGATGCCGTTCGATTGCGGTCGTCGGCGGCGGCGGCGGGCGGATGGATCATTGGCTGGCGTTGTGGCATCTTTTTTGCCGGCAGCCGCAATGGCGCCTGTGGGAGACAGCGGACGAGACGGTTTACCGGGTCGCAAGCGGGGAAATCTGGCATGCGGATACGGAAAAAAAGCGGCGTGTGGTTTCGGTTTATGCCATCGGAGAGAAGGCGGAGGCCGTGACAAACGGGTTCCGGTGGCCGCTTGACGGCTATCCGCTTTCCGCCGCGGCTTTCAGCCTCAGTAACGAAACCGATGCCGACGGGGCTTCGTTAAAGGTGACCGCCGGCGAAGCGGCGGTTATTGTTCCCCGTTACGGGGCATTTCCAACGTCGGATTGATTTTGGCATACTCCATTAAAATCGGATATTTTTCGAGCAGTCGGGCCAATTCTTCCAGCGACTGGTATTTCATCAGCTGAGCGGTTCCTTCGGTGACCTCTTTTTGCAGCCGCTGCAGTCTCTCCGGCGGAACATTTTGAATCGTGCGGAAATAGAGATTACGGGCCTCTTCGTAAAGACGGATATCGGGCAGCGAAATCGAATTGACAATCAGTCTGGTGACATCGATGTTCGGATTTCTCGCTTCGATTTCTTCCGTCAGAACATCCTGCAGTTTTGAAAAATCGGAGCCGATCAGAGAGACAAATTCGGAATCGGTTGATTTTTTCTGAATCAGATCAATAATCATCGGCTGAAAATCTTTTTCAAACCCGGCAATAAGAGCTTCCGTTTGTTCGGGAAGAACTCCCTCCCGCGCCAAATCGATGAGCCGTTCCGGATTGAGACGACAGGTCAGACGGCATGAGAACCGGAAAGCGAAAGAGGGGGCTCCTTCTACTAACATCGAATAGATATCGCCCGACGGGAGTTTTCCCTCGACATCGACCGAGCAGCTTCTCGGTTCGACGGAATAAATCAGAACAGTGGTATTGGTCGGCAGAAGTCTTTCGGGCATCCACAGAAATTCATCCGCACGTAAAGGTGTTTCGCGGTAACCGCCGGTTTTTGAAAAAATGACAGCGTATTGATTGCCGTTCAGCGGCGGATGAACCCAGCCGATGAAAAAGACGGCGGCGGCTCCTCCGGCGAGGAGAAAGAGGATGAAAAAAAAGGTAAAAATTTTCCGGCCTTTCGATCGTTTTTGCCTGCGGGCTTCCTGTTTTTGTTTTTTGGCTTCGGCTTTGGCCGCTTTTTGCTGTGCTTTCAGCCGTTTTGCTTCGAGTCGGGCTTCTTTTTTATTTTTTTGTTCCGTTTCCACTTCATTTTCCTTCTTATGCGGTATATAATCATTATACACCAAAATTTCGAAAGTGAAAACCTTTTTTCGGGAGTCTTTTATGCTGACACTGTCTGTCAGGGGGGCGGCCGGTATTCGGGAGAATACCCCCGAGGCTATCGGGGAAGCCGTTACCGGCCTCATCTCCGCAGTCGAGAAAGAAAACGGATTGAATGAATCCGATTTGACATTGATTTTATTTTCCGTGACGGCCGATGTGACGGCTTTGAATCCGGCAGCGGCTTTGCGCCGGAGCGGACGTTATGCATCGACACCGCTTTTTTGTACACAGGAACCGGTTTACGACGGCAGTCTGCCGATGATGGTGCGGGTATTGGTTCAGTTTGCGGCCGGGGAAAAAAGAGATGTCCGGCCGGTTTATACGGGCCGGGCGGCTGCGCTTCGTCCGGATTTGGCGGTCGGGAATGAATGATTTGAATGAACAGGCTTATACCGCCGTTCTGTTTTTTTTGGATTTGGCCGGAACCTTTATTTTTTCCATTACCGGTGCTTTTAAGGCCGTCAAATACGAGCTGGATATTCTCG
This sequence comes from uncultured Spirochaetales bacterium, assembly GCA_949289575.1. GTDB lineage: Bacteria > Spirochaetota > Spirochaetia > JAFGXN01 > JAFGXN01 > CALXOJ01. The sequence continues at coordinate 59,406 of CASEOG010000006.1, read as the reverse complement.
GTGTGATTGTATTGGCTCTCCTGACCGGTATCGGCGGCGGCATGATCCGCGATTCGCTGCTCGGTGATTTTCCCGTCGCGGCACTGCAAAGCGAGGCCTATTTTGCCGTCTGCCTGATCGGCGCTCTGCTTGTTTTTTTTCTGGCGGCCCGCATTGCTTATCTTTGGAAATGGGTGAAAATCGGGGATGCGCTCGGTCTCGCTATTTTTACGGTAATCGGAGCGGCGAAAGGGTATGCGCTCGGGTTGGGGCCGTTCGGGGTGGCTGTTTCGGGTATGCTGACGGCCTGCGGCGGCGGCGTGATTCGGGATTTAATGGTGCGTGAAATTCCGACCGTGATTCGAACCGATTTTTATGCGACGGCCGCAATTCTGGGCAGCTGGCTTCTGTATGCGTTGACACGCTGGACGCCGCTGTCGCCGGCAGTCGTTTTGACTGTCAGCGGATTTTTTGTGTTTATATTGCGGGTTACGGCAATGCGGTTAAAACTGAATCTGCCGCGGGTTAAGGCGATGCCGGCACCGCCCGAAGAGATGCGCCGCCGTTACCGGGAAGAAAAGCGGAATCGCAAAGGAGGCAGCCGGTGAAGACAACCGAGCGGTTTACGCCCGATGCGATTCACTATATGAAAACAAAGATTCGCGAACACGGCGGCCGGGAAGTCAATTTTTGCGGTTATCTGAATGAAGAGGGATTGGTCGCGGAAGTCAAAGCCGTTGCTTCGGGTACCGATGCGATGACGGCGGCGCCGATGCTTCATTTGCGGGATGCGGATGTTGCTATTCACAATCACCCGGGCGGTTATCTTGTCCCGAGTCAGGCCGATGTCGGCGTCTCGGCCTCTTTGGGCCATGACGGAGTCGGCAGCTATATCATCGATAACGAAGCGGAGAACATGACGGTTGTTGTCGAACCGTACATCGACAAAGAAAAAGTTGCCGTCGACAGCTCTTCATTAATCGATTTTTGCGAATCGGGAGACGGTTTTGCCAAATTCATGGGCGATTACGAATATCGGGAATCACAGCTGCAGATGATGAAAGCAGTCACCGATGCGCTTAACAACAACCTCATGCTGGTTGCCGAAGCGGGCACCGGAATCGGAAAATCGCTGGCCTATTTGATTCCCTCCATAAAGTGGGTTTCGGAAAATAAAAACCGAAGCGCCCGCATTGTGATTTCCACGGCCACCATCAATTTGCAGGATCAGCTGATCAAAAAAGATTTACCGCTGGCGTTGAAAATCCTGAACGCCGATGTGAAATATGTTTTGATGAAAGGCCGCAACAACTATTTGTGCCGCCGCCGCTTTGACGAAGAACTGGCTTTGGGAAATTCTCTTTTTGAAGATGAAATCGACTGGACAGATATTCGCGACTGGAGTCTCCAAACCGAAACCGGCGATTTTTCCGAGTTAAATTTCCCTTTCGATGCGGCGTTGAAAAGCCGGATCTGTTCCGAGTCGGATAACTGTCTGGGCATTCAGTGTCCGTTCTACGACAAATGCTTTGTTTTTAACCTGCGCCGGGAGGCTGCCGGGGCCCGCATTATCGTGGTCAACAACCATCTTCTCTTTGCCGATATCGCTCTGCGGCTCGAATCATCCGCCGATTCCGAAGAGGGCTCGGTTCTGATTCCGGGGTATACGAAGGTGATTTTCGATGAGGCGCATAATATCGAAAAAGATGCGACCCGCTATTTTACATCGATGTTAAGTGCTCCTTCGGTTCGCCGGGTTATGAATCGCATCAAAACGAAGCGCGGAACGCGTATTTTCGGTCTTCTCTCCCAGTTGAAAAAGTTTCACGGTGTGAGTGCCGACCGCCTCGGACGCATTGACGAATTGCAGAATGAAATTGTTTCCCAATTGACTTATCTGGACGAGCAGTTGCTGACTCAGACAGATTTCTCTTTTCCTCAGATGCGCTCTCTCCCCGTCAACGGAGCGGTGCCGCTTCCCGATTTTGCGAGAACTTCTTTGACCGCCTTTCACCGTTCCTGCGAAAAAATCATCAATGAATTGACAGACATTATCGATTTGCTGGAAGGGAACGGCTCGGGAGGGGATGTCGATTCGGTGGTTCGGGAGACATCGCTGTGTATTCGTCGGATTGCGTCTCTGACGGAAACGGTTACGAAATTTCTGGCATACGAATCCGACAGCGATAACGTTTACTGGCTGTCGAAAGAAAAACGGATGAACGGGGATTCTTTTGTGCAATTCAATATCACGCCGATGGATGTCGGTCCGATTCTGGCGGATGCGCTTTGGTCCGAAACCGAAACCGCCGTCTGCACCTCGGCCACGTTGGCTGTCGATTCGCGGTTTGAATTTTTCCTGAAATCGATCGGCATGGACGGTTTCGGAAAAGAGCGGCTCGAAACGCTGATGTTTACTTCACCGTTCGATTACCGCAGCCGGGTTTTGCTGGCTGTCGCGTCGGAGGAAGCGCCCGATGTTTCCTCCGACGATTTTCTCTCTTATGCGGCCGATTTTACCCGCGATTACCTGCTGACCGTCAAAGGCCGTGCGCTGCTGCTGTTCACATCGCTGTCGCAGATGAACGCGGTTTACGAAGCGGTCGCCGACGATCTCGAGGCGGCCGGCATCACCGCTTTCCGGCAGGGCGGCGAATCGCGGCGGCTGCTTCTGGAACGCTTTAAAGAAGATATCGGCAGCGTTCTGTTTGCAACCGATTCTTTTTGGGAAGGAATCGATGCGCCCGGAAAAACGCTCGAGCACCTGCTGATTTTCCGGCTGCCGTTTCGTGTCCCCGACGATCCGGTATTGGCCGCCCGTTCGCAGCGGGTTGACCGGAACGGAGGCCGTTCTTTCTTCGAACTTTCCGTTCCTCAGGCGGTGATGCGCTTTAAACAGGGATTCGGCCGCGTTATGAGGAAAAAAACCGATTGCGGAGTTGTTGTTGTTCTCGATAAGCGGATTGTTACCAAACCGGCTTACGGTTCGCTGTTTTTCAAATCGATTCCGCAAACCAGCCGTGTTATCGGCGGTCCCGAAAAAATCATCGGAACGGCCTCCCGATTCATGGAATACATCGAATCGCAATAAAAAAACGACCCCGCGGGTCGTTTTTTTATCATTGTTTTCGGTTTCATCAGTCCAAAACTGCCAGAATATCCTTGACATCGGCAATCAGAAACTCTTCGCCGTCGACTTTTACGGATGTTCCCGCATATTTATCAAACAGAATCGTGTCACCCGGTTTGACTTCCATTTTGACTTTATCCGTTCCGGGACCGACAGCTTTTACGGTACCGATTTGTGTTTTTTCCTGTGCCGTCTGAGGGATGTAAAGTCCTCCGGCTGTTTTCTCTTCTGTCAGTTTAACGGTAAGAACGACTTTCGATCCGAGCGGTTTGATATTCATAAATTGGCCTCCCTAACATTCTTTATTCAAATATATTGATTTTTCTTTTTTTAGTCAAGAAAAAATTGACTTTTCGTTTTTTTCTTCTTATCTTGAAATTATGAGAGAGGGACAGTCGTTACAAATACAAATTCAAATTCCGGCTTTCCGGAATTACCGTATGCGGGATATAACGGTCCGCAGAACCCGTCAGACGCCTGTCGAGCTCTACTATTCCTGTCTTCACGATTTCGATCTTTTGTCGGCAGCGGGAAAGACAAAAGAGGCGAGAAAGGCACTCCATTTGTGTACCGACGCTGTCGGAAACGGATGCTGTCTCGAGACGCTTTTTTTGCCGTTGATTCGTTCCTATTTGCACGAACAGGAGTCTTCCGATTTTAAAATTTTTTATTTTCTCCAAATTCTCGAATATCTGAGCCGAAAAGAAAATCATATTTTTTCTGAGCTGGCCGAAAAAGATATGATTGATGATTTGATTGAAGAGAACTGGAATCGGTTTCTCGAAGAAGACGGGGAGCGGTTCGTTTTGCTGACGCCGTTCGAAAAAATCGAGTTATTTCGAAACAGTTTTTCCGTATTCCCGTATTGATGTGTCATATTGACGCATCATCGACCCGAAGACAATCCTGTTGTTTTGTAAATGTCTATCTGAAAAAGAATTAAGTAACTCTCTTTTTTTCGGCTTTTGTGGAACGAAAATTGCATAATGAGTATCGGAGGTTTAAAATGAAAAAAAACGAAACCATGAATTCCGACAATCTTCTGACGCTTTATTTAAATGACGTGAAGCAGTATCCGTTGCTGACTCCGGAAGAAGAGACCGAACTGGCCCGCAAAGCGGTTTCCGGAGATGCCTCTGCCCGGGAAAAACTGATCAATTCGCATTTGCGCTTTGTCGTTTCCGTTGCCAAACAGTATGAAAATACCGGATTCGGACTTATGGATCTGATTAACGAAGGGAATTTGGGGCTTATGACAGCCGTCGAGAAATACGACCCCGAAAGAGGGTATCACTTTATTTCTTATGCCGTCTGGTGGATCCGTCAGTCGATTATGAAAGCAATCAATGAAAAATCGAGGGCCATTCGGCTGCCGCTGAATCGTGTCAACGAGCTGATTCAAATCGAAAAAGCGATGAAGGAAGCCGGGATTGCCTCACCGAACAGCGAGGATTGGGAACGGTTGGCCGAACAGACAGGGCTGGAACCCGATCTGATTCGTCAGCTGGTGGGAGTCTCGCGCACAACCGTTTCGCTCGATGCGCCCGTCGCTTCCGGAAAGAGCGGTGAGGAATCGGAATTCGGTGAGCTGATAGCGGATTCGACCTATCCGACTCCCGAAACCTCTCTGGAAGAGAGTTCGTTAAAAGATGAAATCAATAAAGTTCTGGCGACACTTCCCCGGAAAGAAGCCGAGATTCTGGAAATGCGGTTCGGTCTGAACGGGAAAATGGAAATGTCCCTCAGCGATATTTCCGAGATTTACAATCTCACAAAAGAGAGAATCCGTCAAATCGAGCAGAAAGCGCTCAACACGTTGCGTCACTCCGAAGCGGTTGCGGGATTGAAAGCGTTCCGTGCTTAGTTCCGGTTATTCCGCTTTGATTGTGAACGAGTTGGTATAGGAGTTGTAATATATTTCTCCCGATGTGCCGCTGCCCGAAACCGTACCGCGTTTTTTATTGGCGAGATTAATTTGCGCAGAGTTTGCCGGGAATCCCGAGAGACCGACACTTCCCGTTGTGGAAAAGAGATCGTACGTGAACGAGGCCGTTTTCGGAAGAACAATTTCTCCGCCGCCGCTGTAGGTTCGGATATCGATATATTCTCCGTTGTATCTGCTGTATTTTGCCTTAAACGGCATATAATTCTGTGTTGTCACAAACAGATTTCCCGGAAAGCCCGACAGCGAGATGGTGCACGAAGTTTGGGCGTAAATCGTTGTGTTCTCAAATTCGAAATTCGCGGCATTCAGGTCGGCGCTGTTCAGGTAGAATGTCGACTTTTTGCCGTGAATATTGTCCATTGTCAAATCGGAATCGATGACCAGATAAGTAAAAGAATTTAACTGCGGAAAATTTTTAATCGAAGCTTTTGCATTGAATCCGTAATTATTGAGAGTCAGATCGCCGGAAAATGAGGAAGGAATCTGAATACGAAGCCACGGCTTGTTCTTTCCGTTGTTGCTGTTGAACGAGAAACTGGCCTGATTATCTTCAAATACCTGAAAATAAAGCAGTGCGCTGTTGTCGGATATCTTGATGACCGGTTCGTTAATGGTTTTGTCTCCTGTGTAAAGGGTAATCATACCGCCGGATTTAAAATTGATTTCGTTTCCCGAAATTCCCTCTATTTCGATAGGAATATACGAATTGTTGATGACAATCGATTTTACGGAACTGTCCAGAACAGCTGTTGTCTCTTTCGTAATTTCGGTCTCGATATTGCAGGCCCAAAAGAGTCCCGCTGTCAGAATCGGTAATAAAATTTTTCTCATAATATCCTCCGTCGGACAATTTCATCTTACATGATTTTTTTCGAAAAGTACAGGGCGGCCGGTGGGTTGACTTAATAAATTTTTAACTTTATAATAGCACAAAGGAGATGTGTACCCATGAGTAATGAAAAACTGGTTTATTTTTTCGGCGGCAATCTGACCGAAGGCAATGCCGAAATGAGAGATTTGCTGGGGGGAAAAGGCGCCAATCTGGCAGAAATGACGAATTTGGGCATTCCCGTTCCTCCGGGATTCACCATAGCCACAAAAGGATGCGATCTTTATTATCATAACAACCGGCAGCTGCCGCAGATTATATTGGATCAGGTTGACGAAAACCTGGCCAAACTCGAAAAACTGACAGGGAAAAAACTGGGAGATCCCCAAAACCCGTTGCTGGTTTCCGTCCGTTCGGGAGCGGCTGTCTCGATGCCCGGTATGATGGATACGATTTTGAATTTGGGATTGAACGACCAGGCTGTCGAAGGGTTAGCTTCCCTGACGGGAAACCCCCGTTTTGCATGGGATTCGTACCGCCGGTTCATCCAGATGTTCAGCGATGTCGCATTGGGAATGGATATCAACCTGTTCGAATCGCTTCTGGAAAAGAAGAAAGAAGAGCGGGGCGTCGAACTGGATACGGATTTAAACGCCGCCGACCTGAAAGATCTGGTAACGCGTTACAAAGAGGTGTTCAGACTGCATCAGAACCGTGATTTTCCGCAGGATGCCAAAGCTCAGCTGATTGATGCGATTTATGCGGTTTTCCGTTCCTGGCAAAATGATAAAGCGATTAAATACCGCCGTTTAAACAACATCGAAGGGCTTTTGGGAACAGCCGTGAACGTTCAGTCGATGGTTTTCGGGAATTCGGGTGAGGGGTCCGGAACGGGAGTCTGTTTCAGCCGCGACCCGTCGACGGGAGAAAATTATTTTTACGGCGAGTATTTGATGAATGCGCAGGGCGAGGATGTCGTGGCCGGTATCCGGACGCCGCTGAAACTGTCGGTTTTGGAGAAAGAGAATCCGGCTGTTTTCAAACAGTTGACCGAAATCAAAGACCGTCTGGAAGCCCATTACCGGGATATGCAGGATATGGAATTTACCATCGAGCAGGGAACGCTGTATCTGCTTCAGACACGAAACGGAAAGCGGACCGGCAATGCGGCCGTCAAAATCGCCGTCGATATGGTCAAAGAAGGGGCGATTTCCAAAGAGACGGCACTGATGCGCGTAACGCCCGATCAGCTCGATCAGATTTTTCATCCGATGATTGATCCGGCTTCCCGTAAAACGGCGAAAGTCATTGCCAACGGACTGAATGCTTCTCCGGGTGCGGCAACGGGGCAGATTGTCTTCACGGCCGAAGATGCGGAAGCGTGGGCGGCTCAGGGCCGTCAGGTTGTTTTGTGCCGGAAAGAGACCAGCCCCGAAGATATCGGCGGTATGCATGCCGCCCAAGGTATTTTGACCTCCACCGGCGGTATGACTTCGCATGCGGCGGTTGTCGCCCGCGGTATGGGGCGGCCGTGCGTGGCCGGATGTAAAGAGGCGGTCATCAGCGATAAAACGCTGACGGTCGCCGGCAAAGTCTTCCGAGAAGGCGATTGGATCTCCATCGACGGAAAAACCGGAGAGGTCTTCGGCGAAAAGCTGGAGCTGGTTCAGCCGTCGATCACCGGCGATGTGGAGACCTTCCTCGGCTGGGCCGACGAAGTGAAAAACGAGGCGGTACGCGAAGGGGTTCCCGCAAAAGGATTTCATGTCCGCACCAATGCCGACACACCCGAAGATGCCGCCAAAGCCCGTGAATACGGTGCCGAAGGAATCGGTTTGTGCCGCACCGAACACATGTTTTTCGGAGAAGGCAAACTGGAACATTTTCAGAGAATGATTCTGGCCGACAGCCTGCAGGAACGCAAAGAGGCGCTGAAAAAAATCCTCGAACTGCAGAGAACCGATTTTGACGGCATTTTCGAAGTCATGGCCGGTCTTCCGGTGACAATCCGTCTTCTCGATCCGCCGCTGCACGAGTTTTTACCGCATACACAGTTCGAGATCAAGGAATTGGCCGATAAATTGCAGATTAATCCGGCGGCGCTGAAAACAAAAGTGGATCAGCTGCACGAGCTCAACCCGATGCTGGGACACCGCGGCTGCCGTTTGGGCGTCACTTATCCCGAAATCTACGATATGCAGGTTGAAGCCATCATTTCTTCTGCCTGTGCGTTGGCCGCCAAAGGTATTTCCGTCACTCCTGAAATTATGATTCCGCTGGTCGGTACACAGGAAGAGTTGTCGATGCTGCGCAAGAATGCCGTATCCGTTGCCGATTCGGTGATTGAGAACAGCGGTGTCAAAATCGAATACCGCATCGGAAGTATGATCGAAATTCCGCGCGCTGCCATTACGGCGGATGAAATTGCCGCTCATGCCGATTTCTTTTCGTTCGGAACAAACGACCTGACCCAGATGACATACGGATTTTCACGTGACGATATCGGCAGCTTCCTGCCGGCCTACCGGGAGAAAGGCATTCTTCACCATGACCCGTTTGCCAGCATCGATGTCAGCGGTGTCGGCCGGTTGGTACAGACGGCAGCCGGTTTGGGGCGGAAAACCAAGCCCGAACTGAAAATGGGAATCTGCGGCGAGCACGGCGGAGATCCGCGCAGTATCGAATTCTTTTATTCGGCCGGGTTGAATTACGTTTCCTGTTCGCCTTTCCGTGTTCCCGTGGCCCGATTGGCGGCGGCACAAACGGTATTGAAGAGCAAGAGCCTGTAAAATGACGGAAAACGAATCGGAACGGCGGAAAATTCGCAGCTTTGTGCGCAGAAGCGGCCGTATCAGAGGAACCTGTCGGGATGCTCTGACGGCGCCGCCCCCGAATGTTTTATACAATGAAGAAACTCTTCCCGCAATCGGCAGCCGTTCGCTTTTCGGAAACGGGCGGCCGCTGATTATCGAAATCGGATTCGGAATGGGTGATGCGACTTTGGCATTTGCCGAAGCGAACAAAGATAAAAATTATCTTGCGTTTGATGTTCACCGTCCCGGAATCGGAAAAGTGGTTTCCGAAATTGCCGTGCGGCAGATTCCGAATCTGAAAATTGTCGAAGGAGATGCTCAGGAAATCCTGAAGTCGGATAAGGCGGAAACGGCCGTTTGCGACGGATTTCATATCTTTTTTCCGGATCCGTGGCAGAAAAAAAAGCATCACAAACGGCGTCTGATCTCTCCTCCGTTTACGGAGGTCCTGACCTCACTGTTAAAACCGGGCGGTTATCTTCTTGTGGCAACGGACTGGGAAGATTACGCCGACCGGATACGGGAAGTTCTCTCTTCTTTTCCGGAGCTGGAAAACCGCAGTCAGCCGGATTTTGCCAGGACGCCCTGGCGTCCGGAGACCAAATTCGAAAATAAGGGAATCGAGAAGGGACACCGGATTTTTGATTTCCTCTACGTAAAAAAGGAGTCTATATGTTAGATAACGAAGAAGTTTTGCAAACCTATGTCAACCGCATCAAGAACAGCGTATCCATCTCTCCCGAAATTTTCGATAAATGGAATATAAAACGCGGATTGCGTAACAGTGACGGCACGGGTGTTGTCGTCGGAGTGACCGCTATCGGAGATGTACACGGCTATATCATTGATGAGGGAGTTAAAACCCCGGCGGAAGGGCGTCTCCGCTATCGCGGAATCGACATCAAAGATCTGGTTGCCGGCTTTCAAAAGGAAAAGCGTTTCGGTTACGAGGAGACAGCCTATCTGCTGATTTTCGGTGAATTGCCGAATGCCTCTCTTCTCGAAGAATTCAGACAGATTTTGTCGAAATACAGAGATCTGCCGGGAAGTTTTATCGAAGATATGATTTTGCGGCAGCCCAGTTCCAACGTCATGAACAAACTGGGGAGAACGGTGCTTTCTCTCTATTCTATCGATCCGAATGCCGAAGACTATTCGATCGGTAATATTCTGAAACAGTGTATCCAGCTGGTTGCCCGTATTCCCATTCTGGCTGCCTACGGCTATCAGGCCAAACGGCATTATTACGATAACAAAAGTCTTTTTATTCATAATTACGAACCGAGCTACTCGACGGGAGAAAATTTTCTCCATCTGATTCGGGCCGACCGGAAATTCACACCGCTGGAAGCCGAACTTTTGGATTTGTGTCTCGTTTTGCATGCCGAGCACGGCGGAGGAAACAATTCCGCTTTTACGGCCCGTGTCGTTTCCTCGGCCGAAACCGACACCTACGCGGCCATATCGGCTGCCATCGGATCGCTGAAAGGGCGTAAACACGGCGGAGCCAATATTCAGGTCAAACAGATGGTAAACGAAATTCGGGAAAATGTTTCGGATTGGACAAACGAAACGGCTCTTCGCGATTATCTGGTGAAGATTATCAAAAAAGAGGCGGGTGACGGAACCGGTCTCGTGTACGGTATCGGTCACGCCATTTATACACTTTCGGATCCCCGCGCCATCATTTTAAAAGAGAAAGCCCGTGAACTGGCCGAGAAATCGGGACGCATGGACGACTTTATTTTATATGAAAGAATCGAAAAACTGACACCGGGCGTTTTTAAAGAAGTGAAGGGGTATGAAAACGTGATGTCGGCCAATGTCGATCTCTATTCCGGTTTTGTTTACGAAATGCTGAATATCCCGGAAGAACTTTATACGCCTCTGTTTGCCGTTTCCCGTGTTTCGGGATGGTGTGCCCACCGCATCGAAGAAATTCTCGACAGTCAGCGGATTATTCGTCCCGCATACAGAAGTGTTACAAAATCACGGGCCTATGTTCCGCTTGCCGAAAGGAACTGACGGAAAATCAATAGTAAGGAGACTGTTATGAACCCGGAATTGATGAAAAAAGCCGAATATTATCTGTCGAACGAAGAGGACGCCTTTTTTCGCGATGATTTACAAAAAGTCATCGATGCAAATGACGAAGATGAACTGAATGACCGGTTTTACCGCGAACTGGAATTCGGGACTGCAGGGTTGCGGGGTGTCATCGGCGGCGGACTTAACCGCATGAATACTTTTGTCGTGCGAAGAGCGACTCAGGGGCTGGCCTGTTATCTGAAAAAGTCGGGTGAACCTCAAACGGCGGTCATTGCGTACGATTCGCGCCATTTTTCTCCCGAATTTGCGAAATCGGCGGCTCTTGTTTTTGCTGCCAACGGGATTAAAACTTTTCTATTTACATCGCTTCGTCCCACACCTGTTTTATCTTTTGCCATCCGTTACCTGAAAACCACAGCCGGAATCATGATTACGGCCAGTCACAATCCGGCCGAATACAACGGATATAAGGTCTTTTGGAAAAACGGCAGTCAGATAACACCTCCTGTCGATACCGGAATCATTGATGAAGTGAATTCGGTGACGGGAGAGATTCCCACATTATCCGAACAGGAAGCTGTCGCGAAAGGATTGCTGGTTTATATCGATCGCGAAGTGGACGACGCTTATAACGAAATGGTGAAATCATATTCCTGCCGTTCCGAGCTTTTTGCTTCCTCAAAAGATATTAAGATTGTCTATACCCCTTTAAACGGGGCAGGGAAAGTGCCCGTGGTTCGCGTTCTTAACGATCTGGGACTGAATGTGATACTGGTTCCCGAACAGGCCGAACCGGACGGCGATTTTCCGACAACACCGTTTCCGAATCCGGAAATTGCCGAAGCCATGGACAGAGCCGTTTCCCTGGCGCAAAAAGAGAAAGCCGATTTGGTTTTGGGAACCGATCCCGATTCCGACCGCATCGGCATTGCCGTTCCTCTTCCCGACGGCCGCTACCAGCTGGTGACAGGAAATCAGTTCGGATGTATTTTGGCTTATTATCTTCTTTCCTATCGCAAAGAGAAAGGACTCGATACAAAACCGGCCGGTGTGGTCAAGACGATTGTTTCGACAAACCTGATCGACCGAATTGCCGAATCTTTCGGAGTCGAATGCCCGAGTGTTTTGACCGGATTTAAATGGATCGCCCGTCAGATGGAAGATTTCGAGAAACGAGGGGTCGAATTTGTCATGGGATTCGAAGAAAGCTACGGTTTTCTGGTCGAAACGGAAGTTCGGGATAAAGATGCCGTCAGCGCCGCCATGCTGATTTGCGAAATTGCTTTGTACTGCCGATCTCGCGGAATGACGATTATCGATTACCTGACGGATATTTTCGCCCGGTTCGGCTTTTTTGAAGAATTTGCCGTTTCCAAATATTTTCAGGGAGAATCGGGAGCCCGTTTTATGGCCGAGCTGATGGAAGATTTAAGAAAAAATCCGCCGAAAGAGTTGGCCGATATTCCCGTTGTCAGGGCACTCGATTACAAAACAGGAGTCAACGGATTGCCGCTGTCCAATGTTCTTCAATACTATCTTGAGGACGGATCTGTCGTTTCCGTTCGCCCGTCGGGAACGGAACCCAAAATCAAGTTTTACTGTACGACAGGCGTCAAACAGACAGGTACCGTGAAAGAGACAGAGGAGCTGCTTCGCCGGAAAGTGCAAAAAATCGAATCGGCCATTACGGCTGTTCTCGATAAATAAATTTTATGTAACTATTTGCATATCCGAACGTTTTGTTTATGTAACACAACGAGGTGAATATGCAAAAAACTGTTTTATATAAAAGACTTTTAATCGCGAATGTTATTCTGTTTCTTCTTGTAGCGGGTACGGGCATCGGTTTTTACTGCGGTTTGCGGCATGCCGCATCGCCCGATTCCGTGGTCAAAGCGGCGGCACCCGAAGGCGATTTGGAAGCACTGCAGCTTTCTTACCGGAATGTTTCGAATGCCGTATTGCCTTCCGTCGTTCAGATAGAAACAGTCAGTATCGAAGAACGTCAGGTCATGCGATTCATCGACCCTTTTGAAGAATTTTTTCGAAACCGTTTCGGCGGACAGTCGCAGGAACAGAATCGTCCCGAAGAAAAACAGGAATTCCGTTCCCGCGGCTTGGGATCCGGTGTCATTATCCGGCATCAGGGCGGAAAATATTATATTCTGACCAATTATCATGTTGTGAAAGGAGCCGACGAAGTTTCAGTTCGCCTGTATAACGACAAAACCTACAATGTACGACAGGTGGGGGGCGACGAGCGATCCGATATTGCGGTGCTGGAATTGGAAACCAAAGATTCGCTTTCCGTGATTCAAATCGGAGATTCGGATAAAGTCGAGGTCGGCGATATTGTTTTGGCAATCGGCAGTCCGTACGGTTTTACGGCCAGCGTGACGCAGGGAATTATCAGTGCCAAGGGGCGCAAAGGTCCCGTCGGAAATGTCAGCGAATTCCTTCAAACCGATGCGGCGATTAATCGCGGAAACTCGGGCGGTGCCCTGGTTGATTTGTACGGCCGTCTGATCGGTATTAACACCTGGATTGCGACTCAAACAGGTGAAAACGCCGGACTTGCTTTTGCAATCCCCGTTAATTCGGTTATCAGAAAGGCCGACTCCCTGATAAACAACGGTGCCGTTTCTTACGGATGGCTCGGTATCAGCATTACCGATCTGCATGATGATCTTTTGAAAGAAATGGGGCTTGACGGAAAGCAGGGGGCTTTTGTTGCCAATGTTTTCATCGGATCACCGGCCGATAAAGGCGGCATACGCCCCGGTGATTATATTGTTTCCGTTGACGGAGAAACTGTTAAGGATTCGGATATGCTGGTTCGCCTGATTTCCGATTTCAGAGCGGGGGATAAACCGGAATTCGATCTGATTCGCAGCGGATCTTCTCTGACTTTGAAAGTCGAGATTGCCAAACGGGAAAGCGAAGATTCTATCAATGCCAAAAACAATCTTCTTTGGCCGGGCATTATTGTCGCTCCTATCGATGATTCCGTTCGCAGTTACTTCCGTCTGGATAAAGAGGAGACGGGTATCGCCGTGATTCAGATTGAAACCGACTCCAAACTGGCTGTCGGCGGACTGCGCCCCGGAGATATTATCGTTTCCGTTAATGATAAAGAAGTTAAATCGGTGACCGATTTCTATAACGCCGTCGGTCAGTCAACCGATAAAATCAGTGTCGAATACAAACGCAAAGGTTCGACATTCTTTATAGGCGTTAAAAAATAACTCCTCCTTTTTGTTTTTGGGGTTTTCCGATTCGTAAATGCTTATAGCATAACGGGTTAGAAAACCCCTCTTTTTTTCTGTCAACAAAATGTCAACAAACGCTGCGACGGCTCCATCGGAGGCAATGCGGCGGTTGATTTGAGTAAAAGCATCAAAGGTTATGCGGTGATTTTTATTATGAAAAATTATTGATGAATAATCGGAATCCCCGTCAGTTGCAAGTGTTCCATGTCAATAAGTTCTATTGTATCTGATGGGGATACATTCAGTTGTTTTAAATCTTTTTCCAATGACAAGTTATCCTTCACAATAACAATTTTTTCGCCTTTATTCTTTACAGAGATTCTTTCATCTTTACGTACAATAAAAGATTGAACTTTATTTTTATTATCAGTTGTCGGGTACACCTCTTCTGTGTAATCATTAAGATTTATTGTCGAGAAAAGATAAGCCATCGATTCTTTTTGAGTTCCGTACATGGAAATTCCATTATCATCAATATAGACTACAATGTCCTTATCCTGTGCATAAGAGGAAACTACACATCCGCGCTTAATCATTGATGCGGAGTCTTTTTTATGTATTGTAAAAACATTCTCGTAATCAGTTATTTCTCCGGCAATTCCGTTTCCGTATCTTGGCAGATTTTTATAGAAACAAATAAAGAACTCGTTTCCGGAATATATTTTATAAGGGGTTATGGTTTTCCGGTGTATCTCAAAGGGGTAGGAGTCCGGAGTTAAAGTTGTTTCATCTGATTCACCATAGTCGGGAAAAGGTTTTTCTGAAAAATATTCCTGTTCTCCACTTGATGAATTAAATGCAGTCAGGTATCCGTCTTTATCTTCCATCCATCCGAATGGTGCCGGAAATGAAAATTCAGCAACTATCGATAAAGATTTATCGTCAGGTGAAATAAGAGAAAGGGATTCATTTTTGTTCATGTACACAATGTTGTTGTTTTTATCTATAAAAAAGAGGCCGAATTTGTCTTCATAGGATGGTGATATAATTTTTTCTGTTTTTGGAATGACATCGACTTTAACAATGTTATTTCCGTAATAATAAACTCCAGTATCATTTTGTATAGCACCGCTATGATAGTAAATATAATTTTGTGATGATAAGATGTATTTTGTTGACGGTAGATTTATCAATTCCGAAAACACTTTCCCGTCGCTTTTGCGCACGAGGTAGGCTTTGTCGGCGATGAGTTCAAAGTCGTATGTTTTGGCTTTGTTCGGGTCGGCGGCGAAACCGATGATGGCGTAGTCGTTATGGGCGTTGATAACGTAGGAGGCTTTGAGGTTGCCCATATCGGCACTGCTGCCGTCGGAGTTAGTGTATTTGACTTCTTCGATTGTGGTGAGGTCTTTTTTGATTTTAAAGATTTTACCTGCATCGGTGCCGGAGGGTTCGACGAAGAGGGCGGCGGCGTCGGTGATGTCGATTTTGGAGAGTGTCGGTTTTTCGGGTTCCGGCTTCGGTTCGGGCGGGGGACAGGCGATAAATGTCAGCGCCAGAAGAGAGAGAATGAGAAATGATTTTTTCATGGGAAAGCCTCCTGTTTGTTTTAATCATTATATACTTCTATCAATTGTTTTGCAAGAATTTGAGTAAATGCCCCTTCTTTACAACAGTTTCTTTTTCGGTTATTATTTTCCAATGAAGGAATTTCTTGATTTTTATACGGTCAGAAACAATGCGCTCCTGATGGCCAATCGGATTTTAAAAGAGGGGTTTTATCCCGATGTGCTCTATATGCTGCTGCGGGGCGGAAGTGTTTTGGGGAATGTGATCAGCGAATATTTTCGGGTGGCGGGGAACCCCGATAAGCCTGTTTTTGTGGCGGCCGTCGCGGCAAAGAGTTACACCGGCGTGGCGCAGCGGGAAACCGCGGTAAAGATCGAAGGCTGGACATTGGATCCCCGGCAGCTGTCTCCGGATTCCCAAATTCTGCTGACGGATGACATTTTTGATTCGGGGAGAACTCTCAACCGGATTGCCCGGGAACTTCTGGGGGGCGGTATCCGGCGCGAAAATCTGAAAATCGCCGTTCACGATTACAAAATCAAACATTACGACCCGGAGCAGATACGGCTTCCGATTCAACCCGATTTTTATGCACGACGCTTTGAAATCAGCCGGCCCGAAGAGGAGATTTGGATTCATTATCTGAGTCATGAGCTGGTCGGTCTGACGGAAGAAGAGTTTCGCAGAGAATACCGCGAGCGTTATCCGGAATTGAAAGATTTTTCTTTACAGCACAATTGATTTTCGGGAAATCAGACTGATTTTCGGGCGAGAAGAATCATCGTATCGGCATTGCTGTCGTAGGGAGCGCCGTTCCATGTGCCGTAGAGAGCGGTTTGCGAGAAGCCGATTGACTTGAGAATCGTACAAAGCTCTTCGGCGGCATAGAGCCGCTGCACGAAAGAGTGGGTGCGGTTGACCGTGCCGTTGTCGATATCCCAGCGGGAGAGAAGACCCCGGTTGCCGTTAATCAGGTCGAAGCGGGTGGTAACGCGGAAACCGCCCCGTTCGAAGGTTTCTCCGGGCGTAAAGTGCAGCAGTGCCGTTTCGCGGCTGACGCATTCGAGAATGAAGCGGCCGCCGTGTTTGAGAGAAGCGGCGATGTTTTTGAGAATCAGAAGATCTTCTTCTTCGGTTTGGCAGTAGCCGAAAGAGGTGTAGAGACTGACGGCCGCCTCAAACGCGTTCGGCCGCCGAAATCGGCGTAAATCGGCTTTTACCGGTTCGAAGAAAACGCCTTCCGCCTGCGCGCTTTCGCGTGCCGCTTCCAGATACGCCGTAATCATATCGACACCGGTGACTTTCATGCCCAGTGCGGCCAGTTCGACGGCAATCCGGCCGGGACCGCAGCCGGCATCCAGAACCGCGTTTCCCGGTTTCAGATCCGCCATGCGGATGACGCTTTCGGCGACATCGACCGCTTCCGACCAGCGGTTCTCGTCGAAAAGAACCGGTGCGTAATCGAGCCAAAAATTGTCCGATTCGAACCATTCGGGGGCCGAACCGGCTGGATCAGAACTCGGCATTTTTAACGGTGCGCGGATAGGGAATTACATCGCGGATGTTGGCCATGCCGGTAATGTAGAGGATCAACCGTTCAAACCCGAGTCCGAATCCGGAGTGGGGCACCGTTCCGAAACGGCGCAGATCGAGATACCAGCTGTAATCTTCTTCTTTTAATCCCAATTCCTTCATGCGGGCAACCAGTTTACCGTAGTCGGCCTCTCTTTCCGAACCGCCGATGATTTCGCCCAGGCGCGGAACGAGAATATCCATGGCACGGACGGTTTTTCCGTCGTCGTTCTGCTTCATATAGAACGCTTTGATCTCTTTCGGGTAGTCGGTTACAATCACCGGTCCGTTGAATACCGTTTCCGTCAGATATTTTTCGTGTTCGGTTTGCAGGTCGCATCCCCAAACCGGCTTGAATTCGAAACTGTCGGCCGCTTTGGCAAGGTGTTCGATGGCTTCGGTATAAGTGATACGTACAAACGGTTTTTCGACCACCTGGCGCAGGGTTTCGATGACCCCTTTTTGAATGCGGGTATCGAAAAATTCCATATCCTCTTTGCAGTTTTCGAGAACATACTTCAGGATAAATTTGATGAAAGCCTCGGCGATTTCCATGTTGCCTTCGAGCGTACAGAAGGCAATTTCCGGTTCGATCATCCAGAATTCGGCCAGATGGCGTGTCGTATTGGAATTTTCGGCGCGGAAAGTCGGTCCGAATGTGTAAACGCGGCTCAAGGCACAGGCGTAGGTTTCGGCCGACAGCTGTCCGCTGACCGTCAGGCTGGCTTTTTTTCCGAAGAAGTCCTGCGTGTAGTCGATGCCGTCTTTCAGTTCTTTTCGGGCAATCGTATCGAGGTCGAGTGTAGTGACCTGGAACATCTGTCCGGCGCCTTCGCAGTCATTGGCGGTGATAATCGGTGTATGCACGTAAAAGAAGCCGTTTTGCTGAAAGAAGGTGTGCACGGCATAGCTCATGGCGCTGCGGATGCGGGCCACCGCGGCAAAGGTGTTGGTGCGTGCTCTCAAATGGGCAATCTCGCGCAGAAATTCGACGGAATGGTGTTTCTTCTGAAGAGGGAACGTTTCCGAAGTGTCGCCCAGAACCGTAATCGTATCGGCATGAATTTCCGCATTCTGACCGCCGCCTTCGGAAGCGACCAGTTTTCCGGTGACTTGCAGAGAGGCGCCCGTGCCGCAACGGGCCAGCGTTTCGTTCGAAACGGAGTCGTTTTCTTTGTCGACAACGACCTGAAGATTGGACAGGCAGGAACCGTCGTTTAAAGCGATAAAACTGATATTCTTTCCGTCCCGTTTGGTGCGTACCCAGCCGCAGGCGGTGACGGTCTGACCTTCCGGTGACTGACTTAAAATGGCTTTCAAAGAATCCATAAAATCCTCCGTTTCGGTTTCAAAATATCATTTTTTTTGACTTTTGACAATCATCGGCACCTGTTTTTGTCCGATACGAACGGAAGAGCGGCGGCAAAAGAAACATCTTGCCCTTTTAGCGTCGATATGTTATGATATTATCGATGAAATTTGCAATACTGGGGAGCGGATCGTCGGCCAACTCCTACTTTTTTAAAGGAGTTCACGGTTCGTTTTTGATCGACTGCGGATTTTCTTTATCCCAGTGGGAAACGCGGATGAGTGAAATCGACGAATCACCCGATTCCGTACAATATATCTTACTGACTCATGTTCATTCCGATCACACAAAAGGTCTGACAAAAGTCAGCTGTAAATATGAACTTCCTGTTTATGTCGAGGCGGGAGTTCCCGGCTTATCCTTGTATGAGCGGCGCGAATTTCGTTTAAAGAAAGATTTCGTCGTTAACGGTGTGCGCTTTTATCCGTTTCCGACTTATCACGATGCCGTGAATTCGGCCGGCTTTCATTTTGATTTGGACGGAGTCCGGTTTACGATCATCACCGATACCGGCATCCTGAACGAGACCATGTTTCGTGCGGCGTTAAAGTCCGATATCTTGCTGTTGGAGACCAATTACTGCGAAGAAAAACTGCCCGTATGCCGCTATCCCGAGTTTCTCAAACAGCGTATCGGCGGAACGTACGGTCATCTTTCCAATCAGACATCTTTCCGCTTCTTGCGGGATTTAAAAAAGCATCCCGATTGCCGTCTGTCGCAGGTTTATTTGTGTCATTTATCCGATGAGAGCAACAGTGAAGAGACGGTCACAGACTGCTTTGCTTCACTGGCAGATGAAAAATTAAAAATCACGGTTTGTCCTAAAAATAAACTGATAAAAGGAGTTTCCTGTTATGATTGATTACGAAAAAAGAACATTAAACTGTTTTATCGCGCAAATATGCGATGCTTACAGATCAAACAAGGCTGTCACTTTCGAACAGGGGGAGGGATTTACCTACGAACAGCTTTTAAAAGGAATTATCGAATTTGATAAGATACTGACCGAAGCCGGAATCGGGAGAGGCGATAAAGTCGCTCTTTTGGCCGTCAATTCGCCGTGGTGGTCTGTCGCTTATTTTTCGGTAACGGCATTCGGGCGGATTGTGGTTCCGATTCTGCCCGATTTTATGCCGGCCGATGTGGAGAATATCTTAAAACATTCCGAGTCAAAAGCTCTTTTTGTTTCTTCCGCCATGTATCATAAAAACAAGAGTGTGATCGAGTCGCTTCCCGGTCTGAAATATTTTTGTATTGACGGCGCCCGGCCGTTAAGTCCGGACGGACAGTGGGCGACGCTTTCTTTCGATGAGTTTAACACACGGACGGATGCCGTTTCGTTTGATGAGGCGGTGACCGGCGTTAAAAATCAGCCGATTGACTCCGATGACTTGGCGGCCATTATCTATACATCCGGAACAACGGGATCGTCGAAAGGTGTTATGCTGTCTCACGGCAATCTGGTGTCCAATGTCATATCGGCGCGTGTCATTCCGCCTCAACCGGAAAATATTGATGTTTCGCAAAATGCGACCCTTTCGATTCTGCCGCTTTCCCATACCTACGAGTGTACAATCGGTATGCTGACGACATTAAACCGCGGCTGTCATATTCATTATCTGTCGAAACCGTTGTCGCCGGCAACTCTGATTCCGGTCATGCAGCGGGTGCGTCCCGGGATTATGCTTTCGGTTCCGCTGCTGGTCGAGAAGATTTACCGAAAATCGATTCTGACAACAATCAATAAAAAAGCGTTGACCCGGACGCTTTACCGTTTTCCGCCGACACGAAAACTGTTGAACCGGGTTGCCGGAAAGAAAATGTATAAACTGTTCGGAGGGAATCTGGTCTTCTTCGGAATCGGCGGGGCCCCGCTGGCTCCCGATGTCGAAGTTTTCCTGCGGGAAGGAAAATTTCCGTACTGTCTCGGTTACGGTCTGACGGAAACATCGCCTCTTGTCGTCGGCGCCAATGCGGCAGAACAGCGCTTTCGGGCAACCGGTCATTACATCGACGAAGTCGAAGTGCGCATAGCCGATGCCGATCCGAAAACCGGGGAAGGGGAAATTCAGGTAAAAGGACCGAATGTGATGAAAGGCTATTTCAAAGATCCCGAAAGAACCGCCGAAGCCTTTACGGAAGACGGTTGGTTCAGAACCGGTGATTTGGGCGTTTTCAAAAAGAACCACCTCTATATTTGCGGCCGTCTGAAAAATATGATTTTGGGACCGTCCGGAGAAAATATTTACCCCGAGTCGATCGAGGCGATGATTAATGAGTTTGAGTTCGTGGAAGATTCTCTGATTGTCGAGGATGAGAAAAAAAGCCTGACAGCGCTTGTTCATTTAAATATGGACGAAGTAAAGAAGAAATTCGGCGATTCGGCACAGGCGGCCGGCGATTATATCAAAACGATTATCAATGATGTCAATAAACGGCTCAGTAATTTTTCGAAAATCACCAAATCGGAGCATCAGCAGGAGCCGTTCGAAAAAACGGCGACTCACAAAATCAAGCGGTTTCTCTATCGCCGGGACGGAAAAGGAGGGAAAAAATGATTCGCGTTCTGATTCCCCTGACGGAAGGATTTGAAGAGAGCGAGGCAATTGTCCCCGCCGATTTGCTGATTCGCAGCGGTATCGAAGCGGTTTTTACCGGGCTGAAAGAAAAAACCGTTACCGGTTCTCACGGGATTGCCGTTGTCTGTAACGGCGGTCGATGGGAAGAGGCGAAGCCGAATCCGGATGACTTTCAGGCCCTTTTTTTGCCGGGCGGTATGCCGGCGGCCATTCATCTCTCCGAATCGGCGGAACTGAAGCAGTTTACCGAGGCAATGGTCTCTTCGGGAAAAACGGTTGCGGCGATTTGCGCTTCGCCGGCGGTTGTTTTGGCCGAGTGGGGGCTGCTGCGGGGAAAAATTGCCTGCTGCTATCCCGGTTTCGAGCCGAAACTGAGGGAAGGCGGAGCCCAGCCGTGGGAAAACGGCCCCTGTATTGCCGACGGAAATTTTCTGACGGGAAGAGGCGCCGGTGCGGCGTTTGATTTCGGTCTGGCATTGGTAGCCGCGCTGAAGGACGAAGAAACGGCGGCCCGTCTGAAAGAGCAGGTTGTTTACCGTTAAAGAAGCCGGATATGAAAGAGCCCCTCGTATGAGGGGCTCTTTTATCGTCCGGGGTAACGGGAGACTGTCCGAAACGGATCAGGCCGCATCCGCCTGCATATCCGAAAGAAGAACGGCGCCTGCGATAATCAGCAGAAGTCCGGGGTAAAAGCAAAATACCCGACCGATCTCCTGTCTGAGAACAAAAACGCCGACAATAACGGGGAGAATGTTCTGAATTGCTATGACGATCGGCAGATAGTTGATGGCATTCCCGTTCTTAAAAGCTTTCTGGTTGCAGAAAATATTGCCGAGTGTTCCGGCACCTCCGAAAAAAACAATCAGAGCGACAAAAACAGCGGCCCAGAGCCACTCTTTGGCGGCTGCCGCTTCGACTGCCAGCGGAATGATTTGTCCCATCAGCAGATTGAGAGTCATAAAGCACCCGGCCAGAACTCCCAGTGCAATCATCATCGGTTTGGAGAATTTCTTCTGAATCAGAAAGGCCGCCAGTGCCAGAACAAAAAGCGCACCCATGAAAAGGGCAAACGGAATCAGGTTTTCTTTAAAAACGGAAACGGTCGGAGTTCCGGTGACGTCTCCGCATCCGGCCAGTATCAGACCGGCAACCAGCAGAAAAACCGCGAAATAATTTAATTTTGTCAGTTTTTCTTTACAGATCAGAACAAGTCCGATGACCAGAAACACAATACCGCCGTTGAAAATCGGCACCGAGAGAGCAATTCCGATTTTGGCATTCGCTACGGAATTGCAGATGACTGCCAGAACAACATTCATGAAGATGGCCAGCAGCCAGACAGGGTCGGCGGCATAGGCTTTTTTGATGCCTGTTTCCGCAAACCGCTTTTCCAACGTGTTGACCCGTTTTTTCTGAATGACGAGACCGAATTGGGCAAAAAAAGCTGCCGCAAGCGCAGCGAAAATTCCGATGAGCGTTTGTAAATCCATAATTATAAAACTCCTGAAAGTTTATTTTAGCATAAACTCAAGGAATTGCAATTCTTTTTATTTTAAATATCCGCCCTGTTTGAGAGTCGATTCCAGCAGAAGTCTGTATCCCTCCGGCGTCGGATGCATACCGTCGGGTATCCATTCCCGGGGTGTCGGTTCGTTCGGATTTCCGCCGCGCAGAGGGTAGCGCTGCGGATCGGCATGATTTTGAAGAAGTCCCCAGTTGACGGTGTATCGTGCATCGGGGATGACCGCCGCCGCCTCGGCAAAATAACGGCCCAATTTTGTCATCAGACGGTTAAATAAGGGAGTGGAAAGTTTTCGCAGGCAACTTTCCGGTGTAAAAAGATCGGTCAGCAGAGTGATGTTAAAATAATCATATCCGGAAATCAGAATCGGCGCTGTCGAAATTGTCCTGATTTCTTTCAATACGGAAATCAGATTATTTCTGATTTTCGAGAAGCTCTCTTCTATAAAAGTTTCCGGGACTTCCGTCAGATTGTTGAAATGGCCCAGGTTGTAAAAATCATTCCCGCCCAGACTGAAGATGATGAGACGGTGCGGATTGCTCTTCAATGTTTCGACTGTCCGGTCCATATACGAATCGTAATTTCTGACAAACTTCGACGCTGTCGATCCGATAATTGTCGTTGACCTGTATTCCGCTTCGGCATTTATTTTTTCGACGATTCCGTATTTTTCGGCCGCTTCGCCGAGGTAACGGCCCCAGCTGTCTCCTATAAAAACGACTTTGTCCATGATTTTACAATATCAGAATTCGAAAAAAAAATCGATAAAAAACTTGCGTTTTCATACGAATGTGCTAAACTTGAGAACATGAAAAAGTACGGAATTATCGGTTCATTTGTTATTATTATGTTTTCTGTTTTATTGTGTCTTTCATGCGTTGTTTTTCGCGGAGAAGAGAGCAACATCGACTGGAACAAGGTTTCCCGTCCCGGAATGGATGGAATTCGGGTCTATTCTTCGCAGGCAGAAGCCGTTGCGGCCGGCGGCGGCTGGTATGTGACAATGGATGAAAATTTCGACGGGAATTTCCTTCCCGAAGAGTGGGTTCCGTCCCCTCACGGTGTCCGCTGGGAGAGTCAGTCGGCCTCGCATCCCGAATGGACCAATTACTGGTGTCCGGATATGATGAGAGTCAGAAACGGAAAAGTCGAAATCAGGGTGCTTCAGAAAACGGATCACGCCTGCTCTGCCGGGATTTGCGGACGGGAAGGCCGGTTTACGTCGGGTATCGAAACACGACGTATCAAGGCCGACGGATCCGGAGACGAAATGCTTTTTTCGCAGGCTTTCGGCTACTTTGAAGCAACGGTTCAATTTCCGAACGCTCCCGGTATGTGGTCTGCGTTCTGGCTTCAGGTTGCATCTCAGAATCGTATCGGTGATGACGGAGAGGACGGTACGGAAATCGATGTGTACGAATCGGCCTTTTTGCATCGCTATAACAAAAAAGAAGATTTCAGCGTGATGGGCCATGCGCTTCTTTGGGACGGATACGGGAAGGAGGGGCAGGTGGAAGATTTTCTGACCTGTGTCAGAGGCGATCTTTACAAAGGATATCATACTTTCGGATTGAAGTGGACACCGGACGAATATATTTTTTATATCGACGGACAACCGACCTGGATGACAAAAGGGGGCGGAGTGTCGAAGGTCAGGGAATATTTGCGGCTGACTTGCGAAATTGACGCGGGGGATCAGTACGGACCTCACGGAGAAATTATCGGGAAATTTGATGACGACAGCGATCCTGTCTTTTACATCGACTCGGTTCGGGTCTGGCAACATACCGATTATCTTTCTTCCGTCAAGGATGTCGAAGATTTTTAAAGACAAAGCCGGCTTTATCGGAATCAGCGGCGGCCGTTCGAAGCCAGTTCACGGCTGACCGCTTTTTTTATATCTCTTTCTTTTATGGACGCCCGCTTGTCGAAATCTTTTTTTCCGCGGGCAATGCCGACAAGAACCTTCACTTTCGAGTCTTTCAGATAAAGTTTGAGGGGGACCAGTGTATATCCCTTTTCGGCTGTTTTACGGGAGAGTTTTTCGATTTCTTTTTTGTGGGCCAGTAATTTTCGGATCCGTTCCGGTTCGTGATTTTCGTGTGTTCCGAATGGATACGGAGAGATATGAAATCCGGCCAGAAAGAGTTCGCCTTTTGTAACGCGGACATAGCTGTCGTTAAACGCAAACCGGTGCGCCCGCAGAGATTTGACCTCCGTGCCTTTCAGCACAATGCCGCATTCGAGGGTTTCGCCGATTTCGTAGCGGAAGCGGGCTTTTCTGTTTTCCAAAAGAAGAGAAGAAGGGGAATCTTTTTTGCTCATTTTTTCTCCAAAACAACTCTGAAACCGGTATAGGGAGAGGACCAGACGGCGAACTGAACACCGGTTTCGGAAGGCGAAAAGGAGTCGCTTTTGTAAGATCCTCCGGCCACCGCTTTGATTTCGGTGGGAAGATTCAGTAAAAATGAATCGGTGACAGCCCGATCCCGTAACGGCGGGTTTTGGCACCATTCCCAGACGTTTCCGGTCAAATCGCGGAGGGAATCGGACTGAGGAGATCCGGCCGCCCGCACTCTGCTGCCGGCAAGATTGGCGGTTGCCGGGTTGTCATCGGCGGTTAAGAGGGCGATTTCGAAGGAGTAGGGCAATCGGGCCCGAAACCCGCTCAGTCCGGGCTGCCGTTCGATCCAGCGGCAGAAGGCCTGCGCCGCGTGCCATGAAACGGAAACGGCCGGCAGACGGTTGTCCTGCGGAAACTGCCGCAAATAAAAGGCGTCGACAAGTCCCTGTTCCTCCAACGCGGCCCTGTTTTCGGCGCTGTATTCCGGACAGTCGCTCAAAAAACGGCGGTAAAGGCCGGCCGTCACTTCGCGGTCCTGAATCCAAAATCCGCCGCATTCGATTTCGGCAGGCGGAAGCAGGGTGTCGCCCTCCGTCACGGCGGCTGTTTTCGGGAAGGAAACCCACCGTTCGCCGATTGCGGAAAAAGAGCCGTCCGGCCGGAGCTGCGGTTTCCGGTAGTCGGGGGCTCCGGCCGGCGGCAGCCCGGTTGCCGACAGCTGCTTTTTCATCGGTTCCGGCAGCGCACCGCGGAAAATCAGAGCGGCTCTCGGATTCGATGCCTTTAATGCGGTCAGAACGGCGTCGGCCGCTTCGACCGGATCGAGCGACGGATAAAGTCTTGTGTAGGCTTTTAAAACCGCTCCGGTTGTCACTTCGTGTGTGCAGAGAGCTGCCGCCCGCAGAACGGCCTTTTCGATTTCCTCATCGGTCAGAAATCCTTTATAATCGCGGACGAAAAAGTCGAGTGTTTCGGTAAAAAAGTAGTTGGGCTCGAAGCTTTTGGCTGTCTGTTTGCGGATCGAAGGCGAATATTCGCGATCGGCCAGGGCAAAATCATTGAATTCGGCAAGAACCCTCCGGGAGCAGAGGTCGGGTTCGGCAGGTTTCTCCCATACAACATCTATTTTTTCTTTGACGGGAAAAAACAGTGTGGCAAAAATACGGCCTTTGGCATTAATTTCTTTTTCGTAAACCGGAAATCCCGGTTTTTCGATTTTGATATCGTAACGGGCGCGGGCGGGAAGAAAGATTTTTGCCGGTGCGGTTCCGGCGTAATATCCGTTAACCGTGACGACGGCACCGGCCGGCCGGGTCGTGACTTTCAAAACGGTTCCCTCATGCCTGATTCCGGGGAAAAAAAGCAAAAAGAAAAGTCCGCAGACAATCAGAATGGAGAGAAAGATACGCAGGTAAACCGACGGGGCAATGCCGCCGAAATTTTTCAGTTTGACGGTCATCTCCTTTTCGTCGGGAGGTGTAATCGGAGTTTTTTCCTTCTTCTTTATAATCATAAAAACAGAATACACACAAACGAAGTTGTTGTCAATCAGGCCTTTCTGTGATATGATGGAGAACCTTAAGGAATAAGAATGGCAAAGAAAAAAGAATGCGAAGACCGGCTTGTCGCTTTTGTCGAGCGTCGGCTGACCGACAGGAATGTTAAAAAATATTACCGCAAAGAAAAACAGAAAAGGAAATCGCTGATCAGAGATTGGGGCGGTTCGTTTTTATGGGCGGCCTGTGTTGTTTTTCTGATTAACCAGTATTTTTTTCAGGCTTATAATATCCCGACGCCTTCCATGGTGCACACGCTGGAAACACAGGACCGGCTTTTTGTCAATAAACTGGTGTACGGTCCCGAGCTGCTTCCCGGAATTGCCAAATTACCCGGGTTCGCGCCGAAACGGAACGACATTATTGTCTTCGAAAATCCCGAATATATCTCCAAGGGAACGGCTTTCGATATTGCTCACAGAATGATTTTTATGCTGACGCTTTCGCTTGTCGATATCGATAAGGAGTGGAATCCCAGGACACGGCAGATGGAGCCGGGAAAACATTTTCTGATTAAAAGAGCGGTCGGGACCGGCGGCGACAGAGTGCGGACATGCGACGGCCGTGTGCTGATAGCTCCCCGCGGATCCGACCGTTTTTTCGAAGAAGAGTTTGTTTCCGGATTTCCGCAGAGCCGTTACCGCGTGCGCAGGGAAATATCCGACGAAACTTACCGCAGCGAATCTCTCGATCTTTTTGACGAAATGGTTCGTTCGGGGACGGGGTCATTCCGGTATACCGATTATGAAACGGTCAAAACGGCCGCAATGGTCGGGCTGATGATGAATCCGTCGGCATCGGACCGGATTCATTGGGCGGTCCGCAATCATCTCGGTTATTATATTCCCGAACATTACAAACTGCCGTTGGGCGACAATCGGGACAATTCTCTTGACGGACGGTGGTTCGGTCCGGTTAAAGACCGCGATATTATCGGTCGGGCCGGGTTTATCTATTATCCGTTTTCCCGTTTCGGATTGGTGCGTTGACCGGATCTCTTTATATCCACATTCCTTTTTGCCGGAGCCGTTGCGATTACTGCGATTTTTATTCGACGGTTTTGACGGATGAGACGACCGTTCGCCGGACGGTCGCTGTAATCAAACAGCAGGCTGCCTATATTTCCGACCGGTGGAAGCCCCGACTGCGGTCGGTTTACTTCGGCGGCGGGACACCCTCCCTGCTGCCTCCGCTGCTTTTCGAAGAGCTGATACAATTTCTTTGCGACCGGTTTGTCTTGACGGACGATTGCGAAGTGACGGTTGAGGCCAATCCCGAAACGGTCAGCCGTGATTTTCTGACATTTTTGCGTTCGACTCCCGTTAACCGGGTCAGTCTGGGGATTCAGTCATTCGATGATGATGTTTTGAAGTTTCTCGGACGGCGGAGCGACCGCAGAACGGCGCTGAAGGCGGCCGACTGCGTAGCCGCTTTCGGGCCGAAGAAGTGGAGTCTCGATTTTATCGGAGAAATTCCGGGCGTGCCCGACCGTGTGACGGAAGACGATTTCTCGGAAGCACTTCGCCGGCGGCCGCCTCATTTGTCGTTCTATGCACTTTCGGTAGCCGATGGCTCGCTTTTGGAAAAAAGAATAGGCGGCAAATCGATTGATTCTTCCGTCGATAATGTATTCGCGAAAGCGGAATCTTACGGTTATAACCGCTACGAAGTTTCCAACTGCGCTTTTCCCGGTGAAGAGTCTGTTCATAACTGTGCTTACTGGAATATGGAGCCGTTTTGGGGATGCGGTCCTTCCGGTTCGGGGACATTCCGTGATGAGTCGGGTAGAGTCAACCGGTGGGAGGGGGTGACTCCGCTATCCGCTTTTTTAAATGCATCGGCAGCGGAAGAGACATGGAAAAGGGAAATTGTAACGCCCCGGGATTTCGCATTTGAAAATGTTATGATGGGATGCCGGTTGAAAAAGGGGGTCGAATTGTCACGTTTTCGGGAAAAAACCGGTTATATTCTGACCGAAATGGCACCGGATACAATCCGAAATGCGATAAACGAACGTTTGTTCGGCCTTGAAAACGGCTTCTTTTTTCCTCTTTCCGACGGATTTCGCTGTCTGAACCGTTTTTTGGTCGATTTTCTTTCCGAGTTTGACAAACAAAACCGATTGGGGTAAAATAAGAGAATGGGAGATGACAAAATCCGCGATACGCGCAGGGAATTGATTTACAAGACAGCGGTGTCGATGATGGCCGAACAGGGATTCCGGGCGGCTTCGATTCGCGATATATGCAAAGCCGTCGGGATAAAAGAGAGTTCTTTTTATCTTTATTTTTCGAAGAAAGATGAAATTCTCGATGAAGTATTCGGAGAGTTCGGGGAGCTTTTCTTAAAAAATCCTCTACCTTTCGAAAAAATACCGCCGGCAGTCGAATCCTATTCTCCGGAACGGATTCTGACGTCCGCACTCGACTTTTGTATCCACCGTCTGGATAATCTTCATATCCGGCGTTTATGGCAGATTCTGATAGTCGAACAGTTTCGCGACGGGCGGGCCGCCGGAGCTTTGAAAAAAATGAACAGACGTCTGGCCGCAACGGCGGCTGAGTTGTTTGCGGAGTGGAAGCGGCGCGGTGTTGTTCGGCCGGCACTCGATACCGTTTCGGTTGCCGAATGTTTCGCTTCTTCCGTCAGAATGCTTTTTTACGATTATCTTGCGCAGGAAGAGAGTGATTCGTTTCTGCATGAGAAAAATAAATTGGTACTGTTTTTTCTCTCCGTTTTGGGTATCGACGGGGAAGAAGGAGGCTTGGAATGGAAAAGAAATTGACAACATTTTTCTCGGCTCTGGTTTTGGCAGCGGGTATAGCGGGAGCCGGTATTGCGGTTTGTTTCGGACTGATTGCCGGAAAAACGAGCAACAGAACGGTTGCGGTTCGCGGTCTGGCCGAACGGGAAGTCGATGCCGATCTGGCAATCTGGCCGTTGACATTTACGGTGGCCGCCAACGATATGGCCGCGCTGAATGCGGCCGTCAAGAAAGATTCCGAAACGGTCGAAGCCTATTTGCTGAAAAACAATGTCAGCAAGGCGGATATTGTCAAACAGTCGATCAGTGTCGATGACGAATCGCAGCGTCTGTACGGCGGAGGAGAACAGCGGCCGTTCCGGTATGTGGGAAAAGTGACGTTCTTAATTCGTTCCTCGAATATCGATGCGGTGAAAACGGCCGATCGTCATTTGCGGGATCTGCTGGCGCAGGGGGTTCTGCTGGTTCGGGATTACGAATATCAGACACAGTTTCTGTTTAACGGTCTGAATGAAATCAAACCCGATATGATTGCCGAAGCAACCGTCAACGCGAGAGCGGCGGCCGATCAGTTTGCAAAAGACTCGGGCAGCCGTGTCGGCCGTATCAAAACCGCCACACAGGGACTTTTTACGATTACCGATGTCAATGCGGCCATGCCGGAAAAGAAGATTGTCCGCGTGGTCAATACGGTCGAGTACTTTTTGGCAGACTGAGCGTTTCATTCGTTACAATTCGAATTTTTATTCTTTCTCTATCTATTGCACAAACGCCCCGAAAGGTGTAATTTAAAAACAGAGGAGCAGTGAATGAAGAAGCCTTTGATAGCGATTGAAAAGTGTAAAGGATGCGGACTGTGTATCGGTGCGTGTCCCAAGAAAATTTTGGAACTCTCGTCGGCTTTCAATAAACAGGGCGTTAATTATCCGGTATGCAAAGATGAGTCATCCTGTATCGGATGTAAATTTTGCGCCGTCATTTGTCCCGATTGCGTCA
Source organism: uncultured Spirochaetales bacterium (assembly GCA_949289575.1). GTDB lineage: Bacteria > Spirochaetota > Spirochaetia > JAFGXN01 > JAFGXN01 > CALXOJ01. Next base: position 29,181 of record CASEOG010000006.1, on the reverse strand, counting down.
TTGAAATTGCGGAAACGGACGGGGAGGTCTGAATGGGAAAACGTGTTTTATTAAAAGGAAACGAGGCGGCGGCGGAAGCGGCTCTGATTGCCGGATGTACGCATTATTTTGCGTATCCGATTACGCCTCAGAATGAAATCTCCGCTTATATGGCCAAACGGATGCCGAAGCTGAATCGGACATTTTTGCAGGCCGAAAGCGAAATTGCGGCCTGTAACATGGTCTACGGCGCAGCGGCAACGGGCGTCCGGGCGATGACATCGTCTTCTTCTCCCGGTATTGCGTTGAAACAGGAAGCATTCAGCTACATTGCCGGAGCGGAAGTCCCCGCCGTTGTGATTAACATGATGAGAGGCGGTCCCGGTCTGGGAAATATTGCCGGCTCTCAGGGTGATTACAATATGTGTGTTCGGGGCGGCAGTAACGGTGATTTTCACAATCTGGTTTATGCGCCTTCGACGGTGCAGGAATTGGCCGATTTGACGTTGAAAGCATTCGATGTCGCCGAGAAATACCGTATTCTGGCGCTGATACTGGGTGACGGTTATCTGGCGCAGATGTCGGAACCGTGTGTTCTTCCGGAACCCTCCGGGGAGCGTCACGAAAAACCGTGGGCTTTGACCGGTGCCGAAGGACGGGATGCGCAGGTAATCAAATCGTTGAGGTTGGCCGACGGCGTTCTGGAAGTCCACAACCGGCATCTGGAAGAGAAATACAAAGCGGTCGAAGCGGCCGAAGTGATGTTTGAAAACTTTATGTGTGACGACGCCGATTTTATCCTGGTGGCCTACGGTACCGCTTCGCGTGTCTGCAAGGCGGCTGTGATGAGACTGCGGGAAAAAGGGGTTAAGGCAGGGGTTTTCAGACCGATTACGTTGTGGCCCTATCCGTACGAAGCGTTGTCTGCGGCTGCCGCCGGGAAAAAGAAGGTTCTGACGGTCGAAATGAGTTTGGGACAGATGCTTTTGGATGTTCAGCTGGCAGTCAGGGGAGAGGTCCCCGTCGATTTTCTGGGACGTCCGGGCGGCGGTGTGCCCATGGTTGATGAAGTAGAAGAGAGGGTGCTTTCTTATGGCAGATAAAATTTTATATACCCGACCCCGATCGATTCGGGATGTTAAAACCCATTATTGTCCCGGTTGCGGACACGGCATTGTTCATAAACTGATCGGAGAATGTCTCGACGAAATGAATTGCCGCGAAAAGACACTGCTGGTGGCACCTGTCGGATGCGGTGTTTTGGCGTACAATTATTTCGATGTCGATGCCATCGAAGCACCGCACGGCCGTGCGCCTGCGGTTGCCACCGGAATGAAGCGGGCCCGGAAGGATAAACTGGTCATCAGTTATCAGGGAGACGGCGATTTGCTGGCAATCGGAACCGCCGAAACCATTCATGCAGCCAACCGCGGCGAAAACATTACGGTCATCTTCATCAATAATGCCATTTACGGGATGACCGGCGGACAGATGGCTCCGACCACAATGGAAGGTCAGGTTACGAAGACAACTCCCTACGGCCGTGATGTAACCGATGTCGGTTATCCGATTCGGGCGTGCGAACTGCTGAATACACTGATGGCGCCCTATTATATCGAAAGAGTTTCGGTGCACGATGTACCGAATATTCTGAAAGCCAAAAAAGCCATTCGCCGGGCGCTTCAGAACCAGCTTGACGGAAAAGGATACTCTTTCATCGAAGTTTTGTCGATGTGTCCGACAAACTGGGGTGTCGATGCGCAAACGGGTGCCGATTGGGTGCGTGATGTAATGATGCCTTATTATCCGTTGGGTGTTTTTCGTGATAAAGGAACAGAGGAGGCCTCCCGTGTACAGTGAAATTTTATTTGCCGGCTTCGGCGGCCAGGGTGTCATTCTTGCCGGGAAAATTTTGTGTATTGCGGCCATGAATGACGGAAAGAACGTTTCCCACATTCCGTCATACGGTGCGGAAATGAGGGGCGGAACGGCCAACTGTTCCGTTGTGATTTCCGACGGATTGATTGCCTCTCCCGTGACGCCGATGTATGATATTGCGGTGGTTATGAATACTCCTTCGCTTCTGAAGTTCGAAAAATCGGTTCGTCCCGGAGGGAAACTGCTGATTAACAGTTCTCTGATTGATGTCGAGCCGACCCGTACCGATATCGAAATCATCAAAATCGATGCCAACGATATTTCCGAAAAGGCGGGATCTCACAAAGCGGCCAATATGGCGATGCTGGGAAAACTGATTGCTGTCGAACCGGAGCTGTGTTCGCCTCAGGCGCTTTACGATGCACTGGATACCGCCATTTCCGAACGGAACAAGAAGTTTAATCCGGTCAATATTGCCGTTATGAAATTGGGCGGCGGAATCGACGTCTAATCTTTCAGAATGTAATTTTGAAAAGCGAGCAGGCGGTTTTCGATTGATTTTGCCGCCCGCTCTTTTGTTATCAGGCGGATCGGCTCATGTGCGTAACCGCGGCTTTCGATTTCCAGAACCGAATCCCGAATTGCAATCTCCAGGATAATTTCGAGTGAGAGCGGTTCTACGGCGTTGATCCCCAGTGAGCGAACCGGAGTGCTGTTTTTCATTGTCATTCGGATCCGTGAGCTGTCGCAGGTCAGAGTCCCTTTCCATTCCATATCGCCGAAGGACGCATCCTTTAAAAAAATCGAAAAATTATAGAGCGGCGCGACGGACTCTCGGGAGATCGTCTCGGGAAGAGGGGGGTCGAGAGAGAGCAGTTCGGCTTCTTCGAATAAAATCCGGTCCTTTTTTCGCCATTCCGACCGGTAAATCATGGTTGTAAACGACGGGAAATCGGTCAGTCGGTAAAGAATATCGGTGACAGTGCGTCCGGTATTTTCCTGCCGTGCCGATTCGTTCACGGTAATGTACGGTTCGGTTTCGGTCGCGGCAAATGCCGCCACGGCAGCAACAGTAAAACAGATTGACAATATAATCTTTCTCATATAAAATTAATGATATCGAATAGACAGGGATGAGTCAAGATGAAAATTGCTTTTACCGGAGGCGGAACCGGAGGTCATGTGTTTCCCGGAATTGCCGTCATTAATGCGCTTGAATCGGACGGTATCGGTCGGGATTCGTTTTTGTGGATCGGTTCGGGAAAAGGAATCGAAAAAGAGATTATCGGCCGGTTCGGATATCGTTATTTGGCCATTCCTTCCGGAAAATTACGCCGTTATTTTTCCTTGGCCAATTTTTTTGATTTGTTTAAAATTTTTGCCGGGTTCGTGAAAATTTTCTTTTATTTTCTTTTTCATCGTCCCGATATTCTCTTTTCGAAAGGCGGTTATGTTTCGGTTCCGCCGGTGTGGGCGGCGCATCTTTTGCGGATTCCGGTACTGACCCACGAATCCGATCTGACACCGGGGTTGGCCACGAAACTGAATGCCCGTTTTTCGGACCGCATTTATGTACCGTACGAGGAAACAAAGCGGATGATGAGCCGGTACGGATCAAAAGTCGTTGTTTCCGGGAATCCGGTCCGACCCGAAATTTTTGAGGGTGATGCGCAAAAAGGGCGGGAAATCGCCGGAGTTCCCGACGGAACGGCCGTGATTCTTGTGTCGGGGGGCAGTCAGGGAGCGGCCGCCGTCAACCGTGCCGTCAGAGAGTCTCTCGATCGTCTTTGCAGTCGCGCTTTCGTGATTCATCAAACCGGGGAAAGCGATTTCCGGCCGGTCGGCCATTCCGGTTATTTTGCCAAACCGTTTTTCAATGCCGAGTTTCCGCATCTCCTGGCGGCAGCGGATGTCACAATCTGCCGGGCCGGAGCCGGAACCCTTTGGGAGAACGGCGTCACGGGAACGCCTGCGGTCTTGATTCCGCTGGGGCACGGAACGCGGGGCGATCAGGCGGTGAATGCCCGTCTGTTTGAGTCTCACGGCGCGGCGAAAATTGTGACCGAGGAAGAAACCGGCGATCCCGATTGGGTTTCCGCCGTCGAGGAGATTCTGTTTACCGACGGTGTCAAAGAGAAAATGGGGACGGCGGCAAGACTTTTTTGCCGTTCCGATGCGGCCCGGTTTCTGGCCGGTGAAATCAAGTCTGTATTGGAAAAGAGGGGACGGTTATGAACGGATTTAATTTTTTGGATATTATTTTTCTGGTGATTGTCTGTGTGTTTATGCTGCGCGGTTTATGGCACGGACTGATTAAAGAGGTCGGAACAATTGCCGCTCTGGTTATCGGGCTGCTGTGCGCATATCTGTTCTTTCAACCGGTGGCGGCACTGTTCATCGGATGGGGGTTGAAGGTGGCTGCGCCGGTGCTGGCCTTTGTTGCGGTTTTTGCCGTCACTTATCTGCTGATTTCTTTGATTGCCCATTTTTTGCAGGATGTGATCGAAAGAATTCAGTTGGGATCGCTGAACCGCATATTCGGCATGTTTCTCGGTTTCCTGGAAGGTTTTATCATTGTCTACATTCTTCTGACTCTGATTACACTGCAGCCGCTGCAGTTACCGAAAGATCTTCTCAACGAGTCGTTGAGCCGAAATATTATCGATAATAATTTGTACAGTCTGACCGCATATCTGGATGAAGTGTATGCGCGTCTGCTCGAGACCGTTTCCCGAGCTGCCGAGGGGACGGCCGCCGATGTTTGATAATATCATCGGTAACCGGATGACGGTTGCCCGCCTGGAACGGGAAATTCGAACCGGGACATTGGCGCACTCGATACTGTTTACCGGTAACGATTATACCGGTAAGCTGACAACCGCTTTGGAGACGGCGAGGGCGCTCAACTGTACGGAAGACGGGAAATGGGATTGCGGATGCCGCTCCTGTTCCGAGTCCCGTTATCTTGGAAATCCCTATCTTTTTTTAACGGGACCTTATGCCGGTTTTTACGAAATCCGATTGACGGCAGAACTGCTGAAGAAACGGGATCATTATGCCGGCCGTCTCAAGCTGATCAGGGCGGTTCGAAAACTTACTTTGCGTTTTGACCGCCGCTTTCTTCCCGAGGACGATTTGAAAAAGATCAGCGGGGAACTTCCGACGGAACTTTATACGGGAATCGAGCGGATAGCGGGGGCTCGGTTTGTTTCGGAAGAGGAGCGAATCGGAATCATAGATTCGGTGTCGGCCGCTGCGGAGAAACTGTCCTCGGCTGTTCCTTCTTCTTTTTCCGTAAATGCCGTTCGGAATTTGTCGTCGGCAGCCTATGCCGGTGTCGACGGAAAAAAAGTAATTATTATAGAAAATGCGGATGCATTGTCTGTTGCCGCAGCCAATGCTCTGTTGAAGATTCTGGAAGAACCGCCTTCGGATACCTATTTTATTCTGACGGCCGTCAGACAGAATGCCGTTTTACCGACGGTTTTGTCACGCCTCTCCGTCTTCTCCTTTTCGGATCGGACGGAAGAAGAGGAAGCACTGCTTCTGAAACTTTTTTACGAAAACGAAGAGCCGATTTCGCTTTACGATTTTATATTAAAGCATTCGGGATGGGATATCGATACTCTCAACCGGTCGGTCGATTCCTTTTTCGAAATGTTGGGAAGCGAAACCGGTGTCGGAGAATTTTACCGCTCTTCGCTGACAAAGTGGCAGGATAAATCTCTTTTCGTCCTTTTCTGGGAGAAAGTGTCCCGTACGATTCAGTCCCGGTTTGCGGGAGGAGCGGAAGGAAATCCCTACAAGCAGCAGCTTTATGCCGGCATCCAGCACATTCTGAACGAAGGAAAAACCGCTCTGAACGAAGCCCATCAGGCTCCGGAGAGTGTTATCGAAACTTCGTTTTTCAAAATCAGGGAAATTCTGGAACGGGGTCGACGCGCATGAGTTCGTTTTACCGTAAAGCGCTTTCAAAAGCGGAAGAATCGCCCGAAAAACTGCTTTCGATTGCCCGTTCCATGCTGAACCGTTGCCGGTATTTCGAGACCGTCTCCGATTCGCTTTCGACCGGACTGATTGTCTTTAACAGCGAGCACGAGGTGACGGAATTTAACAGACAGGCCCGCCGCTTTTTTCCCGGATTGAAGCGGGGTGTGAAGAACGGGATTGGCCTATTCCGTTATCCCGGTTTGGTTTCTTTTCTGGAAGAAACTCTGGCCGACGATTTGCGCTATCAGACAAGAGAATTCCGGATTCCGCGCAAAGACCGCTCGCCTCTGGTTCTGGAAGTCCTTTGCGATCCGTGGGTCGAAGAGGGGAAAATAAGGGGGATGATTGTTCAGGTTCGCGATATAACGGAACGGGAGTCCGAGCATAAAAAAAACGATGTGTGCGAACGGCTCAACTCGCTTCTCAGTATGACGGCATCCGTGGCTCATGAGGTTAAAAATCCTCTTGCGGCGATGTCTCTCTATATCGATATTTTAAAGAAACGGCTCGACCGGCTGTCACAGAAAGACGAAAAACTGACCGAATGCACGGATGTTCTTTCCGAAGAAATCGAACGGTTAAACAGTATTGTTTCCGGTTTTCTGATGACGCTGCGCCCGTTAAATCTGCCCGACGAGCCGTTTTCTCTGAGTTCGCTGACGGATGATGTGGCACGTCTGGTCCGTTACGATCTCGAATCGAAACATATCGAGCTGATTGTGCAGAAAGAGGAGGATGTTCCCTCTGTGATTGCCGATGTCTGCAAGGTCAAACAGGTTCTGCTCAATTTAATTAATAATTCGATTAATGCCATGCCGGACGGCGGACGGTTGACGCTGTCTCTGTTTCGAAACGGTGACAGCGTGGCGCTGTCGGTGACCGATACCGGGAAAGGAATTCCGGAACGGCTTTTACCCCGGATTTTCGATCCCTATTTTACGACTTCCTCATCGGGAACGGGGTTGGGACTGACCATCGTTTACCAGATCATGAAAAGCCACGGCGGCGATATTTTTGTCGATTCCAAAGAGGGAGAAGGAACTGTTTTTACGCTCCTCTTTCCCGTTCCGCAAAAAGAAATTTCTCTTCTTTCGGGAGATTAATGATGAAACCGGTGATTTTGATTATCGATGACGAAAAAAATATCCGTTCCGGTCTCCGATCGCTTTTGGAGGACGAAAATTACGAGGTGCGTGAGGCTGCCGACGGAGAAACAGGGTTAAAACTGATAAAGTCGGAACCTGTCGATTTGGTTATCAGCGATTTGCGGCTGCCCGGTATCAGCGGGGAAGAGGTGGTCGAAACCGTCCACAAACAGTATCCGGCTGTTCCCGTGATTGTCCTGACAGGTCACGGCACGGTCGACAATGCCGTGGACTGTATGCGCAGGGGAGCCTATGATTTTCTGACAAAACCGTTGAATTTCGACCGTCTGCTTCTTCTGATACAACGTTCTCTGGATAAACGGTTTCTGATGCGGAAGCAGGAGGAGCTGACCCGGGAGTTGAGCCGGCTGAAAGAACGGAACCGTTTCGAAAAACTGATCGGAAAAAGCGCGCCGATGCGGCATATCATGGAAGTCATTGCACAGGTGGCGCCGACAAAAACATCGGTTCTGATTACGGGGGAAAGCGGTGTCGGAAAAGAACTGGTCGCACAGGCAATTCATGCTCTTTCGGAAAGAAACCGAAAGGAAATGATATCGGTTCACTGCGCGGCTCTCAGCGAATCGTTGCTGGAGAGTGAACTTTTCGGTCATGAGGAGGGGGCTTTTACGGGAGCGGTTTCGCGCCGGAAAGGCCGTTTCGAGCTGGCAGACGGGGGAACGCTCTTTCTCGATGAAATCGGCGAGATTAATCAGAGTGTCCAAATCAAAATTTTAAGGGTTCTTCAGGAACGCTCTTTCGAGCGGGTCGGCGGGGAAAAAACGATTCACACCGATGTGCGGGTAATCGCGGCAACAAACCGTAACCTGACGGAAGAGATCCGCAAAGGGAATTTCCGGGAAGATCTTTATTACCGTCTGAATGTCGTTAATATTCATGTTCCGCCGCTTCGCGAGCGTCAGGATGACATTCCGCTTTTGGCGGTTTCGTTTTTACACGAGCTTTCCGAGGAAAATGGGAAAAAAATCGACGGATTTGACAAAAAAGCACTTTCCGCTTTGTACCGTTACGAGTGGCCCGGCAATGTGCGGGAGCTGAGAAATGCCATCGAGAGTGCGGTTGTTTTTTGCAAAGGGAATCTGGTGACGCTGAGTGATTTGCCGCCTCAGTTTCAGCGGTCGACAGCGGCCGAAAACGGAGTGGTCATTGCCTCGGGGACCACGTTGGCCGATGCCGAGAAAGAGGTGATTCTCTATACCTTATCGCAATGCGGCGGCAACAAAACAAAAGCGGCCGAAATCTTACAAATCGGCCGCAAAACATTACATCGAAAACTGAACGAATACGGGATTTCCCCGGAAGAGGATTAACCGAAAAACGCCTTGTGGAGAGCGACGATCGCTTCATTCAGCTTATGGCTCGGCACCAGCGCGCTCAGGTTGGTATCGGAGGCTCCCAGCGAAATCATGCGGATCTTGGTTCCTTCCAGAGCGGCAAAAGCTTTCGTGATGTTTCGGGAATCTTTCCAGATGCCTTTCCCGACAAGACAGACAATCGCTTTATCTTCTTCAATGGAAACGGAACCCAATTTTTCCAAATCGGCTTTGATTTCCGCAAGTTTATCGGTTTTGTTAATAGTCATCGAGACAGAAACTTCACTGGTCGAAACCAGATCAACCGAGGTATTGTGGTCCTGAAAAATCGCGAAAAGACGGGCCAGAAATCCGACCGCATTCATCATTCTTGAGGAAACAACGGTGACAAGTGTCACGTTTTTCTTTCCCGAAATTGCTTTCAGTCCCTCATACGCGGTTTTTTCCGCTATCCGCGTAAAAATACCTTCGGGATCCCGGGTGTTTAACACCGTCACCGGAATTTTCTTCGAAACCGCCGGCTGAATCGTTGCGGGGTGAACCACCTTGGCGCCGAAAAATGCCAGCTCGGCCGCCTCTTCGTATGAAATTTCGTTAATGGTTTTGGCTTCGGGAACCAAACGGGGATCGGTTGTCATGATGCCGTTCACATCGGTCCAGATTTGAATTTCCCGGGCGTCGAGAATCGAACCGAAAATCGCGGCAGAGTAGTCGGATCCGCCCCGACCCAATGTCGTCGTCAGGGAGTTGCTGTCGCTGCCGATGAATCCCTGCGCGATATAAAGTTTCCCGGGTTGGGGACTGATGGCGTTGCGGACGGCCGCAGCCGTAAGTTCGAAATCGACGGAGGCTTCCCCGTAGACACTGTCGGTTTTAATCAGCTGCCGGGAATCAAGCCAAACCGCATCGATACCCATTTCCAGAGCGCGGGCGTGAAGAAGAACTGTCGACAAAAGTTCGCCGCACGAAATGACCGCATCATAGCTTTGCGGGCTGCATTCTTTCAGATAAGCACAGCCGCGGAGAATGGAACGCAGTTCGGTGATAATTTCATTTATCCGGCTGCCGGCATAATCGAGATTTTTTCCTTTCAGGAATTCGTAAGCACATTTCAAATGGCGCTCTTTAATGGCATCGACAATTTCCAGAGCTCTGGTTCCGTTGCCGGCGACCGCCTCGACGGTTGTTTCGATCAGACTGTCGGTGATTTTGGCCATCGCCGAGGAAATCAGAACAGGGGCCTTGTCGATCCGTTCGGCAGTAATGGCAAGGGCGCGATTCATCGAGGCGCTGTCCTGAACGGATGTGCCGCCGAACTTTAAAACAATCATGGTCTTCTCCTAATTCAGATAACCGAGTGCAACCAGAGTTTCGGCGTTCAGAATGGCCGCTCCGGCAGCGCCGCGCACGGTGTTGTGTCCCATTACGGTCATTTTGATGTCGAATATCGAACATTCGCGGATTCTTCCCACGCAGGCGGCCATTCCGTTTTCTTTCCAAACATCGCGGGCCGGCTGGGGGCGGTTCTCCTCTTCGAAAACCAGAATCGGCTGTTTCGGAGCGAACGGCAGCTGTTTTTCCTGAGGAATGCCTTTGAAATTCCGCAATGTTTCTTTAACCTGTTCGACTGTCGGTTTGTTTTTAAACAAAACGGAAACCGATTCGGTATGGCCGTCAAAAACCGCAACGCGGTTGCAGTGGGCACTGACAACAAAGGGCGCCGGAACCAGTTCGCCGTCTTTAAGGTCGGCCAGAATTTTTTGTGCTTCGCATTCCATTTTCGGTTCTTCGCCGCCGATGAACGGAATCACGTTGCCGAGAATATCCATTGAAGGAACGCCGGGGTATCCGGCGCCGGAAATCGCCTGCATGGTGGAAACAAAAACTTTTTCCACTCCGAAAGCTTTATGAAGGGGCGCCAGAACCATTGCCAGAAACATCGTCGAGCAGTTTGAGTTGGTAATAATGGCTCCCTTATAGGGTTGAACCTTAATCAGTTCGAAATGTTCCGGATTGACTTCCGGGATAATAATGGGAACATCTTTATCCATCCGGTGATTTTTCGAATTGCTGATGACAAAGTGACCTCTTCGGGCATATTCTTCTTCCGCCGGTCCCGCCACTTCGGCATCCATTCCCGAAAAGAGAATACGGCTGTCGAGAGTGTCCTCGGTTGTTTTGACAATCAGATCGGCAACATTTTCGGGTATAAAACGGTCCTGTTTCCAGCTGACGGCGTCTTTGTATTTTTTCCCGGCACTGCGGGAAGAAGCAACCACTTCCGTCACTTCGAAAAAGGGATGATTTTCAAGCAAAGAAATAAATTTTTGTCCGACTGTTCCGGTGGCGCCCAAAACGGCAACCGAAATCTTTTCCATGTAATATTCCTCCGTATAATTGTTACCATTTTATTCAAAAAACAGAAAAAGTCAATCTGTTGCGAAATCATTCAAACGGATAAAAAAAGTTAGCAAACCGCTTGCACAAATTCCGACTCTCGGCTATAATGACAGCGTTATCGGGGTGTAGCGCAGTGGTAGCGCGCTGCGTTCGGGACGCAGAAGTCGCGGGTTCAAGTCTCGCCACTCCGAAAAAAAAGATGTCCTTTCGGACATCTTTTTTTTACCGGCACAAATACAATTTACCGAACAAAAATTTTCATTTCGGCGACGGAAGCTTCCGTTCCGTCTTCGGCGATCCGCAGGGGGACCACCCGGATAAAGGATGCTTCAACCGGAGTTGCGAAGTCGTAAAAGCGTTCGGTCGGGTCGTTGATTAAATTCCCGAATCGGAATTCGCCGACCGGGGTCCAGTTTTCTCCGTCGTTCGATGTCTCGATACGGCCGGCCTCAATTTTGCCGTTGCGGCCGGTTTGGGGCGGCAGATAAGAGATTCCCGAAAGAAGGGTCTGTTTTTTTAAACGATAGACGAATACCGCTTTTCCCGGAACGGCGGCATCAAACGGTACGGTTACGGCCGTTTCCGGATTTCCGTCGATTGTACGGCGGTCGGGAACCGATTCGAAAGCTGTTTCCGGCAGGCCGAGCCGGACTTCCGTCAGAGGCCCCGGTTCTCCGTTCAAATAAGGGCGAATTTTCAAAAGCCCGCCTTCGGGAAGCCGAAACGGAAATTTATAGAGCTTGGAATTCTCCGGGACAGGATCACTTCCGTCCAGAGTATAGCGGATGGTTTGTCCTGTTTTTACGGTTTCCCTGCCTCCGGAAAGCAGCCAGGTGAAACGGTTCCGGCTGAATCCCAATTTGACCTTTCCGTTTTTTTTGTATTCGATAAAGACAGGGTCGGGCTGCGGGGCCGCATAGTAAGCATTCATTTCGGCTACGGCCGGTGTCAGACGGGAGGAGGTAATTTGTACCCGGAAAGCATCTGTCGTAACCGGATTGAAACGGAGAATTTTTTTTCTTCCGACACAGGTTCCTTCTTCGATTGTTTTCCATTTGCCGTCGACGGAAGCCTGAAGTCGAAAAGATTCGATTCTCTGTCCGACCGTTTCATATGCTTCCCGAATCAGAAAACGGGTCACCGTTCGTTTCGAATCGAGGTGCAGTATAAATTCGTCTCCCTCTTCGAATGTTTCCGGATGATTGTCGGTGAAGACGGATCCGGGTGCTCCGAACGGATTCCCGTAAACTTCGCGGATGCGCCGTCCCACTTCCTTCAAGACGGCTTCGTCACGGGGCGAAAAACGGCCTTCACGGTTGGGCGGAATATTGAGTATGAGCACGGCATTTCCGCCGACAGACCGCTCGTAAATATCGAAAACATTGTCTGCCGAACGGACCTGTTGCGAGCTGTCGTCCCGGTAAAACCAGCCGTGACGGATCGAAGTATCGACTTCCGCCGGCAGGAAATAGAGACAGCGGGCACTGTAAAGTTTTTCGCGGCTTCCCAAATCGGCGTCGGTCATATCGGGCCATGTGCATTCTTCGGGCATCACCGGCAGAGGAATGACGCTCCATTCCGATTCTCTTGTATTGCCGGCTTCGTTTCCGCACCAGCGCACATCGGGTCCCTTTCCGAAAATAACGGCTTCGGGGGCCAGAGTCCGAATCAGTTCGTACCATTCTTTGTAAGCATATTGCTGTCCGCCTTTCGATTTCGGAGTGGCGCCGTCGAACCAGACTTCGTGAATCGGCCCGTATTCCGTCAGCAGCTCGAAAAGCTGATTAAGAAAATATTCGTTATAGTCGTCGACTTTAAACCGGAATGTTCTCTTGTCGGCAAAGGGGCGGCCTTCAACGGGACGGGGAATGATTCGTTCCGTGTACGGACTTCTGTTTCCGTAAAGTCCCTCCGGCGATTCGATCTGGTATAAGTCGGCGGGAGATAAGTAGACTCCCAACTTTAAACCGTATTTGCGGCATGACTCGGAAAGACTTTTGAGAATATCTCCGTCTCCGTTCTCGAAATTCAAAGAAGAGGCGACACTGTGATCCGTATATCTTGTCTGCCAAAGACAGAATCCGTCGTGGTGTTTGACTGTCAGAACGACCTGTGTCATGCCGGCTTCTTTCATAATCCGACACCACTGGTCGGTATCGGGCGAGGAGGGCGCAAAAATCATCGGATCTTCAAAACCGTTTCCCCATTCGTTTCCTGTATACGTGTTCGGACCGAAATGAATAAATCCGATGAATTCCCGGTCCATATAGGCAACCTGGCGGGGAGTCGGAATGACCCGGGCCGCTTTTTCGATAATTTGTTCCCGACTGTCTCCCGGTTCGATTTCGATGCAGTGTGAGGGCGCTGTTTCGGAAAAGCCGGAGAGTGCGGCTGCGGTCAGAAATATTCCGATCCAAAATCGACAATACTTTTTAAACAAAATCATTTTGAACTCCTTTACTTCCCGCCATTATAGCATGCATTTTCGAAAAATCAAGAAAAACGTTCGGATTAATTTTTTTAACCCTTTGTTGCGGGATTCGGTAAAGAGTCGAAATGAAAAAAAATTTCACGGGTTTTGTGTCCGGATTTTCCCCGGAATCGGCACGTCAGCAGGGCTCCGTCGCTATTCGAAATCTTCTTTGCAAATTTTTTCGACAGGGATTCCGTAATCGCCCGTAAAACAGCCGCGGCAGAGAGGCAGACAGGCCTGTCTGCACGCCTGTTCGAGTCCCGGCAGAGTCAGAAATTTCAGGCTGTCGGCTCCGACGGACTGTGCCATTTTATCCGGGTCGATTTTATTGGCCAGCAGATTTTTCTCGTCGCCGATATCCGTTCCGAAATAACAGGTGTATCGGAAAGGAGGTGATGCTATTCTCATGTGCACCTCTTTGGCGCCGGCTTCTTTTAACGAACGGATAATCAGGGCGCAGGTTGTTCCGCGGACAATGGAATCGTCGATTAAAACAATTCTCTTTCCTTCGACATTCTGGCGTAACGGATTGAGTTTTAACCGGACCGCACTTTCCCTCTGCTCCTGAATCGGATAAATAAAACTTCTGCCGATATATCTGTTTTTGACAAAAGATGAAAGAAAAGGCAGACGGGAGGCTTCCGCATATCCGAGAGCGGCTTCCCATCCGCTGTCGGGTATCGGGGAAACGGCATCGGCATCGGCGGGCGCCTCTTCCGCCAGGATACGCCCCATCTCCCGCCGAGCCTGGGCAACGTTGAGGCCGTCAATAATCGAGTCGGGACGGGCAAAATATATATATTCGAAGACGCAGAGTCCTTTTTTCTTTTCGGGCAAAACCTGTTCGGAGAAGGTGATTTCACCGTTTTCGATGACCACGGCTTCTCCCGGACGGACATCACGGAGAAAGGAAAATCCGCAGCATTCGACGGCACAGCTTTCGGAAGCGACAACCGTTCCGGTCTCGTTCTGACCGATACAAAGCGGACGGAAGCCGTGGGGATCCCGAACGGCAATCAGCTGATGTTTGCCGTTCAGAATGACCAGAGAAAACGCGCCTTCCAGTTTTTTGCATGCTTCGATGACTCCTTCCAGAGTTTTGTTGACGGAATCCTGACCGCTTAGAAAACTGCGAACCGTTTCATAGGCAATCAACGAAGAGATGATTTCGCTGTCACTGGAGGCATTGAAATCGACACCTCTTTTAAAAAGTTCCCGGCGCAGATATCGAGCATTTATAATGTTGCCGTTATGGGCAATGGCAATCCGTCCCGTCAGGTAATCGGTGACGAAAGGCTGAACATTGGCGACCGTGTTGTTTCCCGTTGTCGAGTATCTGTTATGCCCGATAGCGGTGCGTCCGGGAGGCAGGTTCCGGATTTCTCTGTTGCCGAAAACCTCGCTGACCAGCCCGAGTCCTTTGTGGCAGATAATTTTATTTTCCGAGCAGACGGCGATACCGGACCCCTCCTGTCCGCGATGCTGCATGGAGAGCAGTCCGTTGTAAGTCATACCGGCTGCCGTATCGTTTTTCAGCGATGCACCGAAAACGGCGCATTCTTCGTGGAGTTTCCGGTCCGGGAACAGGTTGTTCGCATTCATTTTTTCAGCCTCCTATTATGGTTCGTATGTTTTCAGAATGTTTTCTGCCGCTGTCCGTTTGCTCAGTCTCAAGTCCATAGCCTGTTTTTCGATATAGCGGTGGGCCTCTTTTTCCGTCATTTTTAAATATTCGATGAGGACACATTTGGCCCGTCCGATGATCTTGAGATCCGCAATTTTATCGAGAAGAAGCTGTTTCTCATCCGAAAGCTGTTTCAGACGAAGATTCATCTTCATAAGGGATGAGAGAGAAGCGCAAAATTCGGTTCTGTTGACGGGAAGAGAAAAGAGAAAGACAGACGGATCTGTCCACCGTTCTTTCAGAATGTCGTAAAGAGCGGCGGGAACCAGAACAAAGATTTCGGGCAGATGTTGCGAGAGCAGTCTGTTCAGCCATTTTTCTTTTTCTTCGGAAAACCCGTTCGGGGCCCAGAGACAGCAGTCGAAGGTTCCGTTTCCGACAAGCATTTCCGCCTCCCTGCTGTCCCGGGCAATGACGGGACGGGTCACATGAAGCGTTTTCAGAACTTCGAGAAAAAAGAGTTTTCCTTTTTCGGATTCCGACAGAATCAGGACATTCGACATGGGCGTTTCCTAATCGGCCGTATAAAGCCGTGTGTAGGGATTTTTGGCGTTCGGTGTAACGGTCCAAAACCGTCCGGAAAACAGTTTCTCTCTTTCGATACGGAAAACAGAGAGATAACGTTCCAGATCGGTGCGGATTTCGGCCATATCCTCTTCTGTCGATTCTCTGACGGAGGCCTGAGGCGGCAGATCGGGCAAAATCGAGCCGTTTTCCGTGCGCAGAAAGATTTTGCCGCCGTGCATTCCCGTTCCCGTAAATTTCCCGGTACACAGTGTTTCGCCGTTTAAATTCAGGACAACGATGACACCTCCGGCCAGATATTCGCCGAGAAAGCTGCCGGAGGTACCGCCGACAATAATGACCGGTTTTTTGTCTTTGTATTCTTTCATGTGGACACCGGTACGGTAGCCGGAGTTGCCGCGGACAAAAATTTTTCCGCCGCGCATGGCGTATCCCAACGCATCTCCCGCATTCCCGTGAACAATAATTTCGCCGTCGTTCATGGTGTCGCCGACCGCATCCTGGCAGTTGCCTTTGACGAGAATGTGACCGCCGTCGAGATAGGCGCCGAGGGCGTTTCCCGGCGTGCCCTCGACGGTGATCGATCCGGTTTTCAATGCGGTGCCGATGTAACGCTGGCCGATGCAGTTTAAGATTGTAACTTCTTTATGCCCGCTGCGGCGTACCAGGCTGTTGAGTTCTTTAAAATGCATTCCGGTTGCATCAATTTTTTCCATTTTTTTCTCCTATTCTCCGGCGTGGCCGATTCCGAGGATTTCGAGTTCTTTTGCATTCAGTCCGATACCGCGCAGCATCAGCCGGTTGCCTTTCAGACTCTCGATGGAATTGATTCCCATTCCGCCCATCATCTCTTTGATTTCGTGATTCCAGGCGGTCAGAAGATTGATCAGGCGGCGGGCGCCTTCTTCGGCATCGAGACGTTTGACCAGTTCCGGTTTTTGGGTCGCAATGCCCCAGTTACAGGAACCGGTCTGACAGCTGCGGCAGAGATGGCAGCCGAGAGCAATCAGAGCGGCCGTTCCGATCGAGCAGGCGTCGGCTCCCAGAGCGATTGCTTTGACAATATCGGCACTGTTGCGGATCGAGCCGGCGGCAATCAGAGAAACACGGTCGCGGACGCCTTCTTCTCTCAGCCGCCGGTCGACACTGGCCAGCGCCAGTTCAATCGGAATTCCGACATTGTTCCGGATTCGGGTCGGTGCCGCTCCCGTTCCGCCCCGGTAGCCGTCTATGGAGATGATATCGGCGCCGCTTCGGGCAATTCCTCCGGCAATCGCCGCAATATTGTGAACGGCGGCCACCTTGACAATGACCGGTTTTTTGTAATCGGTCGCTTCTTTCAGACTGTCGATCAGTTGTCGTAAATCCTCAATCGAGTAAATGTCGTGGTGGGGAGCGGGGGAAATCGCATCGGAGCCTTCGGGAATCATGCGGGTGCGGGAAACATCGTCGACGATTTTTGTACCCGGCAGATGTCCGCCGATACCCGGTTTGGCTCCCTGACCCATCTTGATTTCGATAGCCGCCGCACTGTTTAAATAATCGGGATGAACACCGAATCGTCCCGAAGCGACCTGAACAATGGTATGGTCGCCGTATTTGTAGAAATCTTCATGAAGACCGCCTTCGCCCGTGTTGTAATAAATCCCCAAAGCCCCGGCCGCTTTTGCCAGTGCTTCGTGAACTTTATAGCTGACCGATCCGTAACTCATGGCCGAAAACAGAATCGGCATTTCCGCTTTTAGCTGCGGTTTCAGGTTATTGATCAGTTTGCCGTTTTTGTCCCGTTCGATACGGGACGGTTTCGGTCCCAGAAAGACGCGGGTTTCCATCGGTTCACGCAACGGATCGATGGAGGGGTTGGTGACCTGAGAGGCATTAATCAGAATCCTGTCGAAGTAAACCGGCTGCTCTTCCGGGTTTCCCATGCTGGACAGCAGCACACCGCCGGTCGAGGCCTGCTTGAAAATTTCGGTGACGGCCTGCGCGGTCCAGTTGGCATTGGTTCTGAATGTATGACCGCTTTTGACGATTTTCAGTGCTCTGACAGGGCACATTTCGACACAGCGGTGACAGTTGGCGCAACGGGTATCGTCGCAGTCGATTTTGCCTGTCGAGGCGTTAAACCGGTGCACACCGTTCGAACATTCTCTTTCGCAGATGCGGCACATTGTGCAACGGGATTCGTTGCGCTCTACCTCATATTCGGGATAAACGAAAATCGACTGCATGATTTTCCTCCTTGTCCGCTTTTTTTTCGAAAATCACCGGCTCGCCGCCTTTCGGCGACCAAACGCGGTCCGGGGCCGGCTCGATAACGCGGATGGCGCTTTCTTCGCTGGCGATATAAACGCGATCCTCTTTTTCCCCGACAACCATCGAACGCAGCTTCAGCCGGTCGTTGAGTGCCATCAAACCGCCTTCGAAACCGACCAGAATCGAGAACGGTCCGGTGATCAGCTGTGATTCGAAAGCGTTTCGCAGATATTCGTGAATTTGTCTCTCTTCCGGTTCCATTTTTTCGATGGTCTGCCAGAAAGGAGCGGCAATGACGGATGCGATTTCGCGAAACGACAGACCGATCCGCCGGTTCAGATAATCGAAGATATAAGTAATGACTTCCGTATCGGTTTGCAGCGTGCATTTGTAACCGTGAACTTCAATGGCGCGCCGGTTGGCGTCGTATGAGGAAATTTCCCCGTTATGAACTACCGAATAATCGAGAAGGGCAAAGGGGTGGGCGCCGCCCCACCATCCGGGTGTATTGGTCGGATACCGGCCGTGAGCCGTAAAACAGTCGGCTTCATATTCCTCCAGCCGGTAGAAACGCCCGATATCTTCGGGAAAGCCGACCCCTTTAAAGACTCCCATGTTTTTCCCGCTGGAGAAAATATAGGCTCCCCTGACCGTTATGTTGACCCGAAAAACACTTCTGACAACAAATTCCCGTTCGTCAAGCTGACTGTCGGCCAGTTTGGAGGGAAGAGGGGTGACGAAATAGCGCCAGATGAGAGGTTCGTCGGTGATTTCCGGAATTTTCCGTACGGGAATTTTCGAAAGGTTGATAATATCGTACAGGGATTCGAGGATGGCTTCGCATTCCTTTTTGGCGTCTCTGTTTTCGTAAAAAACATGGAATGCGTAAAAATCTTTGTATTGAGGATAAATGCCGTAGCCGGCGAATCCTCCGCCCAAACCGTTGGAACGGTCATGCATGACGGCAATCGAACGGATGATGTCTTCGCCGCCGATTTTCCGGTCGGATTTCGAAAAAATCCCGGAAATTGCGCACCCGGAAGGAATGCGGATTTCTCCTTCCTTTTTCATAACAGGACTCCTTTTTATGAATTTCGAAAAGACAGAATCTGTTTCGAAACCGAAGGAGTCTTATCTGCTAAAAAGCAAGCAGCAGAAAAAGCCCGCATTCCGTATGCGGGTGAAGAAGAGTCTGTTCGGTTTTAAGAAACATCAATTGTCTTTTCATGACACATTCAGATTAAAAATTCGCGCCGTGTTTGTCAAGAGAAATATTTGTTGTTATTCGATAATATTCTTTATGGTTTGTATAATTAATGATTATAGTTAAACCGGCATAAATCAATTCTGTTTCGTGCTTTGATATTAATGAGCTTGTTTTTTTGCCCGAAAAGAGTTAAAATGCGGAAATGGAAGCGGAAGCACGGGCACGCGTGATTAAGAAAGCCTCACTGGTCGGGATTGTCGTCAATGCGGGCATTGCCGCGGTCAAGATCGGTGTCGGGTTTCTTTCCGGCAGTCTGGCCTTGATTGCCGACGGATTCGATTCGTCGACGGATGTGCTGACGTCGGTTATTTCTTTTTTTGCCGCCCGTCTGATGAATCGGCCTCCCGATAAGGAACACCCTTACGGACACGGGAAGGTCGAGCCGATTGCCGGCAAGCTGATTTCGTTTGTTATTTTTTCCGTCGGTTTTCAGATAGCTCTGACCTCCGTTTCTCAGATAAAAGAAGGGGGGCAGACGCCTCTCTCTCTGCCGGCTGTGGCGGCTGCGGGATTGTCGATAGCCTGCAAACTTTTTTTATGGATTTACAAATATGCCCTGGCAAAGAAATCTTCGAGTCTGCTGCTGATGGCCGATGCCAAAAACATGCGGGGGGATGTGGTGCTTTCGGCGACGGTTCTGACCGCTTTGCTGGCCGGCCGGTTTCTGAATCTTCCCGTATTGGACTCGGTTGCCGCACTGGCGGTCAGTATATGGATTATGGGGGTCGCCTTTAATCTCTTCCGGGAATTCAGTGTCGAACTGATGGACGGCCATACCGAGATGGAAGATTACCGCGCGGTCATCGATGCCGTTTCGGAAGTCGAAGGGGTTGCCAATCCCCATAAAATCAGAATCCGAAAAACCGGAGAAATGTTTTACGTCGATTTGGACATCGAAGTCGACGGACGGCTCTCGGTTGCTGCCGGACACCGTATAGCCATGGATGCCGAAGAAGCTGTTCGAAAGTCTCTCGAAAATATCGCCGATGTGATGGTTCATGTCGAACCGAAAGGCAACAGAGAGTGCGAATCGTTCGGTATTTCCCGGGAAACATTCGATAACCGAAAAAAAGAATAAATTTTTTTCGGAATGCATTGACATAAACAGACGAAAAGGAGATAATAAGTCATCAATCAGCAAAGGCGCTGTGGAAAGACTTTCCACAGCGTTTTTTTTTGGGGAGGTCGAAAATGAATGATATTCCGTCGGTATTCGGAAGTATGGTATTTAACGATTCCGTTATGCGTTCTGTTTTGCCCAAAGATGTTTACAAGGCATTGCGACGGACGGTATCCGAAGGAAAACACCTGGATTTGGAAGCGGCCAATATTGTGGCGGCAGCGATGAAAAACTGGGCGGTCGAAAAAGGAGCAACCCATTTTACCCACTGGTTTCAGCCGATGACCGGAATCACGGCCGAAAAACATGACAGCTTCATCGCCCCGTTGGATGACGGACGGGTGATAATGGAGTTTTCGGGAAAAGAGCTGGTAAAAGGAGAGCCGGATGCATCCAGTTTTCCTTCGGGGGGACTTCGGGCGACTTTTGAGGCCCGCGGTTATACCGCATGGGATCCTTCTTCTTATGCCTTTATCAAGGACGGAACACTGTGTATTCCGACCGCTTTCTGTTCCTATAACGGAGAGGCGCTGGATAAAAAAACACCGTTGCTGCGATCCATGCAGGCCATCGACAAGCAGGCTTTACGGGTTTTGCGTCTTTTCGGCAATACTTCCGCCTCGCGTGTTCTGACGACTGTCGGTGCCGAGCAGGAATATTTTCTGATCGATAAGGCGATGTACGACAAACGGCCCGACCTGGTTTACTGCGGCCGGACGCTTTACGGGGCACGCCCCCCGAAAGGGCAGGAAATGGAAGACCACTACTTCGGTGTAATCAAACCGAGGGTCTCCGCCTTTATGAAAGATCTCGATACGGAATTATGGAAGCTCGGTGTTTTGGCAAAAACGAAGCACAACGAGGTGGCTCCGGCACAGCATGAGCTGGCTCCCGTGTTTACAACGACCAATCTGGCTACAGATCAGAATCAGCTGATGATGGAAATCATGAAGAAAGTCGCCGAAAAACACGGTATGGTTTGTCTGCTTCACGAAAAACCGTTTGCGGGAGTCAACGGCAGCGGAAAACACAATAACTGGTCGATTTCGACCGACACCGGTGAAAACCTGCTCGATCCGGGGGATACGCCCGAAAAGAATGCGCAGTTTCTGCTCTTTTTGACAGCGGTGATTGCAGCCGTCGACGAATATCAGGACCTTTTGCGCGTCTCGGTCGCTTCCGCCGGCAACGACCACCGTCTGGGAGCCAACGAAGCGCCTCCCGCCATCGTTTCGATTTTCCTCGGAGAAGAGCTGACCGAAATTCTCAAATCGGTCGAACAGGGTGTTCTTTATACCGGGAAAAAACGGGTTCCGATGGAAATCGGCGCGACGGTTTTGCCCCATTTTCCGAAAGATGCGACCGACCGCAACAGAACATCACCCTTTGCGTTTACCGGAAACAAATTCGAGTTCCGTATGTTGGGCTCGGGGCTTTCCGTTGCCGGTCCCAATATTATTCTGAATGCGATTGTGGCGGAAGTGCTCAGCCGATTTGCGGATACGCTGGAAACAGCACCCAATTTCGGAGAAGCACTTAACGATCTGATTCGCCGGAATATCGGGGAACACAAACGGATTATTTTCAACGGGAACAACTATTCGGATGAATGGGTCAGGGAAGCGGAATCCCGCGGACTGCTTAATTTGAGAACGACTGTCGATGCTCTTCCTCATTTTATCGCTCCGAAAAACGAGCAGCTCTTTCTGAAACACAAAGTCTTTTCGAAAAGCGAAATCCATTCCCGGTACGAAATTCTTCTCGAGAATTACGCGAAATCGTTGCACATCGAAGCGCTCACCATGATCGATATGGCCAAAAAGGAGGTCTCCGCATCGGTGCTCGAATATCAGAAACTGCTGGCAAAGACATTGTCGGTCAAGAAATCGCTGGGAGATGCTTTCGACACCACGCTGGAAACGAAGCTCTTGGAAAAAGTTTCGGGACTGGGCAAATCTCTGTACGAGAAATGCGGAGCGTTGGAAGCGGCTGTCCTTAAAGCGAAAGATGTGAAAGATTCTCTCGAAAGTGCCGGATATTACCGTGAAACGGTCTATGCGGCTATGTGTGAGTTGAGAGCCGTTGTCGATGAACTGGAAACGGTGATTTCGGCAAAATATTGGGCCTATCCGACTTACGGAGAAATCCTTTACAGTGTCCGGTAACACCGAGTGTTGTTTAATCAAAAAGCCGCCCTGTGCGGCTTTTTTTATTTGCGGAACAGAAAAACGGGCAAAAAGAGACCGGAAAACGGCCGGAGATCGGGGGAATGGAGGTGGCGAGAATCGAACTCGCGTCCCGGCGGGCACACCAACAGCATCCTACATGCTTAGTTTTATCCGGTGATTTAAGCAACTAAGTCGGACAAAACAAAACCATAATTGCCGATCCGGTAAAATGTCCCGAAATACCCCCGGCAGGCAATCGGTCAGTCCCTGTTTCTGACAGGTCTTTCATCCTTAGGAACAGCAGGAATCAGACCCGGGTTGCCGAATTAGGCAGCCAAAGCGTAATTCGCTTTTCCAGATAAATTGAATGTCCCTTTTAAAGAGTTAGGCAGCTCTGCATGCAGCCGAAGTCTGCGACATCCGTCGGTCGAAACCGGTGCACCCCCTTTCTTTTAAAATAACATAAACCGTGAAAAGAGGCAAGCTCTCCTTGAAAAATCGTCCCGTTTTTGATAGAATGCGCAAAGGAACAAGAGAGACAGATATGGAAAACAAGAAAGCCAAACCGGCCGCACACCGGACCAGAGAAGGTGCTTCGAAATCACGCAAAACCGAAGAGAGAAATTTTGCATCCAAGAAAGGCCGAAGCGGCAATACCGACTGCAGGGAAAAACCGTTCGAAAAATTTTATAAAAAAGAAAAACCGCTCGACAGAATCGAACGGGAAATTCTCAAAAAAGCGGAAACGCCTTCCCATCGGGGAGAGATTTTTACGGAACGATTTTCGACAGGCAAGCAGAGAACCTATTTCTTCAATGTGAAGGAAAACCGGCTCGGCGACCTGTTTCTGAATATTGTCGAAAGCAAAGAAAGCGAAAGCTCGCTCGGCTTCGAACGGCATCAGGTGGTTGTCTTTAAAGAAGATATGCAGGAATTTCTGCAGGTGCTCAACCGTGCCATCGATGCCATGCAGAACCCCGATAAGAAACGGGTCAAAGTCATCAAAAAGAAATAACGGCGCCCGCAACCGGGTCAGTCGATGCGGAACGACCGGCGGTGAATCGGGCTCAACCCGAGCCGCCGGCACACATCGCGGTGCGCTTCTGTCGGATACCCTTTGTGGCGGGCAAACCCGTATGCGGGGTACAATTTATCCATTTCACACATATACCGGTCCCGCTCCACTTTAGCCAGAATCGAAGCCGCCATAATTTCGGGAACAAGAGTGTCTCCTTTGACAATCGCCCGGCACGGCACCCCGACCGGCGGCATCCGGTCGCCGTCAGCCAGACATTCCCATTCTCCGACCTGAGGCAGCCGGCGGCGGATTTCTTCGAATGCCAGTGTCATTGCTTTTAAAGAGGCCTGTAAAATATTGATCCGGTCGATTTCCTCCGGAGAAATAAAAACCGTCGCACAGGCGAGAGCCTCCTTTCGGATTAAATCGTAAAGCTGCTCCCGCTTTCGGGCGGAGAGTTTTTTGGAATCATTGAGTAACCCAACCGGAAAATCGGGCGGTAAAACCGCCGCACCTGCCGTTACCGGACCCGCCAGCGGGCCGCGGCCGGCTTCATCCAAACCGCAAATCATAATTCATTTTACACTTTTTTTAAAAAAAGGGAAACCGTTTTGAACCGGACGGGGGAAACGGAAACCGTTTAAACGGGACCCGTTTTTGAAGCTTTTTTGCTTTTCACAATGCGCGATTTCTGTTATAATAAAATGATATTTTATCCTTTCGGGGTTGATTTGTGCTTTTAAAGAGTTTGGAAATTTTCGGATTTAAGTCGTTTCAGAAGCGGACAAAAATTGAATTTGCGGACGGCATCACCGCGTTGCTGGGACCCAACGGCTGCGGCAAAAGCAATGTGGTCGAAGCCATCAAATGGGTTTTGGGCGAGCAGTCGGCAAAATCGCTGCGTGCCAAATCGATGAGCGAAATCATTTTTAAAGGAACGCAGGAAGAACCGCCGATGAATATGGCGGAAGTCCGGCTCACTTTTCAGGACGACGACAATGTGATGAATCTCGGTGTTTCCGATGTTTCGATTAAACGGCGCGTTTACCGTGCCGGCGAAAACGAATATTTTATCAACGAAACGCCGGTTCTGCTCAAAGATATCCGCGAACTCTTTTTCGATACCGGAATGGGAAAGTCGGCCTATTCGATTATCGAGCAGGGACAGATTGACCGGATTCTTTCCACAAAACCGGAAGACCGCCGTTTTATTTTCGACGAAGTGGCCGGAATTAACAAATTCAAAGCCCGTCAGCAGGAGGCCGAACGGAAACTGGAACAGACGTCCGCCAATCTGGAGCAGGCTGCGCTGATTATGAAAGATGTGAGCCGCAGTCACGATCTGTTGAAATCGCAGGCGGAAAAGGCGGTGCTGGCGCGCGAGCTGAAAACGCAGATTTTCGATATCGAGATCAAACTGCAGCTTCTGAAACTGCGCCGCCACCTCGAAACGAA
Organism: uncultured Spirochaetales bacterium; assembly: GCA_949289575.1. Classification (GTDB taxonomy): domain Bacteria; phylum Spirochaetota; class Spirochaetia; order JAFGXN01; family JAFGXN01; genus CALXOJ01. The sequence goes on along the minus strand of CASEOG010000006.1, from coordinate 4,489 downwards.
AAACACAAAAGAAACCGCATACAACGAGCGGGTGCTGGAAAAAGTCAAACTTCAGGACTCCATCGAAGAGATGTCGAAAGCGCTGCAGGCCGGCAAAGGCGAACTCGATTCGATGGAAAACAAAATGCAGCAGACGCTGACGCTGCTCAACAGTCTCAAATACGAAAAACAGAGCCTCGAATCGGCTATCGGGTTTCTCGAAGAAAAGGAGAACGGAATTCTCGACACCATCGTCTCGCTCGAAGAGGCACTTTCCCATGTCGAGGAGAAAATCAAAGAAATCGACAAACGGATTCTCGACAAACAGGAGATCATCGAAAGTTACGATTTGAAGCTGGGCGAACTCGAAGAGGAAAAAGCGAAACTGTCCGGCGAAATCGAGTATGCGCGCGAGAAAACGGCGTTGAACAGCGACGAAATCCGGACGCTGCAGGTGCGGATTCGGGAAAACGAAACGCTTCAGAGGCAGCTGAACGCCGATATGGCGGCGCTGACCGACGACATCGTGCGCAAGTTGGATGAAGGGTTTAAGGAAACCGATTTTAATTTCGAAGCCAAACACCGGTTGGAAGAGGAAATCGAAGCGGTGCTGACCGAAATGAAGGCGATTATCGGCGCCAAAAGCGGTATCGCGAAACTGTTGAAAGCGCCCGAATCGCCGTTGAGCAGCGACGAAACCGAAAGTATGGCCGATTCGCTCTATACCGGGTGGGTGGAAACGGCGCGCCTGTGGGATGCCCTCAGTCAGGCGTTTGAAAAATACCGCAACGTTTTGCCCCGCTTTTTGGAGGACTTTCTCTCGCCGGAAGGTCTTGTGGCGGAAAAGAAAAAGATTCACGACAAAATCGACCGTCTGATTGCCGATATCGAATCGGGGCGGGAGCGGATTGCCGAACTGACCGACGAAAACCATTTTCTCGAGAGCCGCATCGCCGAGGATCGGGCGCGCGAAGGACAGCTCAACATCAAAAAAGTTCAGTTGGAAACACAGCGGCAGGGCTTCGAAGATCAGATTGCTCTGCACGAAACCGAAAAAGCGGAACAGTACAAATCGGTCGAAAAGAATCAGACCCTCATTCGAACCGAAAACGAGAAGTTGCATGATGTCCGCAATCAGATCAAAGAAAAGAAACAGGATATCGATATGATCGAAAAACAGAGGGAAAAGCTCAATGTCGAATATCATAACCTGGAAAAGAATATCTCGAAAAACAGCGAGAGTCTGATTAAGGCAGCCGAAAAAATCTCCAAAACGCAGGATCGTCTGCGCGATATGGAAGAAAATCTTTCGAATCTCAACGCCTCTCTGATTGCCGTCAAAGCCGACATCAAAAACATTTACGAAAACTTTACCGACAAACACGGCCGCAGTCTTTCCGAATTCGACAGCATGGTTTACGAAATTTCGGACAAAGAGCCGCAGCTCAAAAGCGATTACGAATCGAAAACCAAGACGTTGAGCGGGCTCGGCAGCATCAACTACATGGCTCCCGAAGAATACAAGGAGGTCAAAGAGCGCTACGATTTTCTTTCCTCGCAAATCAAAGACCTCGAAACCGCCAAAAAAGATTTGGAAAAGGTGACCGAAAAAATCAAAGCCGAAGCGACGGAGATGTTCGAAGAGGCGTTCAAAAAGGTGCGCAAAAACTTTCACTCGATGTTCCGCCGTCTTTTCGGCGGCGGCAATGCCGAAATCCGTCTGCTGGACACTGCCGATGTGCTCAACAGCGGTATCGAAATTCTGGCCGAACCGCCCGGGTTGAAATTGCAGTCGATCGGACTGCTCTCCGGAGGGCAGCGGTCGATGACGTCGGTCGCGCTTATTTTTGCGATTTTTATGGTGAAACCGTCTCCGTTCTGTCTGCTCGACGAAATCGATGCCGCACTCGACGAGAGCAACATCGGCCATTTTATTTCGACGCTGCAGGAGTTCTCTCACCAGTCGCAGTTTATCATTATTACGCATAACAAAAAAACGGCTGCCGCCGCATCGTCGATCATCGGAGTGACGATGCCGAAAGCCGGTATTTCCGCCGTTTTTTCCACACAGCTGGACAGCGAAAGCCGTGTTTACCGCGAAAAACGTCTGGCACAGATAGAGGAGGCCGAATCTCATGATACAATGGAAGAAGATTGACTGGAACTTTAAACGGGCGCTGAAGCGGCGCAAACGGGAAGCCGAATGGGCCAAAGAGGACGGAACCGCCAAGCCGTCGCGGCTGTCGGTTTTGTCGGCGGATGTTTCCGCCTTTACCCGTTCCCGCCCTTTTAAACTGTATCTGCTGGCGGTGCTGCTGACGGCTGTCGTTTTGGCCGGCATTCTGGTCACGGTCGGGCTGGTGAAAAAATCGTCACTGAAAAACCGGCTGGCCGAAGAGGAGACCTTCAACGAATTCGTGGGGCAGTCGACCGAGATTCTCAAAGTCTCCGATTTGGCGATTCCCGATTCGTTTAAGGGCGAGGAAAAAGAGGGACCGGTCCGTTACCGCGAACGGATGAAAAAGTGGACGCCCGAAATGGCCGCCCCTTACAAAAACGATTCGCGGGCTTTGGCCGAAGAGATTCTGGCGGAAGAAAATGAGAAGCGGATTCGGGAAATTCTTAACGATTAGTCTGTTTCTGACAGTTGCGGCGGTTTCGGCTTTCGGTTACGAACCGCCTTTTTTCCGCAACGAAACGATCGAAGTCCCCGGGAGGCACACTTTGTACCTCGGGTACGAAAAAACCGACGGCGAGGCCAACCCGCTCCTATACCCGCAGCTGACGGGAAAGGAGCAGCGCGGCGATGTGACCGTTTTCCGTTTCCGCTTCCGCGAACGCGGTGTTTACCGCCTGACCTTCCAGCAGCAGAATCACGCCACGGCGGAAACCGCGGTTCTGGAACGCGAAATGCGGGTCGGAACGGAAAAATCAGAGGAGGAAAAGCGAAGAAATGCTGTTGATTAACTACGAGTCCCCGGACGGGTACAAACGCCATAACCGGCTCTGGAACTGCGGAAACGGCTACGGAAATGTAAAACTATGGCGCCGGAAAGGATTCCGGTGGGTTCTTATCGACGATGTGCAGGCAGCCGGCGTCGGATGCGAATACGGAGAGTACACCGAATAGAGACCGTCTCCCCAACAACCGTCCAAAGACACCGGTAAAAACCAACCGAGGAAGACCGATTTTCCGTTACCCCGGTTCGTTTTCCGTACCGCAATTGCGCGGAGAGTTTTAATGGAAATACTTGAGTTTGGAGATAAAAACAAAAGAAAGCTGATCCTTATCCACGGATTCCAATGTCCGTATCAAATATGGGAAGAATATATCGGGCATTATAAAAATGACTTTCACATTATCGTTCCCGTCATGCCCGGCCATCATCCCCAAAAACAGGAAGATTTCTCTTCTTTTTCACAGGTTTCCGAAGCCCTGGAGGACTATTATCTGTCCCGCTACGGGAAAGAGGTGTATGCCGTTTTCGGTATGTCTATGGGCGGCGTTTTGGCAGCCACCCTGTGGCAAAACGGACGTCTGCATATCGAAAAGATAATCTTTGACGGCTCTCCTTTGGTCCCATTCAAAGGGATTGTGAAGAATGTGATTCTGCGATTCTATCTGAACGTAACCCGTAAAACCCGGCAAAGAGATCCCAAAACGTTGGCTCAGGCTGAAAAAATTTGTCCGCCAAAATACATGCATCCCTTCCTGCAGGTAATTGATGCGATGTCGGATACGACTATCAGAAATTATATCGACGGGATAAGCCGTTTCCGGTTGAGGGAAGACTTAAACACCGGTGACACAAAGATTTATTATTATTACGGATCCGCTTTTAACGAAATGCTTGCGAAAAAATCGGCCCGATTGATAGCCGCCCATTTTACCGGCAGCACGGTGACCTGCTTTAAAGGAAAAGGCCATTGCGAAAACACCCTGTTTCACCCCGACCTGATGATGAAAGAACTGGACCCGATTTTGATACCGTCTTTGTTATAAAGGAAATGTAAGCAAAAAAAGAGGGGGAGTGGGATATAACCTATGAGAGAGCTGATCGGATACTGCGGATTGGACTGCGGAAAATGCGACGCATATCTTGCGACCATTAACAACGATCAAGCCTTGCGGGAGAAAACAGCAAAGCTGTGGGCAGAGTTAAATAACACTCCTATTCTGCCGGAACATATTAACTGCGAGGGCTGCCGTATGAACGGAGCAAAAACGGTATTTTGCGACAGTCTGTGCGAGATTCGGAAATGTGCATTAAATAAAGGTGTTTCCACCTGCGGAGACTGTTCTGAATTAGAAACATGCCCGACTGTTGGGGTGATCCTCAAAAATAATTCGGCTGCTTTGGAAAATTTGAAAAGATAAATACATAGAGTAACGAATTAAATGTTGCAGAGGTGAGGCTATGAAAATCACAAAAATCATTTTATCTATAATAACAATGCTTTTCGCTGTATTAGGATTAGTGAAAATTCTTCCTTTTGACATAGCAAACCC
>CASEOG010000005.1 GCA_949289575.1 uncultured Spirochaetales bacterium | reverse complement strand
AGGACCCACCCGTTCCCATCCCGAACACGGAAGTTAAGCTCTTTTGCGCCGATGATACTGCCAACCGCGGAAAAGTAGGTCGTTGCCGGACTTTTTTTTTATCTTCGCGGTCAACATTTCTTACCCCGCATTGTAAAAACCCTGCCTGCGGCAGGGTTTTTTTGTTTATACCTCTATTCCCGTCATAATTATCGTTTCGAATTTTTTTTAAAAAATTGCGATCTGCAATTTCGTTATTGACTTTTTTTTTTTTTTTTTACAATGCCTTATCTTTTTATGAAGGAGGGTGACGGGATATGGAATATACATCACCGCATATTTATGGAGTTATATCAAATCGTGGTTACAGTATGGCTGGTAGATATCAAACCTTTGGATCATGCTGTTCCTGTACAGCTCACGGTAGTTCAAGAGCTTAGTACAAAAGATAGATACGTTATTATTTACGTATCTATCTTTTTTGGTATTGTTATTTATGTATTACATGTTAAATAATTTCGTTTTCGTTCGATCTGTTAACAATCATTTACAGTTGTGCGATAAACGCTCAGATGAAAAAATAATAGGGGATTATTCGGCTTATTTATTTTTAAAGGATTTGGATTATTATCCTAAATCCTTTGATAATATTATTTCAAATATTTTATTGTGTTTTAAAAATGTTAACGAGGATCGTATACGCGATGATGCTGTTCAATTGTATAAAAATTTATCAAATCAGTCATTGTTAAGTTACGGTTCATCTTATGAAGACTGTATTAATAATGCTCTTCAATTTTCTTACGAAAATCATTCAGGGAAATTTATTTTTCCAAAACATAATTTAGATGAATTAATTGAATTTAGAAATTCTATTTCTGATAAACCGGCTCTCCAGACGGTTATTATAGAGATTACAAAAATTTGTAATGAGCGATGTATTCACTGTTATATTCCTCATGATGATAAAACCGTAATGATGAACCCATTGGATTTCTATAATATTGTTGATCAATGTGTCGATATGAAAAGTGTTTTTGAGATAAAAATAACGGGTGGAGAATGCATGACACATCCGAATTTTAAAGATTTTATTCGATATATAAAAAAGAAAAACTTTTCGCTTGGAATTATGACAAATCTAACTTTGTTGGATGATGAAACCATTAAAATCTGTAAGGAAGGAACTATTACATTTATTCAGGTTTCATTATTTTCTCTTAATCCTACGATTCACGATAGGATAACCAATATGCAGGGGTCTTTGTTGCTTACCTTAAATAATTTGAAAAAGCTGCGTGATGCAAATATTCCTGTGTCTATTGCTACACAGGTGATGGAAGATAATAAAAACGATATAAAAGATCTATTTATATATGCAAAAGAAAATAATTTCCAATTTTTTTGTGATTGGGAAATTATAGCTCGTTCTGATGGCAATAGGGAAAATCTAAGTCACAGAGTAAGTAACGTATCGGATTTATATACGCAATTGTGTGAATTACGTATGAAATATGATGAAAATTACAAAGACGATTTTATAACGCAATTAAAGGCACCATTAAAATCTTCCAATTCGTATCTTTGTAATGCGGGAATGAATACATTACATATAGGTGCTGACTTATCGGTTTATCCATGTAGTGGTTGGGGGCTGAATGTTGGCAGTTTATCTCAAAACACATTGTCAGATATATGGAGTTCTTCAATAACTCTTAACAAGATAAGAAAAATTACTCTGTCAGATTTTAAAAGATGTGTAAAATGTTCTAACAGAAATATTTGTCATATTTGCATGGCTCAAGCATATAATGAAGGTGCTGATTTGTCGAATTTACAGATGAGTGAGTATACCTGTTCTGTTTATTCCGCAATTCGTTCAGCAGCTGAAAGTTAGGTCGAGATTATTAATTTAAAAGGCGGAGCCTCGGCTCCGCTTTTTTATTGATTTTTCCCCGGCAGGTGTAAAATAAAAGCATCGGATGGGGGAAAATGATATGACCGAACGTGAAAAGATGCCGGCCGGCGAGTTGTACGATTGCGGTGATCCCTAACTGCTGGAGCGTTGGCATCTGGCTAAAGACCTGATCAAACAGTACAACGCACTTCCTTCCGGCGATTTAAAAGCAAAGGAAGCTGTATTGAGACAACTGCCGGGCGGTTGCGGTGAGAACGTCCGGATTACATCTCCGTTTTATGTCGATTACGGAAATAATATTTTTCTCGGAAATCATTGCGAAATCAACCTGAACTGCGTTTTTCTTGACGACAATCGTATCGAAATCGGCGATTATGCCTTAATCGGACCTTCCGTTCAGATTTATACCGCCTTTTATCCGGTGTCGTTTCGGGAGCGTTTTGCGGCTCCGCGGGCAGACGGAGAGTTTGCGTTTTGCCGGACACGTACGGCGACGGTCAGAATCGGGAACGGAGTATGGATCGGCGGTGCCGCTGTGATTTTGCCGGGTGTCACGATCGGCGATCATGTCACAATCGGTGCGGGCAGTGTGGTTACCATTCTATTCCTTCAAACTCTCTCGCCTTCGGGAACCCGTGCCGCGTTGTCGGAACTCTTTGATCTTCCCGATCTCTTTTTTCTTGACTCTTTTCCCGAATCGTTATAATTTAGAGAGACGGGATGTCTTTTCGGCATCCGTCTCGGGAGAAACAGCAAATGAGTGATAACTGTACGCATCATTGCGAAACATGCGGGCAAGAGTGCGCCGACCGCACGGCCGAATCGTTTTTGGCAAAACCGCACGAGTCGAGCCGCATCAAAAAAGTTGTCGGCATTGTCAGCGGAAAAGGCGGTGTCGGGAAAAGTCTTGTGACATCGATGCTGGCGGTGGCATCGCGGCGCAACGGTTACCGTACCGCCATTTTGGACGCCGACATTACCGGTCCGTCGATTCCCCGTGTTTTCGGGATTCGGGAACAGGTTACCGGAACGGAAGAGGGATTGTATCCGGCTGAAAGCGGGAGCGGCATTAAGGTAATGTCTCTGAATCTGTTGACCGAAAACGAAAGCGATCCGGTTGTCTGGCGCGGCCCCGTCATTGCCGGCGCTGTTAAACAGTTTTGGACCGATGTTATGTGGGGGGATGTCGATTATATGTTTATCGATATGCCTCCGGGAACGGGGGATGTGCCGCTGACGGTTTTTCAGTCGATTCCGGTCGACGGTATCGTGATCGTGACCTCGCCGCAGGAACTGGTCGGCATGATTGTCGAAAAAGCGGTTCGAATGGCCGAAATGATGAATATTCCGGTTTGGGGTCTTGTCGAGAATATGAGTTCGGTTGTGTGTCCCGATTGCGGAAAAGAAATCGCGATTTTCGGAGAAAGCCGGCTCGAGGCAACGGCGGTAAAATACGGAATCGGGAATACCGTTTCTCTGCCGCTTGACCCTCATCTGGCCGCACTCTGTGACGCCGGAAAAATCGAGGAACTCCGGGAAAGCAGGCTGGATGCTTTTTTCGGACGCCTTATTGCCCGATAATGACCGAACGGTAACGTTCGGTTAAAAGCGGCAGAGACATTGCGCAGTTGGCGGGAGAGGGGGACGGAAGTGCCGTTGCCCCGATTCCGGTAAGCGGACGGCACAGTTTTTCGTACAAGCGGAAGGCTGCCGATCCCGTCGTCAGGATTTTTTTTATCGGAGCATGATCGAGAATCAGCCCGAGAGGATTCGGAACGGGATTTCGAATCGACTGATCGGAGGCTCCGGCGATTTCACACGAGGCAATGACATCCCAGAGCGCGATACGGTGTCGTTTCAGGAAATTCTTTTTCTCTTCTATAGAATTCGGAATCTCTTCCGTGAATACACCGGCCAGGATTTTCCAAAACCGGTTTTGAGGATGACCGTAATAAAATCCTGTTTCCCGCGACTTGGGTGACGGAAACGAACCGAGAATTAAAATTTCGGATCGCGAGTCATAAAACGGTTCCAGTTCGTGAACCGCCTGAAGGAGCGGACTTTTCATGGATGTTATTATATCCGAAACGGGCGTCAATTCAAGAATAATTTGATGTTAAAATTCTTCTCTCATCATCTCTTCGATGATATAGTAGTACCGGAGAAAAAGATTTATGAAAAGACTCGCTTTGATTTTATGGTGTGCGCTTTTTTCGTCACCGGCCTTTTCGGAAACGTCCCTTTCCGTTGCCGTTGCCGACTGGAATGCCTCCGAGGCAAAAGCAAAAGCCATTGTCAGTCGGATGACGCCGGAGGAAAAAGCCGGACAGATGATTCAGGCGGAACGGCGTTATATGAAGATTTCGGATATCACCCGCTATTGTCTGGGCTCCGTTCTCAGCGGTGGCGGTTCCGTTCCCGGGAAAAATACGGTGGCCGACTGGCGGAATATGATCGGGCAGATGCAGGCGGCGGCTGCCGAAACCCGGCTGGGGATTCCCGTTATTTACGGTGTCGATGCCGTTCACGGTCACAATAATCTGGCGGGAGCAGTCATTTTTCCGCACAACAGCGGACTGGGTGCCTCTCCCGACGGCCGGGGCGCTTTTACTGCCGGCAAGGAGACCGCAAAGGCGATACGGCAGACGGGTGTGACATGGACTTTTGCCCCCTGTATTGCAGCCGCACAGGACATCCGTTGGGGGCGAACTTATGAGAGCTTTTCCGAAAATCCGGGAAAGGTGACGGCCTGCGCTCTTTCGGCGATGAGAGGAATTCATGACGGCGGTGCGGTTTCCTGTATCAAGCATTTTGCCGGGGACGGAGGAACCCTTTTCGGAACCTCTCAAAAAACGCCCGGTCTTCTCGATCAGGGGGATACGCGCATCCCGGAAGAAGAGTTTTATGAAACTCATCTGAATCAGTACAAAAAACTGATCGATAACGGAGCGATGACGGTCATGGCTTCGTACAGCAGTTTTAACGGTGTCAAAATGCATGAGAATTACCGGTATCTGACGGAGGTGCTGAAAAACAGGTGGCAGTTCCGCGGATTTGTCGTCAGCGATTATGCGGCAATCGAACAGTGTTCCGGAAAAAATTACCGTGATAATGTCATTCTTTGTGTCAATGCCGGAATCGATATGCTGATGGAACCGATCCGCTGGAAGCAGGCCTACCGGGCTATTCTCTACGGAATGAGAAAAGGTTTGATTTCACGGGAGCGGGTCGATGATGCCGTGACACGAATTCTGACTGTCAAATTTCTTTCGGGATTAATGGATGAACCGGTTCCCGCGTATGAAGAAACCGATACCGATGCGGTACGGGCGGAAGCCCGAAAAGCGGCCGAATCGACTTTTGTTCTTTTGAAAAATGAGGAAAATCTTTTGCCGTTAAAACCGAATGCCAAAGTTTGCATTCTCGGTCCCGCGGCAGACAGTGTCGGTGTTTTGTGCGGAGGATGGACGATTGAGTGGCTGGGAAAAACAGTCAATCCGGCGGTCGGCGGGAAGACGTTTCGGGAGGCGGTCACACAATTTCTGGAAGCCGGCGGCGGAGCGGTGACGGATCATCCCGATGAAGCCGATGTGATTCTTCTTGCTCTCGGGGAAGAGCCGTACGCCGAGTTTTTCGGAGATGCGGCCGATTTGTCTCTGTACGGGGATAAGGCGCTGAAGGGGAACCGTGCGGCGGTCGAAGCGGCACGAAAGGCGGGAAAAGCGACCGTTGCGGTGCTGGTTGCCGGGCGTCCGAGAATTGTCTCGGAAGAAATCAAATCGTGGAAGGCCTTTGTCATGGCCTGGCTGCCGGGCAGCGAAGGGGCGGACGCACTGGTGAATGTTTTGTGGGGAAGAGCTCCTTTCGTAGGTCGTCTTCCCTTCAGCTGGCCTGCCGCAAATGATGCCGTTGATGCAAAAGCGGTTCGACGTACCGGGAAAATTCTTTTTTCGTACGGTTTCGGACTCCGGGGTTCTTTGTAAAATCACTTAAAATGAAAATTAATCTCATTTTAAAAAAGAAAATTCTTGCGTTTTTCTCATTTGAGCTATATAATGAATTATCTTTATTGAGGAGGCTGTTATGGCTCAATTAAAATCAGGTTTGACATTGAATGAAGGAGAGAATCTGGTGATGGAACTGGAAGCGGAATTTTTCGCGGGAAGCTCCAACCCGATTGCTCAGTTCATCGGAAATGTCCAGAAGCTTATTTTGAAAATTTTGGGTACGAGACTCAAAGGGTATCTTGTTATCACGGATCAGCGTGTTGTCGAAGTCTATTCTTACGTCCGCTGTTACATTTTCAACGTCAGCAAGACGGTAAAATGTCTGCTTCCGTCGAGCATCAAAGAGGTCGGTTACAAAAAACAGGCCACCTGCGGTTTTTTCTGTCCGGCATATTACCTCTATTACGATGCCCATACGCAGCATACCGAAATTCAGCTGTCGGCCTTTGATGAAGCGGAAGCCTCGAAAGTGGTTGATGCCTTCTTCAAGGCGATTGCCAAAGCCCAGAAATAATGAATGCGGGATTCCGTTTTCTGTATTTGAATTTTTATGCCGGTCTGCTGCTTCTCTCGGGAGCGGCAGCCGCTGCAGTGCCGTTATACCGTATAACGGCACTGTTTCTTTTTATCCAGATTCCGGCTGCGCTTTTCTGTCTGTATCAGTCGGCACGGATTTTTTCCGTCTGGCCGGATAAAAAACGGCGGTATGAAAAGCTTCTGGAGCGCAACAAGGCCGAATGGGAAGAGCATTCCTTCCGTCCGTACATGATCTCGCCGTGCGGGCGCCTTCTGGTAAAAGCCGTATTATCCGATTTAAACAGAAAAGAGGAGTATCGGAATCTGAAGCAGTATATTCCGTCTCTGAGAAATCAGATAAAACTCAACTGCAGAACGGAAAAAACAGTTGTTTACATTAATAAGGATATCAAATGATACTTTTTTTGGTGATTGCGGCCGTTTTGACGGCATCGCTTCTCTCTTTTGTTTTGTCCAAACTGCTCCTGAAACGTATAGCGGATAAGGGGTTCCGGATTTTTATGGCGGTGGTTCTGTATTTGGTGACCATTGTCGCATTCGTTCTTATTTTTCCGTCGGGGGCAGTCGGGGATTACGCGGCTGATGCGGTCGCGGAGTATCGCGGGCGGCTGACGACACTGGCCGACACACAGTATCCCGGATGGGCGGATAAAACGGTCAATACCGGCAATATGCAGGAGATGATTGACCGGTTTACCGAACTGACGCAAACCGATGAAGAGAGCGGTCTGATTGAGACCATCGTCTTTTGGTTTATCAGGCACAAAACGGCAGCCGGTACGGAATCGCTTTCGTTCCTGATTGCTCAAATCGGCGGCGGAAAAGAGATTGTGACGATGGGCGAACTGAACGAAAGAGCGTTTGCAGAGGTCAACGAAGCTGTTCTGTCCGTCATTTTTGGGATTCGGGTCGGCGTGACGGTCGTTTATCTTCTGTTCCTGGGACTTTTTTTGATCGTATCCCTTTCGCTGCGAAAAAGCGGACGTCCGCGGGTCAACAAATCGATTACCTTCGGTTCTTCCGACTGATTTACCGGTTGTTGCGAAGAGCTGTCCTTTCGGACGGCTCTTTTATTTTGTGTGCGAAGGTAATTTTTCCGATTTGATTTTTCGGAACGGCGAAGTCAGCCGGACAAAAATCCATTCCAGACTGAAGCGGTAATTCGCCTTCTCCCACAACTTCAGGGTGATTCCCCAGAAGAGAAGGATCAGAATCGGAAAGAGAAACCAGATTTGCGGCGAGAGCATAAAGCGGTCCGGTGTAATCGGGTTCATAACCGGCGATAATTCTCCTCCGAGCAGCAGATGAAACGGTTTCGAGAACAGAAAGTTAACGGCCGGTTCGAGAAAGAAGACCGTCAGAGAGAGTGTTCCGAAGCGGATAATCGGACGAATACGATCGGCGCGCCGTTTTTTTCGGTTTTCATCGCAATAATCAAACACTCTCAGTAAAACGGGAAATCCCCAAAAGGCGATCATCAGACCGAAAAAATGAAATTCGGTCGGAACCATCCGGTAATCAAAAAAAGCTCCCATCAGATTTCCTTCAGCCATACCGGGCGTGTTCCATGACAGAATCGTAATCAGGCCGGTCTTTTCGATTGCTTTCCACAAAACCGTTTGCGATCCGATTGTCAGAAAAATCCGTGCACCGACGGAAAGAAAAAAGAGAATCGTAAAAAGAACGGCAAGAGGCCGGGTTCTGCGAATCACTTCACTGTAGGCGGGGTGTGAGGCAAATAAAAATCCGAACCAGAGACCGAACATCACGAAAGGGAAAATCCCGGGCAGACAGTGCATTTTGGCCGATAAAAACGACAGCGGTATCGAGAGCAGCCTCAATGCACCATCTGCGGAATAGCAGTAAACGAGCGGTTTCCAGAACAGAGCCCAGACAAAGGGAGCCGCAAAGACGGAGAGAATGCCGATGATGGTCAGCAGGCGCAACGTCCGGTCCAAGGAAGGACGTCTTCGGTTCCAGATAGCCAGCGCCGCTGCCGTTATCAGACCGGTAACGCAGACCATTGCCATTGCATTCATATACAGAAAACTTTCGAAAACAATCGGCTGCACCTTCCATTGCCGGATCGTTCCCGAAAGAAACGAATCAACCAGAATTCCCGGTGTAAACATTGACGATCCGGGGGAGCGGAAAACCAGTGTGTAGAGAAAATGAAGTATCAGTAAAGCGGCCGATGTAATCAGAATCGGCTGCAGAACGCTTTTTAACGAATGACCTTCCGTCAGCCGTTTTTGCGAAATAAAGACTTTTGCCGTCGCACTGATAAAGGCAAAAAGCCCGGCCAACGGCGCCAGCAGGACCAGCGGAGCCAAAACAATCAGCAGCGGCAGCGGAATAACGGCCAGTGTATTGTCAATCGTATAGAAGACGCCGAACATAATCGAGTGAATCAGTGCAACGCCGAAAATCGCCAGGCCTCTGAAAAAATCGACGGAAACAATCCGTCCTGTCTGTAGGGGAGTCTCTCTATTCATATCCGGATTATATCCGTAAGAGGTCAAAAAGTAAAGCTTTATTCGGTTGTCCGCGGCGGCAGGCGGACGGCGCGCGGTTTGAAGATTTCGTCGATGACGGCCCGGGTGCGGGTCAGGGCGTAATAGGCCCATAATTCGGCCGAATCGGACCCGACCGTGTGCGCACGTATCTCTTCTTCCGGCAGCACGACCGATTTGAACTCGGTTTTGGCTTTACGTATTTGTTTGACTTCGTCGAATTCGAATTCCGGCAGCATGCCGTGAATCGAGGTGTTGCGGATGAACTGCAGCGTTCTCATTTCGTCGTACTGCGTCTGTGTGCAGATGCCGTAGCTTTTGGCCAGTTCCAGCAGCAGGCCGAGGCTGCTGCGGTTCAGTTCGTTGGGGCCGCTGACCACCGCATCGCGGTTTTTATAGCGCGTTTTCAGGCGGCCGGCCGTGGCCAGCTTTTCTTCCAGCAACACCGTCAGCGCCTGTTCCAGCAAAATCCCCGAAAGGCAGACGGCCGCTTCGTGATACCCGAAGTAGTAGTTCTGATGCGTTTGAAACAGCAGGTTGAGAATGTGGTCGACGCGGCCGGCGGTTTTGCGGCCGACGGTCAGTTTTTCGTATTGCAGCTTCTCTTTGCGTTCTTCCGCGCGGTTTAAAAACTCTTCGTTGTAACGTTGCGACAGTGTGCCCATAGAATCTCCTTTTTTTATTGTACCATAAAAAAGGGGACGGGACAATAAAAAAAGGTTCCTCTGACATCAGGTGTCAGGCGACAGTGAGTAAATTCAGGTAACAGCCTCGGAGGAAGGGTTAAAAATAGCGGTTGATCAGTTCGGTCATCGCTTTGCGGGCTTCTTCTCTGTCCCCGTCCGGTTCTCGGAAAAGGACGGCCGGATTGATTTGCAGGGCATCGCAGATTTTCAAAATCGTGTGAAGTGTGGGAATCCGTTTCCCCGTTTCAATGAAGTTGACAAGATTCTGTGACACTTTTGCCTTATACGCAAGATCCAGCTGTGAGATGTTCGCCCGCTTCCTTTCCTCTCTCAGACGGGCCGCAAAATGTTTTTCCTGTTCTTCAATGGATGACATAAAGCGATTATGAAGAATTTTAAACACTTGGGCAATTCACAATAGTATGTGAAAATTTATACTTGACAATATGATGATTTATGTTATTATCTATAATACAAAAAGGAGTTTTCAAGATGTCTTTTTTGGATGACTTGGGCGATGTGATTGTCGAAAAAATCGATGATTTCACGGAAGCCGTAGAAGACAAATTGGAAGATATCGGCGACAAAGCCGTCGATTTTCTCGATTCAATCGAAGATTACATTCCCGATGCCGTTATCGACAAATTAAGCGATGTGGCCGATGTCGTTGACGAAAAGTGGGAGCAGTTTACGGAAAAGCTTGAAGATTTGTTTGACGGAGAATAGCGGACATGGCTGTTTACTGTAAAAAATGCGGCAAAGAGTTTAAGGATATCCGCACAATGGTGCACACCAGCGGCGGCTGCTTCAAAAACGGCGGTAAGGAGCACGTTTTATATGAAGGTGTTGTCGGCAGTCAATACACCTGCAAACACTGCGGAAAAACATACAAAACGCTTCAGCTGATGGCCATGCACAGCGGCCGTTGCCCCAAAAGCCCGACCGGTCGTTGCGAACCGTATGAGGGGCATTGAGAATTGTTCTAACATACAGAGGAGTGTGACGTGAATACAGCCGAAAAATTTAACTTAATGGATATGAAAGCCACAGAAAAAGAAGTGGAGCAGTTGAAAGCTCTTCAGGAATCCGGTTTATATCCGAAACGTTTTGATATGCCGTTGACGGTTCAGTTCGAGTTAACGACCAACTGCAATTTGAAATGCCGGCATTGTTACAACATGTCGAACGAAAGAGTTTATGAGAGAACCATGACAACCGAGGATTGGCTGAAGGTTGTCGATAATATCATTGCCAACGGCGGTATTTTTCAGGCTATTATGTCCGGCGGAGAGCCGTTGCTGATGGGGAACGGACTTTTTCAGATTATGGATAAACTCCATGATGACGGTACATCTTTTCTGTTAATCTCCAACGGCATGCTGATGACGGAAGAGATTGTTAAGAGGTTGAAAAAGTACCGTTTTTATTGGGTTCAGATATCAATAGACGGATTTACGGCCGAATATCACGACTGGTTTCGCGGTGTAAAGGGTAGCTGGCAGAAAGCGGTCGATGCGGCATTTAATGTTTCCAAGCACGGATTGCCGTTAAAAATTGCTCATTGTGTCACCAATGATAATTTGAAAGATTTGGAAAACATGGTCGAAATGGCTTATCACTTAGGTGCTGCCGGGATTATTTTAGGTGAAAATATGAAAAGCGGTCGCGCAGCCAAAAACGAAGACACATTAATGAATATCGACGAACGAAGTGTGCTTTTGGATAAAATACAGGAACTACAGGCTAAGTATCAGGGCAAATTCAGTATTCAGCGTTCCGTGACGTTAAAAACGCAGGTTTATAAAATGATTCATCAGCCCAATACCGGCTGTATTTTACGTCCGAACGGAGATGTGCGTGTGGATTGTGTGGCTCCATTTATAATGGGCAATTTGTTTGAGAAACCTTTCAGTGAAATATGGAAGGAAAAAGCTGATGAGGTGAATTCGAGTTCCCAGGTTCTGGCGTTTTATGATGCGATTGACGAACGAACGAATACCAACAGTCTGAATACCAATTATATTGACAAAGAATTTATATTGTAAGGAGATTTTATGAAGACGTACAATAAACCAAGATTGTTTTCTTTTTCGAGATCCCATGCAGTAGTACCGACGGCTGTTTTGGCTCAACTACCAGCTGTTAATGCATTGGCGCAGAGTATTGCTTTAGGAGCTGCTGAAATTGCAGCAGCTGCAATTTCAGCAAAAAAAATGATTGGGGATAATAGAGCTGAAAAAGATGTCGATGCATTGATTCCGATTGAAGTAATATAGAATCATAGAATGTTAATATACCATGAATGAGGATTGATGTAATGAAACAGTATAAAAAACCTTATGTTTGTTCAATGAAAGGTGGATATGCGGCTGTTCCTGCTTCTGTAATAGCGGCATTACCAGCGGTTGTCGGAACGGCAGCAGCTGTAGGTGTTGCCGCAGTGAATGCAACTACTGCAGCTAG
This sequence comes from uncultured Spirochaetales bacterium, assembly GCA_949289575.1. Classification (GTDB taxonomy): domain Bacteria; phylum Spirochaetota; class Spirochaetia; order JAFGXN01; family JAFGXN01; genus CALXOJ01. Next base: position 407,902 of record CASEOG010000005.1, on the reverse strand, counting down.
AGCTGTCAAGCAGTACGGTGATTTTCGGAATGTTATTTCTTCCGATTCACTTGAACCGGTGGTTCTTATTTGACGGCGGAGTGACGGATGGTTTGCGATAAACGTATTTTACAATTGATTCCGCAATGTACTTATTTAAAGAGAAGAAAAGATTCGGAGTATACGATATTGATTTCGGAACGCAATCTGGAACAGGTTTTTTTGGACAATTCTTCGGATTACTTTCTTTCACAGATTGACGGAACGAGAACGATAGAGGATATTGTAAATATCCTGAAAAAGGAATTCGACACCGATAGAGAGACAATCCGGAACGATTTTATTTCGTTCATTCGTGATTTGCAGTGGAAGCGTTTAATTAAATTAAAGGAAAAAAGGAATCATGACTGATTACTGCATCCGATGCGGTGAATGTTGTCGTCATATTTCGGGAATCCCTGAATTAGAAAAATATGATTCGGGTAACGGTGTCTGCCGTTTTTTAAAAGACAATCTGTGCCAAATATACGAGAACAGACCGGATGTGTGTAATGCCGAGTTACTGTGGAAAAAATATTTTCAAACATTACCGTGGGATGTTTTTTACGAAAAAGTTAAGGCATCCTGTCGGGATATTATGAAACTAAAGGAGAAAGAATGGACGAATTAATTGTTAAAAATCAAAGCGATTTCGAACAGTTAGAAAAAATACTGCCGGAACGGGTCGCTTTTGAGAGCGGATTAAAAAAGGATATTCAAAAAAACACAAGAACTAATTGGCCTTTAAGATTGTCTTCTTTATTTTTATTTTTGCTGTTTGTTATATCGGCTTTAATGGTTTTTTTCGTTCCTTATTCTAAGGTTATGATTGTTTCCGGCTGTATGATCGGTTTTGTCTTTTGTGTCACTTTGCTTTCACTAATTATCAATTATGTTAAGATAAAAGCAGCCCGCCGACTCGGTAAAATATTTTCTATCCAACCTTTTCGACTTTCAAAAGTGTTGTCCAAATATAAGATAGAAAAATCTGATACCGAATATGTTTATCTGGTAAGGAAAAAAGAAAAGAAGAGAAGAAGAATATGAGCGAAATGATTGTTCGGACGAAAGAAGATTTTAAGAGAGCTGTTGAAATTTGTCCCGATAAAATTATTTTTAAGGATGAAATGGCAGAAGTTGTCAAAAAAGCAATTTCCCAGAAGAAATTAAAGAAAAAGATTGGAATCGGGAGCGGTATTCTTGCCGGAGCCGGTGTGCTTGCGGGAATAGTTGCCGCTCCGTTTACAGGTGGTGCATCATTGGGAGTCACCGCACTCTCTTTTGCAGCCGGAACAGCAGCGGCCGGAACAATTACTGTCAGTACGTCTTTGTTTATTGCCGGACTGGTCGGTGCGTTTGTCGGTCTGGGAATAGGTCTTACTTCCAAAGAGTTGATGGAAATGCTCAAAAAATACAAAAAAGTACACATCAATCCCAAAACCGGAGATGTGGATTTGGAACAATAATTCAATTCCAGAATTTATAAAGAAAAGAGAATGTTCGGATTTTACATAATTGCTATATTTCTTTTTTTGAGTTTTTTAATTTGTCTTGTCGTAATAGAGCGGATAATCAGAAAAAAACTTAATGACGGCGGAAGTAAGCTGAAAGCGGGACGTGTCCAATTGGCGAAATACGATCGATTTCCTTTCACTATTTTCGCATCTCGTCGGTTGGAAGAAGGCCGCAAAAAATTAAAAAACGGGGAGAAACAATTTCTGCATGGCATAAAAATACATCGCCTTGTAATTTTTTTGCTTTGCATAACAGCCGTAATCCTGGTAGGATTAATTATCAATTTTTTTATCTGATTGCAGATCTAAAGGAGTTATCATGACCGAACACGAAGAAAAGAAAGCCGAAGAGATGTTTCAGTCTTTTCAAAAGAATTACACGCAGGATGATGTCGACAAAATCAATTCCAAGATTAACGGTTACAATAAAGGACCGTTGGCAAAAATCTGGGACAAGATTCTGATTCTCTGGGAGATCATGAAAGATCCGGCGGCGGCAAAAGGCGCAAAAGCGATTGCCATTGCGGCATTGCTTTATGTTGTCTCTCCCATTGATGCCATTCCGGATGTGATTCCGATTCTGGGGTTAACCGACGATGCCGGTATTGTCGGATTGGCCATCAAATTGCTGATGGAAGAAATCAAAAAACGCGAAAACAAACAGTGACCTTTTGAGCCGTTCGGTTTAACCAAAAGCCCCTCCGTTTCCGGAGGGGCAGCTTCAGCTAAAATAATTAATCAAATTGGTAATATACGTATATTGTAGAATAAACGGGGGATGCAGGAGTCCCTTGCGGGAGACGGGTCCCCTTTCTTAAACTCAGACTTAAGACTCTGACAGGCAGAGTTTCCGGCTTTGACTCCCGATCGGGGGCAAAGCATGATTATCATAATTCCGTTACGGCGTTGTTATCTTTAAGATGAAAACGGCCGTACTTATTCAACAGTTCGCTATTCCGAATCCTGCTTTCCGACAGCCTGCGGGGATCGGGTTTCATTCATGGTAGGACGATTTCTCTTAATGTTTACCGGGTGAAAGCCCCGGGCGGAAATCGTGCTTTATTGATATCGATTTTCATTGGTTCGGGATGTTACCCGAATCAGCTCTTTTTTGTAAACTTAACACGGCTGACACGGTGTTTTAATTCCGGTCGGGCACGAAAAACAATTCTGACATTGTGAATATCTTCCGATGAGACCTCCTCTATGGTGCGGCTTCCTTTGCTGCGAAAGGAGAGACGAAAAGAACCGAAATCGCCGAGGCAGATAACAGATCCTCTCATCAGGTGCGGCGGGATTCGGGAAAGAAAGCTTTCCAAAACAGCCGTCACATCGGCTTCCGTCAGCGTACAAAGTTCCGCTATTTCCTGCGCCAGATCGCGCAGCTCGATTTTCCCGTTCCATACGGGAACCGCATAAAACTGACTCTCCGTTCTATTCAACGGATTTTGTTTTTCTCGTATTGTATAAATCATAGAATATCCTCTTAATGTCGATTCAACCTCCTGCGTCGTTTTTTCGACTGTTTGGTTTATCATCGTCGAAGCGGTCTGTCGGTCCGCTTCCCGATGGCGATACGTCTATTATACACATCGGATATGGTGTGTAAAGAGTTTTCGGTATATAATCGAATTTTAATTTTCTGTATAATTTAAAGATCAAAAAACGGTCTGAAACTGACCTGTTTCACAGTCACAAAGCATCCGTTTGTGACTGTGAAAAATTTTTTTCTGACTCTGAAACGGCCATTTTCTGACTGTGAAAATTTTACCGCGCAGCTTTCGGATATTCCGTGCACAGAAGCCGGTAAGCCGGTTCGTCTTCTTCCACCGTCGGGAAACGGCCCAGCGGCTCGTAGAAGCGGTTGTCGGTGTTGTCGTCGTTGCACATCGAGACTTCGCCGATGAGAACGGGACCGCTTTCTTCGGGGACAAAAAATTCGTGATAGCAGCGCGGGTAAAGGGTCAGACTTTCGCCCGGTTTCAGGGAAACAACACTGCCGGCAGGCACCGTATAGCAGAGACCGTCACGGTAGACAGGGACATCGGTTGCGGCAAGTCCGTCATTTTCATCGGCGTTGTAGAGCCGGAAAGAAACCGTTCCGCCTCCCCGGTTGATAATATCTTCCATTTTATTCCAGTGAAAATGCATCGGCGAGACCTGTCCCGGTTCCAGCAACATGATCTTTTCGGCATACGATTTCGTATACTTCGGATTGCGGGTATTTCCGTTGCGCAGCGTAATGAGGGCCAGTCCCAATTTTCGGTAATTTCCCATGCCGTAATCGGTCACATCCCACCCGAGCTGATTATCGCGGATTTCATCGTATTCGCTTCCTTTGGTCTGCCATTCGGCCGGTGTCAGCGCGAGGAAAGGCGGCAGTTCGAAGCGGTGTTCCGCCAAAAGTGTTTCAAATCGTTTGATAACGGCGTTGATTTCCGATCGTTTCATTGAGATTCTCCTGATCGTTTTCTGATATCATCATATTATCATATCCCTCTGTTTTTTCAAGAAGAGAATTTCCCGAAAAAAGAAAATATTTTTTTACTCTGCCACTGTACGTCATACCCCCTGCTTTAAAGTAAATTATCAAACGAAAACGGAAGCGGAAAACTCCCGTTCGGGAGAGGAGGTTTTATGGTTAACGGTCTTAAACCGGTCGGATTGGCTTTGGGAATCGGGGCAGTAGCGGCTGCCGGTGTTTGTGCATTGAGAAAAGTAAGGGAAATGTTGGCGGCGCATCCGGCCGTTTGCGATCATTGGGGACCGTATCCTTTCGGCGTCAAATCGGAAGAGAATGGTAGAGAAAAAGCCGAAAAAAGCGACAGTGAGGCGGAGGCTGCGTCTGCCGATGCGCTTTGAGGCGTCGCCGACCGGTTTTTCTCTGACGGCAATCGATGAACGGGGATGGCTGTTGATTTGCGGACAGACCTTTCTGGAGGGGAATGAGTATGTAAGCCGGTTTGTCGAAGTGCCGCAGCTGCCGCCTGTGACCCGTGCGGCGGCGGGTGCCGACCGGTGCGCCGCCGTTACGACGGACGGCCGCCTTTTTACGTGGGGCGGCGGTCCGGTAGCGGGGTGCGTTGCGGCCGAACCGCGGTGCGTTGCCGTCAATCCGAAAGAGGTTGTCTTTCCCCGCGGCGAAAAAGTGACGGATGCGGCTGTCGGCGACCTTTTTTCGGCGGCACTGACCGCTTCCGGCCGCCTCTACCGATGGGGAGAGACGGATAACGCCGACGATGTGCTTACGGAAATCGGTCGCGGTGAAGCCGGCCGAACGCGTTTGACGGGGCTGAGCTGCGGATACGGTTTCGCGGCGGCTCCCGGTGAAGACGGCCGCGTCTACGTCTGGGGGCGGCTTCCCGGAACGGAAACGGTCAGCGACGAACCGGTTCGGGCGGAAGGAATCGATGACGCGCAGGCGGTTGCCTGCGGCTGCCGGCATATTGCGGTTCTGCACCGCGACGGAACGGTGTCGGCATGGGGAAGCGGCGGCGACGGCCGGCTCGGAACGGGTCGTTTCGGGGATGAACCGCAACCGTGCCGGGTTGTGTCGCCGGACGGCAGCGGGTTGCTGACGGGTGTTGTGTCGTTGGCTGCCGGAGCCGGGCATACGGCGGCCGTCGACGGAGACGGGCGGCTCTTCGTTTGGGGGCGCAATGTCGGCGGCGTTTTCGGTTCCGGTTACCGTTTCGGATGCGAGTCGGCAGTTCCTTTGCCTGTCGATGTTTCGCTGTTCGGCAGCCGGTCGGTTCGGAAAGTTTACGGCGGTCACGACTGCCTGCACGTGCTGCTTTCGGACGGAAGTCTCTGTTCCTGGGGGCTGGAAACGTCCGGAGAGTTCGGCTGCGGGGCGGCCGTGCCGAGGATAACCGATGTTCCGCAGAAAGCCGAGTTGCCGGATTGAAAGGGAAAAACGACAGTCCGTTTTTCGAATTGTTGTCTTATAAACGAATCAATTATCGGAGGTTTTTATGAAAAAGAATTCGTTTAACGTGAAGCATTACGCCTGCTACGGACCGGGGGACGGTCTGTTCGACTGGATGCATTTGCTGCTTCTGCTCGGTTTTATTTTTCTGGGAGGAGCGGTTTATCCGTCCGTTCCCGGATTGAGCGGATTTCTGATTGTTTTCGGTTGTGTCGCACCGTTCTTTTTCCGCCTTTTGTCAAAGCGGGGGCTGAGAGTGGATGCTGACGACAACATCGTCGAAAAGAATCCGAATGCGTTGCTGCCTTTTATGAAGAAACGGCTGCCTTTGGATCGCGTGACAAAAATAACGATGTATCATCACCGTGTTCTCGTTTCGATTGCGGTGAATCCGTATGACATACCCAACATGTTCATGCCCAACTACATTGTCTGGCAGTTTTCGACAGCCGAAAAAGAGGATGCGTTGGTTGTTTCTTTCTCCAACAAACAGGATATGAAACCGATTGTGGCGATGATTCAGGGGGAAATCGCTAAATCGGGTCGTTCGATCGAACTGGCGGAAGAAGATCGCCGTCCGGATGATCTGAAGCAGAAATACCCGCTTACGAAAATCATTCCGTAATGAAGCGGTTGAGTCTCGGGTTTATGTTGTTCTTCGTCGCCCTGTGCCTGCCGGCGCAGGAGACGGGTGAAGAAGAACGGTGCATCGATATCATCCGCAGCGGGGCGTTTACGATTTATCCCGACATAACGGTGGACCGGCTTTTTTCCCCGATGACCGGTCTGGAGTGGACGGCCCGTCCCGACAATCGGAAGCCGCATATTTGGTACGTTCGGGCCGACGGCATGATGACGGTCGAAGGGGTGCCGCTGCCGACAACTTTTTTCTTCCGCCTGGATACGCAAACCGCTTCCTGGCGGGTGGAACGGGTGGTCGTAGCCGGGATCGAATCGCTTTCGGCCAACGATGTCGGCGAGATTCTCGACTACCTGCAAATGGCGCAGGATAAAGATTTGCATCCGGCAATTAAATGCGTCCGTTCGGGGTTTTTCTCCGATTCGCAATACAGCAGTGCGACTGTCGGGCGGATGTTCGATACTGTTTTTGCCGGATTGAAGTGGTCGGTGAAAGATTCCGGCCGCCGTCACCGGTTTTATGTGACCGCATCGGGAGAAATGGCGCATAACGGCGTGGCTCTGCCGGCAAAAGTGACTTTCGATGTCGATGTCTCACGCGAAACGTGGCAGATATGCGAAATCGAACTGATGGGCAGCCGCTCTTCCTCGGCTTGGGAAATAGCGGAAATGGTCGATCTCATCGATTCCGTCTATTTCGAAAAATCGGGTGATTATTTCTGAATAAAAAAAGGCAATTTCGGTGAATCCGAAAAAATAAACTTAAGGAGTGAGTCTTATGGAAAAAGACAAAAAAATTGTCGCCTTCATCAACGGCGATCCGACGGGCGAGCGGGAAACATCGTCATCCGCTTATTTTACGCGTTCTTTCGAGAAATTCGATTACAAAGGAGCACCTGTTTTCGGTTTTCAGTGGAACTGGATGTCCTTTCTGTTCGGACCGATTTATATGATGTGGCGCCGCCGTTACTGGGAAGGGGCGCTGTATGCTCTGCTCTCGCTGCCCCTGTCGTGGATGCTTCTGGTGGTTCCTTTCTTGAACGGAACATTGATTCCGTGGATTATGAACTGGTCGTATCGCCGGCATAAAGCGAAAGCGGAAAAGTTCTTCCCGGGCAATGAGGCCGATCAGCTGGTCTATCTGTCGAAAGTCGGCGGGACCAACAAAAACGTCATTATTATTGCCGCCGTTCTGGCCGGTGTTTCTGTATTCATTTGGCTGCTTGTTCTGATTATAGCTGCCATTGCTGCCGCCTCTATGGCTTCCGCATATTATTATTAATCGGAGAGCAGCGATGAAACTGCGAAAAACATTATTCGGCTTAATTTTGTTATCGGCATTGCTGTTTGTCGGGTGTTCGGAGCACGAAGCCGTGACCTGTGTCAAAACCGGATATTCCAATGCCAGAAAAGATGTCACGATGGGAGAAGCCTGCTGGTATGCATTTGACAGTGTTAAATGGAAAATGACAGAGCAGATTGATGCCGACAATTATTACGTTGTTGCCTACGGTGATATTACCGATCCCGATACGTATGACAGTTATCCCGTCAGTCTGAAATTTAAGGTCAATACGTCGACTTCGGCATGGAGTGTTGTTGAGGTCAGGGTTGCCGGTGAAAGTTCGACCTATAAATCGGATATTCGCGGAGTCCTGGATATTATCTTCGCTCTTTACGATTCGTATTGAGATTTTGTTTTGTTACATATCGCTCCTCCTGCCGTAACGAAAAATGCGGCGGGAGGTTTTTTATGTCCGTCGACAGAAAGAGGCAGTGCGATTTTGCCGGTCGGCATCTTTGGCAGGCGAAAAATTCGGATTGACGGCAGCGGAATTCCGTTGTACAATAACAAAAAACGGAGGTTCTGATGAGTCTTTTGGATGAAATGGGCGGCAGTCTCGAGGATTGGGTCGATGATCCCGATCAGCTTCGCGAAGATTACATTGAAGATAACGATATTGATGAAGAAGATATCGACGATATCGGTGACGATGAGCTGTTCGATGATTATATCGACAGGGAAGGATTGAATTAAGAATTCCGACACGTTCGTTCCGGCGGCTTGTCATTTTCGGATTCTCTCTTTATAATACAGCCGGAGGATTTCTATGATTCGCAAATATGAGGCGGCCGACCGCGCACTGCTGCTGTCGTTGTTCGATGAGTTTTATCACAGCCCGGCGGTATTGCATCTGGTTCCGGCGGCCTTTTTCGAAAAGACCCTCAACGCGGTGCAGGCCGGCTCCCCCTTTCTGGCGCTGTATATCCTGGAGAGTGACGGTCAGACGGCCGGATACGCGCTGCTGGCGCTCTCATACTCGAACGAGGCGGGCGGCCCGGTTGTCTGGCTTGAGGAAATTTACATTCGCCCCGATTTCCGCGGACACGGTCTCGGTAACGAGTTTTTCGATTTTCTGGAAAAAGAATATCCGGATGCCGCCCGCATCCGATTGGAAGTCGAACCGGACAACGAAGGGGCCGTCCGGCTTTATCGGCGGCGCGGATTTAAAAAGCTCGATTACGATCAGTACATCCGCGGTGTTTAACTTTGCCCCGGCGGCAGGGGGTCTTTATCTGTGTGAATATCCATTTGCGGGAACGGAATGGTAATCCCATTCTCGTCGAAAGCTTTTTTGATTTCCGTAAAAACAGCGTTTCGCACACTCCAGTATTTGTCGATTTTCAGCCAGACCGCCAGGCGGACATTGATGCCGGAATCTCCGAACTCGTCCCAAAAAACGGCCGGTGCGGGATCTTTGAGAACATCGGGACAGCGGTCGGGAACGCTTAGCAGGACTTCCGTGGCCTTTTCGAGAGGGGTGTCGTAGGCAACCGAAACCGGAATCGATAAACGGCGAATCGGAAAATAGGTTGTGTTTTTCAGATTCGATTTGATAATGGTTTCGTTCGGAATCCGAATCATCTGATTGTCGACCGTATGGATTTTCACCGACAGCAAATCAATCGAATCGACCGTTCCCGTGACATCGCCGACGGTAATGTAGTCTCCCGTTTTCAATGTTTTTTCGGTCAGCAGAAAAAAACCGCTGATTATATTGCTGAAAGATGTCTGTGCGGCAAAACCGATGGCGATACCGGCAATTCCCGCCGCACCGAGCAGACCGTTCAGCCGGATGCCGAAAATCCCCAAAATATAGAAGAAACAGAGTGTGAAAAAAAGATATTTGGCGGCTTTTCTGACGGCATTTTGTGCCTGAGCCGTCATTTTCGGAGCAGGGATGCGTTTCAGAACTTTTCGTGTCAGGCGGTAGAGCAGGTAAAAAACCGCTGCGGCAATCAGGGCATTAATGATTTTCGGAAAGTAAGATGAGGCAAAAAAATCGTTGATAAATTGCGGTTTAAACTCGGAAATCGTTTCTTCGATGGTTTCACCGATCGATTCGGCTGTGTCGGAAGGAAGCGGTTCTTCGGCCGGAAGAGCGGCAGTCGTTTCTGTTTCGTTCATGTCAGACTCCGTCAAGATTGTTTTTCGGGCAGAGGTCGGCGGCCGGGCAGGCGGAGCATTGCGGTTTGCGGGCGGTGCAGATGTATCGGCCGTGTAAAATCAGCCAGTGGTGGGCGTGTTCCAGATATTCCTGCGGAATGACCCGCAGCAGATCTTTTTCGACTGCTTCGGGAGTCTTTCCGTCGGAAAGTCCCATGCGGGGCGAAATCCGCAGCAGATGAGTGTCGACCGGCATGGTCGGCTGATGAAAAACGACGTTGAGTACGACGTTGGCGGTTTTGCGGCCGACTCCCGGAAGCGATTCCAGTGCTTCACGCGTATCGGGCACTTGACCGTCGTACCGGTCGGCCAGTATGCGGCTGAGAGCGATGACATGGGCCGCTTTCGACCGGTAAAGACCGATGGAACGGATGTAGGAAATCAGCTTTTCTTCGCCCAAAGCCGCCATAGCTGCCGGTGTGTCGGCAATTTTATACAGTTCCGCCGTCGCTTTGTTCACGCTTTTGTCGGTTGTCTGCGCCGATAAAACAACCGAAACCAGCAGGGTAAAAGCGTTCGGGGCAATCAGTTCGCTTTTCGGTTCCGGTTCGGCCGCCCGAAAACGGTCAAACAGCGTGCGGATTTCATCCCGGGACAGAAAGCGGAAACTCTTTTTTTCGTCACTCATCGGTTTATCTTACAAGATTTCGGCTGTTTTGGCAATTCGTTTTTTCGGAAACGGTTCGGAGCAAATTATCGGGAAATTCCTGTGTGAAATTTTTGATTTTATAAGTTGCCTTCATTTAAAAAAGGGTGTATAATCATTCAAAGAGAGGAGATTTCTTTATGAAGAAAAAATTTTTACTGATTTGTCTTTTGGTTTTGACGGCTTCCGGTACGGTCTTTGCGAGCAGTAAAGATAAACTCGGCGCCTACATCGGATGGCCGCTCGGTCTTTCTTATTCGCATGAGTTTACCGACTTGGTCGAGCTCGATTTGATTGCGGCATATAACGGGTTTCTCTCCGGACGCGGAGGGCTGAATGTTTATTTGGGAGCACTGTTTACGCTGGTTGACGGATCGGTCGACGGAAATCCGTGGGCACTGACGCTGGGGCCGTCGGTCGGCGGTACAATCGGCTTTATCGGCGGGGTTTACGGCGGTTTGGATATTCTGGCCGATTTACGGTGGGAAATCGATATCAGAGAGGTTAAAGGATTCAACATCTTTATTGATTTTGCCCCCGGACTTATGGTTCCTTTTAAGAGCGAGTATTACAAAACTCCGGTTTGGTTCGGTTATCGTGCCGGTGTCGGTCTGCGGTACCGTTTTCAGTAATCCGTTTCCGCGGATTGACCAAAGCGCCGTTTCTTACGATTCGGCGCTTTTTTCTTATTGATTTTTGCTTGATTTTAACCTGTTTCTGTATTAATATAATATGAGGAGTCCTCTTTATGGCTGAAAATACAAATCGAAAATATGTCACGTTCCGAATCGGAAATGAGATTTACGGCATCGATATTATGCTGATTCATTCTATTGTCGACTACGAAGATGTTCGTGCGATTCCCAATGCGCCGGTTTATGTCGAGGGACTCTATAATCTGAGGGGTGAGGTTATTCCGATTATCAACCTTCATTCCCGATTCCAGATTCCTGTCGCCGAACTGGCCGATAAGGATGCCGTTGACGGCATCATTATCATTGATGTCGAGAAGTGCAAAGTCGGTCTGGTGGTCGATTCCGTGTTGAGAATTATCGAGATTGATACAAAGCAGATACAGCAGTCTTCTGCCGGTCACGATAAAATCGGTAACGCCTATGTGACCGGTGTTTATATCGATAAAAACGAGTACATTGTCATTTTGGATGCTTACAAGATTTTTGCGCCGAAAGAATGGCAGCGTATTTCCGAAATCGGCTGACGGAGCTTGCTTTGATGAAAATTCCTGTTTTTAACCCGACAATACGACGCAAAGATTTGGATGCCGTTCTGACATGTATGGTTGACGACAAACTGGGGACGGGCGAACTGACCGATTTGCTGGTCACTGCCGTTTGCGAAAAACTGGGACACGCCGGGGGAATCGCCGTTCGCGATCCGGGAAAAGGGACGGCATTATTGTACCGTCTGTTGTGTTCGGATGAAAAACGGACCGTTCTGCTTTCCGCGTTGGCTCCGGCCCGGTACGGAGATCCGGTGGCTGCGGCGGCTGCCGATTTACGGTTATGCGATGTCGATATAAAAACGGCTCTGATTGATCCCGAATCGGTTCGTACTCTTTATGACGAATCGGTTGCCGCAATAGTTTTAAACGATACACTGGGAAATATTGTACCTGCAGAGGATTTTTCGGAGTGGCAGGTGCCGCTGATTCGCGATGTCACCGCTTCGTTCGGGCTCGGGTTGCCTCCGGCAGACGGAAACGGAGATAAGGAACGGCCTTTGGGGGCGGATGTCGATTTTTGTCTGCTCGGGCTGGAATCGGACGGTCCGGTTACCGGCGGAGGAGGGCTTGTGATAACCGCCAGAAACCGGATTCAGGCATCGAAACTCAAGCATCTTTTATCCGAATTTTCAGCCGAAACGGTTCTTTCCGACTTGAATGCCTCTTTGGCAAGAATTCAGGTGCTGGCTTCGGATGAAGCCCTGCGTCGCCGAAAAGAGATTTTCACGATTTATATGGCGGCTTTTATGAGAAGCCGTAAAGAAACCCTCTCGTTTTCGAAATATTCGGACGGATTTTACTGTGCGTTCCCGATTTTGCTGGATGTCGATACGAGAGAAATTATTAAGTATGCCGCCAAAAAAGGAGTGGAAGTACGGTTCGCGTTCGACAAAGTTCTCCTCTCTTCGGGCGACGGCGCCGGATGTCCCCGCGCCTTAAATCTGATGAACCGCTGTCTGGTTTTTCCGCTTTATCCGATGCTGTCGGGCGAGGACTGTAAGCTGATTTCGAAACTGATTTCGACGGTCGCCTAGGGGAGTCGATGAAAGTTCTGATTGTAGCCAACCGGACCAAATCCGAAGTCGGAGCGATGATAGATGAGATGACCGGATTTTGCCGCAGCCGGAAGGCGGATGTCGAGGTTCGGTTTGCCGATACACGTGAATCGCGCCCTTATCCCGAAGATGCCGGGTTGGCTGTAACATTGGGGGGGGACGGTACGGTGCTTTATGCCGCCCGTCATTTACCGTTTCCGGTTCCCGTCCTGGCGGTCAATTTGGGAACAGTCGGATTTATCACCGAGATGACAAGGCATAACTGGAAAAACTGTCTGGACGGGTTTTTCCGGAATTCTTATGTCTGTTCTCCGCGATTACTGCTGTCCGTCGAATTGAATCGGAGCGGAGACACTGTTTCTTATTCGGCTCTGAACGATGCGGTTGTATGTGCGGAGGGAATTTCCAAACTTGTTTCGGTGGATTTAAAAATCGATGATTTTTTTGTCGGCCGTTTTCGTGCCGACGGGCTGCTTTGTGCGACACCGACCGGATCGACCGCTTACAGTGCGGCTGCCGGCGGTCCTATTTTGGATCCCGAAATGAATGCTTTGATTATCAGTCCCGTTTGTCCTTATTCGCTGTCGAACCGGCCGCTCGTGATTCCGGCCGGAAAGACAGCAACCGTCGGGCCTTCACCCGAAAATAAAACGGGGCTGATTCTGACATTGGACGGGCAGGAAGTGGTGAGATTGAAAGATAGTGATACTTTAAATATTCGGATATCGGACAGAAAATTATTTCTGATAAAAGATCCCGAGCGTCAATTTTACGATGTTTTGAGGAGCAAACTGAACTGGTCGGGAGGCACGCATGCTTGATTCGGTGCAGATTCGAAATTATGCGCTGATACGTCATCAGGAAATATCATTCGAACCGGGATTTACCGTCCTGACGGGAGAAACCGGAAGCGGAAAAACCGTTTTTGCCGGTGCGTTGCGGTTTCTTTTCGGCGCAAAACCGGATACAGGCGTCATCACCGAGGGCGAAGACGAAACAACGGTGACCGGTACGGTCGATGTATGCGGCAATGAGGAGGCCCGAAAATGGCTGGCGGCCCGCGAACTGGAAAGCGAAGAGGGGACCGTGATTTTGCGGCGCACTTTGCGGCGGACCGGTAAAGGAACGCAAACGATTCAGGGAGTCTCCGTGACCCGCGGGGATTTGGAAGAGTTTGCCTCGCTTCTGATTGATGCCCATGCACAGCATGAACAGATGACGCTTTTAAAACCGGCCAGACAGCGGCAGCTTTTGGACCGATATGCGCGCTGCCTCGATTTGGCCGAGTCGGTGGCTGCCGGCTTCAACCGTCTGTGCGAGCTCCAAAAGAAGAAAGAACAGATGCATTCAGACGAGCGGGAGCGGGCACGCGAGCTCGATTTGCTGCGTTACGGTGTCGACGAGATTAAAGCGGCGGCGCTGCGTCCCGGAGAAGAGGAAGAGGCCGAAGCGCAGCTGCGGATTATCGGTCAGGCCGAAAAAATTTTCGCCCATACCGAAGCCTTTACCGAGGCAGTCGCCGAATCCTCCGGGGGTGCTTTAAAGTCGTTGAGAAGCGGATTGCAGGCGTTGCGTCATTTAAGCGGTGTCGACGAACGGCTGGCCGGAAGTCTCGCCCGTTTTGAGGCCGCTTTTTACGAGCTGGAAGATGTTGCCGGCGATGTTCAGGATTTTGCGGGAAAACTTTCTTTCGACCCCGAAACACTGGAGACGCTTCAGGCGCGTCTGCATCAGATCCGCCGGCTGGAATCGAAATACGGGGAAACCGTTGAGGATGTCCTGAAGTATGCGGCCGCCGCCGAGGTGAGGATTGGCGAACTCGAAAATTTCGATACGGCCTGCGAGGCTCTCGAAAAAGAACAGAAACAGCTGGAGGCCGAGGTTCTCAGACAGGCTGTCGAATTATCCCGAATCAGGCGAAAGGGCGCTGCCGAACTCGAGGAGAAAATTCAGTCGATGCTTCGGCCGCTGGGCATGAAAAAAGCGATTTTTAAAGTTCGCCTCGATCAGAAGTTTAACGATCAGGGACAGCCGATTTGCACCGTCAACGGGTTCGACACGCCTGTTTTCTGCATTGCGCCCAATGAAGGTGAGGCTCTGAAACCGCTGTCGGCCATTGCCTCCGGCGGAGAACTGTCCCGTATTTTGCTGTCGGTAAAGTCTGTTTTTGTTTCTGTCGATAATATAGAAACAATGCTTTTTGATGAGGTGGATTCCGGTGTAGGCGGCGAAGTGGCTTTGACAATCGCCTCGCGCCTGGAGGAAATCGCATCGAAAAAGCAGGTTCTTTGTATTACCCATTCGGCATCGATAGCGGCCCGGGCCGAACATCATATTCTGATTCGGAAAGAAGGAGTTGACGGACGGACGGTTACCCGCCTCGAGCCGGTCGGAGGGGAGTCGCGGGTGTCGGAAATTGCCCGCATGCTGGCGGGAAATGCTTCCGCAGATATATCTTTAACGCATGCACGTGAGTTGCTGAGGAGAGAATTATGACGAATGAAGATGATGTTGTCAAAATCGAAACGGCAAAATTAAAAGCAAAAATTACGGAGTTGCAGAATTCGGCGGCCCGCTGTGAAAGTGAGGCTGCCTCCGCGCCCGATGAAATCTCACGCGTGAAAGCGCTTTTAAAAGGATTTGAAATAAATATCGATTTGGTCGGATATTATATCATGATTACCGATTTTGCCTATCCGATTACCAAAGTCAAGAACGAATCGTGGCTGGTTGAAGGACGCAAAACCTGTCTGAAAGCGGTCATTATGATGGAAGAACTGGTCACGAATCTTGTCGAGACCGATTTTGCTTCCGTCGAAGAGAAGCTGCTTGTTTTGGAACAGGTAATCGATGATGACGAGAAGTGGCGTCTGGTTCGGAAAACAGGGTATGCTATCAGTACATTTTGCGATTCTTTTATGGAAAATTCGAAATGGAAGTGGCTTCTGGTCGAGATTCGCGCACGGTTTGCGGTCATTGTCAAAAATCTGATCAATTACAAAACATTTCAGATCGGCAATGTCCCCAATCAGCCCGGTTACGAGTCGCGTTATTATCTGTCGGAGACGGCAAAAAGGATGATGCAGGAAGCGGCCGATAACTACCGGGAAAAATACGAAATTGCGGGGCAGAATATGGCCGATATCAATACGGCCATTCATTACCTTTCGGCTTTGCGGCAGATACATATTTATTTGGGCGAATCGGTTCCCGCGGAAGATGTCAAGAAACGGATTGAGGTATGGACCGCGAAAATGAAAGATGATTCCCGCGGTTAATTTTCCGTTCCCAATCCGAGAACCGTTCTGAGCTTTTTGTAGGCTTCGATTCCGATGCCTGACGGAGCCTGTGTCGAAAAAACATAATTCTGCAAAAAGGCTTTATTCAGAGACAAAGGCGAGCGGTCGATTGTTTCGATGATTTCCGTGAATTCGTTGATGTCCCTGAAATCCTGCTTTCGAAAGACCCGAATCAGCTCCCTGTTCAGATAAATGTGAAGATTTCTTTCCAGTTCGTGGGCTGCATTGGACATTTCCGTAATACCCTTAATCCATCCCGTTTTCATCAGAGAGATAATTTCTTTGTTGCGTCCGCGGTAGCGGCATTCCGGCGAGCAGAGATACTGCAGCCGGTAATAAACGACGGTTGAGACGGAGGAGGCCAGAATAGAGGGATTGATTGCATCGACAATCAGAAAACTTTTAAAGAAGCGGTGTCCGTTTCTGTTGACGTAAGGAATCATCGATTTAATGAATTCCCTTACATGGCCGCTTTCGATATATTCGTCAAAAGAAAAATCCTCGATGTATCCGGTTTTCCCGTTGTTGGTAATTTGTATCCGAAAGCGGCCGTCCGAAAAAACAAAGCGGTATCGGAGTCTGAAAATTTCCGTTGTCGAATCTTTTCGGATAATAACGGTACGGTTCCGGAACTTAATGGGAGTCAGTCCGTTCGAACGGACCGGTTTTAATTTGAATGAGTGAAGAAGAATGTTGATTGCGGCCAGCTTTTCTATGGAATATTCCTGTGTTTTCACATGGCGGTTGAAAATATTCCGACCGTTGCCCTGTTCGGGTAAATTGCTTTCCGCTTTTTCGAGACGCGAACAGAGCAGTTCGGTCAGGTTTTCATCGGTATATTTTTGGAAAATTTCGGCTGCACGGTAGGCGTAACACATGTTCTGCACGGGTTCGATGCCGGAGAGTTCGGCAAAAAACCAGCCGCAGGAAGTGAACATAAACTGAGACAGTTTCAGCCCCTCAAGCAGAGTCAGAAAATCGATCCGATTCTGCCGTGTGTTTTTCTTCAGAAAACGGGCGGCGAATTCCTCGGAAGAGAGGCGTCCGCACAGTACTTTTGCGTACTGACAGGCAATCACCAGAGGCGATTCGTCGCTTAATGCGGAAATCTCCTTTTTAAAAAGAACATCGATTTTCGAGCGGAGCAGATCAAAGGCTTCTCTCAGAGGAGTTCGCCATTTCTGGTTCCATTCGGAAGGGCCGCCTGTCGAGCAGCCGCAGTTTTTATACCACCGGGAGACACCGTGAAAGCAGCTCCACGACGAGCCTTTCCCTTCTTCGCCTTTTTGCAGTTGCGCCGTCAATTTCGGCGGGTGCTGTTCGAGGTAGCAGCCGTAGTTTGTAAAACGGAACGGAGCATTTTCGCCGTCGTTATCGATTTTTTTTCTTAGGGCGGCAATGCACATATCTCCGTAGGGTTCGTGATGTCCGTAGATTTCTCCGTCCGTTGCCGTGTGCAGCAGTTCTTCCGATGAGTTTCCTGCAAAAAATTTCAGTTTTTCGTAAAAACTGTCCGCACTCTGGAGGTAGTGGCCGAACGAAATTCCCTGTGCCAGAATATGGTTGTAGAAGAAGGCCGCCAGAGTGCCCCCTTTGCTTCCTTTTAACAGATAGGCCGACCGGGAAACAGTAAGCGGGTCTGTAATTTTTGTCATTTTTCCGGTTTTCGGGTCTTCGACAGCTTCGGCCTGCCACGGGGAGAGAATCACAAACCGGATTCCTGCTTCGATGAGGCAGTCGACGGTTTCCCCGTTGACGGCTGTTTCCGCAAGCCACATT
This sequence comes from uncultured Spirochaetales bacterium, assembly GCA_949289575.1. Lineage (GTDB taxonomy): Bacteria > Spirochaetota > Spirochaetia > JAFGXN01 > JAFGXN01 > CALXOJ01. The sequence continues at coordinate 390,273 of CASEOG010000005.1, read as the reverse complement.
CCTTCCGGATCCCGGTGAAAATGGGAGCGGAAATCTTCGATTCCCCATTCGATTTGAATCTTTTTATCTTCGGTCGAGGCCAGCGGCATGATGATGTGGTTGTAGACCTGTGCGATAGCGTTGCCGTGACCGTTATTGCGGGTCTGACTGACGGCATCGGCCTCGATAATTTTGGCATAAACATTGGGGCTTTCCGTCTTCAGCCAGTTCATCAGTGTCGGACCGAAATTGAAAGAGAAAATCTCGTAATTATTGGATATATTCAGAATTTCGCCGTAGGCGCCCAGGTAGCGGGAATAACAGTTTGCGGCGTAACACTCCTGCGTAATTCGTCTGTTCCAGTCGTGAAAAGGGGCGGCGCTCGGCTGCCGGGGGATTAAGTCTGTCCACGGGTTTTCCCGCGGCGGTTGGTAAAAGTGTCCGTGTAAAATCAAAGAAGTCTGCATGGATATATCATACTCTATTTCGTGATTTACTGCAAAGATTTTTTTTCAAAAAGCAGTCAAAAAGGGATACGGGTTCTTATTGACAAAGAAAACGACCCTCATTATAATCAAAACGGAGCGGTTATGACAAAGGCAGATATGCTAAAACTCCCGCGAAAAAAGCTGGCGGAGATTGCTGAAGAATTTTCTCTTGATTTGGATGATTATTCCACCAAGGAAGAATTTGTCGACGAACTTTTTGAGATTGTGGCCGAGGAGACACAGGAAAGTCTGAAGTCCAATAATACCGTATCTCAAATTCGTCAGAAAAAATTTGTTTTGAATCAGGAGCTCAGTCTCGGGTTGCACCGGTTCGGATCCGACGGTGACGATGATTCGGCGTTGTTTGTCAACACCTTTTTCAAGGCAATTTTGCGGGACAATCAGTGGGTTTTTGTCTTGTGGCAGATATCCAATATCGATTCGATGAATTACAGGCTCGAGGAATCCGACTACGAGATGGTTATTCGTGTTGTCGAATGCGAAAGCGACGAAAACGAAATGAAAGTTGTCGACGATTTCGAGATTCCCGTAAAATCGACCGATTCGACCCGCTATATCAACCTGCCTCATCAGGACCGTTATTACTATATGGAGCTGTACTGTGTTCGCGAAAATTCACGGATTATGCTGGCGCGAACCAATACGGTCTTTTCTCCCCGGTTGCGGGTGGATAATTTGGGTGATTTTGTCAATATCGATTCTCTTCTGATTTCCAATAAAATCTACGAAAGTGTTATCTGTCCTCCGGTCGAATCCGGGTATGCGTCTCAGAAAATTATTCGGGATCAGCAGGAAGAAGGAGATTTGTCATGAAGGGAAGTCTGAATCTGATTCTGCAGTCACATTTGCCGTTTGTCCGGCATCCGGAGTATTCTTCATTTCTGGAAGAGAACTGGTTTTTTGAGGCGATGGATGAATCGTATCTGCCGCTGCTTCGGGTGTTCGATTCTCTGGCCGCAGACGGAGTGCCTTTCCGGCTGACGATGTCGCTTTCTCCGACGCTTCTGTCGATGATGGGCGATGAATTGCTTCAGCAGCGTTATATCGAACATTTGGAGAAAATGATTGCTCTGGCCAAGAAAGAACTCGAACGGACAGCCGGGGACGAGTCGTTCGAGCCTCTGGCCCGAATGTATTACGATTTATATACCCGAAATTATACAGATTTTGTTACGAGATACCGCAATGATGTTATTTCGCGCTTTTCGAAGTACGAAAAATCGGGGCATCTCGAGCTGATTACGACATGTGCGACATACGCATATCTGCCTCTGTATGAATCCGAACCGGCGGTTGTCAAAGCCCAAATTAATGTGGCTATGAAAACATTCGAATCCTGTTTCGGTCGGCATCCGCGCGGTTTTTGGCTGCCGGATCTGGGTTATTTCCCCGGGCTGGAAAATTATCTGAAAGCGGCCGGTCTGACCTATTTTTTTGTTTCCGCGCACGGGTTGCTTCTCGGACCGGATAAAGCGGCATGCGGTGTCTTCTCGTCCTACAAAACACCGAACGGCATGCATTTTTTTGCCAGAGATGTCGATTCGGGGATGTCGGTTCCCGGCTATGCGGCCGATCCCGATTACAGAGAGTTTTACCGAGATGTCGGTTTCGATTTGCCTTTCGAGTATGTACGCGATTATATGCCGGATAAAAAAAACCGTGTTTTTACGGGGATTAAATATTACGCGATTACCGGTTCCGAAGAAAAAAATATTTACGATATAGCGGCGGCCGAACGGAAAGTGAAAGAGCATGCGGCCGATTTTATTCGAAACAGGAGCATCCGTTTCAAACAGCTGGCCGGACAGATGGACCGGGAGCCGGTGATTGTCGTTCCCTTTGATACGGAACTGTTCGGACACGGTTGGTTCGAGGGTGTACGGTGGATTGAAGAAATTTTCCGGCAGTCGCAGAATAACGATGCTTTCTCATGGGGGACGCCTTCCGGATATATAGCGTCGCATCCAGAGTCGGATACGGTGTCTCCGGTTTTTTCGGGCTGGGGCAATAAAGGCTTCTCGGAAGTCTGGTTTCACGAGAAAAATGACTGGGTGTTTAAACCGGTCTTTCAGTCTGTGGAAATGATGAAGGATTTTGTCACACGTTTTCCCGATGAAAGCGGCCTGAAGCAGATGGTTTTGAATCAGGCTATGCGCGAGATTCTTCTGATGCAGGCGTCGGACTGGCCTTTTATCCTTTATAATGCGACGGATGTGACTTATGCGGAAGAACGCCTGAAAGGGCATATCGGGAATTTTAAAAGAATATGCGCCAATTTGTGCAGCAATGAGATCGATACCGAATGGGTGATTACGCTCGGACAGAAGAACAATCTTTTCCCCGATATCGACTACCGTACATTTAAAGACTGACAGTCTTTTTCGTAAAAGGCGATACGATACCGTATCGCCTTTTTTTTGCCTTCAATCGGCATTTCCCGAAAAAACTTTAAAAAAATTTTTTTTCCTGTTGACAAATAAGGAATGACTGCATTATTATGAGAGATGTGGTAAAAAGTGGTAAAAAAATATCACTTTGTGAGAGATAGTGGTAAAATGTTTCAAGGACAGTATAACGCAACCATTGATGAGAAGGGTAGACTGACGATTCCGGGAAAACTCAAAGAGTTACTGGGAGGGGACTGTCTTGTCGTGACAAACGGCGACGGCAAAAATCTTTGGTGTTATCTTCCGAAAGAGTGGCAAAAAACCCGCGATCAGGTCCTTGAAAATGTCTCTCAATATACGCAGGACGGCCGGCTGATTATGAGACGTTTTATTTCTCCGGCACAGGAGGTCGAACCGGATAAAATGGGCCGTTTTCTGCTGCCGCAGGCTCTTCGTGACGGAGCAGGGCTGAAGAAAGATGTCGTTGTTCTGGGAATGGCGACTTACATCGAGGTTTGGAGCAGAGAGGCCTTTGATGCTTACATGGCGGATGCGGAAGCCCGCTACGGAGAAGCTCTTGCCGAGGCGCTCGGTTCCGTTCATGTGAAACCGTGACGTACAGACCTGTGCACCGGCCCGTTATGGCGGAGGAGGTCCTGCAATTTCTTGTTCCGCCCCGGGCCGATTCGTTGCTGATCGATTCGACAACGGGCGAGGGCGGGCATACGTCTCTGTTTTTGCAGCGCTATCCGCAGCTGTCGGTTGTGGCGCTGGATGCCGATTCCCGAATACAGGAAAAGGCGAAAGAAAGGCTGGCTCCGTTTGCGCAACGGATTCGTTTTGTCCGTGCGTGGTTTGATGATTTTTATACGGCATATCCGTATGAAAAAAGTCCGGATTTGATTTTATTTGACTTGGGCATCAGTGTTTTTCATTACGAGAGATCCGGAGGCGGTTTTTCCTTTTCAAAGGAAGAGCCGCTTGATATGAGACTCAATGCGGATGAGGGAGATTCCGTTATCGAATTGATTTCGAAAAGCGGAGAAAAAGAGCTGGCGGATTTGATTTTTCGTTACGGTGAAGAACGATATTCCCGTTCGATTGCGGCGGCATTGAGTGCGGCAGTGCGTGCGGGGAAAATAACGGAGGCACGGGAAGCGGCGGATGTGATTTATCATGCCGTGCCGCCGGCCTACAGACAGGGGCATCTGCATCCGGCAACAAAAACGTTTCAGGCACTGCGGATTGCCGTAAACGATGAACTGGGTCGGATCGAACGGGCTTTGGAGGCAGCCTTTTCGGTACTGAATCCGGGGGGCGTTCTCGGGGTGATTTCATTTCATTCGCTCGAGGATCGTATTGTAAAACAGTTTATGAAAGCGAAGTCCGGCGGCGGACGTCGTTCGTATAATAAATACAGGCCCGAACAAACGCGGCCGCAGACAGAGGGGATTTTGCTTACGGAAAAACCGGTGACGGCTTCTCCGGAAGAAATAAGAGAAAACCCGCCGTCCCGCTCCGCAAAACTGAGGGTTATAAGGAAAAATGACGATGAAGTCAGGTAAACTGTGGATGACTGTATTTTTAATTCCGATTTTCGCACTGGTCCAGATATTGGTGATTTACCGTTACAGAGCGGCCGTTAAAGAAGAAGCGGAAATTTACGAACGGCAGCTCGAACTCTATTCCGCAAACCGACAGACTGTTATCGAAATGACGGGACGGCAGTCGCCTGCGGAAATAGAAAAAACGCTGGAAGAGAACGGAATTGAAATGCAGGATGCGGAAACGGTTGAAGTGATAAAAATCAGGAGGGGCGGAGAAAGATGAGGCCCGTCGCATTATATGAAATAAAACCGCTTGTTGCCGATATTGCCGGTTCCGAAAATCTCTTTTTTCGGGGCGTTGCGGTTGATTCGCGGGAGTGCGAACCGGGGCAGTTGTTTACCGCTCTTCCGGGTGAAAGAACGGACGGACATCTGTTCATTCCCGAACTCATCGGGAAAGGTGTGCTGACCTTTCTGGTTTCGTCCGCATACGCTCGGGAAAACCGGGCGAAAATTGACGGATGGGTTTCCGGTGACGGCGCCGCCTTTTTGATAGCGGATGACACGCTGGCTGTCTTGCAGAAAGCTGCCGAGTGGTATCTGGAGCAGATGCCTCAGGTTCAGCGGATCGGCATTACCGGCAGCAGCGGAAAAACAACGACAAAGGAATTGACGGCGGCCGTTTTGAGGCGCCGGTACAGAATTGTCAGTACAAAAGGGAATCTGAATTCGGAAATCGGCCTTCCTCTGGTTGCTTTCTCTGTCGATCCGGATGACGAAATTGCCGTGTTTGAGATGGGAATCAATCATCCCGGAGAAATGGATATCCTGGCAAGAATTGTCAAGCCGCAGACAGCGGTAATAACGAACATCTTTCCCGCCCATGTCGGGATGTTTTCGGGTATCGAAGGAATAGCCCGCGAAAAAATGAAAATATTTTCCGGGGCCGGAGAGTGTCTGACGGCCTTTGTCAGCCGGAATGACAAAAATATCGATTTGTACAGGAACAGTTACCCCGGAAAATATATTCTTTTCGGGATTGATACAACCGACAGTGTTTCGGTTATCGAAAATCGCGGCTTTGCAGGCTGGCGGCTGCAAATCGGAGAGTACGAGGCGGAAACACCTCTGTTCGGCCGCTATAATCTGGAAAATATTTGTGCCGCTGTTGCTGTAGGGCGTGCTTTCGGGTTGACCGATGCCGAAATTGCCGACGGCATTTCTTCGGTCGAGTCGGCGGGTTTTGCCCGCGGCCGTATCAGAGAAGGACGGCTGACTGTTATCGAAGACTGTTACAATGCCAATCCCGGATCTGTGACGGCGGCTGTCGAACTTTTCCGGGAGACCCGCGTCGACGGCAGAAAGATTTTTGTTTTGGGAGCCATGAAAGAACTGGGCGAACAGTCGCGGCGCCTGCATGCCGAAATCGGGCGTCTGCTGGCGGAAGCATCGTTCGACCGGGTTCTGTTTTACGGAGAAGAGGCGGAGTCTGCATACGCGGCCTATTGTGAGGCCGGCGGACAAAACGGATTTTATACCGACGCTTTTTCGGAATTGGAAGATTATTTGAGAAGAGAAACACAACCGGGCGACCGTGTTTTTCTCAAAGGATCGCGGAGTCTTCGACTGGAAAGTCTGGAGTCTGTATTGGAATCATAAACTTGCGGGGGAGGGGTTGTGTTTAAAGAAATATTCAATCTGGTCGATCGGATTCCGATTTTTAATCTCTTTCAATATATAACGTTCCGATCCGGGTTTGCCGCGGTGACAGCCGTACTGATTACGTTTCTGGCGGCTCCCAAACTGATTCGCTGGCTTCGCGCCAAAAAAGCGGAACAGTCGATTCGCGACGACGGTCCCCGGTCGCATCTGGCCAAAGCCGGTACACCGACAATGGGCGGGCTGCTGATTGTTTTGAGTATTACGGCGGCGGTTTTGTTTTGGCAGGATTTGAGAAATCCGTATACGTGGGTTCTGCTGATTTCGTTTTGGGGTTATGCGTTGATCGGGTTTCTCGATGACTATCTGAAAATTTTCCGCCATAATTCGAAAGGACTGAATGCAAAACTCAAACTGATCGGGCAGTTTTTTGTTTCGACAGCCGTTGTGCTTTATCTCTATTTTACGGTCAAAGATATCACTTTGCTTTACATACCTTTTGTGAAAAATCCGGTAGCCGATATGGGCTGGTTTTATGTTCCGTTTGCAATCCTGTTGCTGACGGGATTCTCCAATGCGGTCAATCTGGCGGACGGACTGGACGGATTGGCTTCCGGTCTTGTCACCTTTGTCGGATTGACGTTCGGATTGTTGACATATGTGGTCGGTCATGCCGCTTTTGCCCGATATCTTCAGTTTCCGTTTATACCGATGTCGGGAGAGTTGACGGTAACCTGTATGGCTCTGGCCGGAGCCTGCCTCGGTTTTTTGTGGTACAATGCTCATCCGGCCCATATTTTTATGGGAGATACGGGAAGCCTCGCGTTGGGCGGATTAATCGGAGTCTTAAGCCTGCTCATCAAAAAAGAGTTGCTTCTTTTTATTGTCGGCGGTGTTTTTGTTATGGAAGCGGCCAGCGTCATGCTTCAGGTCCTGTCTTTTAAACTGTTTAAAAAGCGGATTTTCCGGATGGCGCCGCTCCATCATCATTTTGAACTGAAAGGCTGGACGGAAACACAGGTGGTTGTCCGTTTTTGGATTTTGGGCGGTCTCTTCTCTTTAATCGGACTGATTACATTGAAGGTACAGTAATGGCAGATATACGAATCGAAGGGGTCAGAAAGAACTCGTCCGGGTTTACTCTGATGATGCTTATTTTACTGCTTTTCTCAATCGGTTTTGTGACGCTGATGAGTGTCCTTTCCGCGGCTCCCGGTGCGAGCATAGGCAAACAGATTATTCTCTCCGGTATTTCCCTGCTGATTTTTCTCTTCATGTCTTCCGGTTTCGTGAAAGCATCGACGGTTGACAGAATCTTAAATTCACGGTTTCCGCTTATTTTGCTGATCGGAGCACTTCTGCTGGCCCTGTTTACCGCTTTTTTCGGGGAGGAGCTGAACGGAGCAAGGCGCTGGCTGATTATCGGCGGTGTCTCCGTGCAGTCGTCCGAACTTCTGAAAGTTGCGGTTATCCTGTATCTTTCTTCCTTTTTTGCCCATTCGCAGTATAATCAGAACCGAAGGAGCCGTTTCATTATTGCATCGATTCTGGTTTGCGGCTGTTTCGGGGTCGTGCTGCTCCAGCACGATTTTTCGACAGCTGTTATGATTTGTGTTCTGATTTTATTTATGATGCTCTTTGCCCGTTTTGATCTGTGGCAGATTCTTTTGATTGTTTTTTGCGGCATCACTCTATCGGCGGGCGCCGTCTTTTTGGAGGATTACCGGAAAGATCGTTTCATGAATTACATTTCCGGAGAAGGAAATTTTCAGTCGACCTGGGCAATTCGTGCAATCAGTAACGGCGGCTGGCTCGGGTGCGGGTGGGGAGCCGGCAGCATAAAAGCGCGCGGTATTTTGCCGGAAGCGGAAAGTGATTTTATTTTTGCCGTATTGGCCGAAGAGTTCGGTTTTTTGGGTGTTCTCTTTCTCTTTTTTCTGATTATGGTCATCTGCGGGAAGGGGCTCTTCCTGGCAGATCGGGTCAAGCATTGCCCGGCCCGGTTTTTTCTGGTGCTGGGAATTATTTTCTCGTTTTTGAGTCAGACACTGGTGAATCTGGCCGTTGTCGTCGGTCTTTTGCCGACTACGGGAATTCCTCTTCCGATGTTTTCTCAGGGCGGTTCATCTCTGGTGTGTACAATGTTTATGATGGGGCTTCTTGTTCATATAGCCGCAGCGGCGGAGGAAAGTAATGGATAATATTATTTACCCGAATCACCGTTACAGGCAGAAAGCCGGAGCGGGAAACCTTCGCAGAAAACAAATTACGGTTTTGGATGTCGACGGAAGAAGAAAAATTCTGAATACGATTCTGACGGGCGGAATCATTCTTATGGCGGTCTATCTCTTTTTCTTCTTTGTTTTTCATCTGGCGATAAAACCGTCCCTGATTGTCGATAATGTCGAAATTCGGTTCCAGGAAAAACTGGATATCGATCAGAAAGATATTATGGCCGTTACCGGGCTCGACCGGCCGGTTCGGTTTTTGGATGTGGAGGAAAGCCGGATCGAAGAGGCTGTCTTAAAGTCCTTTCCTTACGTAAAAGATGTTTCGGTCAGAAAAATTCTGCCGACAACGGTTTCCATAAAAATATACGGAAGAAAACCGGTTTGTGTTTCTTTGTATAATACAAAGACGGTTTCGGTTCCGTTCGCAGTCGACACGGAAGGCCGTATTTTCGAATTGGGAACGGCAGTGAAGGAATTCGATTTACCGGTTATTTCCGGATTCGAGATTCCGACCCTCGAACTGAATGCGGCAATTCCCGTTTCTTATGTGCCGGTATTGGAAGATCTGGAGTATCTGCAGGAACATCAACCGTCAATCTACGGAAGAATCTCCGAAATAGCAGTGGACGAAAAGAACGGAAACGGGTATGATTTATATGTTTATTTCCGGATGTACGATCTTCCGATCCGAATGGGAAGCCGTCTGGATGCAACGGAAATAGAGGCGGCCGTGCAGGTATTGGATCTGCTTCAGTCTTCGGGACTGACAGATGCTTACCGTCTGTTGGATTTCCGATCGGGTAAACCGATTTTAAAAAAACAGTGATAAGTGACAATCGGGAGGGGGGTAACTTGTCGGATGACAGAATTATATGTATTGATATCGGGTATTCGAAGATTACGGCTGCGGTAGTCGATTCCGATATTAATAATCAGTCGGAAGTCCTCGCAATAGCGGAAGTGCCTGCAGGCGGATTGTACCGCGGCACCGTAAAAGAGGTCGAGGCCGTATCCGATTCGATTCGGAAAGCCGTAACAAAAGTTTTCGAGCCTCTTGATTCGGCAAAAGTCGATCGGGTGCTTGTCGGCATCACCGGTATGGATATCGAAGGTCTGAACAGCAGCGGAGTTGTTCCGATCCAGTCGCCTAACAAAACAATTACGGAACGCGATATCGAGATTGCCGTGAATAATGCCAAAGCTGTCTCTCTTCCTACGGACCGGCAGATTTTTCTGGTCGGACAGCAGCAGTTTATAATCGACGACAAAATTGTATCATCCAATCCCGTCAAAATGGCCGGGAACAACAAGCTGGAAGCGCAGGTCCATCTTCTCACCTGTCTGGAAAATATAAGAGAGAACTTCGAACGTTGTCTGATTGATGCGGGAATCGAACGGTCCCGAATTTATTACAGCGGTGTGGCGGGATCGGAAGCGGTTCTGACCGATCAGGAAAAAGATTTGGGCACCCTGTATATCGACATCGGTAAAGACACGATCGATGTACTTTTTTATAAAAACAGAAGCCTGCATTACAGCAAAGTCTATTCATACGGATGCAATCTGATTACCAATGACCTGTGTTACATTTATCATATCTCGTATGACGATGCGGAAAATCTGAAAAGAGAGGGAACGGCGTATCCGCTGACCGACAGCGGTGATACCGAGATATATATTCGGGGTTTAAACGGAGCCGAACCGAAAATATGCCGTCAAAGCGACATCAATCAGGTCATAGAAGCACGCGTCAATGCTCTGCTTGAAACCGTTGCTGCCGATTTTCACAAATCGAATTTTTACAAGGAACTGAAATTCGGTATTGTTCTGACGGGGGGCGGTGCGCAGCAGCTGGGAATCGAACAGTGCGCCAAAAGAATTTTCGGAACTTCCGTAAGAATTGCCGTACCCGAAAAAATAAACGGACTGAAAGCGCAGTTTTGTACACCGCGTTATACATCCGTATTCGGACTGATATGCGCCAACAGGAGTGCGGGCCATACGATTGTCGGCGAAGGAGAGATTCGGACAGTCCGAAAAGAAAACAGTTACCGGCGGATTCGCGGCCGTGCCCTGTTTTCCGGCATAGCCGAATTTTTCCGTTCGTTTTTATAAATCAGTGTAACAGAAAAGTCTTGGGAGGGATTTTATGGGCTTACTGGATGATGCGGAGTTGATTGATAACGAAAGCTATAATGACGAGTTTTCGGCGATGATTTCTCCGACAATTATTAAGGTTATCGGAATCGGCGGGGCCGGCTGTAAAGCTGTCAACCGGATGGTCGAGCAGCGGCTGAACGGTGTCGAATTCATGACCATCAACACGGATGTGCAGGATTTGCAGACATCGCGTGCTCCGAACCGTCTTGCCATCGGTAAATCGGCAACACGCGGACTCGGTGCCGGCGGAGATCCCAAAAAAGGAGCGGCGGCAGCCGAAGAGAGTCGCGAAGAAATCAAAAAAGAACTTTCCGGCGCCAACATGGTTTTTATTACGGCCGGAATGGGCGGAGGAACCGGAACGGGAGCCGCGCCCGTGGTTGCGGCGATTGCCAAAGAACTGCAAATTCTGACGGTAGCTATCGTGACGACGCCGTTCGAGCATGAGGGAGCGGTCAAAGAAGGATACGCCCGGGAAGGAATCGAAAAATTAAAACAGGAAGTCGATTCTATTATTGTCATTCCCAACCGGAATCTGACAAAAGTTCTTCCTCCCGACATCTCCATGAAAGAGGCCTTTCTGGCAGCCGATTCGATTTTGAGAGACGGTATTCTGGGGATGTCGAAAATTATCTCGGTACCGGGAGATATCAATATCGATTTTGCCGATGTCAGGGCCATGCTGAAAAACAGCGGACAGGCCTATATCGGGCTCGGAGAAGGAACGGGAGAAACCCGTGTGGTCGATGCTATCAACAAAGCTGTCAATAATCAGATTCTGGACAACGGAGATATTACCGGAGCCCGCGGTGTTATTATCAATGTCGAGGCCGACGAGGACTTCCCGATGAAAGACTTTCAGGAAATTTGCGATGAAATTTCCAGAAGTGTCGATCCGAAGGCCATTGTCAAACACGGACTGATATACAACAAAGAAAAAACAGATACGGTTAAAATTACTTTGCTGGCTGCCGGTTTTAATCAGCCGGATTCGGTCGAATCGGGTACGGATGAGAAGGCGCAGGATGATTTTGCCGGTGTTTTTTCGTCCGGGAAAAGCGACGGGGGAACTTTTTCGGCCAAAGAATGGGCTCAAATGGACCGCTCTTTTTTGGGCGGAACGGTGTCCAAGCCCGATTTGAGGGAATACGGTTCCTTTGATTCGGATATCGATTTTCCTCCCGTTTTGAAGCATCGGTAAACCGTTGATGTCTCCATCGGCCTTCGAAGCCTATCTGCAATTCGAAAAACGTCTGTCGGCAGCCAGCATCGCAACCTATCTGTCGGAATGGAACTGTTTCGACCGGTATTGCCGCCTGCAAAACGAAGATCCGCTGACGGTTGACAGAAACGGACTCGAGGCTTATCTGATTTACAGAAGGCAGAAAGAAGGAGGAGGAATCGGTCTGCGCAGTGCCGAAAAAGCTCTGACCGTATTGCGGGTTTATATGGCTTATCTGGTCGGTGAAGGATTGCGGCGTGATAATCCGGCGGATTCGGTAAAAGTCGGCGGACGAAGCCGGGAGTTGCCTGCCGTATTGACGGAGGCGGAAGTCGATCGGTTTTTGTCGGTGATTCCGACCGACACCGATGCCGGTAAACGCGATTTTGCGCTTTTCGAGCTGATTTATTCGTGCGGACTGCGGGTTTCGGAGGCGGTCGGCCTGACGGCGGAAAGCTTTCGTTTTCGGGAGGCAGTCGTGCAGGTTACGGGGAAAGGTAACCGCAGACGGTGGATACCGGTCGGAGAGCGGGCGCTGCGGGCGGCGTCCGATTATATGACGGAGGCCCGGAGACGGATTTTAGGCAACCGTTCCGATCCGGGATTTTTCTTTCTGAATAATAAAGGAACACCGATGACCCGCCATCAGGCGTGGGAAGCGGTGAAGAAATATGCGGTCGAGAGCGGTTTGGAAACAAAAATCCACACATTCCGCCATTCGTTCGCAACGCATTTGCTGAAAAACGGAGCCGATTTGCGAAGTGTACAGGAGTTGCTGGGGCATGCCGATATCATGACAACTCAAATTTATACACATGTTGCGGGTCGGGATTTGGTAGAACAGCATAAAAAATTTCATCCGAGGGGGTAAAAAATGAAAAAAATAATTTATTTTACCATTATTGTTATAGCAGCGTCGGGGTTATGGGCTTGTCGAAGCGAAGAAGAAAAAGCGCTTCGCACAGCTTTGAATCCTTACGAAATCATTTCCCTGTCGGAGGACGGCAAGAAGGAGTTTCTTGCCGAAACGGAAGCAAAAATTCTGCAGAAAACATCGGAAACGGACAGCGGTGAAAAGAACAATACATTGGCTTTTTATCGCATCGCTGCCGGTTATGCATGCGTCGGTGCGGGAGAATATGAAAAGGCTTTGAATTATTTCGAGGCAGCTTTTCCCGCCATGCAGGGATTAACGGCTTATCCGCAGTTTTACTACTATGCGGGCGTCGCCGCAGCGGGAGAAGCCAAGCAGGCTGCCGTCGAAAGCCGGAAAGCACTGCTTTTCGAAAAGGCAATTTATTATTACAACCGTGCCCTGGAATTGAGTTCCACATATTCCAACGCCTCCTACGGGTTGGGTGTGATTTATTATTTCGAATTGGGAGATCTCGATGAGGGGCTGCGGTATGCGTTGCAGGCTGTCGCATCCGATAAAAACCATTTCGGAGCCCGTTATATGGCGGCCCGAATTTATATCGAAAAGGGTGATCACGCGAAGGCATTGGAGCAATATAACTATATTATAAAGCATGCGGATAAACAAACCGCGGCGAGCGCCGTCCGCAATAAGGAGATTCTCGAAGCAGACGGCTAGGAGGTCGTTTGGATTTCGGGATTTCGCTGATCCGGCTGGCTGTTCACCGGCTGGAGTTTTTGAAGGAAAAAGAGAAGCGGCTGCTGGCGGCCGCTTTCGAAGGGGATGAGAGCGGATTTGCGCGCCTGACGGCGGCGGATGTCGGTGAAATAATCGGCAGGCGGCTGCGGGTTAAGGCGGTGGCGGCGGCCGATGTGTTGAAAGCCGCCGAAGGTGATGCGCGGTGGCTGGAGGGGTTAAACGGCTTTGCGGTGGCTGTCGACGACGAACGGTATCCGGCACTGTTGCGCGAAATCTACGATCCGCCGTTTTTGCTGTTCGGCCGCGGTGTGGGGTCTTTACGGCAGATACCGGTTGCCGTCGTCGGAACAAGGCTGGCAACGGGCAGGGCTCACAGAGCCTGCTACGAGTTGTGCCGTTATCTTTCCGGGCTCGGCCTTTGTGTTATTTCGGGGCTGGCAAAAGGGATTGACGCAACGGCTCATTCCGGCGCCCTTGCGGGAGACGGCCAAACGGTGGCGGTGCTGGGAAACGGAATCGATTCGGTTTATCCGGCCGAAAACCGCCGCCTGGCGCAGAAGATATTGGAAAACGGAGGCCTGATTTTATCGGAGTTTCCGCCGGGAACCGAAATCCGCCGATACCGTTTTCCGCAGCGTAACCGGATCATCAGCGGTCTGGCACCGCTGACAATTATAGTCCAGGCTCCCGAAAAATCGGGAGCGCTGATAACGGCCGATCAGGCATTGGAGCAGGGGCGCGATGTTGTTGTTCTTGCTGCCGGATTGGAAGATGTGTACGGATCGGGCACCATCCGCCTGGCGGATCAGGGAGCTCCCGTGTGGGAAATGCCTGCGGATATAGACAGCTGGCTGCAGAGGTATGAAGAAGTTTATGGAAACAAACGAAAAAACGAAGGCAAAAGAGAAAGAAAAGAAGAAAATGACTCTGATTATTGTGGAGTCTCCCGCCAAGGCGCTGACCATTGAAAAATATCTGGGCAGCGGGTACAAAGTCGAGGCATCGATGGGTCATCTGGTTGATTTGCCGAAGTCGCGGCTGGCAATCGATATCGAACACGATTTCGAACCGCAGTATATAACGGTTCGGGGAAAAGGACCGAAACTGAAGGAGTTGCTGTCGATAGCGGCCCGTGCCGATGAAGTGCTGCTGGCCAGCGATAACGACCGCGAAGGAGAGGCCATCGCTTTTCATATCCGCAATGCGATTCTCAAAAAACTTCCCGGAAAAACAATTAAGCGGATTGTTTTCAACGAAATCACGCCCGATGCGATTCGCGAAGCGGTGCGGCATCCGCGGGAAGTCGAAGAGAATAAAGTGTGTGCTCAAAAAGGCCGTCGTGTTCTCGACCGGCTGGTCGGATACAACCTTTCTCCCATTTTATGGGCAAAAGTGAAGAACGGACTTTCGGCCGGACGTGTTCAGTCGGTGGCTCTGCGTCTGATCTGCGAAAGAGAACGGGAGGTCGTCAATTTCATTCCCGAAGAATACTGGACATTGGATGCTTTACTGAATAAAGGAAAGGTGCCGTTTAAAGCCTCGCTGGTCAAGTGGCAGGATCGGAAATTCGAAGCGACATCGAAGAAGGAAGTCGAGACGGTGATTTCACAAATACCGACCGGCTCGATGACTGTTACCGATAAAGAAATTCGCAAGAAGCAGCAGAAACCGAAACCGCCGTTTACCACCTCGACACTACAGCAGGCAGCCGCCAACCGCCTCGGATTCACATCCCGCAAAACAATGCAGATTGCTCAGCAGCTGTATGAAGGAATCAGTATGGGAAGCAGCCGTGTCGGTCTGATAACGTATATGAGAACGGACTCGACACGTATTTCCGATGTGGCTCTCGATGATGTGCGGAAGTATATCAAAGAACATTATCCGAAGGCTCTTCCGTCGGAACCGCGGATATACGCTGCCTCGCAAAAAGCTCAGGACGCTCACGAAGCGATTCGTCCGACTTACGTTTCTTACGAGCCGGAAAAAGTGAAAGAATATCTGAATCGGGATCAGTTAAAACTGTACACCCTGATATGGGAGCGGTTTGTCTCCTGTCAGATGAGTAATTCGGAAACACGGCTCACTTCTTATACAATCAAAAGCGGAGAAGCGGAATTCCGCTGCCACAGTTCGGCTGTCAGCGAAAAGGGTTTTCTGGCTGTCTGCAAGCTTCTGAAAAGCAAAGATGATGACGATGCCCAGCGGATTCCCGATTTAAAACTGGAAGAACGGCTGACTTTTGTCGAATGGAAGAAAGATCAGCATTTTACGCAGGGCCCTTCCCGTTACACGGATGCTTCCATTGTTAAAATGCTGGAAGAAAAAGGGATCGGGCGTCCTTCGACCTATGCGCCGATTATTTCCGTTCTTCTGGATCGATACTATGTTGTCAGAAAGAATAAACAGCTGCAGCCGACTGTTTTGGGTGAAATCATTTCCGATTTGCTGACGGAACAGTTTCCCGAAACCATCAATGTCGATTTCACGGCCAAAATGGAAGACCGGCTGGATGCCGTCGAAGAGGGAACTCTCGACTGGCATCGGATGATCGGCGACTTTTATCAGCCGTTTCATGAAAAAGTCAGACAGGTTCAGGCGACACTGGAATCGGTCAAAGGATTTTTGGAGGAACCGACCGATCAAATTTGCGAAAAATGCGGCCGGCCGATGGTGAAAAAACTGGGAAAATACGGTTTCTTTTTGGCCTGTTCGGGATTCCCCGAGTGCCGCAACACGCAAAGCATTCCTTTGGCCGATTGTCCCCGCGAAGGCTGCGGCGGTAAAATCGTTGCCCGGAAAAAAGCAAACGGCCGCGGTCGTGAGTTTTACGGATGTACAAACTATCCGCAGTGCGATTTTATTTCTTATTTTAAGCCGACGGAACAGAAATGTCCGAAATGCGGACAGTTTCTGGTCGAAAAAAGCGATAAGGTACACGGAATTTACCGGGCCTGCATCAACGACAAGTGCGATTTTCTCCATTACGAAAGCGAGGACGGTGACGGTGAACGGCAGCATTGAGGATTATCTCGAGTCCCTGCGGCTGCTTCACGGCGCCTCCGACGGCACTGTCGCCGGTTACCGCCGCGACCTGGAGAAGCTGTACGCGTACTGCGACCGCAACCGACTGTCGCCCGAAACGCTGTCGGCCGCCGATGCCCGCGGGTTTTTAATGGCACCGGAAGTCCGCACACTGTCGCCCGGAACGGTTAACCGGCTGCTGTCCGCGGTGAAAGGATTCTACCGCTTTTTAACGGAATCGGGGCGTGCAGTCGGCAATCCGTTTGCCTCAGTCAGGAATTTCAAGGCGCCGCGGAAGCTGCCCCGTTTTTTCTTCGAAGAGGAAATGAACACCATTCTCGATATCGAGGTGACCGATTTTGCGTCGGCCCGCGACCGGTTTCTGTTCGAGTTCCTCTATTCGACCGGATGCCGTATCAGTGAAGCGGTCTCCTTAAACCAGAGCGATTTTACGGCGCAAACGGAGACGATTACCGTTACGGGAAAAGGCCAAAAAGAGCGTCTTGTCTGTGTCGGGGAGCTGTGCCGGCAGGCCTATTCCTCATACATGGCCTATCGGGCAATATCCGCACGGGTCCGCGGATGGGAGGAAAACGAAGCCTTGTTCATCAATCAGAGGGGAGGAAGGCTGACGGTTCGGGGAGCCGACCTGATTATCAGGAATCGGCTCTTCGAAAATACAAAAATCGGGAAATCGGGCAGTGCCCACTCGTTTCGCCATTCGTTTGCGACGCATCTGCTGAATCGGGGAGCCGATATCCGTCTGGTGCAGGAAATGCTGGGACACAGTTCGCTTTCGACAACACAGATCTACACCCATGTCGGTATCGACCGGCTGAAAGACGTTTATTCGGGAGCCCATCCTCATGCGGGACGGGTCGGAAAAAAAGGAGGTCAATAAAAAATGGAATTTCACGGAACGACCGTTATCGCCGTCAAGCGGGGAAATCAGGTCGCGATGGCTGCCGACGGACAGGTGACGCTCGGCAATACGGTAATGAAAGGCAATGCCCGCAAGGTTCGCAAAATTTACGACGGAAAAGTTATGGTCGGTTTTGCGGGAGCGACGGCGGATGCCTTTACACTTTCCGACCGCTTTGAAAACCATTTGAAAGGGGTCGGCGGCGATATTACCCGGGCGGCGGTTGAATTGGCAAAAGAGTGGCGTACCGACCGCTCTCTGGTCAAACTGGAAGCGATGCTGCTGGTGGCAGACAAAAATAAAATTTTATTGATTTCCGGAAACGGTGATGTCGTCGATCCCGAAGAGGGGATTGCCGCCATCGGATCCGGCGGAACGTACGCTTACGCCGCCGCATTAGCGTATACCGAAGCAACCGACCGGAGTGCCGCCGAAATCGCGCAGAAAGCGCTGGCCATTGCGGGACGGATTTGCATTTACACCAATCAGCACCTGACACTGGAGGTTTTGGAATGAATGCCGAATGGGAAATGCTGACCCCGTCACGGATTACGGCGGCCTTGGATCAGTATGTGATCGGACAGAAAGAGGCGAAGAGAGCGGTTGCGGTCGCTTTACGCAACCGGATGCGCAGACAGAAACTCTCTCCCGAAATGGCGGAAGAAGTGATTCCGAAAAATATCCTGATGATCGGTCCGACAGGTGTCGGCAAAACCGAAATTGCCAGACGGCTGGCCAAGCTGGTGTCTGCGCCGTTTTTAAAAGTCGAAGCAACCAAATATACGGAAGTCGGCTATGTCGGGCGGGATGTGGAATCGATGGTGCGGGATCTGTTTAATGTCGGACTGCAGATGGTTAAAAGCGAAATGGCCGAAAACAACCGCGAAGCGGCCGCGGCCAACACCGAAGAGCGGATTCTCGATCTGCTGCTGAATGTGCGTCCCGACTCGCCGCCTCCGACCGAAGCCGACAAAGAGGCCCGCGAGCGTTTTCGGCGGAAACTGCGCAACGGAGATTACGAACAGACACCGGTGACGATTCGGACAGCGGACAAGGCGCCGACCGGAATCGCCGGAATGTTTGCCATCCCCGGCATGCCCGACGGAGCCGACGACGGACGTCTTTCCGACATACTCGGTGATATTTTTTCCGGTCACCGGAAAAGCGAACGGAAAATGCCGGTCGGCGAAGCACGGGAAATTCTTTTGAAAGAGGAATCCGAAAAACTGGTCGAAAACGGCAATGCCGTCAAACTGGCCAAAGAGCGGGTCGAACAGCTGGGAATCATTTTTATCGACGAAATCGACAAACTGGCCACCGCTTCCCGGCACGGCTCCGGTGAAGTTTCGAGAGAAGGGGTGCAGCGGGATATGCTGCCGATTATCGAGGGATCCAAAGTCAATACGAAATACGGTATGATCGACACCTCTCATATTCTGTTTATTGCGGCGGGAGCCTTTCACATGAGCAAGCCGTCCGATCTGATGCCGGAACTGCAGGGACGCCTGCCGGTGCGCGTGGAACTTCATTCGCTGACTCCCGATGATTTTTACCGGATTCTGACAGAGCCTCAAAACGCTCTCGTCCGCCAATATACGGCACTGATGGAAACCGAAGGCGTGGCGCTGCATTTCGAGGAAGCGGCTCTCCGCCGGCTGTCGCAAATTGCCGCACAGGTGAACCGCAACACCGAGGACATCGGAGCCCGCCGCCTTTACACTATCATGGAGCGGCTTCTGGAGGATCTGTCGTTTGAAGCGGAGACATACAGCGGCCGCGATTTTACGGTGACCGAAGCTCTGGTTGACGAAAAACTGAGCGCTTTATGCGAATCTCAGGATTTATCGGCCTATATTTTGTAAATTTTGTTCAGGAGAGATCCGGTTTTTTCCGATAAAAGAGAAGAGGAGACAGAAAATGTTTGTTGAAAGCGGATTCGGACGCAATTTGGATATTATGCACCGGCTGATGGATACGGCTGTTTTGCGCCACAATGTCATTGCCAACAATATGGCCAATGCCGAAACGCCCAATTTCAAACGATCGGAAGTCAATTTCGAGAAAGAGCTGAAACGTCGTCTGGATTTGGAGAGGGAAGGAAAATATACACTCGATTTCGACAAAAATAAAGAGTGTAAATTTGCATTCAGAGACCCCGAACCCTATTCGACACTGAAACCGGTCCGTTCGTTGGATTATCTTTCTCAGGCCGATAACAACGGCAACAACGTCAATCTGGAAGAAGAAGGTATGTCGGCGCTGAACAACCAGCTTCGTTACGAAATGATGACCCATTCCGTGGCGGCCATGTTCAACAATATCCGTACGGCATTGACATCGAGATAGGAGGAGTAAGCGATGGGAATTTTTACGACTTTGGGCACCGCCGCCAGCGGTCTGACGGCACAGAGAATGCGGCTGGATGTCATTTCCGATAATATTGCCAACGCCGATACGACACGGACGGCCGAGGGCGGACCTTTCCGCCGCAGCCGCGTCATTTTAAAGGCCAAAAACGAGGGCGCTTACTGGAATTCTCCCTTCCTGCCGAAATCGCTCGATAACGGATTGGGAAAAGGGGTTGAGGTGGTTGAAATCGAAAAAGATACAGACAGTCAGACACGGCTTGTTTACGATCCGTTTCATCCCGACGCTTACAAAACGGGGCCGAAAACCGGGTATGTCGAATATCCGAACGTGAACGTCGTTCAGGAAATGGTCGATATGATTTCGGCTTCGCGCGCTTACGAGGCCAACGTATCGCTGATTAACGGAGCCAAGTCGATGTTTACCAAAGCTCTGGATATTAAATAAATGGGAGGAAAAAAATGAATTCGATTGCCGGATTGGGAAGTGCGTTTGATAACAGTGTTTCGTTTCGCCATCTCGGAAAAGAAAATCATTATACGGAAAACGGGAAAACGATTGCCGATGTCAGTTTCGGGAAAACTTTTTCCGAGCTTTTGGAGAAGGCCAGCGATACCGTGAATTTAAGCGAACGAATGAGCGAGCAGTTTGTTTTGGATCCGCAAAGTATCGATCACCATGATGTGACGATTGCGATTGCCGAAGCCAACATGGCCGTAACGCTGACAAAAACAGTGACAGACGGCGTGATTCGTGCGTATAAAGAAATAATTAACTTGCGATAATTTTAATAACAGGTTATAATAAAATGAAGAAATCGTTCTGTGTTCAAACTGGGAGGGAAAATGAACGATAAATTGAAAGCTCTTATCGGCAAAGGCCGGGAACAGTGGCAAAAATGGTCGAAAATGCAGAAAGGAATTTTCGGCGGTGTTTTGGCTCTGGCGGTTGTTGCCGTCATTATTCTGAGTGTGGTGGGAACCCGTTCCGGAACGGTGCAGTTGTTCAACGCGCCGATTTCCGATACGGCCGCTTTTGACCGTATCGTAGTGCGGCTCGAAAAAGAAAATGTTCCGTTTACGACGACGCAGGACGGGCGTATTTTTGTATCGGACAGTCGCGATGCCCGCCGGCTGAAAGCCATTCTGGTTCAGGAAGATTTACTCCCTTCGAATATCGAAACATGGGATTTCCTCGACGTCAACAAGTTTACCGTTACCGATTTCGAACAGAAAGAAAAGGTCAGACTGGCGATAGCCAAAGATTTGGAAGAGCTGCTGAAATCTCTGGAAGATATCGATAATGCTTCCGTGAAAATCGCGATGCCCGAGCGAGAGCTGTTTGCCGAAGACCAAAAGCCGGTTACGGCGTCCGTCGTGGTAACACCTTCGTTTTCATCCGATCTGGTTACCAATCGGGCCAAAATCGAAGGGATCGAGCGGTTGGTAACAAAAGCCATTCCCAAAATCGATCGGGAGAATATCACCATCACCGATAACTCCGGAATCGAACTGAACAGCAAAAATTTTCAGATTGTCGATCGGCTTCACCTGACGGAAGCCCAATTGAAAATCAAACAAAAGGCCGAAAAGCTGCTTTACGAAAAGGTGAAACGGATTCTGACCAACAACGGTACCGGCAGTGCGCCGATTCCGCCCTCCCGGATCAGCATCTCTCCCGTCGAAATCGATATGCAGTTCAACGAAGAGTCGTATATTTACGATGAAATTCTTCCGATTATCCTGAAGGCCGACAATCCGGACACACCGTATGACGACCAGCAGATCATCGAAAAAGTTCTGGTCGAATCGGTGGTGAATAACGAAGAGTACAACGGAACGGGTTTCAACCCGGAAGGTCCCGCCGGTGTGGAAGGACAGGTGCCGCCCGCCTACAAAGATTTGCAGGGGCTTGTGGCCAAATACGGGAAAAATCAGAACGAAAGCCGCTACGAGACCAGTAAAAAACAGACAAAAGTCAATAAAACGCCGTGGCAGATTAACGGAATTTCTGTTTCCGTTCTGATAGACGGTATTACGGTGAAAGAACGCGATTCCAACGGCAATTATATCGAATCGGAAAACGGCGGTATTAAACGAACCTATTCACCCGTCGATCCCGATACAATGAGAAATTTACAGGCTGCCGTCGAAGGGGCGATCCGGTACGATAAAAACCGGGGTGATATTGTTCAGGTAAAGAATGTTAAATTCGACCGTACAGCGGAATTCGATGACGAAGACGCGGCTTACCGGACTTCGAAAAAAGTCAGAAAAGCGGTCTTCATGACATTGCTGGCTCTTGTCATTCTGTTTTCGCTGATTATCTTTGTTCGAATGATCGTTCACTGGAGAGAACGCCGCCGCAAATTGCGGGAGGAAGAGCGGGCCCGTCAGATTGCTCTGGAGCGGGAAGCAATGCTGAACAAACTGGACAAGCAGATTAATATTCCGCTTACGGGTGAAGACGGAGAGAAGAACGAACTGTT
The DNA here is from genome assembly GCA_949289575.1 of uncultured Spirochaetales bacterium. Taxonomy (GTDB): domain Bacteria; phylum Spirochaetota; class Spirochaetia; order JAFGXN01; family JAFGXN01; genus CALXOJ01. The sequence goes on along the minus strand of CASEOG010000005.1, from coordinate 368,163 downwards.
CCGTGAGGCTCAGGTAATGGCCCGCGAACATCCCGAGGATGTTGCCCAGTTAATCAGAGCCTGGCTGGTGGAGGAATAGAATGAGTTATACAGATGCAGTTCAGGGGAAAAGTACCTCAACAAAAAAATCGGGATCGGCACTTCATAAAAAAGAAATGACGGGACGGCAGAAAGCGGCGGTTTTTCTGGTGCTGATGGGAACCGAGGTTGCCTCCGAGATTTTCAAGCATTTACGGGAAGACGAGATTGAAGCCCTGACGTTCGAAATAGCGCGTGTCGAGAATGTCGATTCTTCCGATAAAGAAATGGTTCTCGCCGAATTCAAAGACTTAATGATGGCGCAGAATTTTATCACGACCGGAGGTATCGACTATGCCCGCGAACTGTTGGATAAGTCGTTGGGAGCCCAAAAGGCGGCGGATGTCATCAACCGTCTCACCAATTCACTCCAAATCCGGCCGTTCGATTTTATCCGCAGAACCGATCCGGCACATCTGATGAACTTTATTCTGCAGGAGCATCCTCAGACAATTGCCCTGATTCTTGCTTATCTGGAACCGCAAAAAGCGGCCGTTATTCTCGGAGGACTGCCTTCCGAAGACCGCAGTGATGTGGCCAAACGGATTGCAACCATGGACAGAACCTCTCCCGAAGTTCTTCGCGAAGTCGAACGGGTTCTGGAAAAGAAGCTGTCGACTCTGTCCAGCGAAGATTATACATCGGCGGGCGGTGTCGAGAGTATCGTCGAAATTCTTAACCTGGTCGACCGCTCGACGGAAAAAACGATTATCGAAACATTGGAAGAAGACGATCCCGAACTGGCGGAAGAAATCAAGAAAAGAATGTTTGTCTTCGAAGATATTGTTCTTTTGGACGACCGCTCCATCCAGCGTGTCGTGCGTGAAGTGGAAGGCAACGAATTGGCGAAAGCCTTGAGAGGCGTTGATGCCGAAGTTCAGGATAAAATCTTCAAGAACATGAGTAAACGCGCGGCACAGACGCTGAAAGAAGAGATGGAGTATCTGGGACCGATTCGGTTAAAAGATGTCGAGGAGACTCAGCAGAAGATTGTCGCCATCATTCGGAAACTCGAAGATCAGGGCGAAATTGTTGTGGCACGCACCGGAGAAGACGAAGTCATTGTTTGATTTTCGGTTGACAATAACGAAGGGAACAGGAGAGTAACAACGTGGCAAGAAATGTCTTTAAATCTTACGAATTACCTTTGCTGAATCAGCCGGTGAAGATTTTGCCTCCGGAACTGCATTCCGATCACCGGGAAGACGAAGCGGAACCGGTGGTTGTCTACAACGGACCGACGGTTTCCGAGCTGGAAGAAGAGGCCGAACGTTTCCGGCAGCAGTTTGAGAAAGAAAAAGAAGAAATGATTCGTCGGGCGAAGGAGGAAACCGAGGCGGTACGCAATAACGAAGCAGCGGTTCTGACCCGTATGAAAAACGACGCGGTTGCCGAGGCCGACTCTATCCGTGATGCGGCCAAAAAAGATGCCGAGGAGATTATAGCGAAAGCTAAGGCCGAAGCCGAAGCGGTTCTTGCCGCCGCCGAGGAGTCCCGCCGGTCGGTATCCGAGGAGGCCCGTAACGAAGGGTTTTCCGCCGGACAGAAAGAAGGGTTCAATTTGGGAAAAGAAGAAGCGGACAGACTGATTAACAAGCTTCATGTCATGATTTCCGGTGTGGCGGACAAACGCAGAGAAATTATCGACGAGTCCGAATCCCTGATTGTCGATCTGATTCTCAATATTGTCCGTAAAGTGGTCCGTACGATTACCGAATCCCAGAAAGAGGTTGTTGTTGATACCGTTCTGAAAGCTCTGACGAAACTGAAAACATCGGCCGATGTGACGCTGCGGGTCAATTTCGACGATGCGGCACTGACAACAGAGCACATGAAACAGTTTCTGAAAAAAGTCGAAAAAGCAAAATCGATTACGGTTATCGAGGATTCGTCCGTCGATCGGGGCGGATGTATTGTCGAAACCGATTACGGTTCGATTGATGCCAGAATTTCAAGTCAGTTACGGGAAATCGAAGATAAGATACGCGAACTGTCGCCTTTGGTGACCCGGTCCCGGTAATTTTCCGTGTCACGACGGGGGAGGGATATGCCGATTTTGGAAGAAACCGAAACAGGATTGTTTGACAAGTATTCCGCTCTGATTGACCGGCTGGATCCCGTCCGGTATGTCGGGGTTGTCAGAAAGTGCACCTCATCGATGATCATCAGCGAAGGACCGCAGGCTTCTGTCGGCGAACTTTGCGAGATTCTTTCTCTGCGAACGGGGGAGAAATTTTTAGCCGAAGTGGTTGCGTTCGAAGATAACGAAGTCAGGCTTTTCCCGTATCAGTCTGTTTCCCATATCGAAAAAGGAAGCCTTGTGTCGGCATTGGGAAGAACTCTGTCGATTCCCGCATCGGAGGAACTTTGCGGACGGGTGATAGACAGTCTCGGAAATCCGATTGACGGAAAGCCCCCTCTGCGTGTCGCTCACCATATCTCCGTTTTTAACCGCCGTCCGCATGTTCTGACACGAAAACCGATTGAAGAACGGATTCTGACCGGTGTGAAAGCGGTCGACTTTTTTACACCGTTGGGGAAAGGTCAGAGAATCGGCCTGTTTGCCGGCAGCGGTGTCGGTAAATCGACGCTGATGGGGATGATGGCCAAAGATTCCTCCGCCGATATCAATGTAATAGCCCTGATCGGAGAGCGGGGTCGCGAAGTTCGTGAATTTATTCGGGATGCTCTCGGCGAGGAGGGGATGAAACGGTCGGTCGTGGTGGTTTCCGATTCGTCCGATACGCCGCTGGCCCGTTTCCGCGGGGCATACACGGCAACCGCTATTGCCGAATTTTTCCGGGATCGCGGTAAAGATGTTATGCTCTATTTCGATTCCGTAACGCGGCTGGCTATGGCCATCCGGGAAATCGGTCTGGCTTCCGGGGAAGTTGCCGCCTCACGCGGATATACACCGAATGTTTTTTCGTCTTTACAGGAGCTGCTTGAACGGTGTTCGACTTCCGATAAAGGAACCATTACCGGTATTTATACGGTTTTGGTTGAAGGCGGCGATTTCGACGAGCCGATTACAGACTGTGTCAGAGCCATAATCGACGGACACATTATTCTCGACAGAAAACTGGCCGAACGCGGGCAGTACCCCGCAATCGATGTGCTGGCCTCTCTGTCCCGTCTGGAAAGTGCGGTTGCCTCCCGTTCCCAGCGTCGGGCGGCTGCCAGACTCCGTTCTTTAATCAGCGTTTACCGCGAACGGAAAGATTTAATCGATGTCGGAGCCTATTCGAGAGGAGCCGATCGGCTGACCGATGAGGCCATCGATAAAATCGACAGCATCAACCGCTTTTTGGCGCAGGATACCGGCGAATCGGTTTCTTTCGAAGCCATTTGCAGGGAGGCCTCCGCTTTAAGCGGAACGGAGATTACGGACTGATATGAAAAAGTTTGAGTTTGCGCTTCAGGCAGTCCTCAACCTCCGGGAGCAGGAAGAGAAATCGGCCCGGATCGAATTGGGAAAGAGAACCGCCGAATGTGACAGAATCCGGCAGAAAATGCAGTCTCACGTGGCCCTTTTGGACCGCTTTGAAGAAGATTCCCGCGAAACGGATTGGAGAGCCTATCAGGAAACAGCCGACTTTATACGGTCTCAAAACCTTAAGCTGACTCCGGTTTTACGGGAAGCGGAAGAACGGCGGACGGAGGCAACGGAAACATACCGTGAAGCTCGGAACCGAAAAAAGGTGTTCGAAAAACTGAAAGAACGGCAGGCAGAGGAATACGAACGTCTGCTGAGAGAAAAAGAAAATAAAGTTCTTGACGATTTGTTTTCTTCGCGGGAAACTTATAAAAGGAGTTTTAAAAGATGAAGACTATCCGTTACAAAAACGAACGCAGCAGAAAATTGTTTCAGGTTCTGATACTGGTGCTGCTGATTGTTATAGCCGGTATGGGAGCTCTGATTGCTTTTGACTATTTGGGGTTGATACACCTTAATTTTCTGAAGCGCAATTATGTCGATCCGCGCTTTACACAACGCGTTGATTTGACGGGGGTTGATTTGCTTGACAGCGAGCGTCTTTATAAAATATGGGGCTCCATGGACGAATGGGAATCCGAGCTGAAAGCGGAAGCCGAAAATCTGGCGTTAAAGGATAAGGAACTCGAAGAAAAAATGGCTCTTTTAACGACCGAAACGGATGCTTTTAAAAAGGAGCAGGAGAATTGGACTTCCAGACAGCGGGACAGTGAGAGCCGCGAACGCAAATTTTATGATATTACAGTCAACCTTCTGGGAATGCCTCCGGAAACAGCCGTCAAAAGTTTGGAAAAAATGGCAGATTATGATGTAATCGAAATTTTAAAAAGTGCCGATAAAATAGCAGAAGAGAGAAATCAGGGCAGTATGAGCTCTTACTGGCTCTCTTTAATGGAACCTGAAAAGGTTGCGGCAATCAACAGGAAAAGACTGCAGACTCCGTCGGAAGAATAGACAGTGCCTTCCTGTTGAAGGGAGGTTTTTTTGATTGTTACAACAGGTCAGCATTCATTTCCGTTTTCTGCCGTAAACGACGGCGAAAGCGGTCCCGGTCGGCTTTCGGACCGGACGGACGGCTTTTCTTTTGCGGATTTGCTGGGAAGGGTCGAAACAGAATCGGGATTGGCATTTAAGCGCGATGAAAACCGTCGTATCGAGATTTTCAGCGAATCGGTTTTGAACGAAAATAACGGCTATCAGGTCGTTGTCGGTGAGAACGGCAATCCGGTTACCGAAATCAAGGAGATGACAGAGAATTCTTCTCAGACGGTAACGGATGCCGGGGCCCCGGATACCGAACCGGTGTCCGAACGGGATTCGGTCCGTTCGGCGGAAAATGCCGACAGGAATCATGATTCGGCGGAGGAAGAAGGCGAACCGGCCGTTCACGGCGGTGCGATTGCCGAAAACCGCGACTCGCAGCCGGAAAAGGCGGCTGTACAGAATCAAAACCATGATACCGCCGGCAAAGAATCTTCAAAAAAACCGGATTTTTCAAAAACTGTCACACAGGAACAAAAATCATCTCGTTCTGAAAAAGCGGCTGCCGTTGCGGGAAAAGGAAGTGCCGAAGAAAATCTGAAAACGGCATCGGCCGCCGTTGAGGCAAACGGGAAAAAGGCGGTCCGACCCGAACGTGGGGTTGCGGCTGACGGACAAGAAGCCGCAATCGGAAAATCGGCAGTCCGCAATCACGCCGGAGAGACGGAAACCGTTCGTGCTGAGCGGATCATTACCGTTTCCGTTTTGCGCGACGCCCAATCAAAATCGGAAAACAAAAACACCTCACCCGAGACACGGAAAGCAAATAAGAATGCTGTCGGCGGCGACGCGAAAAATGTTTCCGTCGGAAACAGCGGAGCTGCCGATGCCGATACGATTGCCTCGCTTCTGTCTTCATCTGTCAGAGAAACGGGCGGCGTCGAAAAGACGGTAATTCCGAATATAACCAAGGCGGATTTGGTGAGAGAACTCAAAGAGCAGGGAAGTCTCGAAATCCTGCGTGAAGCCAAAATTCTGGTGAAAGACGGTCAGAGCGGAGAAATTAAACTGGTTCTTCGACCTCAGGAGCTGGGAACCGTAAAAATAAACCTGATTTTGGAAAATAAACATATAGTCGGGAAAATTTTTGTCGACAATAATATAGTGAAGGAAGCGCTGCAGACGGCCTTCGGTGATTTGAAGGAAATATTTGCCGAGCAGGGTATGGAGTTGGGAGCGCTGGACGTTTTTGTCAGTCAGGAATCGCAACAGGAGAATTTTTTCCCCGGCGACGGAGAAGTCGATGCGGTTCCGCTGAAAATGGCACATGCCGTCGGGGCGGTCGAAAAGCATGCGGAAATCGTAACGACCCGCTTTGACCGAAGCGCGATTGATATTGAAGTGTAGGAGGAACGGATGGAAATATCGGGAATGAATCCGAATGTGCAGATGAACAGGTATATGGATGCGTTCGAACGGGGAGTTTTGGAATCATCTGTGGCGGAATTCAACAGTGAACTGACGGCAAGAAACAAACGTGTTGCCAAAACCGAAATGGGAAAAGACGATTTCCTGCTGATTCTTGTCAAACAGCTGGCCAATCAGGATCCGACCGCACCGGTGGAAGACAAACAGTTTATTGCACAAATGGCACAGTTTTCGTCTCTGGAGCAGATGACCAATATGGCCGATGGTTTTGCCCGTCTGTCGGAGGTGATTGCCGCCTCGAATTCGGCCGCCTTGATCGGACGGGAAGTGACTGTTGTCGACGGCGAAAATACGGTAACGGGAATTGTCGAAGAAGTCAAAGGCCGCGAATATCCGCAGGTTAAAATTAACGGTTATTATTACAGTTTTGATAAAGTCGAGAGCGTACGCTCGTAATCGGAGGGTTCAGTTATGATGAGATCTTTATATGCCGGTGTTTCCGGTCTCCAAAATCACCAGACACGCATGGACGTGATCGGAAATAATATTTCGAATGTCAACACCGTCGGATTTAAAAAAAGCCGTGTTAATTTTCAGGATATGATCAGTCAGTCGATCGGAGGAGCGGCGGCTCCGAACGAAGTCCGCGGCGGTATCAACCCGAAACAGATCGGACTGGGCATGACGGTTGCCTCTATCGATACGATTCATACTCAGGGAGCGTTTCAGTCGACCGGTGTGATTACCGATGTGGCTATCAGCGGTGAAGGTTTTTTCGTCATGAACGAAGGCGACAATATGTACTACACCAGAAACGGTGCTTTCGATGTCGATAAAAACGGCATTCTTGTCAACCCTGCCAACGGAATGCGGGTTATGGGGTGGCAGACTCAGAACATTAACGGAACCGATGTGTTATCGACGGCAGCCGATCTGACCGAACTTTATATTCCGATCGGTCAGAAAGATCCGGCCCGGCAGACGGGACTGGTCGAATTGTCCTGTAACCTGAATAAAAACACTTTGGCTATCGAAAATCCCGATGATTTGCGACAGGTCATGGACCGCAGCTGGGTCGTTAACAAAAAGATTTACGATTCGGCCGGAAACGAACACGACCTGCGTGTTACCTATACGCGCGTTCCCGAACAGGAAAATCAGTGGCAGGGAACGGTGGAAATCGATCCGATGATCGGACAGGATGCGGTCGGCGTTACGGTCGGCGGCGAGGGGGCGGCGAACACGTTTATCGTGCAGTTCGATAATTACGGTGTTCTGCAAAATGTTACCGACGGAAACGGTGTGGTTGACGAAGAAGGCGAACTGAATCTCGATATCGGATACACGGTGGTTCAATCGGGACCCGATGCCGACGGCAACCTGCAGCGGCTGAATTTCACTTTAAAACTGGGCGAAATCGGTAATACCCGCGATTCCATGACACAGTATGCCGATACCTCGACAACCAAGGCGTTCCGGCAGGACGGCTACGGACTGGGGTATATGGATTCGTTCCGCATCGATGATGCCGGACAGATTACCGGAGTTTTCTCGAACGGCAACCGCCGCATTTTGGGTCAGATTGCGTTGGCCACCTTTACCAATCCCGAAGGTCTGGAAAAAGCCGGCGACAACACCTATGTGGTTTCGAATAACTCGGGTGATGCTCTGGTCGGTCCGGCCGGTATTGCCGGAAAAGGGAAATTCCTGGCCGGCTCGCTCGAGATGAGTAACGTCGATCTGGCCGAATCTTTTACGGATATGATTGTCACACAGCGCGGTTTTCAGGCAAACTCCCGCAGCATCACCACTTCCGATCAGATGCTTCAGGAACTGCTGACGCTGAAACGGTAACAGTGAACGGAACGGATTCGGGCGTTAAGTTATGATTCGGGTGACAAAATTAAACGGTCAACAGTTTTATCTGAATCCGCATCAGATTGAATCGATTGAGCTGACGCCCGATACAACAATTACAATGTTATCGGGGAAAAGACTTGTCGTAAAGGACCGTTATGAGGTAATATTAAAAGAAATAATTGATTACCGAAAGAAAATCGGTGCTTTTAAAAATGAGGAGTAAACGTTTATGGATATCGCAACGATAATCGGCTTTGTCGGCGGTTTTATACTGATTATCTTATCGATCATTGTATCGGGCGCCAGTCTGATATTGTATGCCGATTTGGGCTCTCTGGTTCTGGTTATTTTCGGCTCGTTTTTGGCAACCGTTGCCGCAAATCCGCTTTCCGTGACCAGAAACTTCGGAAAATACATGAGCTTCATCTTTAAGAAGTACAAATATGATTATACCGGAGTTATCACGACAATCGTTTCCTTTTCCGAAAAAGCGCGCCGGGAAGGAATTCTGGCTCTCGAGGACGATATCGAAGATTTGGATGAACCTTTTCTGAAAAAAGGAATTCAGCTTGCGGTTGACGGAACGGACCCCGAAATTATCAAAAATATGCTGTTTATCGAGCTGGATAAGCTCGGCGAACGGCATAATGTCGGAATCGGATTTTTTAACCTCTGGGCCGGTGTCGGACCCGCGTTCGGAATGATCGGAACACTGTTGGGACTGATTCAGATGCTTGCCAATTTGGAGGATCAGTCCAACCTGGCTTCCGGTATGGCGCTGGCGTTGATTACGACGTTGTACGGATCGGTTTTGGCAAACCTTTTTCTGCTGCCGATGAAAACCAAGCTGGAAGGGCGTCATGCGGCCGAAATGATGATGAAGGAAATTATGGTTGAAGGAATTTTATCGATTCAGGGAGGCGACAACCCGAGAATGATTCAGATGAAACTGGCTGCATTCCTGCCCCCCAAAGAAAGATCGATTTTCGAACAGACCGGCGGAGTTTAATTCATGGCAAGCAGAAAACCGCGAAAAAAAATAGAGGATATGCCGGCTCCCGCGTACATGACAACGTACGGGGACATGGTAACTCTTCTGCTGACATTTTTTGTTTTAATGTACTCTGCGGAAACGACAAAAGGAGAGAATGTTCAGGTCATTCTCTCTGCTTTTAAAGGCATGGGAATGATGTCCGGCGGCAATACCCTGGCCGAAGGGAAGCTGGCGGAGCTGGGAAATACGGTCGACAGTATGCCGTCGATGGAAAAAGGCCGTTCTCTTTCCGATGCGCGGAAAAAAGCCGTCAGCGAATTTCAGTCCGAAACGGAAATCAAAAAGATGAAAATCAAGACCGACGAACGCGGTCTGGTGATTACGATTGCCGGAGATCTTCTATTCGAAGAGGGATCGGCGGAAGTTAAAATCGAAGAAACAAGGGATGTTCTGCAACGGGCAGCACAAATGATCCGTAAGTATGCCGACGGGAAAAAGGTGCGTATCGAAGGGCATACCGACAGTAAAGCCCCTCCGATTGACAGCCCTTATAAAAACAACTGGGAATTGTCGGCGGCAAGAGCCATTAATGTTTTGAGGTATCTGGTTGATTACAACGTCGACGAGTCCTGTTTTCAGGTGGCCGGTTTTGCCGATACGGTCCCTATCGAATCAAACGATTTGCCGGAAGGGCAGGCTTATAACAGACGGGTGGATATCGTCATTCTTTCCGACGGACACCTGAATACAAAATATAAGTTTTAGTATTGGCAAATCGCAAAAAATCTGTTAAAATTTTCGGAAAACGAACGATAATATATATAGAGAAAGTTGAGTGGGAGGTTTTTTATGCCTGTTGAAGACAATGAAGAATTGGAAAATGAAACAACCCCAAATACAGGAAAAAGATTCGGGAGCGGCCGGTTTTCCGTTTTGGGATTGGCGGTTACGGTTCTGAAATGGGTATTGCTGGTCATTGTCGGGCTGGTTTTTGTCGCATCGATCAGTGTCGGTGTCAATTATATTATGAACAGAGGAAACGCCGCCGGACAGCAGACACAGTCTTCCGCTTTCGACGGGGTGCAGCCGGTTCGCTCGTGGTATGACGGTATCGGAGAAATTCGTGTGTCCACGAAAGATTCGACTCCCTATACGGTGATGGTTCGGGTTCAGCTGGGATATCGCCAGGACGATAAGTCGATTCAGACGGCACTGGTGAATCAGGGACCTTATATCAAAGCCAAAGTCCGCGAATATTTCTCGGAAAAAAGAGTGAACGAGCTGAATGATGAAGCCAAGATTGCGGCCGAACTGAAGCAGAAAATCAACAATATCATCGGCGGTAAAGGGATTGATATTGTAATCATTACGGAAAAGACCGTTATCGAAATGTAACAGAGGATTCGCCATGAGTGATACATTAAGTCAGGACGAAATAGACGAGCTTCTCAAAGCCATCTCTTCCGGAGAAATGGAAGATACCAATTACAATCGGGAAGCCAGCAAACGGAAAATCAAAATTTACGATTTCCGTCGTCCCGACAAATTCTCGAAAGATCAGATTCGAACGGTCTCGATTATGCATGAAACTTTCGCCCGTCTGACGACAACATCACTGTCGGCTCAGTTACGGTGTCTGATTAACGTGCATGTGGCCAGTGTCGATCAGCTCACTTATGAAGAGTTTATCCGGTCGATTCCGAATCATACCACTCTGGGAATTATCAACATGGACCCGTTAAAGGGATCGGCGGTGTTGGAAATCGACCCGTCGATTACTTTCAGTATTATCGACCGTCTTTTCGGCGGTGCGGGAACCAATTTTAAGATGCAACGTGACCTGACCGATATCGAGCAGGCCGTTATGGAAGGCATCATTGTTAAGATTTTGGGAAATCTTCGGGAAGCGTGGGGGCAGGTTATCGATCTCCGGCCCCGTCTCGGAAATATCGAAACCAATCCTCAGTTTGCGCAGATTGTTCCGCCTTCGGAGATGGTCGTTCTGGTGACGCTGGAAACAAAAATCGGTGATGTCGAAGGAATGATTAACTTGTGTATTCCTTATATTACCATCGAGCCGATTATCTCGAAATTATCCGCACAATACATGTATGCATCGGTTCGCAGCGGCGGAACAACGGAAAGTCTGAATATTCTTCGTTCCCGGATTTCCAATGTCAATGTCAATCTGATAGCCGAAGTCGGGAGCCTTGATATTAAAGTAAAAGATGTAGTCAATTTAAAAGTCGGGGATTATGTTCGTCTGCCCGGTGTGAAATACGACGGTGAAATCATTCTGAAAATCGGAAACAGAAACAAGTTCCGCTGTAAGCCGGGAATTGTCGGTAAGAAAATGGCTGTACAGATAACGGGACTTCTGGAAGACAACGATCGGGACAAATTCGACGAACTGCAGGCAGAAGGAGAGGAGAAGGAAAATGAGTGACGGTTCTTTGAGTCAGGAAGAAATTGATGCATTGTTGCAGGGCGTTCCTTCGTTCGGGAACAGGCAGTCCGAAACAAAAAAAGCTCCGGCAGCAGAGCCGGCCGACGGTCTGAAAGAGAGTTTTTCGGAAATACCCCGAAAACTGCAGTCTGCCTATGTTCCTGCGCTGGAAACCCTGACGGGGGTTTCCGTTGTTGTGAAAAATATTCAGATTGACGAAGTGAATGAAGAAACGATTCTGACAAAGTTGCCGGATGAAGTCGTCTACTTTAATTCCTCGTTTTCCGGATTTGACAGAAACAGTCATGTTTATCTCTTTTCGAAAGAAACCGCAAAAGTCGTTGCCGAGAAGATGATGGGGCAGACTTTAAGTGATATATCGGATGCGACTGTCTCCGCCATCGGCGAAGCTATCAATCTTTTCAATTCGGCCGTGGTTACAGAGGCGGAAAGCCGCGGTGTTTCGTTGAACCCGGAGCCGGTCGTCGGTAATCTGAATCTGTCGGGATCAATCGGACTTCCCGAAGGGAAATTCCTGCTGGTATCCTACGACTTGAAAATAAACGGATTCGATGACGGAAAACTGTATGAGCTGTATTCCGCGTCGACAGCCGGAAAGCTGATTGGTAAAACGACCGCTTCGACCGGATCTCAAAAAAGTTCTTTGGAGGACATGTTAAATATGAGCGCACAACCGACCCCCTCATCCGGAATGAATTTAAATCAACAGGCATCCGCTTCCGTAAATCAGACGGGAGCCGTTCATCCGGCCGTATTCTCCGGACTGACCGATGTTTCCGGTCTTTCGTCGGCAGAGCAGAGTAACATCAGTCTGCTGATGGACGTCTATATGGAAATGACGGTTGAGTTGGGGCGGACAAAGCGTCTGATTAAAGATATTTTGCAGATGGGTGAAGGAACCATTATCGCATTGGATAAACTGGCAGGTGAACCGGTCGATATTTTGGTGAATCATAAACTGATTGCCAAAGGTGAGGTTGTTGTTATTGACGAAAACTTCGGTGTCCGTGTTACGGAAATTATTTCACCGATGGAACGTGTTTCCGATATTATCTGACGGGGCTGTTTGTTGAAACGCTTTTTGCTGCTGTTTTTTGTTCTTATTTTTCCGGTTTCGGGTCTCTTTGCGCAGGAACGGACGGACAATGCAGGAGGTGACGAAGCCGGAGTTCCCGTTTCTGCCGGAATGACGGAGAACGGAGTGCTTTCCGAAGAAAATTTGCCGGTCAATTTGACAGGTGCCGGTGATTCCGCAACGGAGGTGGGCGGAGGCGTCGGTTGGCGTCAGGTTTTCAGCCTTTTCTTCGGGCTTCTTCTTATTGCTTTTTTTCTGTTTATTCTTTTTCGTTATTTTAAGGGATTATCGAAACCGGCAGTAACTCCTGCGGGCGGGTTTTTTCGGATTATCGCTTCCGAGGCTCTGTTCGGAAGCCGTTACGTTCATATTGTCAAAGCGGGCAGCAGTTATTATTTTCTGGCTTCCGCTGATAACGAAGTGACACTTTTGGAAAAAATAGAAGACCGCGAAATGATTCAGTCGATAGAACTCTATGTTTCGACAATGCCGACGGAGCCGCAGACGTTTCACGAGCGGCTGGTCGGTGCCATTCAAAAAAGTAAAATCCGGGTTTCCGTTGATGAAGCCGTCGGAAAGATTTCGGGACAGGTCAAAAAACAGAGCGATAAATTTAAAAAAATGTAGCATTTCGGTAGTAAATGTGATATAATATCCCCATTGGGAGGGATATGGGCAAGAAGATTCTCTTTTTGTTGGTCTTTTGTGTGCCCGTTTTTTCAGGTTTTACTGTTTTTGCGCAATCCGGCCTTGATTTGAGACGCGAATCGTCTTCGATGTCGATTCCGTTTGTCGATATGACAGTGCGGTCAGCGCAGAATAATCAGGAAACGGCACTTTCTATTCGATTAATTCTTTTACTCGCGATTATAACACTTTCGCCGTCGATTATTATTCTGATGACATCGTTCTTGCGGCTGGCGATTGTATTTGATTTTATCAAAAGAGCTTTATCGCTCCAGTCGGCGCCGCCGAATCAGGTCATTATGGGGATTGCTCTTTTTCTGTCGCTGTTTATAATGTGGCCGACGCTGTCCGAAATTTACGAAAAAGCCTATCTTCCGTATACCGAAGGCGAAATTTCGACACCGGAGATGCTTGCGGAGGCCGAGGGGCCGATCCGCCTTTTTATGTACAGACAGATGGCCGGCGAACACGAGAATATAGCGCTTTTTATGAGGATGGGAAATCTTCCCAAACCGGCGAATTTATCCGAAGTTCCCACATACGTTCTGATTCCGGCGTTTATCTTAAACGAGCTGACCGTAGCGTTTAAAATCGGTATTCTTATTTTTCTGCCTTTTATCGTAATCGATCTGATTGTGGCATCGATTCTGATGTCGATGGGTATGATTATGTTGCCTCCCGTTATGATCTCTATGCCGTTCAAAATCGCACTGTTTGTGATGGTCGACGGCTGGACGCTGCTGACGCAGCAGCTTGTCCTCAGTTTCGCATAGGAGGCCGGAAATGAGTGTAACGGCCGTTGCCAATCTTTTTTCCGGAGCCATATATTATATCCTGCTTGTTTCGATGCCGGCGCTTCTGGTCGCCGTTGTCGTCGGGCTGATTATTTCTATTTTTCAGGCTACAACGACAATTCAGGAGCAGACACTGACTTTTGTTCCGAAAATTATTGCGGTTCTTCTGGTCATTGTTGTTCTGTTTGCCTGGATGTCGAATATGTTGGGGGAATATACCCGGAATCTTTTTGAGATGATTCCGCGGATCGCGAGAATGTAATGAGTTTGGGGTATCTGCTGTCTCATTCGTTTCTTCTTCTCTTTTGTTTTGCCCGTATGCTGGCTTTTTTTTCGGTGCTGCCGATGATGTCTTCCGGCGGAGTGCCTTATCAGGTGAGGGCTGCGTTGGCTTTTCTGACTTCCGTTGTGATTCTTCCGATGGTAACGGCACTCGATTTTTATCCCGCGCCCGAGTCTTTGCCGTTATTTGTTTTTATTCTTCTTGCCGAAATAACAATCGGATTGATGATGGGATTTGTGGTTTATGTCTATTTTGTTATTTTCCAAATGGCAGGTCAGCTTTTTACGATTCAGATGGGGCTGTCGGCATCCGAGGCTTTTGACCCTCTGAGTCAGGAGGAGATGCCTCTGATCGGCAACCTGTTTAATCTGGCATCTCTCTATCTTTTTGTATCGACGAAAGGATTTGTGAATTTGTTTTTGGGCGGAGTTTACGAATCGTTCCGACGGCTGCCTGCGACCGATTTTGCACTGATTCGGGAAGATGCTCTCGATTTTTTTATCCGGTTTGCGGATGTTCTGATGCGTCAGTCGTTTGTCATCGCGCTTCCGATTATCGGAACACTTCTTCTGGCGTCGCTGACGATGGGGCTTCTGGCAAAAGCGGCCCCCCAAATGAATTTACTGATGTTGGGTTTTCCCGTAAACATAGCGGTTGCATTTATTCTGATTATCCTTTGCTTTCCCGTTATGATTGATTTCTTTTCGTATCTTTTCGACAGATTGTTTTTCGATATCGGAAGGGTATTTTACAAGGGAGGTCTGAATGCAGTCTCCTGATCTTCTTGCTGTTCGAAAACGGTTTATTCTGCCGTATACCGCAATGGATTTGCAGTGGTTCGCTTCGGCCGAAGATGAGGGGCGGACCTTTGATGCGACAGAGGTTAAAAAGCGCAAATCACGGGAAGAAGGAAAGGTGGCAAAATCGGCTGATATGGTTTCGTCCGTAGTGCTGCTGGCCGGTGTTTTGGTTATCTTTTTGCTCGGCGGTTATTTGATGAATGTCATGGTAGAGACGTGCCGGTTTTATTTTTCCCATATAACGGAGTGGGATACTTCCGGGTCGCTCCGCCCGTACGGGTTTATGACGATTCAGTTTTTGAAAGCCGTGATACCTGTTTTTGTCGTCGGTGTTGTTGCGGCATTGCTGATGAATATCGGTCAGGTCGGATTTTTTATAACAGGCAAACCTCTTGTTCCGAAAGCGGATCGGATTATGCCGAAATGGGACAGACTGAAAAATGCCGTTTTTTCGAAGCAGGCAGCTTTTAATCTCTTCAAAACATTTGTCAAAATTGCCTGTATTTGTGCGATTGCGGTTTTTAATATTATTCTTCACTGGCCCGACTTCGTTTCCTCAATCCGTTATCCGCTCGAGAACGGCCTTGCTTCGTTTTTTATGACAGCGGTGATAATTGCCATCGAGTCGGCTCTCTTTTTGCTTGTCTTCTCGATTCCCGATTATTTCTTTCAAAAGAAACAGTATGAAGAAGAACTGAAAATGACGCTGACGGAGTTCAGGGACGAGCTGAAAGAATCGGAAGGGAATCCGATGGTTAAACAACGGATTCGGGAACAGCACGACCGCCTTTTGGCAGGTGATATAGAGGGCGCCGTAAAAACAGCGGATGTCGTTGTCACAAACCCGACACATTTTGCCTGTGTGTTGGCTTATAATCCGGAACGGGATCAGGCTCCGCGGCTGGTACTGAAAGGAGCCGATTTTAATGCGCTGACAATAAAGAAGGTTGCAAAAAAATTCGAGATTCCGATTGTCGAAAATAAACCTCTGGCCAGAAGCATTTATGCCAATGTAAAACAGGGAGATGTCGTGCCGCCTTCTTTTCATGAGGCGCTGGTCGGTATATACCGTTTTTTTGTCCGAAAATATGCCAATAACAGAGCGGAGGAGGTTGTCTGATGCCCGAATCGCGCGGTTCGTTTTTTTCTTCGGTAATGGGTTTTTTCTCGGGGCTGAGAGGTACGGGGCAGGCCGCTGTTCTGTCTGTCTGCGTCGTCTTTTGCGTTATGATGATGATTCTTCCGCTTCCGAGTCCGGTTCTGGACCTGATGATGATTCTGAATATCGCATTATCGATGATTATCCTTCTGCTTTCCCTGAACGTGCGCAGAGCCATCGATTTCGATGTCTTCCCGACTATGCTCCTTTTATCGACGATCTTCGGATTGGGGTTGAATATCAGTTCGACACGTCTGATTCTGACAAAAGGTGCGGATTTCGACGGAAGAATCGTCCGTATGTTTTCCACTTTCGTTACCGGCAACGGCGGTTCACTCGGTCTTGTTGTCGGATTCATCATGTTTGCCATTCTGATGATTGTTCAGCTGGTGGTTATTACGAAAGGAGCCACGCGGTCGGCCGAAGTTCGTGCCCGCTTTAAACTGGACAGTATGCAGATCGATAAAATGGATGTAACCAATGAATTTGCACAGGGACATATTACCGAAAGCGAATACAAACGAAGAAAAAAAGATTTGCAGCGTTCCGTAGATTTATTCGGGACACTGGACGGAGCCTCCAAATTTGTCTCGGGAAACGTCAAGGCAGGGCTTGTTATCACGGCCGTCAATATTGTCGGAGGTCTGATTGTCGGCGTATTTCTGCACAACGAAAGTTGGAACGAGGCGTTTGTCAATTACATCGGTTTGGCAATCGGTGACGGACTTGTTTCCCAGTTGCCGGCTCTTTTGGTTTCCGTCGCATCCGGTATCATAATTACAAAAGGAGAGTCGGAAGAAGGCTTTCCTTCCGATGTGTCGAAGCAGTTTCGCGTCAATCCGGTCATGTATCTCATTATCGGTGTGATTCTCTTCCTGATGGCGCTGATTCCCGGATTTCCGTGGTATATTCTTATTCCCGTTGCATTGGGGATGTTTTACGTTGCCTATACGGTTTATCAGGTGGATACAGGTAACGGAAAAGCGGCCGTTTCCGAGGAAACATCGCCCGAATCATCCGGTTCTTCGCAGGAGCAGGAAGTTGTTCATCCCCTGGATCCGATTTCGGTTGAAATCGGATACGGACTGGTGCCTCTGGTTTCTTCGGGAACAGAGAAGAAAACGGAACTCCTCGACCGTATACGAAGTTTGAGAACGGAATTCCTGAACGAGTTCGGTCTGAATATTCCGAAGGTTCGGGTGAAAGATAATTTATCGATGGATCCGAACGAGTACAGGATAAAAATTTACGGTAATCCGTACGGAAAAGGAAACATGAAATACGGTTACCTTTTGGCTATCGGATCGCCCGAACCGGGCTGCGAAATTTTGGGAGAAAAAACAATTGAGCCGTCGTTTCAATTGCCGGCGGTCTGGATTAATTCCGATCAGATTGCGGAGGCGGAACAGAAAGGTTACACGGTTGTCGACTGTTCGACTGCGATTGTCACGCATTTGTCCGAAATTCTGAAACGGCATGCGGGGGATCTGCTGACACTGCAGCAGGTGCAGAATTTGCTTGAATCAATCAAGCCGGATAATGCGGCGGCATACGACAAGATTGTCTCGCGGCAGGTTTCTCTGACTCTGCTCCAAAAGGTGTTCCGAAATCTTATATCGGAGGGCGTCTCGATACGAAATGTGAGCGGTATTGTCGAGGCAGTTTTGAATTATATCGATCTTTACGGTGATAATGCGGATTATCTTTCCGAGAAAGTGCGTCAGTCACTCGGGCCTCAGGTTACGCAAAAGTATCTGGACCACGACGATGTTCTGAACTGCATTACACTGGCCCCCGATTTCCAGAATTATCTGCTACGTCTTTATATGGAAAATAACAGTTTTGAAATTAAACACCTGATTCCGGGGCGAATCATGGCGCAGTTCATGAATTCCCTGCAGAATACGGTTTCGGATGTGACATCCCGCGGTTATTTTCCCCTGATTCTGACTACGGCAGATCTCCGTCGTGTGATACGTTCGCTTTTGGGAAAGGATTTTGCTTCCGTTCCCGTTATATCTATCAGTGAAGCGTCCGATTTGAAAATGACCGAGGTCGGCCGTGTTTCCGTCGATGTCAAGGAGGTCGTGTGATTACGTTCGGTCCGATAGAGGGCAGCTCCGAAGAAGAAGTCCGCAGCAAGCTGAATTCTCTTTATACTCCAAACGGATATAAAATTACGAAATGGAAAGAAAATACGGTGGGGATTTTCCGTAAACGCACGGTTCATTCCGCCGAAGGCTATCTGATCTTCGAAGAGAAAAACCCTGTACAAAAATCCAAAGAAGAGCTGCTGAACAGTCTGGCTGCTTCCAAAAGTAATGCCGAAAACAGAGAGATGATGGCAACGATAAAAAATTTGGATGAACAGTTAAGAAAGCTCATAAACCGTCGTGATGTTCCGGGAGAGAATCAGTGGGATACCAATGTACTGGAAATTCGTTCTCTGCTTGAAAAGAATGATTTTACTCCCGAATATATCAATGAAATCTGCGTCCGAATTCATGAAACCATGCCGCAGTCGGAAGTCAGGCGTCTCGAGTTTCTGAAAGAAAAGGTCATCGATTGGATCGCTCAGGATATCAGAATAGAACCCTCCGTTTTTTCCGGACCGAAAGGATTTATGAAGATTCTGATTTTCCTGGGGCCGACAGGAGTCGGAAAGACAACAACAATTGTCAAAATGGCGGCATCCTTTGCTTCCGATATGAATTTTGTTCTGTTTACGACGGATAATTATAAGATCGGAGCTGTCGATCAGATGGAGAGATTCGCCGAGCTTTTGAATAATGCAAAGTGTGCGGTTATCCGCAAACCGGAAGATATGAAGGTTAAATTCTGGGAAGCATCGGCATTCGAAAAGGATTTGGTCTTCGTCGATACACCGGGATTTTCACCGACACATTATACTCTGGCCGCCGAGGTCAGAACCATATTGGAACCGTGTAAGGCGGAAGCCTATCCGATGTTGCTGATACCGGCGTATACCCGTTTTTCCGATATGGTCCGGATTACGGAAGAATTCGAGCCCTTTAATTATAAGGGGATCGTTTTCTCGAAGTTCGACGAATCGAGTACGGTCGGTACGATTATTTCTTTAATGAAAAAAACGGGTAAACCGGCGCTGTTTTACACGACGGGGCAGAATGCAGCCGCCGACATAGAAACGGCAACTAAGGAATTTTTACTGAATAAATTAATCGGGTTCGGTTCGGCCGGACAATTCAGATAGGAGGCAATTATGCAGGATCAGGCGGAACAGCTGCGTCAAATGATGAGAGGAAGATCAGCGGGAGGCGGTTCGGTCAGAAACCGGACGCGGATTATAGCCGTTTCGAGCGGGAAGGGCGGCGTCGGAAAAACCAACATTTCAACGGGACTGGCCATTGCTTATGCAAAACTGGGGAAGAAGGTTATTCTTCTGGACGCCGATTTGGGACTTGCCAATGTCAATGTCGTCATGGGAATTATTCCGAAATATAATCTCTATCACCTGATGGAAAGACAACGTTCGATTAAGGATATTATTCTCGATACCGAATACGGCGTAAAAATTGTTGCCGGAGCTTCCGGATTTTCAAAAATTGCCAATTTGGGCGAAGAGGAGAGGGAATATTTTATAGAAGAAATGTCTCAGCTGTCGAGCGCCGATATCGTGATTGTGGATACGGGGGCCGGTGTTTCCGATAATGTAATTTCTTTTATATCCGCTGCCGATGATGCGGTTATCGTCACGACTCCCGAACCGACTGCGATTACGGATGCTTACAGTATTATAAAAATTATAGCCGGCGAAGTGGATAATTCCCGACTGTCAATCAAACTGATTGTGAACCGGGTTCAGTCTGTCAAGCAGGGTAAGGATGTCGCCGAAAAAATTGTAGGAATTGCCGGACAGTTTCTGAATTTAAAGGTAGATTATCTCGGTTATGTAATGGATGATCCTGCGGTTTTAAATGCGGTTTTAAGACAGCGTCCGTTTTTTGATTTAAGCCCGGGGTGCAAAGCTTCCGAATGTATCCGGCACATTGTCGGACGGTTGGAGAATATCGAGTATAAGGAAGGAAGCGGTGTTTCGACCTTCCTCAAGCGGATGTTTGCCAAAAACGGCTGAATCTGAAAGGAGCTTTTTATGAAGCGGAATTTTCTTTCGGGACCGGTTATCGGATTGTGGGGAGCCGGTGTTCTTTTTTCGGTGCTGCTGATTCTGGTGACAGGGGGAACAGTCGGGAGTATCCTTCTACGCCTGTTCCTGAATATCCTTCTGGCAACCCTTTTCGTCGGCGGCGGGTGGTTTTTGTGGAACCGTTTTTTGTCGGAAACGTCGAAAACCGATCCGGGCGAACCCGGGAATGACGAAGAAGATGAAATTCTGCTTGAATCCGATCCCGATCGGCTGTATACTGAAACAGAGCGGTTCGGAGATTCCGGTGATCCGGTTGCGAACGGGACGTCCGGTGATTTGTTTTCGAATTACAAATACAAAACCGATTCTGATACCGGGAACCTTCGGCATCTTGACAGTCGAAACCCGTACGAAATGTCCGACTCGCTTTTAAGAAAATTTAAATCGGAAGAGGAAGATTCGCTTGCGAAATTTAAAGCAGCCTTTCAATCACCCGAAGAAATTGCCAAAGCGGTTCGTACGGAACTTCATAAAGATGACTGAATGAGGGGAGCATGACAAAGCAGGAATTATTACAGATGGAAGAAGATGAATTGTGGACTCTTTATATCAGAACAAAAGATTCCGGAATTCGTGATGTTCTCATTGAAAAATATTCACCTCTGGTCAAATATGTGGCAGGAAGAATAGCCATGAATATGCCTCGTGAAGTCGAGTATGATGATCTGGTCGGGTGGGGTGTTTTCGGTTTATTTGATGCTATTGATAAGTTTTCTCCCGAGCGTGACGTAAAGTTCAAGACTTATGCCGTACGACGCATTCAGGGGGCTATTTACGACGCCCTTCGTGCCGATGACTGGGTGCCCCGTTCCGTCAGAAAGAAAGCCAAAGAAGTCGAGCGGGCCATTCATCATTTGGAAGGGCTTCACGGCAGGGCCTGTACCAATAAAGAGGTTGCCGACGAATTGCAAATCAGCGAGGAAGAATACGAAGAAATGCTCCTGTCGATCAGCGGTACCAATGTTCTTTCCCTGAATGAGGTTCACTATTCAAGTGACGAAAACGATAAGGTTTCTTTGGATGAGAATTTGAAGGCTCCGGTCAGTCTGAACCCCGATGTTCAGATAGAAAGAGAAGAAGTCAAACGTGTAATTATCGATGCGATTAAAGAACTTCCCGAAAATTCCCAGCAGGTTTTGATTGCATATTACTATAACGAACTGACCCTGAAGGAAATAGGAAAGATTTTAAATGTAACGGAATCCCGTGTCTCCCAGCTGCACACGAAAGCCTTGCTGAAGCTGAGGGCCAAACTGACGGGAATCCGAAAGGGTTTATTTTAATGGATTTAAACGAATTTAAAGATCAGATCAGAACAATGCTCGTCCGGGATTTAGCCGTAACGGAAGTCCGGACAACGGGGACAACATTGAAAGAGGCATTGCGGATTGCTGCCGGAGAACTGGATTTACCCGTGAAAAAAATCCATTTCGATATTGTCCAAAAGGGGCGGAAAGGATTCCTTGGCGTCGGCAGAAGGGAGTGGGTGCTTATCGCCTATCCCGGAACGGAAGAGGCGTCAGTCTCCGAGAACGGAGAAGGAATCGGAGGTGAGAGCGAGATCGATGCAAAAACAGGGCTTCCTGTCGATCAGGACGGTATCGCTATCGTCAAGTTTTTGAACGAAACCGTCACGCTGTGTGTCCGGCCGCCGAAGGGAAACGGTTCTCCCGCAACATACGAGCAGGTTATCGAAAAACTTTCCAAACGCGGTGTCGGAACTTTCGACGAGGCGCTTATCCGCAAAGCACTGAAAAACAAAGATAATAAAGAGGTCAAGATCGGTACATTTGTTTACAATCCGCTGTCTGACGGAACCTTATGGATGGAAATATCTTCGGACGAGATGGAGGCCTCTGTCGGTATTCGCCATCCGAAAGCGGGCGGCCGGGACTTTATCTATACCGAAATTTATCAGTTTATTATGTCATACGATATAAAATTCGGCATTCTGAAGGATGTTATAAAAGAGTTGGCCGAGAATCCCGTTTACGATACTTTGTTTGTTGTGGCGCGGGGAGAGAAGGCCAAACACGGCACAAACGGGTATGTCGAATATAAGTTCGATACCAAAAAAGAAAAAACCGCTTTCAGCGAAGATGATGTGAAGATCAATTTCAAGGCCGCATATAATATTGCCAATGTAAAAGAAGGCGATGTCATTGCCGTCTACCATAAACCGACAAAAGGAATAGAAGGTCATACAGTCCATAACCGGATATTGAAGGCTTATGACGGAAAAGAAACACAAATTCAGGCAGGAGAAAATGTGCGTTTATCCGAAGACAGGATGCAGGCTGTCAGTACGATCGACGGGCAGGCCCTGCTTCAGGACGGAGTTGTTTCCGTTTTACCGGTCTATTATGTTAACGGGTCTTTGTCGATTAAAACCGGAGGAAATATCGATTTTGTCGGCAGCGTCGTTATAAACGGAGATGTCGAGGACGGTTATGTTGTGAAAGCGTCGAAAGACATTCAGATACACGGTACGGTCGGAAAATCCGAGATTGTCAGCGGCGGTGATGTGGTGGTTTCCAACGGAATTCAGACAAAAGGAGAAGGTTTTGTAAAAGCCAAAGGCAGCGTCATGTCAAAGTTCATCGGAAATTCCATTGTGTTTGCCGAAGAGAAAATTGTTGTCAGCGACGGAATCGTTAATTCGCAGGTCAACTGCGGCGGAAAAATTATCTGTTACGGGAAACGGGCCAGAATCCACGGAGGGCAGCTCAGAGCGGGAAATTCGATTATTGCCAAGGAAATCGGAACAGCTGCCGGAACGGAGACGATTCTGGAAGTCGGAGTCAATCCCGAATCGAGGGAGCGCTATAACTTTCTCGATGCAAAGATAAAAGAAAATACGGAGGCGATCGAGAATCTTGATCTGAATATCGGAGCCTTCGAAAAGGTTCTGAAAACAAAAGGATCGTTGACGGAAGAAAAGCAGTCCGCATACGAAGAGATGCGGGCACAGCGGGATTCTCTTCTTGCGGAAAACAGTCAGATGACGACGGAATTTGTTAATCTGAGAGAAGAAATACAGACGCTGAAAGGAACGGGAGAAATTTCTGTCGAGAATATTATTTATCCGAATGTTAAGATAAATATCAATACGGCGGAATATACGGTCAAAAATGAATTGAAATGGGTCACATTTTACAGAGAGGGGCCGATGATTAAGATGCGGGAGTATTCCGTCGACAAAGAGGACTTAAAATAGTGGCTGTACAACCGATTGATATACAGGTCAATTTCTCTCAGCTGAATACAGTCAGTGCCGAGCAGTCGATGAACAGACAGGCCATGCTGGCAGCAGAGGCCGATTCGACCCGACACATGATACGGGAGTCGTTGAAGCAGGCCGAGAAAGTCAAGAAGATCGAAAATAAAATGATCGGCGTCACTGCCATACACGACGGCGAAGAGGCTCCCTCCGCGAAGTCCCGCAGCGGATCGGATATGCCGGATTTACCGCGCAGACAACCCAAGGAAGATAAACCGATAGTCTATGCGGAAGATCCGGAAAAGGGTCATGAAGTCGATTTGATGTGCTGAGTTGATCGGGGATTTTATGTGGACTGTTCTGCTTAATATTATCGGACTGATATCTATTTATTTCCTGTTGAGATGGAAGATTCAGCGGAGCGCCGGTGTCGAGCGCCAGATAGATAAAATCAGAGTCCAGTTTAATGATTTGACCGTCGATATGAACGATGCGACATCGAGAAATATGGATCTTCTCGAAGCCCGAATTAAAGAGGCCAAAAAGCTGACACGTCAGTTGGAAAAACTTCTGGCAGAGTGCCGGGAGAGTGAAATTCGTGATTCATTATCCAAACCGGATGAAGAGGTCTCCTCCCGTAATGAAAAAGAGGAATCCGGACAAACGCAAACGGTCGCTTCAGGACCGGTTTCCGATGCGTTGAGGGAATCTGTATTAAAACTGGCTGTGAGAGGAATCCCGTCGGCTGAAATTGCCGAAATCCTGGGGTGTCAGTTTCAGGAAGTCGAAATGGTTCTTTCGGTTTCCGATAACCGGTTCGCAAAAAAATAAAAGCGGCATACATCCGGATTTTTTTATGTACACCGCTCCCTACTGTACTTTTATTATCGGTTCCTGCCAAAAATACTTAACAAATTTTTTATTCAAACAGATAATTTCGTACGGGAAGAGATCCGATGCGGCTGCCCCGGCGGTCGATTCGAATGCAGTCTCCGGCATATTCGGAAAACCACTGCCGATAAAGATCCATCCGTCGATCGGAAAGAAGGGGCTTGCCGTCGGCATCGACGGTTTGCGTTTTCAGGGAAGAGTGTATCAGTCTGTATGAAGAAGTTTCGAAAGGATTCAGACGGGATGCACTGTCGAGAGTTTTTTCTTCGAAAAAAGAGCCTTTTGCATGTGTTTGTCCGTCGGGATAGCCGAGATCGATTCCGAGCAGATAAATTTCCCGTGCCCCCATAAAACGGGCCGCTTCGACGGCGGCAGCGGCGACCGTTCCGCCCGAGCCGAGAATCGGAATGCCGTTCCGGTCGGCAAACGATTTTTCGGAGGGAAAACGGGTTGCATAAAAGTAACATTCCCGCCACAAATGATTTATGTTGGAATAGTAAGTGGAAAGAGGAGCAATCAGTTTTAAGTTTTTTTTATCCGCAAAAAAAAGGTGCATCGCGTTAAAGAATTGCGGATCTCCCGTGACTATGTAGTCGGGCTGAACATTCTGCCGTTGAAGCAGTGTCACAGCCGTATCGACCGCCAAAAGAATGAAACGGTGTCTCTCTGCCTTTATTTCGCTCAGGTGAAGGTCAAGAGTCGGACCGGCTGCGGCTATCACAATTGTACGGGAGCGGGCTGTGTTCCGCAGATCGTTAAGGTTTCGATAAAATCCGTTTAGAAAGGCCTTGCCGTTTCTGCGAATATTTGATTCAAACCGCTTTCCGTATTTCTTTAATGTCGCACTGTTTGTCTCCCCGATGCGGCAGTGGTAAGCAACCAGTTCCCTGATTCTTGCGGCAGTTTCCGGGAAAAGCTTTTCGACGGGCGCCGGTATCAGCAGTTTGATCTTTGCCGTCGGGTGACTGCCGAGAAAGGCCGAAAATATTTTTTCGTCGAACGGAGAAAAGACCCGGACGGAGCAGCCGTTTTCTCCGAAACGGCTGCTGTCGCAGCCCGACTGCTCCGGAATTCGCGGATCGGGAATGATGACCGCCATGTTCAATTGCGGATATGTTTCGGCAATCTTTATCGGAAGGTATCCGAATCCGTTCTCGGCAACAATTATCAAATCCGTTTCTTCGGGACTGATTTGCGATACCGTTTTTTCGGCTTCCCGGACAGGATTGTAGGTCGAATGAAGAGGAATGCCGTTAACGGATAGGCTCGGAAAGCCGCTACGTGTCGGCAAAATCAGCGGGATCCGGTTATCGGAGTCTGACATAAATGACAGCGCCCTCCGTCAGTTCGGTTCCCGCCTGAGGAGATTGAAAAACCACTTTTCCGTCGCCCTCGATGCGAAGTTTAAAATTCTTGGAATAGAGTCCGATCAGATCCCGTTTCGATCGTCCGATAAGATCCGGTACTTTATTGTCGGAAATCGTGATAGCCGGTTCCTGTCGGACTTTTAAAGTGCTCCCCGCTTCGAAAAGCATATCGGTTTCTTTGTAAACATTTAAATACAAAATCAGGTCTTCGGCCAGATCTTTGACCAGAGGGGCCGTGACCTGACTGCCGTAAATACTGTTTGCCTTCGGAGCGAAAACGGCTCCGTATATGATAAAACGGGGCTTTTCGGCGGGAAAAAGTGTGAGTACCGATGCAACATATTTGTCATCGTAATAGCGTTTGTTTTCGGCATCGAAGATTTGGGCCGTTCCGGTTTTCGAGGCAAGACTGATTCCGTTAATCGATGTCTTTCTCGCAAGGCCGTGGTCGGTTCCTTCCGTCATCATTTCCAGCAGATTTCTGACGGTCGTGTAAGAAAGTACTTCTTCTGATATCGAGACTTTCGCCGAGTAGATTTCGTTGCCTTCCGAGTCTTTGACGGATTTGATAATATGAGGTTTAAGAAGACGGCCTTCGTTGGCAAAAACCGTAGCGGCCGTCACAATCTGCAGTGCTGTCGCCGAAATTTCCTGTCCCATGGTTACCGTTGCCAGACTTCGCCCCGACCAGGAAGAAGCTCTTCTGAGAACACCTTTATTTTCGTTGTTGAGCCCGAGTCCTGTTTTCTGACCGAAGCCGAAATTGCGCAATTTTGTATAGAGTTCATTGTTGGTCAGGCATTCCGTCGCCGTACAGGCCGCCGTGTTGCAGGATAAAACGATGGCATCTTTCGGAAAAACCTCTCCGTGAGGAACCACGCATTTTATGACGGCGGGAGGGTTGCCCGAGCCGGGAATCCGGTATGCGGCCCGGCAGTAAAGCGGTCGGTTTAAATCGATCCGGCCGGTATCGTATGCGCAGGCACATGTGAAAATCTTAAAGACGGAACCGGGCTCGTAAGCATAGGCTACGGCTCTGTTCATACGGGAAGAGGGATCGGATAAATTGTAATGGTTTGGGTCGAAATTCGGTTTGTTTTCCATTGCCAGAATTTCCCCCGTTCGCGCATCCATAACAATAAAAATAGCGGCATCGGCCTTCTGTTCCTCTATGGCCCGTTTGGTCTGTTTGGCAGCCATATACTGAATCTGGGTATCGATTGTCAGATAAACATCGCGATTAATGATAACACCGTCGATTATTTTGTTGGCGGATAAATCGGCGTCGCAGATTCTTTCTATGCCTTCTTTTGCGTTACCGTCAAAATCAACGAATCCGAGGATGTGGCTTGCCAGTTCGCCTTTCGGATAGCTTCGTCCCTGATTTTCTTCTATAAATTGCGATAATCGTAAAAGCGGATAAAACTCGGGATTTTCGACAGCCGGAGACTGTCTTAAAATTTCGTTTTGTCTTTTGCTCTCCGCATTGACTTCGTCGAGCTTTTTACGAAGCATTTCGATTTCGTTTGCCGTTGCCCGACGTTTGTAAAAACGATATTTTCCTCCCGACAGTAAATCGTTCATAATTTCTTCCGGAGAACGGTTCAGGACTGCACCGAGAACTTCGGCCGCATTTTTGTACTCACGGCGGTTGTTTTCCGACTGAACTTTGTAGACAATATCGGTATAAGTGGTTTGAGTCGCCAGCAGCGAACCGTTGCGGTCTCTGATATTCCCTCTGTGTTCTGACGCATAATTGGAAACCTGCACCGACCGGTTTTTCCGGGCTTCATTTCCGACCATAAAAGAGGCATATTTGCATATAATAATCAGTGCGGCCACACACATCAGTGCGACGGTAAAGAGTATTCCCGCTTTACTGATTTTTGTCGGTCTTTTTTCTTTTCCCGAAACTGTTTTCATAGCATCTCCCGAACAGGACTTTCCCTTCTATACGATCTGTCGAAACGAATCCGAAATCTCTGGAATCTGCGGACTCGGGTTGATTGTCTCCCAAAAAAAATATAGCATGTTTGGGTACTTTTGTAAAATCATTGAATAAATATTTTTTGTTCGGGCTGATCTTTACAGTCTCGTTCCCGATTTGCAGAGTGTCGGAATCGATCCATACAAGTGCATCGCCTTCCGTTGCGGCAACCCGTTTAATAAGCATTTCGTCGGTTCGGGGACTCTTAAATACCAGGACATCACCGCAAAAAATTTTTTTATATC
The DNA here is from genome assembly GCA_949289575.1 of uncultured Spirochaetales bacterium. Classification (GTDB taxonomy): domain Bacteria; phylum Spirochaetota; class Spirochaetia; order JAFGXN01; family JAFGXN01; genus CALXOJ01. Next base: position 340,165 of record CASEOG010000005.1, on the reverse strand, counting down.
TTGAAAAGAATGATTTTTCATTGTAAAATGTATCGATGATAATCCAGTCTCCTTTTTTAAAGGCCGGACTCATCGAATTTCCGTGAATTTGTTTGATGTCGAGCATTGTCGGCAGAATTCCGGTCAGAGTCACGGAAATTGCCGCACAGAAAAAAATAAAGATTTTTTTTAAGGCAGACATAAATGTTAAATCCGGATGAAAAAAAACCGATATAGTATTGGATACGGATATTATATCGGGAAAATCCGTGTAAAACAAGGGTAAGGCATGAAAAGAGAGAAAAAATATTACTACAGGAATCGGCAGATGTCGGTCGGTTTTCGATCCGAAAGAACAAGAGAGCTGTATTCCCGACTGAAAAATAAATTTTCCGGTCGAACGCTGGTTGCGGGCGGGGGAAGTCTGTGTGCACTCCTTCTCCTGATGATTGTTTTTTTGCCGGGATCGGCAGAAAGAACGGTCGATGTCGATATTCACGAAAAATCTCTTTCCTCCCGTTTTATATCCGAGTATTATCAGATGGATTACAGCGGTACCGGTTCCGGTGATTTTGATCAGGATATCGAGCTGTTCAAGGAACTTTCGTTCACAACTTATACGATACAGCCCGGAGATACATTGGAACAGATCGGGAAAGACAACAAAGTCAGTCTCGATACATTAATCAGCTATAATAACATCAAAGATTGCCGCCGTCTGATTCCGGGAACGGATTTACAGATTCCCAATTTGGACGGAGTTCTGCATAAAGTCAAAAAAGGCGATACCCTCGAATCGATTGCCAAGCAGTATAAAGTCAATATGAACAGTATTATTGACAGTAATAACCTTGTTTCTGAGGTTCTTGCTGTCGGAAACCAGATTTTTGTTCCGGGCGGCAAATTGAGCGAATACGAGCTGAAAAAGGCAATCGGCAATCTGGTGATTTGGCCCTGCAGCGGACGCCTTACATCCTATTTCGGTTATCGGGCCGATCCGTTTACGGGAAAGCGGTCGTTTCACACGGGAATCGATATTGCCAACTACCGCGGTGCGCCGATTCGGGCGGCAATGAGCGGAAAGGTCGTTCTGAACGATTATCGGCCGCGCGGTTACGGCCGATACATTGTTATTCAGCATTCAAACGGACTGAAAACACTGTACGGTCATTTGGATAAGTCGTTTGTCCGGTCGGGACAGTGGGTCGAACAGGGGCAGCTGATCGGAGAAATGGGAACGACCGGATACAGTACGGGTTATCACCTGCATTTCACGGTGTATGAACACGGACGTCTGGTCAATCCGTTCAATTATCTTTCGGGGCGGAAATGAAAAATCTCCGAAAGATAGCCTTTGTCTCGGCCGAAGCCACACCTTTTTCCCAGACGGGCGGTTTGGGAGATGTCGTTCCCGCATTGGCGGAGGCATTTGTTTCGGAAGGTCTTTCCGTAACAGTCTTTCTTCCTTATTATAAAAAAAACGAAAAATCGGGGTTCGAACGCCTCGATTTTTCCTGTCTGACAGATGCTCCGGTCTCCTCCTCGGTTACCCGTTTTTATACCGTGACCCGAAACGGAGTCCGGTATATTTTTACGGAAAGTCCCGGAATTTGTACGGAAGGCGAATACGGGGACGAAAACGGAGCTTATCCCGACAACTGTCGCCGCTTTGCTTTGTTCTGCCGTTCGGTTGTTTCTTTTATTAAGGAGACCGGTGAAAAATTTGATGTGATTCACTGTCATGACTGGCAGACAGGGCTGATTCCCGCTCTTTTGTCCGAGAACGGAATTTCGACCCAAACTGTTTTCACGATACATAATCTGGCCTATCAGGGGGAATTCGATTCCGGATTTGTCGCCTATACGGGGTTGGAGAAGAAACATTTCGAGTTCGGCAGTGATTCCGGTCTGAATTTCATGAGATGTGCGCTGAAGTCTGCCGATAAAATTACGACAGTCTCACCGACGTATGCCCGCGAGATTTTGGAAGCGGGGAAAGGGTGCGGAATGGAAGAACTTCTCCGGTTCCGCGGTGAGAAATTTTGCGGGATTCTAAACGGAATCGATACGGATGAATGGAATCCGGCCTGCGACCGGTATTTGCCTGATTCTTACACAGCCGAAGATTTTTCGGGAAAAAGCAAAATAAAAAAAGAATTCTTGAAGAGTGTCGGACTGAAGAATCCGGAGAAACCTCTTTTTGTAATGATATCAAGACTGGCGGCCCAGAAGGGAATTGAAGCTCTTTACGGAGAGAACGGCGCTGTCGAAAAGATATTGAGCCGCTATGATTTAAATCTGGCCGTTGTCGGAACGGGAGAGACCTGGGCCGAGGAGAAAATAAAAGAACTGAACGGACGTTTCGAAAACTTTTCCGGATCCGTTATGTTTTCATCGAAAATTTCCCACCTGGCCGAAGCTGCCGGCGACTTTTTTCTGATGCCGTCGATTTACGAACCGTGCGGCTTAAATCAGCTTTATTCCCTGCGCTACGGAACAATCCCGCTGGTTACCGAAACGGGAGGCCTCGCCGATACTGTTTGCGTCGATCACGATCCGGCGGTCAGAACCGGAATCAGAATTCCCGGCAACGGTGCCGACGATATTACGGCTGCGGTCGAATCGGCAATGAGAATTTATGCGGACGGACCGTCGGCTGTGGATGCAATCAGGAAAAACGGAATGCATCAGGATTTTTCATGGAAATCATCCTCCCGCAAATATCTGGAATTTTACAAATTATAATAAATTTTTTCATTGCAAAATTGACGACTTGATGTACAATAATAAATGAGAGAGGTGTGCAATGAACGAAAATCATGTGATTTCTATTGTTTTGGGTGGCGGAAAAGGAACCCGTCTCTATCCTTTAACAAAAGTCAGATCGAAACCGGCTGTTCCCTTCGGCGGGAAGTACAGGCTGGTAGATATTCCCATTTCAAATTGTATTAATGCCGGTTTTAAGCAGATTTTTATTTTGACTCAGTTTAATTCTGTTTCTCTTCACCAGCATTTGTCCAATACTTATATTTTTGATGTCTTCAGTAACGGATTTGTCGAGATTCTGGCAGCCGAACAGAATTTTAACAATAACAGCGGCTGGTACGAGGGAACGGCGGATGCTGTACGGAAAAATTTCGCGCACCTTCACGACAGAAAACCTTCCCACTATATCATCCTTTCCGGTGACCAGCTCTACAGCATGGATTTGAGAGATATGTTTAACAAACATCTCGAAAGCAAGGCAAAAATTACGATTGCCTGTCATCCGGTCAGTCGACGGGACGCCTCCGAATTGGGCATTCTGTCGACAGACGAAAAAGGCCGCATTCAGAAGTTCCTGGAGAAGCCGGGACCCGATGCCAATATCGACGAATACCGGATTCCCGAGAAAATGCGCAGCAAAATGGCAAAGCTGGCGGATAAAGAGTATCTGGGATCGATGGGAATGTATATTTTTGATGCCGAGATATTGGATCAGGCTTTGGATAATGATTTTACGGATTTCGGAAAAGAAATTATTCCTTATATGATTCAGAAAACAAAGGTTAATTCATATATCTACGAAGGATATTGGGAAGATATCGGAACAATCCGCTCGTTTTACGACGCCAATATCAATCTGGCTACGGTGAATCCCGATTTCAACTTTTACGATGAAAGTCTTCCGATTTATACACACCGAAGGCATTTGCCCGCAACAAAAATCAATTTCTGCACAATATCGCAGTCCCTTGCGGCAGAGGGAAGTATCATTACCAATGCCAATATCATGAACAGTATTGTCGGTATCCGCAGCGTTATCGAGTCGGGAACAACTCTCGACGGAGTGATTACGCTCGGTGCAAAATACTACGAGACGGAAGAAGAAAAACAGAAAAACAGGGAGAAGGGGATACCCAACATCGGTATCGGGCGTAACTGTACGATCAAAAATACAATTATCGATCAGAATTCCCGCATCGGAGAAAACTGCAGTATCGGATATCAGGATATACCGAGAGCCGACGGCGATTACGGTTCGTATTGTATCAAGGACGGTATTATAGTCATATTGAAAGAAGCGATTATTCCCAACGGAACCGTAATCTGATTCGTTTCGGGCCGAAAAAAAGCATCGCCGGTCGGCGATGCTTTTTTTATTTTAGAAAAACAAAATCTGCGGGACAAACAAATGAATAATCGCAACGGCAATCAGAACCAGACCGATGATGCCCCTGTAGGTCATGGCCAGTTCCTTGATTTTTTTGAGGCGGGCTGCTACCGTATTATCATCCGTTTCCGCGGGCTCGGCTTCGATGATTTCCGCATTGTCTTTATTGGAAGCATAATACAGAATCAGTAAAAGACCGCCGAGAACTCCTCCGACTGCCGGGAAAAAGTCGCCGACTACCGGAATTCCGATGCCGGCATTTCCGACGGAAATCGCAAATTTAAAAGCACCGATTAACAGAACAACAATACCGAGAATCAGCAAAAACAAAGGATATGTCTTTGTGAATTTTGTAAAATCAAAGAAAAAATTGATTTTCTTTCCCAAAAGTTCGGAAGACAGAATCAGCCCTGCCATCAGCAGTGATGCAACCGACAAAAAATAGAAAATATACATTATTTTCCTCCGTATTCAGTATAACATAAAAAGATTCCGTCGGCAAGTTTTTCTTAATTATTTTTCGACGGAAACAATCCATTCCGTCGAGTCGGTTTCATTTCCGATTCGGACGGAGATTTTTTCGGTCTCCGACATCGGAAAGGGAAGCAGAATCCACTGCAGTCCTTCTTCCGTCGGAATCACGTTGTCCTGCGTTAAAAACCGCTCCGTTTGCCATTCATTGCCCTCGTAAAACAGAGAGATGTTCAACTCGGGAACGGAATCGGGTTTTTTTGTTCCGACCGGTTTTGCGGTAACTATCAGACGAATCCAGTTGTCTTCGGTTACGGATGCGGATGCGGAAAATTTCCAGTCACCGACTCTGTTCGGGGAAATCAGATAGGGGCGGAAAAGGAAAATCATCATCCCGAAAAGAGCAATGACCGCCAAATCAATCAGAAAGATTTTATTGGCCCGCGAAATTCTGTCTTTTTTTTGAGGGGGGTATTTCGAAGCGCGGTATTCGGCATAGTTCGACCGCAGAGGTGCCGATTTCGATTCTTCTGCGGGATCGTATGTTTCTTTCATAAAGCGGATTCCTCCTTCGATGCGGAATGTTTTAACATTGACGCCGCTGTTTCGATCAGTTCCGCGGCGGTAAAAAGACCGTAGCGTGCGGCAGCCTCTTTGCCGGCGGCATTGTGAAAAGCGACGGCCCCGATTGCAGCCCGGTAGGGGGGAATTCCTCGGGCAAGAAAGCTCAGCAAGATTCCGGTTAAAACGTCTCCGCTGCCGGCTGTGCCCAGTTCGGGAAGGGGCGAATCGAAGATCGTGGTTTCCCCTTCGGGAGAGACGATGACCGAAAAAGAAGATTTGTAGATTACCGTACAGTTTTTCCGGCCGGCAAACCGGGAAAGATCATCGTAAAACCGGGATGAATCGGGACAAAGCCGTTTCCACTCACCCGGATGAGGAGTGAGAACGGCACCGTCGGCGAACCGTGCGTCGGGGAAATGTTCGGCAAGAAGATTGAGCGCATCGGCATCAATTACGCGCGGAACAGCCGTTTCGATAAAACGTTCGAGAATCGGCAGGCGGGACGTCTCCCGTCCCCAGCCGCACCCGCATCCCCAGGCGGTTATTTTTTCCGGGGTATCGGGCATCCTGTTCGTGCCGATTATCACGGAAGGATCTTCCCGTAAAACCGCTTCGGCCGTCGGCGAATCGGTCAGCAGCGTCAACAATCCGGTGCCGGTTTTCAGCGCCGCACGTGAAGCCAGCAACGCCGCTCCGGGGTATCCGGTACTGCCGGCCCACAGCGCGGCGTGGCCTTTGGTGTATTTATGGGAAAAAAGAGAGTAATCCGTTTCGGGTATTTTCGGTGTGCCGAGAACGGCATCGGGAAGAACGGAAACCGTCTGAGGAAAAGCAGCCGATACAGTCTCGATGATGCCGCAGAAACGGCGGTTTTCCGGAGTATAGAATTCCCGTTTCGGGTATTCGACGGTCAGCGTCAGATCGGCCCCGAGAATCGGGTCGTCGGATTTCCGCTCTTCAAAGAGGCCGGAAGGTGTGTCGACGGCAATGACGGGGACCTTTGCCGTTCGGATACGTTCAAAAAGGTCTTTCCACAGGGAGGAAAGAGGTCGGTTGAGGCCGATGCCGAAAAGAGCATCGACAACGACCACGCCGGCGGTCGGGTTGAAGGTTTCGATCGGGTTACAGGCGATTCCCAGGCATTCGCACCGCTGTCGGTTGACCGCTGTCAGCGGCTTGAGGCGGCCGCCCGCGGTAAAGAGGCGGACGGAGAATCCCTTTTGCGACAAAGCCCGGGCAATCACATAGCCGTCTCCGCCGTTGTGCCCCGTTCCGCAGAGAATATCGACGGAAGCCGGTTTCCTTTTGCGGCAGAATTGTCCGATTCGGGATGCCATCGAAAAACCGGCATGTTCCATCAGAATTTCGGGAGACAACGTGTAGCGGGAAATGATTTCTTCTTCTGCCCGGGCCATCGAACGGGCTGTGTAAATCGGCATCATTTTTATTATACCATCCGAACGGAATTTCGAAAAGCACGAATTTTATAAATCGGTTCGCCACCAGTAAATAACGGCTTTTTCCGGATAAAAAACGATACCGAGAATTATGCCCTCGGGGGTCACGAATCGCTTCAGCATGATACTTTTTTCGAAACCGGTAAAAATGCGCTTTGTTTCGATATTTCGGGAAATCTGATTGAGAATCAGAACTCTTTCCGTATCTTCCTGCTCGATGGACGAGAAATAAAGATTTCCTCTGTGGTCGAATCCGTCGGTCGACAGCATAACCGGATAAGAGTTCTCGGCCCATGAGGCGGTGTCGGAAACTTTTGTTTCCGTGTTGGGCAGATTGAAATATCCCCGAAAACTGTTTTCTTTTAAATCGTAAGCCCAGATGACCGTTTTTAAAAAGTCGTAATGAACCGTGCTGTTGCTGTTTGACCGTTCACTGTAAAGATCGGTGCGGATCAGAATGTTGTCGGAGTTGGTTGCCGGCAGGATTTCCGCCTGGCGGCTGACCGTTTCTTTTTGAACAGACGGAATCATTTTATCCGAAATAACGGTTTTATGCAGAAGATTGCCCTTGCTGTCGTATTTAAAAAAAACTTTGCCCGTAGCGGTATAAGAGGTGATATTGAGGCAGTCGTTTTTGTCGACCGATATATCCGTGATATAAGGAAACGGGTTCCCCGAGACACCCTCCTGACCGAGAAAATATTCGGCCTTACCCGTTTTTCCGAAACATATCACGGTATGATTCAGTGTCAGCCCGTACTCGGCGGAGTCGACGGCACTTTCGTCCGGCAACCTGTCTGCAATATAAATCTGTTTTTGGGAATTGACGGCAAATCCGGTCGGATGATAAAAACGGAAAGGAAATGCTTTTTTTGTCGCTTCTTTTTCCGTATTTCGACCGATATCCTTTTCCTCTTTGAGAAGGACCGGTTTCGGATTTCTGTCGGGATTGTACCAGAGAGTCAGAATTTCTCCGTATGAATTGAATTCCATCAGCTTGCCGGCGCCCGGATCGAGAATATAGATCAGCCCGTCTCTCATCTTAATTTGAGTCTCTTTCAGCGGAGAAATTTGCCTGTCGGTAAAAAATGCCAAATCCGTTTCCGTTTTTCCGATCGGAAGTACGAAGAGTTCTTCCGGCATCACGATTTGCATATTTTTATTGCGGCATCCGAAAACGGAAAGAAGGAGAAAGATTAAAGTCGTGATTGATAACCGGAACTGTTTCATAATCTTTATATTAACGGAAGAAACTTAAAAATTCAACCTGTGCCGTAAATAAAGAAAAGATTGTTCTTGCAGAACCGGTGTTTTTTTATTATTATGTTTTTATATAATATACTGTTAATGAGAAGAGGTGGGGAATGTCTCTGTTCGGTCAGATCAGCAAGAAAATTTACGGAACGAAAAACGAAAAAGATATAAGGCGGCTGCTGCCGTTTGTGGCGGCCATCAATGCTCTGGAATCGGAGATGATGGCGTTGCCGGAAGCGGCTTTTGCCGAACGCACGGAAAATTTGAAAAAACGGCATACGGAAAAGGGGGAATCGCTCGAGGCGATTCTGCCGGAAGCGTTTGCTCTGGTTCGGGAAGCGGCACGACGCAAACTGGGCGAACGCCACTACGATGTGCAGCTGATGGGCGGTATCGTCCTGAATGACGGTAAAATTACCGAAATGAAAACCGGTGAAGGAAAGACTCTCTCCTGTGTCACTGCCGCTTATCTCAATGCATTGAGCGGGAAAGGGGTACATATTGTGACGGTCAACGATTATCTGGCCCAGCGCGACGCCGACTGGATGCGTCCGGTTTACAATCTGCTGGGAGTTACCGTCGGAACCGTTCTGCCCAACATGGATTACGAAGCCAAACGCAAAGCGTACCGGTGTGATATTACTTACGGAACCAATAACGAATTCGGATTCGATTACCTGCGTGACAATATGGCCCGTTCGGCCGATCAGAAGGTTCAGAGGGGCCATCACTACTGTATTATCGACGAAATCGATTCGATCTTGATTGACGAAGCGCGGACGCCGCTGATTATTTCGGGACAGGCCGATGACGATACCCCGAAATTCGCTCAGGTGAACAACCTGGTCCGCTATTTCGAGGAAGTCAAAAAAGATCCGGCCACCGACGAATATCCTCAGGAAGAGGCCGATTGCGTGGGCGATTACAAGGCCGAAGAAAAAAGCAAGCGGATTACGTTTACCAATCAGGGTATGCTGAAACTGGAATCGCTGTTGCAGTCGAACAAGATTATCAGCGGGTCTCTCTTCGATCCGGAAAACTTCGAGTTCACCCATTACATGACGCAGGCGATGCGGGCTCACAAAATGTTTAAGCGGGATGTCGACTATGTGGTTCAGGACGGCAAAGTGGAAATTGTCGACGAATTTACGGGACGTGTTCTGGTCGGCCGCCGCTATTCGGAAGGTCTGCATCAGGCAATTGAAGCCAAAGAACGCATTACCATTGCCCGCCGTAACCGGACGCTGGCTACCATTACCTTTCAGAACTACTTCCGTCTGTACAAAAAGATTTCGGGTATGACCGGTACGGCCGAAACAGAAGCAAAAGAGTTTGCCAAAATTTACGGAGTCGATGTGGTTGTCATTCCGACCAACCGGCCTGTCGCCCGTATCGACAGTAACGATTTGATTTATTTCAACGCCGAATACAAATACAATGCGATTGCCAAAGAGGTGAAAGAGCGGCAGCAGAAAGGGCAGCCGGTTCTGATCGGTACCGTTTCGATCGAAAAATCGGAACTGCTTTCCAAATATTTTCTGAAATACGGGATCCGCCATGAAGTGTTGAACGCCAAAAACCACCAGCGCGAGGCGATGATTGTCGCCGAAGCGGGTGCCAAAGGAGCGGTCACGATTGCCACCAACATGGCCGGCCGCGGTACCGACATCAAACTGGGCGGGAACCCCGATTTCCGGGTACGCCGCCGTGTCGGAACCGATGCCACGCCGGAAGAGTATCTGGCCGCATACGAAGAAGAGTATGCGAAGTGGAAGAAAGATTACGACGAAGTGTGTGCGCTCGGCGGTCTCTATATTCTCGGAACCGAACGGCACGAATCGCGCCGTATCGACAATCAGCTGAGAGGACGGTCGGGACGTCAGGGCGACCCCGGTTTCTCCCGCTTTTATCTCTCTCTCGACGACGATCTGATGCGCCTTTTCGGCGGTGAAAACCTCAAATCGATGATCGGCCGGCTGGGTATGGCGGACGGCGAACCGATCGAGCACCGTCTCATTTCCCGCTCCATCGAACGGGCCCAAAACAAAGTCGAAGACCGCAACTACGAAATCCGGAAACATCTGCTCGAATACGACGACGTCTTAAACGAACAGCGGAAAGTGATTTACGGACAGCGGGACGAAATTCTGACGGATGAGAACCTTTCCGCCCGGATTCTGGCATCGGCAAGGGAGCTGGTCGAAGTATGCGCCGACGAAATGTTTGCTTCGACCGATACCAAAGCGGCCGCTTTTGCCCGCTTCTGCAACGATATGACAAACCGCTTTCATTTGGATGTGGAAAGCCGCGGCTTGGATTACGGCAAAATGAAAGAAAATCAGCTGGTCGATGCCGTCATGGAAATGATCGAAGAGGATATTCACGGCAAAGAAGCTCTGGTCGGCAAGGCGCCTCTCAACGGCTTTATCCGTGCCGTCTACCTGAATAAAATCGACCAGGCGTGGCAGAATCACCTCGAAGAACTGGAAGCGCTGCGCGATGCGGTCAATCTGCGGGCCTATGCACAGAAAAACCCGCTGCTCGAATATAAACTCGAAGGATTCGATATTTTCGATAAACTGATTTTCCGTATCAAAGACGACATGGCTCAGAGTATTGTCAAAATGAAGATCAATACCGAAAATGCCTCTCCGGCGCCGAAGAAACCGGTCGGTGATTTCCGTGCTTCGCACAGCGATCTGGCACAGTTCGGCGGCCGTGTTCCGCAATCGTCGGCACAGCCCGGTAACAGTTCGGTCACCGTTGTCCGCAGCGGCGCCAAAGTCGGACGTAACGATCCGTGTCCGTGCGGCAGCGGCAAAAAATACAAAAACTGCTGCGGCCGCTGAGCGGCGGCGGAAGGAGTCTTTCCGTGACAGACACGGCAGTTATGTTTTCGGGTGCGGTCCGAAGTGCCGCCCCTTGTGTTTTTTGGCTGGCACTGTACGGGTTTATCGGCTGGGTTTACGAATCGATTCTCTGCTCCGTTAAAGCGAAAAAGTGGATTAACCGCGGTTTTCTGCACGGTCCGTACTGTCCGATTTACGGATTCGGTGCGGTAACGGTTTTGCTTGTTCTGGGACGGATCGGAAATCCCGTAATGCTCTTTTTTCTGGGAGCCCTGCTCACCTGTACGCTCGAGTATTTCACTTCCTGGGTGATGGAAAAACTGTTTCATGCCCGCTGGTGGGATTATCATTATATGAAGTTTCATATCAACGGCCGGGTCTGTCTGGCCGGCGCCGTGATTTTCGGAGCCATGACGGTGATTGTGGTGAAATGGGTGCATCCGCCGGTGGCGGCTCTGACGGCACGGATTCCGATGCCGGTGCTGCTCGGTCTGGATGCCGTCCTGATTGCCGGCGGTGCGGCCGATACGGTGACGACGGTTGTCCGTCTCAAGAGTTTCAACCGCCGTTTGAAGGAAATCGATGCGAAAGTCCGCGAAATTGTCGAAAGCGGCCGCGCCGAATTCCGCGAAAAAATGCGCCGCAACGCGGAAGAACGGCAGCTGCGGGCGGAACGGCTGCGGCAGGCGTTTGAGGCACGGCGTGCCGAATGGGAAAAAGCGCTTGCTTTTCAGCGGTCTCTGAAAACGAAATTCCCCGCTTACCGGTCTGTCAGGTGGCATGAGGCGTTTGAAGAGTTGCGCCGCACGGTCAAAAAACCGTAACCGGTGCCGAGGATATCCTGCTTTTGCGGCTCTAAATCAGATTTTCAGACCGAAACAAAGTGTTTTAACCGTCTGAAACGGAGAAATTCAGTATAAACAGCCGGGCTTGTAAACGACGGGGCGGTTTTTCACCAAGTCGATGATCAGGTCTTTATTTTCTTGAACGGAACGCGCCATCAGTTCTGCAATCTGTTCTTCGCTCACGGATTCAGGAAAAAAATAATAATTATTTGTATCCTTTGGATGGTACATTAAGCCTCCCGGCTCATGGTATAAAACATTGCCAAATTTCCTTCTGAAATCACTATTATGTTTAATCATTTTCACTCCTTATAAAATCATCGAAGTCTTTACGGACTGTCGGGAAAATCAGAGTATTAATCCCATGTCACAAGGTTTAAAAAAATCGGGATCAATTTCGTTTTCGATAACCGGTTTGAGTGCTTCGGCTTCTTTTGTTTGACCGCGTAAATTATAAAGTTGATATACCGTAAAAAGTGAAAATTTATTTCTGTCTTCCGGCGGTAACTCAAGAAGCCAGTCATTCAGAGTTTTATTGGTTAATGTGATTGCCTCAAATAATTCCTCGTCGGTTGGATTCATTTGTCTGATCAGCTCTTCATAATTTTCCATCGTATTCCCCAAATTCTTTCTTTCGTCTCTCAATCCATCTTAGTCCGGGGATTCGGTTCTGTCAAGAATCGGTTCCGACGGGAATGTTGTTGTGTGTGAATTTTTCGTGTACGCAGTGCTGTTTTTTTCGTCCGGAAAACGCTTGCAAAGAGAGCTGTTCGGGTTTAAAATATAAAATCGGATCGGAAAGGATTATTCTGAACAGAGAAAGACTTTCTCCCGTTGCGGAATAGGTCGGGATGTTACGTTTACGGCGGCAGCGGACAGTCGGCGGAGACGGGAAAGAGGCAGATGTTGTTGCCGTCAGTAGCGCAAAGAACGAAGGAGGGAGTGATGAAGAAGAAAAAGAAAGGAATTCCTTTAATGGGAATTGTCATGATGGTGACGGCGTTGCTGCTGTTCGGGTGCGATATCGATTCCGTGAGCGATGTGATGTTGGATCCTGACGAATTGATTCTGTCTCTGCCTTCCGGAGAAAGGGCTGTTTTAACGGCAACCGTGCTGCCGGAATTCGCAGCCGAGAAAACGGTTCGTTGGAGCGTGGAACCGACCGGTGTAGTGACGTTGATTGACAACAAAAACAGCACCTGTACGGTGATTCCCGTAGCGGACGGTACGGCAACGGTGATTGCGACCGCCGTCGGGAGAACGGGAGTATACGGCGCGTGCCGCGTCAAAATCGCCTCTGCCATCGATAACACTGCCCTTGTTGCGGCGGTGGGAAGTCAGTGCGGATGGACGGTAGAGATCGACGGCACAGTGAAGCTGACGACAGAGAATCTGGCGGCTATTCGCAAGGTGACGCAGTTGGATATCAGCGGAAAATCGCTGAGCGACCTGAGCGGCATTGAATGGTTTACCGGTTTGGAATCTCTGGACTGCAGCTCCAATACGCTGACTGAGATTGATGTTTCAGGGAACGGGGTGCTGACGGAATTGAACTGTGCCGACAATCAGATGACTTTTTTGAAAATTCTGGCATATCCGGCATTAACGAGTTTGGATGTGTCGAATAATACAAAAATGAAGAGTCTCGAATGCAGCAGGAATTTGAAGCTGACCGCACTGAGGGCGGTCGGCTGCACGGCTCTGACGAGTCTGGATTGTGCCGGCAACGCATTGACCTCTCTGGATGTGTCAGGCTGTACGGCACTGACGAATCTGTACTGCTATAACAACGAATTGACGTCGCTGGATGTAACGTCGAATACGAAATTGACGGGACTGAACTGCCACAGCAACACTCTGACCACCCTGAACGTGTCGGCAAACACAGCCCTGACGGGACTGAACTGTCGCAGCAACGCACTGACGGCATTGGATGTGTCGGCTAACACAGCTTTGATGGGGCTTTTCTGCGGTTCCAACCGGCTGACATCTCTGGATGTGAGTGCAAACACGGAACTGACAGACCTCTCCTGCGAATCCAATGCTCTGACTTCGCTGGATATAACGGCGAATACGAAATTGACGGGACTGAACTGCCGCAGCAACGCTCTGACAACCCTGAATGTGTCGGCAAACACAGCCCTGACGGGACTGGACTGTCGCAGCAACGCACTGACGGCATTGGATGTGTCGGCTAACACAGCTTTGATGAGGCTTTTCTGCGGTTTCAACCGGCTGACATCTCTGGATGTGAGTGCAAACACGGAGCTGACAGGCCTCTCCTGCGAATCCAATGCGCTGACTTCTCTGGATGTATCAAAGAATACGAAGCTGTCAGGTCTGTGGTGTCATTCCAATCGGCTGGAATTGCTGGATGTAACAGGTGTCACGGGATTGATACAACTTCTGTGCGGTAATCAGACATCCGACGGTAAAAAAGCACAGATACTGTTGCTGACGCTGACACCGGCGCAGCAAACGAAATGGAAAGAAATATGGAAAAAAACTTATAGGGAAGAAAATACCTATGTGTACCTGAATGTGATCGGCTGACTTGTTGTCCGGCTGTATGCCGGGACTGTCCGGAAGGACAGTCCCTTTTTTGTAAGAGAGGGACGGGTCAATTCGTCCCTCTTCATGAATTCAGGCACTTTTGCGTCTGTCAGACGGCATCAGCCGTTGAGAAGCGAGTCGAATGCTTTCAGTTCGGGGCTCATATCGCCGGAGAGGACTTTTTTGGTCAGCACTTTGCCGAGCTGAACGCCTTCCTGGTCGAAAGAGTTGAGGTTCCACAGGAAGCCTTGGAACATCACCTTGTTTTCGAAGTGAGCCAGCAGGGCGCCGAGGGCGCGGGCGGTCAGCTGTTTGCCGTAGATGAGGCTCGAATAGCGGTTGCCGGCAAACCGTTTGTTCGGATTGTCGTCTTCTTTCCCGAGAGCGAAAGCGACCATCTGCGCGGTGAGGTTGGCGTTCAGTTTGCGTTGGCTGGTGCTGCCGTCGATGGAAAGGTCGTTGCCGGTCCGGTTGGCGGTGAATCCGATGAACTGCAGCGGAATTGTGTCGGTTCCCTGGTGGAGCAGCTGGTAGAAAGAGTGCTGGCCGTTGGTGCCCGGTTCGCCGAAAATAATCGGACCGGTGGGGTAATCGACCGGTTCGCCGAAGCGGTTGACGCTTTTGCCGTTGCTTTCCATATCAAGCTGCTGCAGGTGGGCGGGGAATCGGATGAGAGCCTGGCTGTACGGTAAAACGGCGGTGGCGCCGAAACCGTGCATCCGCTCGTAAACGCCGATGAGGGCGTCGGTCAAAGCGGCGTTGGCGGTGATGTCCGGGTTCAGAGCGTTGAGGTCGGCTTCGTGAGCACCGGCCAGAATGTCGGCAAAAACCTGCGGTCCGAACGCCAGCGACAGCACGACGCCGCCGACAGCGGAGGTCGAAGAGTAGCGGCCGCCGATGTAGTCATCGATATAAAATGCATCGAGACAGTCGTCGGATTTGGCCAGCGGCGATGTGGCGGAGGTGACGGCCACCATGTGGCGGGAAGGTGTCAGCCCGGGAATAGCGGCATCGGCCATTTTTTTGAGAACGAAAGCCTGATTGGTCAGCGTTTCCTGCGTGGTGCCGCTTTTGGAAACCAGAATAAACAGGGTTGTTTCGTAATCGACACCGTTCAAAACGCCGTTGGCATCGTCGGGATCGACATTGGAGATGAAATCGGCCTCCATTTTCAGTGTTCCGGCCGCGGCCGCACCGTCTTTCAGAGCCAGATAAAGGGCGCGGGGACCGAGGTCGGAGCCGCCGATACCGATTTGAATCACTTTCCGAAAGCGTTTGCCGGTGGAACCGGTGACGGTGCCGTTATGCACTTTTTCGGCAAAAGCGGCGATACGCTGCTGCTGTTCGCGGTAGAAGGCACCGAGATCGTGGCCGTCGGCCGTGACGGAGCCGGCACATTCGCCGCGGGTCAGCTGGTGCATGACCAGACGCTTTTCTCCCGTGTTCATCACTTCGCCGGAAAGCAGCATTTTATACTTATCGATCACCTGCTGTTCGTCGGCCAGTTTCTGCAACAGCGAAAACGAAGCGTCCGTGACGGGACGGCAGGCGTAGTTGAATGTCAGGCCGCCTCCGACGGGAATGTTCGACCGGAGAATGCGTTCGGCATTCAGTTCTTTGTGTAAATCGGCCGGAGCGGCGGCTTTGAGAGCTGCGTACGACGGCGCTTTGTCCAGATTCTTGAATTCAGTCATAATTACCTCTCTTTTATATCGATTCCGCGGGGCGGATTCGCTTCTTCAGTCGGCCTCGCCGTCAAAGGCGGCAAACGACGGTGCTTCGTCGCTGCTGTCGGCAGGCGTGGTCAGAACCGCAATTTCGGCTTCGGCCTCGGCAAGCACCTTTTCCAGCTCTTCGGCCAGTTTGATGCCTTTGCGGTATTGCTTCAGCGCCTCTTCGAGAGAGACGGTTCCGGAAGCCAGCTCGTCGTTGATGGCCTCCAATTCTTCCATTTTGGCTTCGAAATCTTTCATATCGGATTCTCCTCCGTGCGGACCTTGCGGGTTCCGTCGGCAAATTGCAGGGTGAGAGACTGATTGTCGGCGAGAGATACGGCCCGGGTGACCGGATGGCCCTTTTCGTCGAAAACCAGCGTGTATCCTTTCGAGAGGATGTAGAGCGGAGACTCTTTTTCCAGCCGCATCCGTTCGTAGTCGAGGCGGCGGCGGGCGTCGGCCGTGACGGCTCTGACAAGCGCCGGCAGCTGCTGTTTCAGGCGGTCGAGATTTTGAGCGGGCGTTTGCAGGCGGCGGACAAAGAGTTCCGTCAGACGGGAGGCGCCGCAACGGTCGAGCAGCGCCCGCTGCCGTTCGGCGGTGATTTTTAAAGCGGCCGCCATGCGGCTGCGGGCTTCGGCAACCGCTTTGCGGCTGCGGTCGTAGTTCAGACAGATGTCGTCGGCCGCGGCTGTCGGCGTGGCGCTGCGGTGATCGGCGGCAAAGTCGCACAGCGGCGTATCGGGTTCGTGTCCCACCGCCGAAATGACCGGGATCTTCGATGCGGCCACGGCGCGCACCACGCTTTCATCGGAGAACGGAAGCAGATCTTCCGGCGAACCGCCGCCCCGTCCGACAATCAAAACATCGCAAAGGCGGTAACGGTTGGCCTGCCGGATGCGCGCCGTCAGAGAAGCGGCCGCCTCCGCCCCCTGTACGGCGGCCGGCAACAGAATCACTTTCAGCGGTGCCCGGTGGCTGTTGATCCGCGTACAGATGTCGTGAAACACTTTCCCTTCGGCGGAGGTGACGATGCCCACCGTTTGCGGGTAGGGCGGCAGTGCGCGTTTGCGGCCGCTGTCGAAAAGCCCTTCGGCATAGAGCCGCTGTTTCAGTTCCTCCAGCTGCCGCAAAAGGTCGCCGCGGCCGGCCGGAACAATATCGTCGGCAATGAGCTGATAAGAACTGCGGGCATCGTAGGCGGTGATGCGCCCCGTTGTCCGAATCAGATCCCCCACAGCCGGTTTGCGCATCTGCGGCGGGCGGCGGTAGGAAAAACGGACAACCGTCAGCAGTGCCGGCGACAGACGGTCTTTCAGCGACAAATACCAGTGCCCGGCAGACGATTCGGAAAACGACGACACTTCCCCCTCGACCGTCACCCGGCCGATGCCCGATTCGAGAATCAGTTTAATCTGTTGGGAAAGCGCGGTCACCGAGAGCACTTCCTCCCGAACCTCGCCGAATAATCCGCCCTGCATACCCGCATTATAGCGAATGAAACGGAGAAATTCAATCATCCGAAGGAGTCGGAACCGGAAAGAAAAGAGGAGATCTATTCGGTTTGCCCGCTATTGACGTGCACCAGATCGTTGATAATCTGCTGAAGATGAGTCAGCTGCGTTTCGGAAAGTCCTGAGATTTCGAGATAACGCCGCTTTTCGAGCCCGAGAAGATAGTCGGTGCTGACGGAAAAAAGACGTGCCAGTTTCAGCAGCATTTCGATTGACGGCTGAATGTTGTCGTTTTCCCAGTTCGAAACGCTCTGTTTCGAAATACCGAGCCTGGCAGCCAGGTCGACCTGACTCATCCCGTTGAGAATGCGCAATTCCTTAATCCGTTCGTTCAGCATAGTTTTTACCCAGCCTCAAATTTGCATTTTCTTTCATTATATTTTTTCACTTGACAAAATAAAAATATTATAGTATTGTAAAAATGGATTTACAAAAGAGAGTTTTGTAATGAAAATATTTTTTGAAAAGGAGAGTTTCTTATGAAAAATTTATTGGTTTTGCTTCTCGCGGCAATGATGTTTGCGGGATGTGTGACAAGGGTCTTTTTCGATTCCTCCGAAGAAGGAGCCGAGGTTTACCTCGACGGTGAGAAATTGGGAGAAACCCCGTTTGCCGCCGAAATTTCCGCTTATGCCTGGTATGATCCCTTTGTTGTCATCAAAAAAGAAGGGTATAAAGATTTGAAAACGGAACTGAAGAAAACACCGCGGGCCGGCAATATTGCGGCAGGTGTGATTTTTCTCGGGGCTTTGCCTATTTCGATGCCGTGTCTTTTTACCTGTTACGGACCGGACAAAAGACAGTATTTCGAACTTGAAAAAGAATAAAATTTCCGATTTACCGGCATCAGAGCGGAGCTTCGGCTCCGCTTTTTTTATTTATGCATATACAGATATAAATTGATTTTTGAACGATATAGAGGTATAATAAGAAAAAGAGGAGAACATTATGGCGGGCAAAATAAAAGGAATTCTTGTTTTTATTTTGGCAATGTTTTTGCTTTTCGGGTGTGACCCGACGACGGGAGAGGGAAGCGCAAACGGAGAGGGACAGGGCACGCAAACGCCGGATGACGGAGGAGATACCCAAACCCCGACGAACCCGCAGCCGCAAAACCCGTCTGCGGTCAGCGAATACAATGTGGTGACGGATTTAAACACGGTCACCGTCACATGGACAAACCCGAAAGACGCAGACCTTGACTACGTGAGTTTGCGCTACGCAAAGACAGAAAAGCCGACACAGATAATTTATAATTACAAAAACTACGACGGACCGGGCGCGGAATGCAGTTATACGTATACCGGGCTTCTTAACAGCGTGTCTTATACTTTTACGTTTATCGCATTCGACAAAGACGGCAATCATTCGGAGCCGGTGACATTCGAAGCCGTTCCGCGCGACTGGGTCGCTCCGGGGAAGGTCACGAATGTGACGGTGGTTCCTCCGCTGCATACTTTTGATGGCTATTATGAAACCACGTTCTCATGGACAAATCCATTTGACGAAGATTTGGAATATGTGGTTATAGAGATATTTACAGAAAAATATGAATATACTAGACCGGGAGGAGAATACTTACATGCGAAACCGGCGGAAAAAATGACATATGGGCTTAGCGCACATTACGCAGAAAATGTATATATCAACTTTTATACTGTGGACATTTACGGAAATAAATCTGAACCGTTGAAATGTGGTCCGTATATATGGAAATGGGATGGGCAATAAGATGAAAAAGCTGCTTTTGTTTTTGATGGTTCTGTCCGCATCATTCCCTGTCTTTGCATGGAATAACAAAGATTCAAAAGAGCTTATAATTGACGTTTTTATTTTGCTGATAGAAGAAGCGGCAAAAGACGGAAAATCTTTTTATTTTTATAATACGGATATTTACGATGTTATTGCAGATGATCCGGAAGGTAATGATAGATACAAAAAAGAATACCTTATTATTCTGTATAATTATATTTATGCAGAAGATTTTGATTTCTTATCTTTTGAAGAAAGGGAAAATTTATATACAGCTTTTATGAAAGTATTCGGGCAAGATTCTTACTTTGCGGGTGATATTATAGAAGCTTATCATAACAAATAAACTGCCGAAAGGCAGTTTTTTTATTTTTTTTACAAATTCCTCCAAATTTTGACTGTCTCATTGCGCTATATACAGTGGAGGTTTTTTTATGGGATGATTGGAACCGTTGCCGAAAAGTCGTCCGGTTTTGCTTTTTTTGAGGATAGCCCGGAAGGGCGCCCGAAATTCTTTCGATAAAAAGAGTTTCTTTTTTCCCCGTTTTCTGATATTCTGTAAAAGAGACGATTATGAAATGGATTGCCGTCATTGACAGTTTATCAGACAATCGGTTTGCCCGCGAACCTGTTTTCGAAGGACGCAGTGCCGAACAGCTGTGCGCCGATGCGGTGCTTTCTCTGAAGGGGGAGGCGGATATCGTGCGCCTGGTGCGCCCCGGGAAAGCAGCTTCGTACAGCGACGGGATTCGGACGGAAGAGGTCGCGGCCGGCGATGCGGCGTCCTGGTTTGCCGCATTGGAAACCGTTTGCGCCGGATATGATGCGCTGCTGCGTGTCTGCGGCGATGCGCCGTTTGCCGATCCGGAACTGATGCGTAAAACCATGAACGAACATGTCGAAACGGCGGCCGATTTTACTTACGGCGAAGGGTTTCCTTCGGGATTGTGTCCGGAAACGGTCGAAACCGATCTGCTGCCGGTTCTGGCGGGGCTCAACAAAGAAGCGCCGCTGCCGCACCGTTCGCTGTTTCCGTATTTCGAAAAACAGATTAACGATTACGATATTTCCGTGGTGATTGCACCGCACGATAACCGCCGGCTGCGGCTGTCGCTGTATGCCGATTCGTTTCGCCGGCTGCTGCTGCTGCGCCGGCTGGCGGAGGCCGCAAACGGAGCGGTGACCGAAGCCTTTATCAACGCAAACGAAAAGCTGCTTCTGACGGCGCCCGCCTTCTACCCCGTGCAGATTGTCGATGCCCGCGTTCAGTCGCCGGTTTACCTGCCGAAAGAGCTGTCGGCCGCGGCGGGCAGCGGGACCGAGATGCCGCCGGAACGTTTCCGGCAGCTGCTTGAGACGGCGGCGGAAATCAGCGGCAACTTTGCCGTCTCCCTTTCGATGAACAGCGACCCGGTCTGCCACGGCCGCGTATACGAAATGATCGAAGCGGCGCTGGCGTCGCAGGCATCGACCGTTTTAATCGAAACGGCGGGGCTGCGCTGGGACGCTGCCCGTGTCGAAGAACTGACCCGCAAAGGCAACGGACGGCTGGTCTGGATTGTGCTGCTGGATGCGGCCGATGCGCAGGAGTATCGGGCGTTGCGCGGCGACGGATTCGAGGAGGCCAACGCTTTTGCCGAAAAAATGACGGCGTCCTTTCCCGGCTGCGTTTATGTGCAGGCGCTCCGCCTGAAAGGGTATGAAGAAACGGTGGACCGCTTTTACCGCGTTTGGAGTGCCAAGACATCCGGTGTGATTATTCAGAAACACGACACCTATTGCGGACTGGTTCCGGAAATGAAGGCGGTCGACCTTTCGCCGCTGCTGCGCTATCCGTGCTGGCACCTCAAACGGGAACTGCCGGTTTTGGCCGACGGTACGGTGCCGATGTGCGCCGACGATCTGAACCGGACGGTAGTCCGCGGCAATCTGTTCACCGACAGTCGGGAGACGATTTTCGAATCGATCCGCCGTCAGTACGAAGAACAGACGGAAGGAGATTATCACGGAATCTGCGGAGGGTGCGATGAGTATTATACATTCCATTTCTGACAAACCGCTTTCTGCCGACTACACGTTGTGGGGAAACTGCCGGCCCCGGAAAGAAAAAAACATTTCGCTGATTTTGCTGAACCGCGGCGCCCGCATCGATAAAGCGGCACTGCTGTCCAGACGCTTTTTTCAGCATTTCGATTCGGTGATTTCCGTCGAACCGCCGGGGAGCTCTCCCGAAATTTACGATCTGATGAAAGGATCGGATCAGTTCCGCTTTCTGATTCCTCAAAAAGAGCTGACACCGGGGGAACAGATCGATCTGGCTGCCTCGCTTCTGAACGACGAATGGTTCTGCGTGCTGTGGAACGATCAGATACTCGATAAAGAAATGACACTGCCGGCCGAAGCACCGGGGGAGAACGATCCCGTCATTTACGTTCCGTTTTTGAAAGATATGAGAGAACAGAGTCCGATTCCGACCATGATGGTTCCGTCCGTGCAGAAAAAAAAGTTGCGGGTGAAAGCGTTCGGCAATGCCGCCAGCGGCGGACGCACCTTTTACCCGTTTGATTTTACCGGCTGTTATCACCGCGAATCGTTTTTTACCGTCGGCGGTTTCGACAATTCGTTCCGCAATCCGTTCTGGCAGCTGATCGATTTCGGTGCCCGGCTGGTGATGTTCGGAAAAACGGTTCGGCTTCATCCCTACTTTCTGGTTCACTACGATACCGAAATCGAACCTCACCGCGAGTGTTTCGATTCCGATTATCTGCTTTTTGTTTTAAAGAATCAGTTTGTCAAAAAAAAGAAAGAACGCTTTTATATCCCGTACATTTCGTTTATCGGCTACTTTTTCCGTTTTGCCGGCCGGGACTGGAGTCGGACTATCGGCGAATGCCGGCAGGCGGTCCGGCTGCTCGAACGCTACCGGAAGCAGTACCGTAAAACGCTGGCCGAAGGCATTGCCGAGTGGGGAGAAATCGGACAATGACGGCAGTTTTTCTTCAGACGCGTCTCAATTCCGTGCGGTTGCCGCGAAAAGCTCTGCTGCCGCTCGAAGGCATTCCGTTGGTCGAATGGAGTATGCGGCGCCTGAAACAAATTGAGGCGGACTGTTACGTTCTGCTGACCTGTGAAGCGGATGCCGCAACGCTGCGGCTCAACGCCGCCCGTTGCGGCTTCGATTTGTTTACCGGGTCGGAAACCGACGTCCTCAACCGATTTGCCGAAGCGGCGCGCCTGTACCGTCCCGATTGGATTCTCCGGGCAACGGGTGACAACCCGTTTGTCTCGCCGGCTCTGGCGGCCGAAACGCTGCGGCAGGCGGAGGCGGCCGGCGCCGATTATGCCGTTTTAAAAGAAATTCCGACCGGTTCGTCCGTCGAGGCGGCGCGCGCCGGTGCGCTGCTGGCGGCGGAGGCGGCGGCAACGGATCCGTACGACCGCGAGCATGTGATGCCGTACCTCTACCGTCATCCCGAAACATTTGCCGTTATCGGCGGCGCGCCGCCGGAAGGTTACCGCTCGCGGCTGTCGGTGACCGTCGACACGGAAGAAGATTACCGCCGGGTTGCCCGTTGGGCGGCCGGCCTGACCCCCGAAACCTTTTCCCTCAAACGGCTGATTGCCGCGCAGGCGGAGGAGGGGCGTTTATGATTCTGCTGTTTCCGACGCTCAAAAAAGGGTGCGGCAGCGGACATCTGAAACGGATGATCCGGCTTCACCATCAGTTTCCCGATTCCGCCGTCTTCCTCGAACACAACGATAATCCGGTCTACTTTCCGCTCTTCGATGACTGCCGCGCTTCCGTGATTATCGGCGACATTCCGCCCGAGACAAAGGCTGTCATTTTCGATAATTTCCGGACCGCTCCGGCACAGCTGGAGAAATTCCCGAAACATATCATCAGAGTCGGCATCGACGAGGGAGGTTCGGCCCGTTCCCGATTCGATTATCTTATGGATATTTTACCGGTTGTGAAAAAACAGCAGCCTCCCAATTACGCTTCTTTGGCTTTTTTGAACCGGGACGATTATAAGAAAAGAAAACGAAAAACGATTAAATCGATTCTGGTCTCTTTCGGGGGAGAGGATCGCGCGGGACTGGCTCAAAAAACAGCCGATTATTTGCGGGCGGCCGGGCTGCATGAAAAGTACCGGATAACGCTGCTGTCACCCCTACTGAAAGCGGAACGCTATCCCGGATTCGAAGTTGTTGCCCGCATCAAAGACCTCTCTCTGCAGATTACCGGGTGGGATCTGGTTCTGACTCATTTCGGACTGACGGCATTCGAAGCGCTTTTCCAGAATGTCCCTGTCATCTTAATCAATCCGACAGCGTATCATCACCGCTTAACGGTGAAGACGGGCTTGCCGGAAGCGGGTGTCGGTGCGGTGAAACCGGGGGTCATCGAAGCGCTGCTCGCCGATCCCGATAAAGCGGCGTCCGTTTTCAAACCGTTTCTCGAAATGCCGCGGGAATCGCTGGGGTCGTTTTTCGAAAAACGGCATTTTACAGGCTCCGCCGTCTGTCCCGTTTGCGGCCGGCGGGGTAAGGTGGTCTTTCGCGACAAAACGAGAACGATTTACCGTTGCCGCCGCTGTTCGCTTTATTATCAGCTGCTGTTTAAGGAACCGGAGAAACGTTATCGCGAGGATTATTTCTTTTCGGAATACAGGCAGTCTTACGGCCGCACTTATCTCGAAGATTTCGATTCGATTGCCGCAATGGGAGAGGGGCGTCTCGATTGTCTCGAACCGTTGCGCCGTACCGCGCAGAGCGATTGCCGGCTTCGCCTGTTGGATGTCGGCTGTGCTTACGGACCGTTTCTGAAAGGGGCGGCCGCCCGCGGTTGGGAGGCGGCCGGCTGCGAGGTTTGCGCCGAAGCGGCGGAGTATGTCCGCAAAGAGTTCGGTTTGCCGGTTCTGTCGGTGCCGTTTGAGGATTATCCCGAAAACGGACTGAAATTTAATGCGGTCACGATGTGGTACGTGATCGAACATTTCGAAAATCCGGGAGCGGTGCTGGAAAAAATCTCCCGGCTGTCTGCATCCGACGGCATTCTGGCCTTTTCGACGCCGAACGGCAGCGGCTGGTCGGCGCGCAAATCGCTGCGCCGGTTTCTGGATAAAAGCCCCGAAGACCATTACACGATTCTGACGCCGCGCGCGGTTCGCAAGATTCTGAAGCGGTACGGTTACCGGGTCGAACGGATTCGTATCACCGGCATTCATCCGGAACGGATTTGGAATCACCGCAGCGCCGGGTCGCTGCCGCCGCGGCTTTACCGTTTTCTGTATCACGTTTTTCGACTGCTGAAATGGGGGGATACTTTTGAAGTTTACGCAAAAAAGAAATGACGGTGCCTATCCGTTTGCCGGTCGCGGATACGGGAGAAAGGCGGTTCCGGGAAAGAAAACGATTCTGATTCTCGGCTGCGGGCTGATGCAGCGTCCGGCCATCGAAACGGCCAAAGCGTGGAACTGGGCCGTCATCGGCTTCGATGCCAATCCGCGTGCCGAAGCGGTGCCGCTTTGCGACCGGTTCGAGGCGGTCGATATTTCCGATACGGAAGCGGTTGTCGATGCCGCCCGGCGGCTGCAGGCAGAGTGCGGCATCGACGGGGTGTTTACCGCGGGAACCGATTTTTCGTTTAATGTCGCTTCGGCGGCGAAGGCGCTCGGCTTGCCGGGGCTGGCGCCGGAGGCAGCCTTTGCGGCCAGCAACAAAGCGGCCATGAGAGCCGCCTTTGCCCGTCACGGCGTTTCGTCGCCGGTCTTTGTGACGGTTGCTTCCGTCGGAGAAGCGGCAGCGGCGGCTCTTCCTCCGTTTCCGTTGGTGGTCAAACCGGTCGACAACATGGGCGGGCGGGGCACCCGCCGCGTCGACAACGAAGCCGGGCTGTCCGAGGCGGTCGCGGAGGCGCTGCGGTTTTCCCGTTCGGGCAAGGCGATTATCGAAGAATATATCGACGGTCCCGAGTTCAGTCTGGATGCGTTGGTTTGCGACGGCAGGGTGACAATCACCGGATTTGCCGACCGCCATATTTTTTTCCCGCCTTATTTTATCGAAATGGGGCATACCATGCCGACGGCGGCGCCGGCTGAGGTGCGCCGGGCGGCGGAAGCGGAGTTTCGCAAGGCCGTTGCCGCACTCGGTCTGACAACGGGCGCGGCCAAAGGCGATGTCAAATATTCGCCGGCGCGCCGCAAAGCGGTCATCGGTGAGGTGGCGGCCCGCCTTTCGGGCGGCTATATGTCGGGGTGGACCTATCCGTATGCGTCGGGAATCAACGTGACGGCGGCCGCTTTACGGTTGGCGGTCGGCCTTCCGCCGGCACTGCCGCCCCGCGAACGGCGCCGTTATTCGGCGGAACGGGCCTTTTTGTCGGTTCCGGGCGAGGTCGTTGCGGTGGAAGGCGTCGAAACGGTTTTGCGCCGCCGCTGTGTCAGGCATCTTTTCATGAGAGCGGCTGTCGGCGGCCGCGTGCGGTTTCCCCGCAACAATGTCGAAAAGTGCG
Source organism: uncultured Spirochaetales bacterium (assembly GCA_949289575.1). GTDB lineage: Bacteria > Spirochaetota > Spirochaetia > JAFGXN01 > JAFGXN01 > CALXOJ01. Next base: position 314,545 of record CASEOG010000005.1, on the reverse strand, counting down.
GAAATATCATTACGGCCGCGCGAACGCGCCGCCGGGCGGTGCACGAAGCCGATCGGGCGGCGGAACGGATTCTGATTCGGCTGAAGCCGGGTGATCCGGAAACCGAGGCTTTTTTGATTTACGGAGAGGGGTGCGTGAGTTCTTCGGAAGAGAGTTCCGAAAAACCCGGATGTGAATTTTTTTTCAAAAAAAAGGAAGAAAATTTTTGTAACCTCTTGATTTCATACACCCAAAAGCCGTTATTCATAGAAGAGAAAGATTGCGATGCGGCATTCGTACGCGGTTTAAGGCGTTTGCGCCGCATGAAGCTTTTTGTCGGGGAAAAAAAAGCGAATCTGATTCTGGACGGATTGTTCCGGCGTGTTTACCGGCGCGGGGGTGTTCAGGGAGCTGTCTGGCTGGCAGACAGTCTGCAGTATTTTTTTAAACTGGGGATGCTGAATGAAGTGTTGGAAAAATGGTGCCGCAATCATTCTTCTTCTGCTTCTTCTTCTGACTGAAGGCGGAGCGGCGGCGTATGCGGCCGAAGCGGTCTCTTCCGATTTCGAGACGGAATTCGGTGCCGATATTTTGTGGGACGAACGGCGGCAGGTCGGAATGATTCTGTCTGCCGAGGGAAAGAAAATCGTTTTTTCTCCGGATTGCGATTTTCTGATAATCGAATATAATCAAAAGAAAACGATTGATTATATCGAAAAAAATCAAGGGAAGGGTTTTCGATTCGGACCGCTGGCGGAAAAAGAAATCCGTGCTTTTTTAAAGAAAAGCCGGGAAGGACGTGTTCCCGTTCGTGTTAAGGCCATTATTATCGATGCCGGACACGGAGGAAAAGATCCGGGAGCCGTAGCGAGAGTTCTTTTGCCGGGAAGAAAAGAGTTTCTGACGGAAAAGGAAGTGACACTCGATGTTGCTTTGCGGCTTGAGAATAAAATCCGCCGCGATTTTCCGGGAATACCGATTGTAATGACACGTACGACCGATGTCTATCCCGATTTAAAAGAGCGGACGGAAATCGCCAACCGGGTCACGGGCGGCAAAGACGATTTGGTGCTTTTTGTTTCCGTACATGTCAATTCGTCGATCAACACATCCGCATCCGGTTTCGAAGTCTGGTTTTTGTCTCAGGATGTCAAACGGGATGTTGTGCCGGAAGAGGTGAAGAAGGATGTCGACGATACGGTCTTACCGGTTATCACCGATCTTTTCGATCACGAAATCACAATGGAAAGCAGGCTGCTTTCCAAACTGATTTCCGACGGCATGGAAAAGACCATCGGAGATGTTTCCGGAAACCGCGGCATTAAGGAAGAAGAGTGGTTTGTCGTCAAGCATGCCAAAATGCCGGCCGTACTGGTGGAAGTCGGATTTATTTCAAACGAGAAAGAAATGAAAATGCTTGCCGACGGCGAATATTGTGATAAAATAGCAGAGGGGATTTTTGCCGGAATCAGAGATTTTATGACCGGTTTTCCTGCTGTAGAGGAATAGAAGAGAATATGAAACTGAAACAAATCGGAGAAAAAGTAGCCGGACTTCGCAGCGGAGAGTTCCTGTACTCGAAAAGATTTCCGGCGGTAGCGGCGGCGGTTGCCGTTTTGCTGTTTGCCGTCAGTATGATTCCGTTTATCTGCCGGTCGGTAACAAGACAGGAACTGGTACTGTTTTTCCCCGATAAAAGCGGAACGGAACTGTCGGGAGAGATCAGACTGGCTCCGCGGATGGATACGCCGCGCGACCGCATCGAAGAAACGGTACGGCAGCTGATTCAGGGCTCCATGCTCTTGGATCCGTATCCGGTTTTTCCGTATACGACAAAAGTCAATCAGATTGTCGTCGTCGGCGAAGATGTTTATGTCGATCTGTCTTCGGAAGCGGTAAAAACACAACTGCCTCTCGAACGGGCAGTCGAAATTTTAAAGATTAATATCCGGAAGAATTTTCCGGGATATGAAAATGTTACGGTAACGGTCAACGGGAATGATCCTGTTGTTGTTAATAAATCGTTAGAAGAGAAAGATTTAGAACAGTAGGAGGTTTTTTTATGAAAAACAAATTCTTTCTTTTTACTCTCGTTTTCTTTTTGTCGGGCTCTTTGGCTTTTGCGCAGGAGGCGCCGGTCGAGCCCGAAACAGAAGAAGCAACAGCGGCGCAGTCGGATAATGCTCCGGCTCAGGAAGAGAATGCTCAGGCCCAGGAAGAGAATGCCGAAGGCGAAGCCTTTAAAGCAACTTTGCTGGATTTCTCGCTTCTGACGGCAGACGGTGAAAACGGACAGAATTCGGAAACCATTATCGAATTGGCCGACTATTCTACCTATGCATTGTCGGAAGAAGAAAGAGCGGAGTTCGATGTTTCTCTGGCAATCGAACAGTGGCAGGTTAAACTGAACTCATCGGCTGCTTTCCCCGATACGATTGCCAAATCGATGGTAAAAGAAGTCGAAGTGAATGATGCGGAAACCGTTTTCGGAAACGAGAAATTGGGCGTCGAAAACCCGGGAAAAGTGTTGGGTATTCGGGCCAATTTCCCGCAGGGAAGCCGTTATGCCTATGCCGATATCGTTCCCCCGTTTGATATTCCCGTTTATTACAAAAAACCCGGTACCGATGAATACATGTTCCAAAACGGACGCGGGGCTATCGATAATGTACGTTATATCAAGAAAATTTCTGCTGTCATCTGCGGACGGAATTACCCCCATAAATTGCAGGTTGTTCTTCGCGATTCCGATTACAACGAAAAAATTTACACAATCGGCGACTTTAATTTCACCGGTTGGAGAAGAATTGAATGGGAAAACCCCAATTACATTGTCAATGTCAAGAATCGCGATCTGAAAACAGAGCCGACTTATCCGATGCTGAACCGCAGCTGGAAAGTGGTTGCTTTGCGTGTCGTGAAAGATATACAGCATGAAGGCGGAGACTTTATCGGATACATCAAACAGATTGATGTCGAATACGATAAAGACGTTATTCAGAGAAATCTGGACATCAACGACGATGCTTACTGGAATATTGTTTCCGATTACAACACATTCATGAGCGATTATAACTTTACGCGTCTGGGCGAACAGCTGACGCTCGAGTATATCGAAAAACAGAGAATGAATCAGAAATAAGAACCAGAAAACAGGTTAAAAAATGAGTGATTACCTTGATCCGAACAACGAAGAACTGCTGAATGATTTCTTTGAAGAGGCCAGAATTCAGATCGAGCAGCTGGAGCAGAATATTCTGGTGTTGGAAAACGATGCAACGGATAAAGATTGTATCGACGAACTGTTTCGCGCCGCCCACACGTTAAAGGGGGCGGCGGCAACGGTCGCCATCACCGAACTGGCGGAACTGACGCATGTTCTCGAAGATGTTCTTGATGAAATCAGAGAGGGGCATTGCCGCGTAACGCGTCCGGTTGTCGATGCACTGCTGGTCGCTGTCGATGTAATCAAGTCCATGGTGGATTGCCGCATGGAAGGTTCCGTGTATCGGGATCAGGGTGTCGAAGAGCTGAAAACAAGATTACATAATTTGCTGGGAGATGCGGAACCCGATTCCGCAGCTCCCGCTTCTTCTTCCGGCTCTTCGGAGAACAAGGACGAGGCCGCAGCCGGAGACGATTCGGCGTCGGTCTTGGATGAGGATGAACTGACGGAACTGCTCGAATTGCTGGAAAGCAGTCAGAAGCTGTTCCAAATCAGGGTCTTCTTCGATGAATCCGCTCTGATGAATACAATCGGCGGGATTCAGGTCTATGCGGCGCTGAAAAACGAGGGAACGATACTGAAAACAACCCCCGATTTCGAAGCGTTGAACGAAGATATTTTTCATCCCGAAGTTTACTACTTTGTCGCCAGTCAGTCCGATATCCCGTCCATTCGGGATTTGGTTTCGATTTCCGATGTGACGACCGGTTCCGAAATTACGGAACTGACGGAAGAAACCCTCGACCGGCTTCGCGAAAACAAAAAAGAATCGGTTACTGATTCTTTCGAAAGCCGGGCGGCCGGAAGCGAAACGGCTGCCTCCCCTGTCGATTCCGCGGAGACAGAGGACAACAGCGGTGCGGCGGCATCACAGAAAAAATCCGCGGAAACTGTCAATGATAAGAAGGGCTCAAAGAAACAGAGTCAGTCTTCGATTTTGCGAGTCGATTCCAAAAAAATTGACAGTCTGCTGAATATGATCAGTGAGTCTGTTATTAACAAGTCGACCATTAATCAGGTCAGTGATGTTTATCATCAATTAATTACGGAGTTCCGGTCACTGAACAGCAAAATGGAAAACGAAGTTTCTTCGTTATTCGATATACTGGATGATTACCCGGTTTCGTCGGAGGAAGAGGATTTGCCGCAAAAAGTACGTACTCTTCGCGAACGTTGTGTCGAACTGATGGACCGCTACGATCATTTTGAAGATAAATTTAAAAAGAATGCCGACGATCTTAAAAATTCGACACAGAAACTGGCGTTGAATACGGGAAGTCTTCAGGAAGGAATTATGCAGATACGTATGGTTCCGATTTCGACCCTGTTTGCCCGTTTCCCGCGTCTCGTCAGAGATTTGTCCCATTCCTTAAACAAAAAAGTGGATCTGATTCTGGAAGGCGAAGATACGGAGCTGGATAAATCGATTGTCGAAGATCTTCTCGACCCGCTGATTCACTGTGTCAGAAATTCGCTGGATCACGGACTGGAGAACGCCGAAACAAGAGCGGCTCTCGGCAAGCCGGAAACCGGTACCGTTGTGATGAAGGCCGGAAACGAAGGCAGCATGATTGTTATCGAGGTCAGTGACGACGGAGCCGGAATCAATGCGGATAAAGTACGTCAGAAGGCGGTCGAGAAAGGACTGATTTCTTCCGATGCGCCTTTGACGGAACAGGAAGTGCATAACCTGATTTTTCTGCCCGGATTTTCGACTTCCGATACGATTTCTTCGATTTCGGGACGCGGTGTCGGTTTGGATGTTGTCCGAACGCAGATCGAAAAACTGAAAGGGACCATTCAGGTTACATCCCGAAAAGGGGCCGGAACGGCGTTTATTATCAGACTTCCGCTGACACTGGCTATTATTCAGGGTCTTCTGATTCGCAGTGCAACATCGAAATTTGTCATTCCGATTAACAGTGTTATCGACAGTCACCGGATACTGAAAGATCAGATTAAACTGATTGAGGGTCGTGAGGTGTTTAAAATCCGCGATGAGCTGATTTATATTTTACGGCTGAGCCGCATATTCGGACTTCCTCCGGCAAAAGAGCAGAGAGTCTCCGCTTACGAATATATGGTCATTATCGGAAACGAAGAACGGAAATTGGGACTGATTGTCGATTCGCTTTTGGGTGAAGAGGATGTGGTTATCAAGCCTCTGAAAGATAAATATTCGAAAACTTTCGGTATTGCCGGTGCCACTATTCTGGGAGACGGCAGTGTTTCTCTGATTATCGATGTACAGCAGCTGCTGGAACGGGTACAGTCACATTCCGGGGAATCGGATTATATAACGGAAGAGGCAGTCAATGAATAATCGGAATACGGAATTGAATACAGAACAGACAGACGCAATCGAAAATTCGGAACTGAAAATGATTACTTTTTCCCTTGCCGGCAAAGATTACGGAATCGATATTATGCAGGTAAAGGAAATCTCGCGAATGCTCGATTTTACCTATATTCCGAATGCGCCCTATTATGTGCGCGGCGTATACAATCTCCGCGGTGAAATTATCAGTGTGATTGATTTACGTCTGCTTTTTCATTTGCCTGTTCCCGAGAAAGAAGAGGCTTCTTCGGACGAAGATGTCGAAAATCTGATTGTTTTGCAGTTCGGAGATTATTATCTCGGCGTTGTTGTCGACAGGGTCGATAAAGTCTGTTCCGTTGCCATGTCGGAAGTACAGGCAGCTCATCCGCTGTTTTCGGACATCAGCATCAAATATATTAATGGACTGGCTCATTTGGATGACCGTCTTTATATTCTGCTGAATGTTTCTCTTTTGGCAGAGAATGAGGCGGGAGGGCGGTTTACATCCGGAATGGAAAGTATTGCCGGCGGCACATTTTCATCTGCTCCCGTGACTTCCGCAATTTCTTCTCCTTCTGCGGCGGCCCCGGTCGGTACGTCCGAGACTGTTCCCGCCGCAGCGGATTTGGCCGAGACAACGGCGGTTCCCGCAGAAGAAAGCGGCACGGCTTCCGCTTCCGGTGCACTTTCGGAAACCGCTTTGCGGGAAATGTTCGACCGGTTTACATCGGGACTGGCTGCGGTATGCGGTTTTTATGTCAATGAATGGAGTTACGAAACGGTTTACGATCTGTTTCGACGATATGTCGAAGAAAACGGATCTGCTCCCGATTTCCATACCGCGGACGAATATTCCCGGATTCTTCCGTTTGTTCTCGAAGAAGAGGAGAGCGTATGGAGTGCCGAATATTTTGATGCCGTCAAATCGCTTCTTCCGGACAGCAGCGGAACCTTCAACGCATGGTGCTCCTGGTGCGGATACGGATATTCCGCATATTCTCTGGCTGCGGCCCTTCTTTCCGGAAATGAAAATTTAAATTTACGGGTTTGGGCGACGGACGACGATCTGCTGAAAATTTCCATGGGGCCGAATCTTACGGTTCAAAATATCTCTCCCGATAATCCGATAATCGATTTTACCGAAGAAACAAAAAACGGATTCAAATTCAAAAAAAATCTTGCGGAAAAGATTCTTTTTGAGTATCATAGTATTGAGAACGGAAATCCCTTTCCGAAAATGAAATTTATTGTTGCAAAAGGGAAAACTTCGTTTTATAATAATGATACATCGAAAAAGATTATTTCGGAATTGTATGCGAAAACGGAGAAAAACAGCTACATTCTTGTAGCGGATTACGAGACGCTTCCCGAATCTGAGTTTCGCCTTGTTTATTCCGGTTCGATGAAAATTTATCAGCGTATATAAAAAGGAGAACGGGCACAATGAGAGTAGAATATATCAATCCGTTTGTCGAAGCTGCCTTTAATACCATAAAAACCGTTTTGGGCGTCGATATTGTACGGGGAAAGCTCTATCTGAAAGATACTTCCCAGCCGGTTTTGGGTGTGGCGGTTCTGGTCGGTCTTGCGGGTGATGTGGAAGGCCGTGTGATTTTCGATATGGAAAAAACAACGGCGTTAAAAATCGCTTCCGATATGAACGGCGAGACGCTGACGGAGATGGACGAACTGGTAAAGGCCACGATTATGGAGCTGGCCAATATGATTACCGGAACGGCGGTGACCCGTCTTCAGGATTTGGGATTCTCGTTCGATTTGACTCCTCCTGTTCTGTTTTCCGGAGAAAAAATGGAGTTGGCTAATACGGGCGTAGAGGCGTTAATTGTTCCTGTCGATCTTCCTCAGGGCCGGCTGGAAATTAATGTGGCAATAAGAGAAAGAATTTAATTAAAGGGAGAGGGTAAAAGTGATTGCGAAAGGTGATTTAACGGGAATTAATGTTTCGAGAAAAGCCAGCGGATTAAAGCCGACGGGAGAACCGATTCGCGTTTTGATCGTTGATGATTCGATGTTTGTGACCAAACAGATTACACAGATTCTGAGTTCCGAAGGATTTGTCATAGCGGCAACGGCGGCTGACGGGAAAGAGGGGCTGGATAAATATAAAGAACTCTATCCCGATATCGATCTGGTGACGATGGATATTACGATGCCCAATATGGACGGGGTGACCGCTCTGGAAAAAATTATGGAATTCGATAAAAATGCCAAAGTCATTATGGTTTCGGCTCTGGGAAAGCAGGATCTGGTTAAAAAATCTCTTCTGCTCGGTGCCAAAAATTATATTGTCAAACCGTTGGACCGGGTGAAAGTGCTGGAACGGATTTCCTCCGTTTTAAAATAGTCTATCTCCTTTTTAACATATTCGAGAGTATAGCGCTGCCGTCCGGAATAAAGACGGCAGCTTTTTTTTTCATTGCGGCAGTATATTCGTCGGGGGAAAGTCCCGGACGCATATTGTGCTCGCTTCTCAGCAGGGCGCAATTCGATGAAGAAAGAGGCTCTCCGACAGGAATGTCGCAAACGGCAATCAGAGACCGGTTGGTCGTTCTGTATATTTTCCTCTCGCCCGGCGTCAGTTTCTTTTTCTTTCGGCCCCGGATAATGCGAACGGTTTTTTCGCCGAATTCGGAACAGACCGCTGTCTGTTTTTCTTTTTCGGAAAGCGTATCCATGCGACGCAACGCCGTTACCATCTCTTTCATCCGGTCGGGAGTCAGGGCAAAGGGGTCGTCCAAACCGTCGCCGGAGCGGGAAAGCGTCAGATGTTTCTCGATAAGCGCGGCACCGCACGCGGCCGCCGTCATCGGCACAAGCAGCGGATCTTCGCTGTGGTCGGAGACACCGGCAACACAACCGAACCGGTCGGCGTAATAGGCAATCGTGTTCAGATTATACTCTTCGGGTCGTGCCGGATATTGCGTAACGCAGTGCAGCAGGGCAAAAGGCGAATCGACGGCTTTTAAGGCGGCCGCAATATCGGCGGAAGTCGACACACCGGTTGAAATCAGAAGCGGAACACCGCTGCCGGCAAAACATTCCAGCATCGGATAATGGTTCAGTTCCGGAGAGGCAATTTTAACGGCGGCAGGATGAAGTGCCAGCAGATTTCGGGCGCTTACGGGTCCGAAGGGGGAACAGAGAAAAAGAATTCCGATCGCATCGCAGTAATGTTTCAGCTCTTCGTAAAACGACAGCGGCAGCTCCAGTTCTTTAAACCGTTTGTAAATATCGATCTGCCGTCCCAAAAGAGGAAAAGAACCGGCGTGCGGATGAACGATTTCTTCCGCAATCACATACTGGAACTTGACACAATCGGCGCCGGCTTCGCGGGCCGCATCGGCCAGCTCGCACGCTTTTTTGAGCGAGCCGCCGTGCGATGTGCCCGCTTCGGCAATGATGAAAAGGGGATGTCCCGGCCCGACGGGCCGGCCGTTAATGTTTATTTGCGGCATTTGGGGACGATGCGGTCGAATCCGGTATAGGGTCTCAGTTTTTCGGGAATCAGAATCGAACCGTCGGCCTGCTGAAAGTTTTCCATGATGGCGATAATGGCACGCGACATGGCAATGGCTGTTCCGTTGAGCATGTGAACATACTCTTTTTTTCCGTCGGCCGTTTTGTATTTGATGTTGAGTCGGCGTGACTGGTAGTCGGTGCAGTTTGATGTGGAAGTGATTTCTCCGAAATCGCCGTTGTCGCCGCGGCCGGGCATCCATGCCTCGAGGTCGAATTTACGGTAAGCGGGAGCGCCCAAATCCCCGGTGCAGGTATCGACAACACGGAAGGGAATATCCAGACCGGAAAAGATTTCTTTTTCGGTTTCCAGCAGCATCCGGTGAAAGCGGTCGGATTCTTCCGGTTTGCAGAAAATGAACATTTCGACTTTGGTGAACTGGTGAACGCGGTAAAGTCCTTTCGAATACTGTCCGGCGGCTCCGGCTTCGCGGCGGAAGCAGTGGGAAAGACCGGCCATCATCAGCGGCAGTTTTTCTTCCTCGAGAACCGTATCTGCCAGAGATCCTCCCAGCGTAATTTCGGCCGTACCGACCAGGCAGGTCCCGGTCTCTTCCAGTGTATAAATATTGCTTTCGTTTCCGCGCGGGTTGAAGCCGATTCCCTCCAGAATTTCTTCTTTCGCCAAATCGGGCGTAATAACGGGAGTGAACCCCTTTGCTGTCAGAATGTCGATAGCGTAACGGGTTAAGGCCAGCTCCAACAGCGCCCCTTCGTTTTTCAGATAGTAAAATTTCGGACCGGTGACTTTCGTTGCCGTATCGAAATCAATCATATCCAGTTCTTCGCCGAGCTGCACATGGTCTTTCGGCTTGAAGTCGAATTGCGGAATCGTCCCGCACCGTTCGATTTCGAGGCTGTCTTTGTCTTCCTTTCCGACAGGCGCATCGGGGTGGGCGTAATTCGGGATTTTATGCGATTCGGTTTTGAACCGGGCTTCGCACTCCGTTAAATCGGCTTCCAATGCCGCAATTTTTTCCTTTAAAATTTTTCCCTCTTCAATCAGAGCCGGACGCTCCTCGGGAGTAATTTTGCCTTTCATTTTGGCGGCATTTTGATTTCGCTGGGAACGTAACCCCTCGATTTGACGAATCAGTTCGTTTTTGCGGTCATACAGTCCGATAACGGCCTCGAGATCGACATTCATGAAACGGTTGCGGATATTGGCTTCGATTTCCGATTTTCGCTCTTTTAAGTCCTTTAAATCAATCATACCGTATTTTAACGCAGGAATGAAAAAAACTCAATCCGTTTCAAAACGATTTTCAGGAATCGCTTCGAAGTTTTCCGGCTTTCTGCATCGGCCCGAAGTTGTGCTGTCTCAGGGCTTCATAGAGAACAATCGCGACGCTGTTGGAAAGGTTGAGGCTGCGGATTTCAGGCAGCATCGGAATTCTGAAAGAGGCATCGTAATGGACTCTCAAAATCGATTCCGGAATTCCGGCGCTCTCTTTTCCGAAAATGAGGTGAAAGGGGGACGGATAAGCGGTGTCCGTATAGGATCGCGGGGCTTTGGTCGAGAGAAAAAAACGGACGGCCCCTTCGGAAGATTTCATATATTCGTCGAAAGAATCAAAGACCGAGAGAGAGAGTTTGTCCCAGTAATCGAGTCCGGCCCGCCTGACCGACTTTTCGTCAATCGAGAATCCGAGAGGGCGTATCAGAATCAGATCCGTTCCCGTGGCGGCACAGGTCCGGGCGATATTTCCCGTATTTTGGGGAATTTCCGGTTCCAGCAGAACGATGGCATTGTTCATCATAATTTAATCTTAACGAAAAAAAAAGAACTTGACAACCCTTAATCGATGGAGATACAATAAATCAAATTTTGGAGGTCTGACATGAATAAAAAATTTTTATTCCTTGTTTTGATTGTGTCCCTGGTGGCGGGCGTCGCGTTTGCACAGGACTATTCGAAGGATCCGGCTGTCGGTTACTGGAAAAGTGTCGACGATAAAACCGGTGATGTGACCGGCGTTTGGAATGTCTATGTCGGTGCCGACAGCAAACTGTACGGTGAGCTGGTTTGGATTCCGGATGACGATCCGAGAACATTGGCAACGCTTTGTACAAAAGTCGACAAATACGACGACATTCCTTTTACGGGAAATCCGGCCGAAAAAACGGTTCTGAATACACCGTGGCTGTACAAGCTGGAGTATGTCAGTGAAGGAGTCTGGAAAAAAGGTCATATTATCGATCCGAGTGACGGAAACCACTACTACGGCGGCATTACTTACGAAAACGGTAAACTGACAATGAGAGGTTCTCTCGACAAAAGAGGATGGCTCGGCCGTTCTCAGGTTTGGGAACCGATCAGCAAGGCCGACGCGGACAAACTGGTTGCCGAAGCCAATGCCAAATTCGGTATTCAATAATCAGATTCATCATCAGGTGAAAAAGCTCCGGTTCCCGGAGCTTTTTTCTTTTTATGTCTTATCGGCAAGCAGACAATGCGGCTCCGTACTGCGGCAATCGCCGACAGCTTTCCGATTGCCGAAAACATATCCGGCCTCGGTGAGGAAATCCGAATATCCCATTGATTAATTTTTTTGTATAATATACCATTAAAAAAGAATCGGTAAACGAAAATGTTAAACAGTAAAAAAAGAAAAAATTTCGACACCCCCATCAGTCTGGCTTTTACCCCGAAAGGGATGGAATTGTTTTTAAACTCGCAGCGCGGTTACGAAATTTTTATGACTCTGGATCAGAAACGCAACTACGGATTGCAGCTGCCGAATTATACCTTTCATACTTTAAAATCGCTTTTGGAAGGAAACTCGGTCGGAAAGGCGGAAATTCCTTTTTTTGAATTCGAACAGACGCGGGAGGAAATCCCCGATATCACACGGCTCTTTCTGAATTGTATTTTTCATCAGCGGTTTGCGGACGAGGTGCTGAAACTTGTTTTCGATTCGCGGGTATTCGATTTCTGGATGAACTGTCACAAGGAAGACCGCTATTCGTATGAATTTTTCTCCAATCATCTTCCGGATGATTTTATCGAAAAAAATTTTCAGGGAACGATGACCCTTGCGGATATGCAGCGTCGGGTGCTCGATTTGCTGCGTCCGCATGTCATGAGTGAAGAAAAGTGGTCGGCGGCGGAGCAGAATATTGCCGTTCTTTCGGCAAAAAAGTTTCTGAATAAAGTCGTCAATTCCGTCTGGTTCGGGATTTCGCTGATGACACAAATCGGGAAAAGCGATTCCTATCTGGAAGCCGTTGCCGATGAGTTGTGGAAATATTTAAAAATCCTGCGAAAATGCGATCTGATTGCCGACGCAGTCAGGAAAATCACGGAAGAGCAGCTTTATCTGCGGGTTAAAGAACTGATGCGCAATCCGAAAGATTCCCGTGAAATTTTCCGGATTACACCGGAAAATGCCGAACAGGTCAACGGGCGGTTTAACCTGCTCTCGATGACTCCCGAGACCGGACGTCATTCCGTTTTGTGGGCTCTGAACGAGACAAAAATCGGCGGAATGCTTTCAAAAAGGCTCGATATTTACATTGTGCTGGCGGGGGAGAGTCTGAATTCGCTCATTACGGCGGTACAGAGGTTTTCGCAAAGGGAAACACTGCTGTCCGACTACGACGAATTCTGCAAAAAATACCTGAAACCTTCTTCCGATGTGCCTGTTGCCTGTCGGACGGCGGTATTTCTGGAGAAGTTCTCCAAATCCGAGGGCATCAATTTCTCCTATACATTCCTGCAGTCGGAAAAAAAATTGGGGCTTATTCAGCTAAGGGTTCAAATTTAAACCGTTTCGATGAAAGTTCCTGTCCCGACCGGATAATCTTTGTCAGAACATCCGTGACCGGAATCCCGTTCTCCGCACACATGAGCGGGAAAAGGCTGCCCGAGGTGAAGCCGGGGAGGGTGTTGATCTCGTTCAGGTAAACGGCGCCGCTGTTTTTATCGAGGAAGAAATCGATGCGGGCAAATCCGTCGACTTCGCACTGCTCCGCCGCTTTCCGGGCATAATTTCGAATCAGAGCGGAGGTTTCTTCCGGCAAATCGGCGCACAGCCTCAAATCGGCCGACAGACTGTCTCTGTATTTCGAGTCGTAATCGTAAAATTCATGGGTGGAAACCACCTCGCCGGGAGGAAAGACGGTGAACGGTCCGTTGCCGAGAACGGCGCATTCGAGTTCGCGTGCTTCGATGCACTGTTCCAGAAGGACTTTGGTGTCGAAGGAAAAGGCTTCTTCAACCGCCGCTTTTAATTCCGATTCGCATTTGACCTTTGTCACACCGCGGCTGGAGCCGGCATTGACCGGTTTGACCACCAGCGGATAGCCGAGGGAAGCGGCCGCCGCGGTTGGCGGTTCGTCGGCGGAACGGATCACCGCGAAGGGGACCACCGGAATGCCGGCTTCGGCGCACAGCCGCTTGGTCAGCTCTTTGTCCATGCAAACGGCACTGCCGACGGTACGGCAGCCGGCATACGGCAACCCGAGCATTTCGAGAAAGCCCTGCAGGCGGCCGTCCTCGCCGTAGGCGCCGTGCGCAATCGGGAACACAAAGTCGATTTCGTCGTTGCCGATGCGCACGGGGTCGCCCGGGGTGAACGACAGCGGATCGCCGAGGCAGGTTTCGGGGGAAAGAACAAAATCCGCTCCGTCTGCCGGCGGCACCACGCGGTAAAAGCGGCCGTCGCGGGTCATCCCGACCGGAATCGGATGAAAGAGACGGCGGTCTATGTTTCGGTAAATCGCGGCGGCCGAGCGCAGCGACACTTCATGTTCGGGAGAGTTGCCTCCGAAGATAATCATCACATTTTCGATTTTATTCATGCTTTATCGACTCCGAATCTGTTTGCGGCTTATTCCCGCCCGGTTTACGAAGAAACGCAAATACGGAACAGACGGCAATGCCGCCGATTGTTAACGTCAGAGAGAGGATCATCATAATCATCGCCGAAAGACTCATTAAATTTCTCCTTTATCGCGGGGGGTTATTTCTTCCCAAATGTGACGAATCATTTCCTGAGTCCGTCTCGATGAGAGATTTTGAATAATCAGCGACAGAATAATCAGGATTCCCATCATCAGCCAGCCGAAAACGAAAAGCTCCGTAAACGAATATCCGCCGTAATTCTCTCCGGCAGGAGCAAAGGCCTGACTGATATTCATCGCCAGAATGATGAAGAGAATGACAGGAGTGAGGAAAGAAACACACAGTTTCCAGAAAGTGCCGACTTTAAAATCGGATGTCAGGTTGGCGTGATCCGCCAGAAAATCGGGTTTCAGAATCCAGCAGACCAGAATCAGCTCGCTCAGTCCGCCCGTCAGCATTCCGAAGTTGCTGGAAAAGAAATCGGCAATATCGAGAGTCAGAATGCCGGACCGGAACGTAAACAGCGTACTGAAAACAAAGCCTGCCAGACAGATAACGGTCACACCTTGTTTGCGGCTGATTTTCAACCGCTCGATCATTGCCGACAGCAGCGGCTCGATGAGAGAAATAATGGATGAAAGCCCGGCAATGGCCAGGGAGACGAAAAACAGCGGTCCGAAAATATGGGAAGCCGGCATGCGGTTGAGAACCTGCGGAATCGTCACAAAGGTGAGAGAAGGTCCTCCCTGAACCACATCCTGAATCGAAGCATTTTGCATCAGTGCCATCGAACCGAGAGTGGCGAAAATCATGATTCCGCTGATCAGGCTGAACGCGCAGTCGAGCAGTCCCGTCAAAAAGGCGTTGTTGACAATGTCGCTCTCTTTCGGCAAATAGGAAGCGTACGTAATCATCGTTCCGACGCCGAGACTCATGGAAAAAAAGACCTGTCCGTACGCCCGGATCCACAGATTGATGTCGGTCAGACGCCGGAAATCGGGTTTAAAAAGAGCATCGAGCCCGATGGCGGCTCCCGGCTGAAAAATCTGATGAAACATCAGAATCAGCATCAGCACGGCCAGCACCGGCATAAAGATCTTTCCCGCCAGTTCGATCCCTTTCCGGATACCGCGGAAAACAATAATCCAGATCAGGAACCAAATGAGAGCCGTTAAAATCAGAATGACAGGATTGATTTGTCCGAAAGCGAATGGCGATGAGGATGTCTGCAGGAATTCATCGAAAAAGAAAGTTTCGCAGTTGCTGCCCCATCCGTTTGTGAACGAAAGTCCGATATAATAGAAAACCCAGGAAAGAATGACAGCGTAAAAGGTGGCGATGAAAATGGCCAGCAGCGGCTGGAACCAGCCGATCCATTCCCAGTTGCGGTATCCGCGCCGTTTCGAGAGCCGTTGGAAAATTGTCGGCAGACTGGAACGCATCCGGTGCCCGATGGCAAATTCGAAAATAATCAGCGGAATTCCGGCCGTCAGTGCGGCAATAAAATAGGGTATCAGAAAAGCGCCGCCGCCGTTTTCGTATGCCTGATAAGGGAAGCGCCAGATATTCCCGAGTCCGACTGCCGAGCCGACAGCAGACAGAAGAAATCCGATCCGGGATCCCCACTGTTCTTTCTTTGCCATAAATGCCCCTTCCTTTTTTCTCATATTACCATGATTCGGGAAAGGTTTCAATCAAAATGAAAAATTTAGAATCAATTGACTTGACAAGCCGTCGGGAAATTGTTATAAAGATAAAAATTGGCCGATAGTGTAACGGTTAGCACCACAGATTCTGGTTCTGTTTGTGAGGGTTCGAATCCTTCTCGGCCAGTATATGGTTCCTTCGTCTAGTGGTTAGGACGTGAGATTCTCATTCTTAAAACAGGGGTTCGACTCCCCTAGGAACTGCAAAAATCCGGAAGGATTTTTTTTTGAGACGTGATGTATAAATATACATCTTTCAGGTTATTTATTCATTCAAGGAGGATTTATGCCTTCCGTTCCCGCAATGCTGATCTGTGAAAACGGAACCACTTTTTACGGCACCTCTTTCGGCGCCGTTCCGCCCGCCGTTTCCGAACTGAAAACGGCTTCCGTCTCCTTCTCGGGAGAACTGATTTTTAATACAGGAATGAGCGGTTATGTCGAAACGGCGACCGACCCTTCCTACACAGGACAAATTGTTCTGTTTACCTATCCGCATATCGGAAATTACGGTGTCGAAGAAGTGTGGTCCGAATCGGCAGCCGAACCGTCGCACCGAAAAAAGGTCAAAGCGGCCGGTTTTGCCGTTAAAAAACTGTACAAAGGTCCCGTTCCGGCCGGACGCATTTCGTTCGATTCGTATCTGGAGCAATCGGGGGTGACCGGTATCGAAGGTGTCGATACGCGGACACTGACGCTGATGCTGAGAGACGGCGGCAGTTTAAACGGTGTGATTGTTGCCCATGACGAAACTCCCCTGTCGGCTTCCGAAACGGAGCTGGTAAGGGAGTTTTTTTTATCGGCTCCGTCGATGGCGGGCCGCAATCTGATCGGCGAAGTCGGCTGCCGGCGCATCCGCCGTCATCCGCGGCAGGCAGGCAAAACCGTCGAACGGGTTGTCAGACGCGGTGAGCGGTACCGCATCGCCGTTCTCGACTGCGGCATCAAAGGCAACATCGTCCGCGAACTGCGCGACCGCGGCTGCCGGGTGACCCTTTTCCCGTCGTTCTCGACGGCCCAAACCATTCTCGAAACCGACCCCGACGCGGTTCTGATTTCCAACGGCCCCGGCGACCCGGGTGTTTTAACCTCCGTCATCGAAACCGTCCGCAGTCTCCTGGGAAAAAAACCGGTTTTCGGCATTTGTCTCGGGCACCAGCTGATCGCGTTGGCCTCGGGAGCCTCAGACACCACGGACTCAATCATCCGGTACGGGACGAAAGAACCGGCCGCGTTTTTGTGACCAGTCAGAACCACGGCTTTGCGGTTGACGAGAAAACACTGCCGAAAGAGATCGCCGTCTGGTGCCGCAACGCCAACGACGGCACGGTCGAAGGGCTGATTCACAAAACATTGCCGGTCATGTGCGTGCAGTTTCACCCCGAAGCGTGCCCCGGACCGACCGATTCATCGTGGATTTTCGACGCATTTCTGGATAAAATCGGGGAGGTACAATAATGCCCGCAAGAAAAGATTTACAGACCATTCTGATTATCGGCTCCGGACCGATTGTCATCGGACAGGCGTGCGAGTTCGATTACTCGGGCGTTCAGGCGGTGAAAGCGCTGAAAGAAGAAGGCTACCGGGTTGTTCTGGTGAACCCGAATCCGGCGACCGTGATGACCACGCCGGGACTGGCCGATGCCGTTTATACCGAACCGCTGGAAACTTCTTATATGGAAGAAATCATCATCAAAGAACGTCCCGATGCCATTCTGCCTACCATGGGCGGACAGACGGCGCTCAATCTGGCGCTCGAGCTCGATAAAGCCGGCATCATCGAAAAATACGGCATCGAATTGATCGGTGCCGGTATTCGCTCGATTCGGCTGGCGGAAGACCGGGGACAGTTTAAACGGGTGGTCAGAAAAATCGGTCTCGATCTGCCGCGATCGACAGTGGTTCATTCGGTTCCGGAAGCGGAACGGTTTGCCGAAAAAACCGGCTTTCCCCTGATTATCCGCCCCAGTTTTACGCTCGGCGGCCGCGGCGGCTCGATTGCGCAAAACGAAGAAGAGTTTGCCGGCAAGGTTGCAAGAGCGCTGGAAGAGAGTCCCGCTCACGAGGCGCTGATTGAGGAATCGCTTATCGGCTGGAAAGAGATCGAAATGGAAGTGATGAGAGACAAAGCCGACAATGCCGTCATCATCTGTTCCATCGAAAATATCGACCCGATGGGTATTCATACCGGCGACTCGGTGACGGTGGCGCCCGTGCAGACATTAAGCGACCGCGAGTATCAGACGATCCGCAAAGCATCGATTGATATTTTGCGGGCAGTCGGTGTCGACTGCGGCGGTTCCAACGTGCAGTTCGGTGTCGATCCCCGAAGCGGACGGATTGTCGTTATCGAAATGAACCCGCGGGTTTCCCGTTCCTCGGCGCTGGCCAGTAAAGCGACCGGATTTCCGATTGCCCGGTGTGCCGCCAAGCTGGCGGTCGGGCTGACTCTCGACGAGATTCTCAATGAAGTGACCGGCAAAACCGTCTCCTGCTTCGAACCGGTGCTCGATTACGTGGCGGTCAAAGTGCCCCGTTTCGAAACCGAAAAGTTTCCGACCGGCTACAAAGAGCTCGGAACGCAGATGAAAAGTGTCGGCGAATCGCTGGCTCTCGGCCGAACCTTTATCGAAGCATTGAACAAAGCGTACCGCTCCATCGAAAGAAAATACGAGGGGCTGACGGAACTTCCGGTCGATGACCGGCAGCTGTCCGAAATTCTCTCAACGCTTCACCCGCAGCGGCTCTTTGCCGCCTTTACGAAAATCAAAAGGGAAGGGGCGGGGGCTCTGGAAGAGATTAACCGGCTGACCGGCTACGATCCGTGGTTTCTGCACGAAATCGCCGAATATGCCGCTCTGGAAGCGGAAATTGCCGCACAGCCGTTGACGCCCGCTCTGTTGCTGCGGGCCAAACAGGCCGGTATGTCCGACGCGGCGGTGGCCCGCTTAACGGGAATGACGGCCGCGGCCGTCGAAGAGTGGCGCCGCAAAGAGAATATTCACGCGGTCTACCATTCGGTCGACACCTGCGCCGGCGAATTTGCGGCCGAAACCCCCTATTTTTATTCCGGCTACGGCGAAAACGACGAAGGACAACCGCTGGGTACAACCGCCGAAAAAGCGGTCATCATTCCGGCCAGCGGCCCCAACCGGATCGGGCAGGGGCTGGAGTTCGATACCGGCTGTACGCTGGCGGCGCTGGCTTACCGCAAACGGGGCGTCAAAACCATTCTGGTCAATTCCAACCCCGAAACCGTTTCGACCGACTTTAACATTTCCGACCGCCTTTACATCGAGCCGCTGACGCCCGAACATGTCAAAGAAATCATGCGTAAGGAAAAGGTCAATCGCGTTCTGGTGCAGCTGGGCGGACAGACACCGCTGAACATGGCCGCCGAACTGGAAGCGGCCGGCGCCGAAATCGTCGGTACATCGGTAAAAAATATTTACGCCGCCGAAGACCGCGGTCTCTTTTCGCAGCTGGTGCGGGAAACCGGCGCTCTGCAGCCGCGCAACCGGACGGCCGCCACACCCGAAGAGGTCATTGCGGCGGCGGAAGAAATCGGTTACCCCGTTCTGCTGCGGCCGTCGTTCGTCATCGGCGGACGGTCGATGTTCATCGCTTTCACCCGGGAAGAGCTGGACGAAGCGTTGAGCCACGTCAGCGGTTACGGCCCCGACAAACCGCTTCTGGTCGACCAGTTTCTGGAAGACGCCTTCGAATACGATGTGGATGCCCTCTGCGACGGCAAAAACGTCTACATTGCCGGCATTATGCAGCACATCGAAGCCGCCGGCGTCCATTCGGGCGACAGCGCCTGCGTCTTTCCTCCGTATAAATCGGAACCGGTGATTCTCGAAGCCATCCGCGATGTCACCGTACGGATTGCCCTCAAAACCGGAACCGTCGGCTTCCTCAACATTCAGTTTGCCTCGCAGGGGGAGAAACTTTACGTTCTGGAAGTGAACCCGCGCGCCAGCCGGACCGTTCCGTTCATCTCGAAAGCCACGGGCGTCAATCTGGTCGATGCTGCCGTCGGCATCTGGGAAGGCGAAGATCTCGAAACGCAGGGTCTGACGACAAACGGATTCGGTATGGGGCACTGCGTGACCGGTTGGGCGGTGAAAGAGGCGGTTTTCAGTTTCGACCGCTTTACCGACATCGATCCGCTGCTGGGGCCGGAAATGAAAAGTACCGGAGAGGTTATCGGTACCGGCGCCACCTTCGGCGAGGCGTACGCCAAAGCGCAGGCGGCGGCCGGCAACCGCCTGCCGAAACGGGGACGGGTTTTTGTTTCCGTGCACAAAAAAGACCGCGAAACGATTCTGCCGATTGTCAAATCGCTTAAGTCGCTCGGGTTTAAAATCGCCGCCACCCGCGGAACGGCCGCGTTCCTGTTCGAAAAGGGCATCTTCTGCGAAACGATTCTGAAGGTTCACGAAGGTCATCCCCACATCACCGACCACATGGCGATGGGGCGTTTCGAACTGCTGATCAACACGCCGCTGGGCGGTTTTTCCCAAAAGGGCGACCGGATGATTCGAAGCGAAGCCGTCCGCCAGAAAATCCCGTATACGACCACCACCTCCGCCGCAGCCGCCGCCGTCGAAGGCATCCGCTATCTGAAAACGGGCAAAGCTTCCGTGCGGCCGCTGCCTGCCGGCTCTTTCGACTGCTTTTCCTAAGCCCGCCGCTCCCGCCGGCCGGTGCCGCCGCCCTTTTCTGAAGGGGAGAGCCTCGGCCGAAACGGGTTTCCTTTCTTCCGTCCCGTTGCGAAAAATCCCCCGTTTGCCGATTTGTGCTTTTGCCGCCGTCGGTTTTGTGGTATAATCACTTATGTATAAAAATCGGCTTTTTTTATACATAAGTGATTGCACATGTAAAGAAATTCCGAATTTTTATACATGAACCGGAATCGATACGCCCTAAAAAGAGTTTTTCGATATATGGTATGAAAAGAGAAACGAAGAAAACGCAATTCGTTTCGGGAGGTAAAACATGTCGACATCCTATAAAATTCCCCGATTACCATTGAATATTGATTTGGAAACAAATGCTATTTTAAAACAACTGACTTTAGCCTCCAGAGCTTTGGCAGAATTAAAAGGTGTAGCCAAAACAATTCCTAATGAAACGATTTTATTGAATACACTGGTTTTACAGGAAGCAAAAGAGAGCTCTGAAATAGAGAATATTGTTACAACACAGGATGATCTTTTTAAAACAGAACTTGATATAAAAGAAGCCAAAGAAACAGCAGGCAGAGCCGCAGCAAAAGAAGTCTTGCGGTATCGGGAAGCTGTATCTTATGGATTTAATGCGATTCGGAAAAATAAAATTCTATCTGCCACAATCATTAAAAAGATTCAGGAAGAATTAGAATTAAATAAGGCCGGTTTTAGAAGTTTGCCGGGAACTCATCTTGAAACAAATAGAGGGGAAATTATCTACACACCACCGCAGACGAAAGCCGAAATCGAAAAATATATGGCAAATCTGGAACTTTTTATCAATGACTCTTCTGTTTGCTCTCTTGATCCGCTGATTAAACTGGCAGTCATTCATCACCAGTTTGAAAGTATACATCCGTTCTATGATGGTAATGGAAGAACTGGAAGAATTATCAGTGTTCTTTATCTGATTATAAATGATTTATTAGATCTGCCAATTCTTTATCTAAGCCGGTATATAACACGGAATAAAGAACAGTATTATGTCCTTCTTCAGAATATCAGGGATCATGAAAATGATAACCAAAAAGATTGGGAAGAATGGGTCGTTTTCATGTTAAAGGGAATAGAAGAAACGGCAAACAAAACAGTATTTTTAGTTCATGAAATAAAAATACTTATGGATTCCTATAAAGTAGTATTAAGGGATAACTTTGGGGCTAAATATAGCCATGAATTACTGAATAATTTGTTCAACCATCCCTACACGAAAATAGAATTTATTCAGAATGATTTGCAGGTGACCAGATTAACGGCTTCCAAATATCTGGAAAAGATTGTCTCTTCGGGACTGCTGCGCAAAGTGAAAATGAACAGGCAAAATTACTATATAAACGGGAAACTGATGGATTTGCTGATTAATCAGGGAAAATCGTGACGGGTACGATTATGAGTCATAGCTCAGGATTTCCCGATATCGGAAATCTTATATATCAAAAACCGGCTTTTTTATACATAAGAAATAACACATGTAAAGAAATCCCGAATTTTTATACATGAACCGGAATCGGGAGGTGATTGCCTTTCCTCGAAAAATCCCCCGTTAGCCGATTTGTGCTTTTGCCGCCGGCAGTTTTGTGGTATAATCGGGAAAAGGACGGAAGAAATTTGTTTGCAAAAAGTCAGATGAGTGAAGAAGATATCAAGCGGCTTTACATTACACCGGCGATTACGGCAAAGTGGGACAGCGGCAAAATCAAAATGGAAACCCGGATTACCGACGGAAAAGTCAACCTGAAAGGCAATCTGGTGTTTCGGGAAAAACCGAAACGGGCCGATTACGTCCTTTATTCGGAGCCCCATTATCCGATTGCGGTGGTCGAGGCCAAAGACAACAGTCACAGCGTTTCCCACGGCTTGCAGCAGGCGATGAACTATGCGCGGATGCTGGACGTTCCCTTTGCCTACAGTTCCAACGGCGACGGATTTGCCGAACACGATTTTCTGACCGGAGAAGAGCGGCAGTTTTCGTTGGATGAATTCCCGACGGAAGAGCAGCTGCGGGAACGTTGGCAAACCGAATCGGGAATGACGGAACGGCAGAAAACGGTTATCGGGCAACCGTACTACAGCGGTCAAAACATGTATCCGCCGCGTTATTACCAGCGGATTGCCGTGAACCGCACACTGGATGCCATCGCTCGCGGACAAAACCGCATCCTGCTGGTCATGGCAACCGGAACCGGCAAAACCTTTACCGCGTTTCAGATTGTCTACCGCCTTTTAAAAAGCGGCCTGAAACGCAAAATCCTCTACCTGGCCGACCGCAACATTCTGGTGGATCAGTCCATTCAACAGGACTTTGCGCCTTTGTCAAAAGTGATCAAAAAAATCAACATCGCCAAAGATGACAAAAAGACCATTACTTCGTACGAAGTCTATTTTTCGCTCTACCAGCAGCTGGTGGGGGATGACGATAAAGAACATTTTCGCGAACTGTTTAAACCGGAATTTTTCGATTTAATTATTGTCGACGAGTGCCATCGCGGTTCGGCAAAAGAAGAAAGCCGCTGGCGGAGAATCCTCGATTATTTTTCTTCCGCCACGCAAATCGGTATGACCGCCACACCGAAAGAAACCGCCTACGTTTCCAACATCGACTATTTCGGCAAACCGGTTTACCAATACAGCCTGAAAGAGGGCATCGAAGACGGCTTTCTGGCTCCGTTTAAGGTCATCAATGTCATGACCGATATCGGCGAAGGGTGGCGTCCTCGCCGCGGACAACGCGATATAAACGGAACGGAAATCCCCGACCGCATATACACCAACAGCGATTACGACTACAACATTATTATTCGGGACCGCACTTATCAGGTGGCGCAGGAAATCACCCGTTATCTGAAAAGCACCGACTGCATGTCGAAAACCATTGTTTTCTGTGCGAACGAAGAAGCCGCCCTGCGGATGCGCGATGCCCTGGCCGAACTGAACGCGGATATGATGAAAAAAAATCCCGATTACGTGGTTCGTATTACCGGCAGCGACGAGTACGGCAAAAGCAAAATCGATTATTTTATCCGTACCGCTTCACTTTATCCCGTAATTGCCACCACCTCCAAACTGCTTTCGACCGGAGCCGACTGCAAAATGGTGAAACTGATTGTTTTGGATGAGATGATCGGTTCCATGACGGAGTTTAAACAAATTATCGGACGCGGCACCCGGCTGCGGGAAAAAGAGGGCAAAACCCACTTTACCGTTATGGACTTCCGCAACGTTTCGCGCCTGTTTGCCGACCCAGACTGGGACGGCCCCATCGAAATGTGCGAACAGTATACTGCCGGCAAAGAAACGCGCACAGCCGCTGCCGGCGCCAATACAAACGCGGTGATTGCCGAACGCACCGAAAACTACGGCCGCACCAAACCGATTGTCGACAGAAACGGCTGCCGCGTGGAAATTATTCATAAAACCGTCTCGGTTTACGACACCGACGGCAAACTGCTGCGGCAGGAAAGCATTATCGATTATACAAAAGAAAACATTTGCGGCGAATACGCTTCCCTCGATCATTTTATCCGCAAATGGACAGCCCGGGAGAAAAAAGAAGAAATACGCAACCTGCTGCGGGAACGGGGCATCGACCTGGAAGCAATTAAAGCCGACCGGAACATGAGCGGTGTCGACGACTTCGACTTTATCTGTCATGTTGCCTACGGCAAAAAAACCTTAACCCGACGCGAACGTGCCGAAAACGTTAAAAAACGGGACTTCTTTTCCAAATACAGCGGCGCCGCCCGCGAAGTGCTGGAAGCTCTGCTGGAAAAATATGCCGACAGCGGCATTTACGAAATCGAAAAAAGCGAAGTGCTGAAGCTCGACCCGTTTTACAAGCTGGGCAAACCGGCCAAAATTGCCTCCTATTTCGGCGGCCGGGACGGTTATCTGCAGGCGGTGAAAGAACTGGAACAGGCAATTTACGAAGAAAAGGCGGTGTAACTCATGAGCAACTTAACCGGATTTGTCAAACGGGTGCGCGACATTATGCGCAACGATGCCGGAATTAACGGCGACGCCCAGCGCATCGAACAGATTGCGTGGCTTCTGTTTTTGAAAGTGTACGATGCCAAAGAGGCCGACTGGGAGTGGGAAGATGAAAATTACCGTTCGGTGATTCCCGAAAACTGCCGCTGGCAAAACTGGGCGCACGACGACCGAACGGGAAAAGCGCCGACCGGCGACAAACTGCTCGATTTTGTCAACAACACCCTCTTTCCCACACTGAAACAGTTACCCGTCCACGCCGCAACACCCGTCAAAAAAGCGGTGGTGCAGTCGGTTTTTGCCGATGCCAACAACTACATGAAAGACGGCGTTCTCCTGCGGCAGGTGGTCAACACGATCGACGCTCTCGATTTCGGCGATTACGAAGAAAGTCACGCTTTCGGTGAAATTTACGAAACAATTCTCAAAGAGCTGCAAAGTGCCGGTTCGGCCGGCGAGTTTTATACACCGCGCGCCGTGACCGATTTTATGGCCGAAACGATTGCCCCGCAAATCGGGCAGACAATGGCCGACTTTGCCTGCGGCACCGGGGGCTTTCTGACCAGCTGGCTGAAAGAACTGAAACAGAAAGTCGCCACAACCGACGACGAGGCCGCCTACAACCGTTCGGTTTTCGGAATCGAAAAGAAACAGTTTCCTTATATGCTGTGCGTTACCAACCTGCTTTTGCACGGACTGGATATTCCCAACGTGCGCCACGACAATACGCTGCTTCACGATCTGCTCGATTATACCGACGAGGATCGGTTCGATGTCATTTTAATGAACCCGCCTTACGGCGGCAACGAAAAGGCCGATGTGAAAAACCATTTTCCTTCCGATTTGGCAAGCAGCGAAACCGCCGACCTGTTTATGGCCGTGATTATGTACCGCCTCAAACAGAACGGGCGGGCGGCGGTGGTTTTGCCCGACGGCTTTCTGTTCGGCACCGACAACGCCAAGGTGAACATCAAAAAGAAACTGCTGCGCGACTTTAACCTGCATACGGTTATCCGCCTGCCCGGCAGCGTTTTTTCTCCCTATACATCGATTACCACCAACATTCTCTTTTTCGACAACAACGGCGCCACGAAAGAGACGTGGTTTTACCGGCTGGATATGCCGGAGGGCTACAAACATTTCTCCAAAACCAAACCGATGAAAAGCGAACATTTCGACCCGGTCCGCCGCTGGTGGCACGAGCGGCAGGAGCTGACGCAGGAGGGTTTTGACAAAGCCAAAAAGTTTTCGGTGCGGGAGCTGACCGAAGAACGGGGATACAATCTCGATCTGTGCGGCTTTCCCCATCGGGAAGAAGAAATCCTTGCTCCCCTTGATTTGATTCGCCGGTATGAAGAAGAACGCTCTTCCCTCAATGCAGAAATTGACCGAGTGCTGGCAGACATGAGTGCCCTGTTGGGAGAACAAGCCGAATGACACCCCAGGAACTAAAAAACAGCATTTTACAGCAGGCGATACAGGGAAAGCTGGTAGAACAACGCCCGGAAGAAGGCACGGCAGAAGAACTGTTTGAACGGATACAGAAAGAAAAACAGCGGCTGATTGCAGAAGGCAAAATAAAAAAAGAAAAACCCCTGCCGGAAATTACCGAAGAGGAAAAACCCTTTGATATACCCGAAAATTGGAAGTGGGTAAGGTTGGGGGAGATAGTTGTAAAAACAATCAAACGTGGAAAATCTCCGACGTACATAGCGAAAAGTAATGTTCTTGTCTTTGCTCAAAAATGTAATACGAAAGCCGGCTATATCGACTTGTCACTTGCTCAGTACTTGGATGAAAAAAAATTAGCTAATTATCCTCAAGAAGAATTTATGATTAACAACGATATAGTTCTTAATTCAACCGGAAATGGAACATTAGGTAGAGTTGGAATATATCGAAATAGTGATAATCCGAATAATTATCCGTTGGTACCTGATTCACATGTAACTGTTATCCGGGTAAATAAATCTATTGATATTAGCTTCGTATTTTATACATTGAAATATTATCAACCAATTTTGGAAAAATTGGGTTCAGGTTCTACTAATCAAACTGAATTGAGTGCAGGGACGGTGAAAGCGTTGCTTTTCCCCCTTCCGCCTTTTGCCGAACAAAAACGGATTGTCGCCAAAATCGAAGAACTACTACCTTATATTGATCGCTACGAAGAATCATGGCGCAAACTGGAAACCTTTAACAGCCGTTTCCCCAGCGACATGAAAAAATCCCTCTTACAGTACGCCATACAGGGCAAGCTGGTGGAACAACGCCCGGAAGAAGGCACGGCGGAAGAATTGTATCGGCAGATACAGCAGGAAAAACAACGACTGATTGCAGACGGGAAAATAAAAAAAGAAAAACCCCTACCGGAAATCACCGAAGAGGAAAAACCCTTTGAGATACCCGAAAGCTGGAAGTGGGTGAGAATTGGCAGTATTGTGGAATTAAATCCAAAAAATGACATAGATGATTCACTGGAAGTTTCTTTTATACCAATGGCTCATGTTGCAGACGGATATAGAAATGAACACACGTTTGAAGTAAAAAAATGGGGAGAAATCAAAAAAGGATTTACTCATTTTGCAACCGGTGATATAGGAATTGCCAAAATTACGCCGTGTTTCCAGAATAAAAAATCAATTATTTTTACAGAGCTCAAAAACGGATACGGAGCGGGAACAACAGAACTTTCTATTGTGCGGGTCGTTAATAATTTGATGCTAAAAGAATATCTGTTATGGTTCTTTAAGTCCGCATACTTTATTGATAACGGAGTCAGGTCGTTTACGGGAACAGCCGGACAGCAACGAATACATAAAGACTATTTGTCAAATTGTCTTTTTCCCCTCCCGCCCCTTGCCGAACAAAAACGCATCGTCGCCAAACTGGAAGAATTACTGCCGTTGGGTGAGAGATTGAAGTAAAAAAGCTGGTAAAGAAGGGGAAATAAGGTATAATGGGATGTAAAGGACTCCCATTTGCGAAGAATCAGCCGCATAGTCAGTCATCAATACAGAAAAATCAAGGGTTTCTTGTTTGTTTTTTGCCCCTTTATGAACAGAGCTGGATTGTCGCCAAATTGGAACAGTTACTGTCCTTGTGCGAGAGGGTAAAATAGGAAAGAAAAATATATTAAGGGGAAATATAATATGACTAATGTACATGAAGAAAATACAGCATCTATTTTAGCAGCTTTTGCAACACTGAAAAGTTTATCGGATGAAAAGAAATATCAAAGTCCTTATCAAATTTTAGGAGAATTTATACGATACGTCATAACAACTGTTCCATTGTATCGCTTTTCAGCAATCGAAATGAAAGGTCATTTAACAGAATTTTTTGGATTTATTATTCCTGAAGCGGTTATTAAGACCTCACTTAAAAATATTGATGGGCTTTCTTTGTGTGATAGAATATATAATGTTTCAATGAATGAAATAGACACAGGAAGAGAATTTGAAATTAAACAAAAAGAAGCCAATGATTGTAATTTTGTTATTATTCAAAAACTTGTCCAATATATATCAATTAGAACTGGTGAATCAGTTGATGAGGAAATTTTAACTAAAGAATTGATTAACTTTTTAATTGAAGATACAACTTATGCTTCATCGAAATATTCTGGTTTAATTGGAGAATTTATTCTTATAAATGAGCAGAATAC
The DNA here is from genome assembly GCA_949289575.1 of uncultured Spirochaetales bacterium. Taxonomy (GTDB): domain Bacteria; phylum Spirochaetota; class Spirochaetia; order JAFGXN01; family JAFGXN01; genus CALXOJ01. Next base: position 286,544 of record CASEOG010000005.1, on the reverse strand, counting down.
TGAGATTCAGGATAACTTAAACAAAATTAGAGAAGGGAGTATTCTTTATCTGGGTTTGAGTTATGATATCAGAGAAACAGGTGGTTTAAAGAAGCCTTTAAACCTTTATTTAGGAACAGAAATTTTATTCAGTCTTATAGGGTATAATGGTAGTATATATCAACAGCTGGCAAATGATTTTTATGAGCAGGTTCGGTCTGCGAATACCAATGGTGGCAAAAAGATTACACTTTATTTCTTTTCGGAAATAAAAAAAGAGATAGATGATTTTTTTAACGTAGCAAGTAGTATTGTTGAGAGGAAAAAAGAAAGTTTCATTACAACTACAGCAATGAAGGCAATCACAGATAACTGCAGGACTTCAGCTGATGTTGAGATTAAAAAATCTGATTTTTACCATAAATTAAAAAATAATTTTCATATTATAGAATATCAACATGATATTAGCTTTTATAATGAGCGTTATTTTTCTTCAAACTTGGAAACTTCTGGATATAATGAAGATGATGATAAGAAAAAGGATTTAGCTTTAAAATTAATAAGTCATATTAATAAACTTAGAAAAGGGAAACATTATAGCAGTGATATTGATTCTGAATATCTTGTTGTTTCAAATACAGGAATCACGCTTCGTATTTCAAAAGAACAGGCCGACAAAATTAAGGAAGAATCAAATCAAGATGTATGTAATTTTGCTGTTTCACTTGATAGAATTACAAGTTTGTTATGGTGCAAACTAGGAAAAGGTTTTGGCAAAAAAGTATATCCGGCAAATGTTGCTGCAATATTAAAAGCTCGAATTGTGCTATCTTCAAATATTGCCCATAATGCGGAAAAAGCATTTTTCGAAATAACAAAACAATACAAGAATGGTGATTTAACAGATGATCAACTTATAGCTCGAATTCTGATGCTTAGAAACAAGCCGTACCTTCCGGAAGATTTACAAGGGGATGACATTAATGAGGTAATGGATTTTTCTCCGGAATATTTAAGCCGATATGAGGAGCAGGTAAAAACAGCACAAAGATCATTGGAAGAGAAGGATCTTGTTATTGAGACCCTCAAAGAAAATCAAAGAGAAAAAGAACTTCTTATTAAAGAAAAAGATGACAGGAATGCCGAATTGGAAAGACGACTTGATGAATATGAGAAAAAAGAATCAGAGAAAAAAAGAAAAAAAGAAAAACGAAAAAATTTGTGTAAATTTATTTTGAGTATAATTTGGAAATTGGCTGCTCTTATTGTTGTGGCAGTAGTTATATTCATTTTAATTTCTACGATTAATGGTTTTTTTACGACAGCGACAGTTCTTTTATCTGTTGTTGATTTTGTTGGATTTTTGTTATCTCTTATACAAGTTATTCGTAAAGACTGGAAGAAGTATTTTCCGAATTCAAAGAGTAAACTCAATGATGAAGACTCATGTTCTTGATGTATTCACCGCCTAATCCGTTAAATATACTGAAATACACTTTGAAGGATAAATCTTCAAAAAGAGTTGATAAGCACATCATTGTATCGTATACTTAAAAAATAGAATTAATAAATATACAAGGGGTAAGTATGGAGGGAAGTATTCAGAATATAGAGGTTAGTATCGCAGATCTTTTCATAAATAATTCGAACCCAAGATTTAATCCTGTTGAGGATCAGGTTGAGGCTTTCGAAGCAATGGTTTTAGATCAGAAAGATAAATTAGTTTCTTTAGCAGAGCACATTATAGAAAACGGATTAAATCCATTAGAGAAAATCCTTGTGTCAGAAATTAACGGGAAATATGTCGTTCAAGAAGGTAATCGCCGTATAGCCGCTTTAAAATTTTTAAATAATCCGAATCTTATTACAGCTGACAAAAAAATAAGAGACAAATTTATTGCTCTTTCTTCAAAAGTTGATATTTCAATTTTTAAGAAAATTCCTTGTGTTTTAAGTAATGATTCACAGTACAACAATAAGTGGGTTTCATTAAAGCATACAGGTGAAAATGGTGGTGCTGGTATTGTAAAGTGGGATGCACAACAAACAGAACGATTTAAGTCGTTAATAAATACAAAAAGGCAATTTTTTTTGGAAGAACTCATTTGTCGAGATGATATACCTTCTGATATAAGAGATAAGCTATCACAAGTAAAAAAAACCAATTTTGATCGTATTGTTCAAGATCCAGATATGCGAAAGTTTTTGGGAATAAGTTATTCTGAAGGAAAATATTCATTAGATGAAGAATTTATAACTCCGCAGCTAAAACTTGTTCTTCAAGATTTGGTCGATGATATGAGTGTTGGTAAGATTTATCAAAAAAGGGATAGGCAAGAGTACATAAGGGAATTAAGAGAGCGCCTAGAAAATACAGATTATGTCAATTATCAGAATACAGACAACGAACATAATAATAAAAAACAGTCTTTTTATGAGAAAATAAATAAGGAAGGGGATAATTTCAATAATAATTTTACAAAGAGAAGACAAGGGTATTTTCAGAACAGGAAATGCTTGATTCCATCAAACACCAATATTCCTATTCAAAATCCAAGAATAAAAAAAATCTACAAAGAATTAAAAGAACTTGAATTAGGTTTATTTCCGAATGCGATTGCAGTTCTTTTTAGAGTATTTATAGAATTAAGTATTGACAATTATCTAAAAGAGAAACGTATTTCTGTAAAGCAGGATGCAAAATTAAGTCATAAAGTTTCTGCTGTTAAAGACTATTTTATTAATAATAATATAATGCATAAAAATGATTTGCATTCTGTTGAAATGATGATTTTTCAACCTACTGAATCGAAATCAATAAGAACATTTCATCAGTTTGTTCATAATTCACAAGTTACACCAAGTGTAGATGATTTAAAAAATTCCTGGGACGATTTATCATCTTTTGTAAGAGCTCTTTGGGAAAATATATGAATTTCTATTCTCCGTTACGTTATCCAGGTGGAAAAAATAAAATATCAAACTTTGTTAAAGATATTTTATTAGAAAACCAATTGTATGGATGTGATTATATGGAACCCTTCGCCGGAGGTGCATGTGTGGGGCTTTCTTTACTCTTTGCAGAACTGGTTTCTAAAATACACATAAATGATATAGACCGATCAATTTATGCATTTTGGTACAGCGTATTATATGAAACAGATTCTTTTTGTAAACTTGTTTGGGATACGCCTGTCACAATCAATGAATGGGATAAACAAAAAAAGATTCAGGATAATAAAACTAATGAGAGTTATATTGATTTAGGTTTCTCAACATTTTTTTTAAATAGATCAAATCGGTCGGGAATATTAAACGGTGGGATGATTGGAGGTCGTTCTCAATCAGGCCGGTGGAAAATTGATGCAAGATATAATAAAAAGAATTTAGTTGATAGAATAAATAAAATTGCACTCTTTCAAAACAGAATTAATTTATATAATTTAGATGCAAAGGAATTTGTAACGATAGCTAATTCCCAAATTGGAGAGGACAACAAAAGCTTTATTTATTTTGATCCTCCATATTATGAAAAAGGAGATGCTTTGTACACAAATTCATTTAAACATGTAGATCATCAAGTATTAGCAGATTTTATTCATTCTTTGGATTCGGATTGGATTTTAACATATGATTATGTTGATCCAATAATAGAAATGTATAAAAAAAATAAGAAAAGGAAATTATACCTTAATTATACCGCAGCAAAAAAAAGAAATGGTACAGAAGTTCTTTTTGCATCGAATAAGTTAAAAATTCCCGATAGAGTTTATTCTTCCATTAAAGTTATGTATTTCTAATTTTAATCAGACACGGAGAAATAATCTTTAGGTTTGATTTTAATTGATAAAATAAAGAGAATAGCTATTCTATGAAAAAAATTTTTATTGTTTATGGTGGTCAAAAGAGCGGAAAAACAACAACTATCAAGAAAGTTTTTTCCGAAGTCAAAAAGAATGACGATGTTTCCGTCGAGAATTTGTGTCCGAGATTGAGAGTAGAGATTTTTAATATTGTCAGCTTCAAGAAAATTCGTATCGGATTTTCCAGTATGGGAGATGTTCGTGAAGCAGCTTGCCGCAAAATAGAAACGTTGTGCCAGAGAGATTGCGATATTATTATCGGTGCTGTCCGTGGGACGGAAAAGAGTCCCATGTATACGGATATGAAAGAAATTGCGGCAAAATGGAATTATGAAATTGAAGGAATATCTGTTCGACGAACCGGAGAACAGGCCGATGATTTTGCTTTAGCAGTTAAGCAGGATGTCGTTGACCGGTTGCTTTCAATCATAAATGAACTCAACCGGTAAAAGTCGGTATTGTGATTTATCAGGCAGAAGACGCCTGTCAAATAAAAAAGCGACGTCGGATTTTCATTCCGTTACGCAGCTTTTTCTTTTTGTAAAAGTAATGATTACGGTTAAAAATACCGGCAACCGCCGTTACCGCCTTTTATTTTAAACAGTGCGTTGAAGTTCTTTTGAAGTTCTTCCAGCCGCGTTCGGGGCAGTCCGGTGAAAGCCGCCACCGTTTCGAGCGGTACACCTTGTTTTAAAGCGGCCGCCGCGGTTTGGAGAATGCCCTCATCCCGACCTTTTTGTATGCCCTCAGACAAACCCTCATTACGTCCTTTCTCCAGCCCTTCCGACAAACCTTCCTGACGACCTTCTTTAATCCCTTCTTCTTTTCCTTCGCACCATTTGTCGTATAAATCCAATTCGTATTTCATATGCGGCCTCCCGTCGGGAAAGTGTCGTTTGAAGGCGGCCACCTTTTCGGCTAGAGCACGGGCTTCGTCGGTAACGGTTTCGGTGGACAAATAGCGGAGCAGAGCTTTTAGGCGCGGGTCTTGAGCTTTTTCAAACGCACCTACATTATACACTATTTTTATCTGTTCGTCACCTATTTCTTTTCCGTTTTGTTTCCAGGTTGTGATGCTTTCATAGACCGGAAAGCCGTCGCCGCACAAGTCGAAGTTGCAGATGAAAATCACAAACGATTTTTTGAGCTGGTCGTACGGATTGCCTCTTAACAGCGAATCGACATCGATAGCGGAATGGTAATAGCGCATTCGTTTAACCAGATTCGTCTTCCGCACCGTCTGCATTTCGATGTTGTAGATTTCCCCGTCTCCTTCGAGATAGACGTCCATGCGGATACCTTTTGCCTGCGGAAAGAGATTGACCTCCTTCTGCGCTTCGAGATAGACCACTTTTTCTACCTTGATAGCCGCCTCCCGCCATCCGTGGCTACGGCGGCACTAGGCCATCCGTGGCCGTCGCATTAGCATCTCAAGAAAGAGTTTACAGAAATCTTCTTCTCTCATAATCTGACTGAACAAATAGTCGTCTGTTAATTTCAAGTCCTGCCACGATTTCATCGGAATACCTCCGCTATCATTAATGGCGAAAACGGACTTTTTTTGTAAATGAAAATCATTTTTCGGAGGAAAAATAAAAATGGAAAGCGGCAGCCGTCTTTCCGAAAGGGTCGTTTTTATCGGTAAAATGTATCGCTTTTTTCCCGACGATGTGCTATAATCAAACGATTTGCGAGGTAAGTATGCAGAATGAAGAGGAACGGTTGAAACCCGGTTCAAAGGTACTGATTATCGGTTCCGGTCCGATTGTCATCGGACAGGCCTGCGAATTCGATTATTCGGGAACTCAGGCGTGTAAAGCGTTGAGGGAAAACGGTTATAAGGTGGTGCTGGTCAATTCCAATCCGGCGACGATTATGACCGATCCGGTTATGGCTGATGCCACTTATATCGAGCCGCTCAATCTCGAACGGCTGAAACAGATTATTGAAAAGGAGCGTCCCGACGCGCTTCTGCCCAATTTGGGCGGACAGACCGGTCTGAATCTGGCCTGCGAGCTGAATAAGGCGGGAATTCTTTCCGAATACAATGTTCGGGTCATCGGGGTCAATCTCGACGCCATCGAACGGGGCGAAGACCGCGAGGTTTTTAAAGAAACGATGCAGCGGTTGGGAATCGAAACCCCCCGTTCCGATATTGCCTGGTCGCTGGAAGAGGCGGAAGAGATTGCCGCCCGGCTCAATTATCCGGTGGTGGTTCGTCCCGCTTATACGATGGGCGGTGCCGGCGGCGGTCTGGTTTACAATGTCGAAGAGCTGCGCTCGGTGGCCGGCCGCGGTTTGGAACTGTCGTTAACCCACCAGTGTCTGATTGAAGAGTCGATTCTCGGCTGGGAAGAGCTGGAAGTCGAGGTGGTTCGAGACAGTAAAAATCAGATGATCGCCATCTGCTTCATCGAAAATATCGACGCCGTCGGCGTTCATACCGGCGATTCTTTCTGCTCGGCGCCGTTTCTCACCATCTCCAAAGAACTGGAAGAGAAACTCAAAGAGCAGGCGTTCCGCATTGTCGAGTCCATCGGCGTCATCGGCGGTACCAATGTTCAGTTTGCCCACGATCCGGTCAGCGACCGTGTGGTGATTATCGAAATCAATCCGCGGACTTCCCGTTCGTCGGCGCTGGCGTCCAAAGCCACCGGTTTTCCGATTGCCTTAATTTCCGCCAAGCTGGCTTCCGGAATGACGCTGGATCAGTTTCCGTACTGGCGCGACGGTTCTCTGGAAAAATACACGCCGTCCGGCGATTATGTGGTTTTGAAGTTTGCCCGCTGGGCGTTCGAAAAGTTCAAAGGGGTGGAAGATTCTCTCGGCACGCAGATGAAGGCGGTCGGCGAGGTGATGGCCATCGGTAAGACGTTTAAAGAAACGTTTCAGAAAGCGATCCGCGGGTTGGAAAACGGCCGTTCGGGGTTGGGGTTTGCCAAAAACTTTCACGAGCTGCCGCTGTCGGAGCTGCTGGACCGGTTGAAGACGGCGTCCGGCGAACGCTATTTTCTGCTTTACGAAGCGATCCGCAAAGGCGCTACCAATAAAGAGCTCAACAAAATCACGTTTGTCAAAGACTACTTTCTGCAGCAGATGCGGGAACTGGTCGAGCTGGAAGAGAAGATTCTCGAAACACCGGGACAGCTTCCGGCTGACGATCTGCTGATTCGGGCCAAAAAGGACGGGTTTTCCGACAAATATCTGGCCAAAATTCTCGGAATTTCCGAAAAGAGTGTGCGCGAACGGCGCACCGCTTTGGGGGTCAAAGAAGGGTGGCACGCCGTGCCGGTTTCCGGGAAAGAGGATACCTATTATTATTATTCCTCCTACAATGCTCCCGACGAATCGCCGGTCAGTGCCAATGCAAAAAAGATCATGATTCTGGGCGGCGGTCCCAACCGCATCGGTCAGGGAATCGAGTTCGACTACTGCTGTGTGCACGCCGCTTTTGCGCTGCGTGATATGGGTTACGAAACGATTATGGTCAACTGTAACCCGGAAACGGTGTCGACCGACTACGATACCAGCAGCAAGCTCTATTTCGAGCCGATTACCGCCGAGGATGTGCTGCAGATTTACGAAAAAGAAAAACCGGCCGGGGTCATTGTTCAGTTCGGCGGTCAGACGCCGCTCAACATTGCCCGCGAGTTGTCGGATGCCGGGGTCAAAATTCTGGGTACCAGTATCGACAGCATCGATACGGCCGAAGACCGCGACCTGTTCCGGCAGATGATGGACAAGCTGGAGATTCCGATGCCCGAAGCCGGTATGGCTTCCGATTTAAACGAGGCGCTGAAAGTGGCCGACCGTATCGGTTATCCGCTGATGATCCGCCCTTCGTTTGTTCTCGGCGGCCGCGGCATGGAGGTGATTTACGACCGCGATATGCTGTGCGAATATGTCGAAAAGGCGGTCGGCGTCACTCCGGACCGGCCATTGCTGCTGGACCGCTTCCTGCGCAATGCGCTGGAATGCGAAGCCGATGCTCTTTCCGACGGTAAGGATGTCTTTATTCCCGCCGTGATGGAACATATCGAGCTCGCCGGTGTTCACTCCGGCGATTCGGCTTGTGTGATTCCGCCGGTTTCTCTCTCGGAAGAAAATCTCAAAACGATACAGTCCTACACCGAAAAAATCGCTCAGGCGCTGAAGGTGTGCGGTCTGATGAATATGCAGTACGCCATCGAAGACGGCAAAGTCTACGTGCTGGAAGCCAATCCGCGGGCCAGCCGGACCGTTCCGCTGGTTTCGAAAGTGTGCAATACGCAGATGGCGCAGCTGGCAACGCGGCTGATGCTGGGCGAAACGCTGAAATCGCTCGATTTGAAGACGAAAGTGATTCCGCACCACGGTGCCAAAGAAGCGGTTTTTCCGTTCGACAAGTTTCCCAATGTCGACCCGGTGCTCGGTCCGGAAATGCGTTCGACCGGCGAGGTGCTCGGTCTTTCAAAGGATTTCGGGCTGGCATTTTACAAGTCGCAGGAAGCGGTCGGAATGGCGCTGCCGAAACCGGAAGCGGGCGCTCAGATTCTGATCAGTCTTTCGGAAAAAAACAGCCAGGCTGCCGAAGCGCTGTCGATGGCCAAAGCTTTTTCCGATCTCGGATTCCAGATTACAGCGACCGAGGGAACGGCGGAATTCTTCCGCAAAGGCGGTATCGACTGTCAGGTGGTGGCGAAAATCAACGAAGGGCGCCCCAATGTGGTCGATCTGATTGTCAACCGCGAGGTCTGTCTGGCAATCAATACGCCGAGCGCACGGCGCAACGCCATTGCCGACGAAGAGGCGATCCGCAAGGCGGCGCTGAAATACCGGGTGCCTTACATCACCACGCTGGCGGGCGCTTCCGCGGCGGTGAAGGGAATTGCGGCCGCCATCAACGGTTCCGGCGGTGTCCGTTCGCTGCAAGATTACCATTCCGGCATCGGTACGCTGTAAAGAAAGCTGTAAAAAAAAGAAGAGCTTCGGCTCTTCTTTTTTTTATGATACGGCTCAGACGGCGGTGCGCCGGTTCCGCCCGGCAATGCGGCCGCCTCTGTCAGCGGTGCGGGGTTGTTTTCGGTCGCAACGGCAGGTAAATCAGGGTCATCACCAGCGAGAGCAGAGCCAAACCGCAGTAGAGGTGCGGGTAGGAGTTGCCGATGAACGGAAGAACAAAGCCCATAATGAACGGCCCCAACCCGACGGCCGTATCCAAAAAAATATAAAAAGTCGAATTGACGACAGCCATCCGTTCTTTCGGTGCCTCTCTGACGGCGGAGGCCAGTCCCGTCGATTGGGTAACGCCGACGCCGAAGCCGAGAAACGCCGCCGCCGTCAGCAGCGTCGCGCTGTCTGTCATGAAACCGAGCAGTGCCATACCGACGGTAAACGAAAGAAAGGCGGGAATCAGAACGGCCGCTTCGCCTTTTTTGTCGAACAGCGGTCCCGTAACGGGACGCGATACAAAAATGGCCACCGCGTAAACCACAAAGAAAAAGCGTCCGGTCGAGGCCAGTCCGGCTTCCGTTGTGTAGGTGGTCAGAAAGGCCAGCAGAGCGGAATAGCCGAAGTAGACGGCAGCGGCAAAGCTGCTGACGCGGAACGCTTTCGGTTCGAAGAAGGAGGAGAGTCGCAGCGGCTGTTCGGATGCCGAAGCAGTCTTTGTTTCCGGCGGTTGCGGAGTGATGAAGAGCGACGCGGCAAGTGCCGCGGCCGTTAAGCCGCAGCAGACGCCGAAAAGAAGCGTGAAGCCGCCGCTGCCGTGCAGAGACATTCCCAGAAAGGGGCCGACGGCAGCCGCCAGGGTGACGCTCAGCATATAATAGCCGATACCTTCGCCGGTACGGCTTTTGGGAACGGAGCGGGAAACAATGGTTCCGACCGCCGTCGAAATCGCGCCGTAGGAAATACCGTGAAGGATCCGGATGAGAAGCAGTGCCGCGATGCCGGCTGTCAGAAAGTAGGCAAGAGACATCAGCAGATTCAGAATCAGAAAGAGGTGCAAAATGCGCGTTCGTCCGACTTTCTCCATTGCCGCACCGGTAAAGAGGCGGGACAGCAGCGCTCCGACCACAAAAATACTGGCGGTCAGCCCGGCCGTACTCAGAGAAATTTCGTACTGTTTGCAGGCATAGTCGGTCATCATCACCATTAAAAGGTAGTAATTGACAAGAATGAGAAAATTAATCAGTGTGCTGAGAAGATAATCTTTTGTCCAGAGGCGTTCCCGTTCCATATCTTTTTTTATCATGAAATTTCTTTTGAGAAAAGGGGCTTTTCTTTTTTCGCCGGCTCTTGACAACTTTTTTTGCTTCTGATATGATGACCGCATCGGGCGATTAGCTCAGTTGGTTAGAGCGTCTGCCTTACAAGCAGAATGTCGGGGGTTCGAGTCCCTCATCGCCCACTACCGTTAGTCCGGGGTATCCGCTTCCGGAGAGACGTAACCGATATGTTGGGATTTGTCAAAAAATATATACGCCGTTCGGCGGCCTGGCGTCGTAAATCCTTTCGGAAAACAGAACGCCTGATACATAAACTGCGTAAACAGGGGCTTTCCGAAGAACAGGTTGCCGACTATTTCCTTCACGATAATCTCTCAAGAAAAGAAAAGAAATTCTGTCCTCTTTTTGCCGACGGGAAAAAATGTCATATTTTAAGCGGGGACAGACTCAATTGTCTCGGCTGCTATTGTCCCTATTTTTCGGCCGAGGTGAATGAAAAAGACGGATTCATCGAGTGCGGTCTTTGTACCGTCTCCTCTCCGGCTGCCCGGCGTGCCGTTTCCGCCAAAAATCCGAAACTGACTGTTCTCGACTGTTCTATGTGTGTGATTCCGCACCAGCATTCCCGTGTGTGGGAGATTCTGAACCGGGATTTTCCGCGGGCGAACGGGTAAGGTTGGACGGGAACTGAATTTCGGCGCAGAGACCGTGCGGTTTGCGGTTGGTCAGAGTAATTGTTCCTTCGTGCAGTTTCATAATATCGGCGGCAATCGATAATCCCAATCCGGATCCGCCGGTTTCTTTCGAGCGTGATTTTTCCACTCTGTAAAAGCGGCCGAACACTTTCGGAATTTCCGATTCGTCGATTCCTTCTCCGGAATCGCAGACCTGAATATGGCACCGTTTTGTATCGATGCGGCCGTTGAGCTCCAGAGGGGAGCCGTCGGGGCTGTATTTGAGACTGTTGTCGACCAAAATGCGAATTACTTGGGCAATCAGTTTTTCGTTGCAGACAACCGTTTTGCGTTTCCCGATACGTATGTCGACCTTTCTGTCGGGGTAGAGACTTTTGACCGCCTGTGCCGCTTTGGAGAACAGAACGGAAATATCGGTTGTTTCGAATTCTCCGACGATCCGGTTGTTCCGCAGATTGTCCAGAAGCAGCAGATTGTTGATGATGTCGGTAATATCGTTGACCGAAGAGTCGATGGCGGTGACTGCTTCGTTGAAAACGTCCGGATCTTTGTAACCCCAGCGGCGGATGATGTTGACATATCCTTTGATAACGGCGACGGGAGTTTTGATTTCATGCGACACATCGGAAAGAAACCGGTTTTGGCGGGAAACGGCTTCGTCGAGACGGGCAATCATTCGGTTAAAGGACTGTACCATGCTTCCGATTTCGTCGCGGCTTTGTTCGTAAGGCAGGGAAGAGGAGAGATTGCTGATGGTGATGCTTTCGGCTGTTTCGGCAATATTTTTCAGGACTTTCAGATTCCGTTTAACGCTGATGAGAGAGGTGATGAAAACAAGAGTGACGGCGATACAAAACAGGGCGATGGTGATTGATTGAGAATACCGGACAATATCGTTGCGGTAGTCGATATTTTTGCTGGCCTGGAAAAAAAAGGTCTCGCCGTCAATCGTGATTTCTTTGGTATATTCGGCAACTCTGAAAAAGTTTTCTGTCAGTGAGCCGATCGGCTGGTAGTCGGAAATCGGCGTTTCGCGCATTTCGAGTTTACCGACCGATTCGGGCGGATAGACTTCGTGTGAGTAATTGTAATAACGCAGCGGTATCAGAAAGGTGTCGTAAACAACGACCTGAATATTCAGTCTTTGCGGTTCGGTAATGGCGGCCTGATTGTAAAAGTGGGTTGCGGTGTCGTCGATGGCCAGCTTCATCGATTCTTCCACGGAGTGGAGGGAAATCTGGTCCATCTGATAGGGAACAAAAAAAACCAGTGTGACAAACAGGAGGAAAAACGGCAGAGTTGTCGTCAGAATCAGTTTCCAGGCAAGAGGAATCCGTTTATAAATCCGATTTAAAAACATATCCGTAACCGCGGACCGTGTGAATCAGCTTATTTTCCGAGTGGCTGTCTATTTTTTCTCTCAGGTGGCGGATATGGACATCGATGATATTGCTGCCCTGGCAAAATTCGAGATCCCAGACTTTGTTCAGAATTTCGTCTCTGTCCAGAACTTTCTCGGCATTTTCCATAAAAAAAGTCAGCAGCTGATACTCTTTTTTTCTCAGCTCGACCGGCTGTCCGTCCCGTGTCACCGTGTGGGTTCTTTTGTTGACTTCGATATCCGCGTAACGGAGAATATCGCCTTTCTCGATAAACTGATTTCTTAAATTGGCGCGAATCCGGGCCAGCAGTTCTTCGATTTCAAACGGTTTCGTAATATAGTCGACCGCTCCCGCATCAAGACCTTCCACTTTGTCGGCCGTTTCACCTTTGGCCGTTAAAAAGATAATCGGAACTTGAGTGATGCTTAGAATTTTGCGGCAGACGGAGATGCCGTCGATTTCGGGAATCATAATGTCGAGAAGAATCAGATCGAAATTCTCGGCTAAGGCGTTGGCAACGGCTTCTTTTCCCGTAAATGCCGTTTTGGTCCGGTATCCTTCGTGTTGAAGCTCCAGTTCGATAAAGCGGGAAAGTTTTTTTTCGTCTTCGACAATTAAGATTTTCTCATGCATAATGCTCTTCCGAATGCTTTCTTTATTATTTTAGCTTTTTTGTCAAAGTTTGTAAAGTCCGTTTTTATAATTGGGAAGCCCGGTCGCGCAGAAGCAAATCGGCCAAAACAAGAGCGGTCATCGCTTCGATGACGGGAACAAGACGCGGGCAGAGGCACGGATCGTGGCGGCCTTTCAGGGTGATTGTCGTTGTTTCGCCGGTATCGGTCAGACATTCCTGCGGGCGGAAAATCGAAGGAGTCGGCTTCACGGCAACACGGAAAAAGAGAGGTTCGCCGTCGGAAATGCCGCCCGTTATGCCGCCGCTGTGTCCCGGTCTGTTGTTTTCGGAGCCGGTCAGTAATGAGGCTTCAAATCCGCTGCCGAATTCGATTCCTTTAATGCTGCCGACCGACAGAACGGCATGCGCCAGCAGCGCATCCAGTTTGTCGAAAACCGGTTCGCCCCAGCCGACGGGGAGCCCGTCGGCCCGGCATTCGATGATGCCGCCGACACTCTCTTTTTCGGAGGCTTTTTGCAGGATGTATTCTTTCATTTTTTCGGCCGCTTCCGGGTCGCAGCAGCGGACCGGGTTCTGCTCGATGGTATCGAAACGGCAGCTTTTCGCCGTTATCGGACCGATACTTTTTACCCAGGCGCGAACCGTTATGCCGTTGTGTGCCAGTATTTTTTTGGCAACGGCGCCGGCTGCCACGCGGGCGGCGGTTTCCCGTCCGCTGGCGCGGCCGCCGCCGCGGTAGTCGCGGATTCCGTATTTTTCGAAATAGCCTCTGTCGGCGTGTCCCGGTCGGAAACAGTGTGCGATATTTTCGTAGTCGGCCGAATGGTGGTTTTCGTTTGCAATGCGGACGGCAATCGGCGTGCCGGTTGTCGTGCCGTTAAAAACGCCCGATTCGATAACGGCAGTGTCGGATTCTTTGCGCGGTGTCGTGACTTCCGACTGTCCCGGTTTTCGTCTGTCGAGTTCTTTTTGGATGTCGGTTTCCGTCAGAGGCAGTCCGGCCGGACAGCCGTCGATGATGACGCCGACCGCTTTTCCGTGTGATTCTCCGCAGGTGGTGACTTTAAAAAGGGTTCCGAATGTGTTACCGCTCATGAGATTCCTCCTGAATCGGGTGGTTTTTGAGAATCGAGATAATCCGCTCCGTTCGCTTTTCGGGAGTCGATTCCGGATAATCGGGAGACAGCACCGCGTCGCAAAGGGAGAGGTAAGCCGTCCGCCGTTTGGCGTACAGCGTGGAAAAAAGGGCTTTCGGATCGCCGTTTTGCAGAAACGGCGGCAGACCGCCGGCCGTAATGCGTTTGAAAAGCCGTTCTTCGGGTTCGTCCAGAAAGAGGAAACAGGCGCCCGCTTCTTTCAGGACCGTCCATGCCTGCGGATTGTCGCACAGACCGCCTCCGGCTGCCGTTACAAAGCGGCGGTTTCGGGCGGCAAAGGCGGCCGCTTCCGTTTCGAGGGCTCGAAAAACGGCCGCACCGTGCCGGCAGTAGATTTCGCGGCAGGAGGCGGCAGTGCCGTATTGTTCCCTGTAAAGAGTTTCGATTTGCGAGTCCAGATCGAGAAACGGCATTCCGAGTTTTTCGGCCAGCTGTCTGCCGCAGGAACTTTTTCCGGAATGTTTGATGCCGCAAAGGACGGGAAACCGGGATGAAAGAAAAACGGATTGACGATCATTCATGGCGATACCGCGGTTCGGGATTTAAGATAGATTTAATCAATTTTTTGTTGCCCCGATTCCTTGATTTATGATATTATATAACGAATTGTCAGGGAATTTTTACCGTAAATATTATACAAAATGGATAGAAAAGAAGCAATCCCTGCGGAGGCATTTAAGATGGGAAATAAAAAACGCGCAGTTAAAATCGGTGTTATTTCGGCAATTGTGGTGATTATGCTGCTGGTTCTTTTTCGGATTCTCTATTCGAAAACAACACAGGCACCCGAAACAGCCATCCCCGTAGTTGTCACAAAAGGTTTGATCAGTGACTTGCAGAAAGATTATAAAATCAATGCCTACATCGAACCGAAAAACATGGTTCAGGTTCATTCGAAAGTCAGCGGGAATATCACCGCTTTTCATGTCGATATCGGAGATAAAGTCAAAAAAGATCAGGAACTGCTTTTAATCAACGACGCGCCCTATCGCCTTCAGTTCGAACAGGCTTCGGCCGCCTATAACGGAATTGCCAAAATTTACGAACGTGTCCGCCGGTCGTACAATCAGGGAGTTGCCACCCAACAGGAATATGATGAAGCGAGAACCCGTTTCGAAGCGACAAAATCGCAGTACGAACTGGCCAAACTGCAGATGGACTATGCAAAAGTCACTTCTCCTATCGACGGTACCGTTTTGCAGAAATATGTCAGCACGGGACAGCTGGTTTCTCCCGATGTCGGACTTTTGGTCGTCGCCGATTTGTCCGAGCTGGTCGTCCGGGCCAAACTGCCCGAAGACAATTTTTTCAGGTTTAACAAAGACCGTGATAAGATTACGGTCAAAATTAAACATCCGGCGGAAGATACACTCTATACGGCCCATATCGAGCGTATCGGAGAGATGGTCGAGCCGCAGTCGAAAAACTTCGAGGTTGTCTGTAAACTGGATGAAGGGTACGATTTCCTGCGTCCCGGTATGTTTGTCAATGTGATTTTCGTTCTCGAACGCAAAGAGGATGTCTACAGTCTGCCGATTCGGGCTCTTGTCGGAGAAGATGTGCTGTGGTACGTCAATCCCGATACGATGCGGGCAGAAAGGATGATTTATCAGCCTGTTTTTTCGGACGACAATTCTTTCGAAATTCCGAACGGATATAAAGATTACTATTTTATTGTGGAAGGCCAGAACTTTATTTATGACGGGCAGCCGGTCACAATAAAAAACGGAAAAGAATATCCCGAACTGCTTCCTTCGAAAGACGAGGATGACCCGGTTCCGTCGACAGGAGCGGGCGTTTCGTCCGAAGATGATGCGCAGAGTCAGAAAACGGAAAACAGCTCTTCCGAAACGGGAACCGATGTTTCGACGGAGGATCGGACGGCATGAAACCGTGGAATTTTGCCATTAAACATCCTGCTATTATTGCGATTCTGCTGGTAACGGTCATTCTGTTCGGCGGAATCTCTCTGATGTCGCTGAAACAGGATTTGATTACCAACATTGCTTTACCGCAAATTGCTGTTTTTACGATTTACCCGGGAGCGGGTCCCGAAGATGTCGAGCAGGGCGTTACGGATGTTCTCGAGGAGCGGTTTGCCAGTATTCAGGGGATAGACAGTCTCGAATCATTTTCGCAAAATTCGCTTTCCATGGTCATTCTGATTTTTAATCCGGAAGCGGATCTGAACCAGAAGATTAATGAAGTCCGGGCCGAAATCAATGCCTCTATGGCTTCTCTGCCCGAAAACATCAGCGGAATGCCGATTGCCGTTATCATGAGCTCCAACCTTTACCCGATTTTTTCCGTACAGGTCGAAAGTACGATGAATCGTACGGTTCTGACCGACTACGTTCAGGAAAAGGTGATTCCTCTGATTAACCGGGTCGAGGGGGTATCGACGGCGCAGCTGATCGGACTTTCCGAGCGTCAGTTGGATATTGTCATCGATTTGGAAAAGCTGGAATCGAGAAACATTTCGATTCTGGATATCTATCAGCTGCTGCGTTACAATAACCTGACGTTTCCGTCGGGGAGTGTCAGTTATCGGGATAAAAAATTAAATGTCCGGACGGCCGGTAATTTTAAAACGATAAATGATATCGGGGAAATGGTTGTCGGCTATAAGGAAGAAGAACGCAGTTTTATCCTGTTGAAAGATATTGCGACCATCAAAATCGTCGAAAAAAAGCCGGATCACTATGCCGAATTCGGCGGACAGTCGGTTTTGGTTCTGGACGTGACCAAAAAATCGGACGGAGATTCTCTGGCGATTATCGATGAAATCAAAGAGGTCTTCCGGAAGGTGACATTGGACACCAACGGAGCCGTCTCCTTTACACCGGTTATCGACAGCTCGTTCGATGTCGGTTTGGCAGTCAGTTCGGTCAAGGATTCGGCTGTACAGGGAGCCATTCTGGCCATTCTGGTCATTTTCTTCTTTCTGCATAATATCCGGGCCACTTTTATTATCGGATCGACGATTCCGCTTTCGGTCGTCATGGCCTTCATCTTCATGCGGTTCGCCAATCTGGATATCAACATTATTACTCTGGGAGGTTTGACGGTTGCTATCGGAATGATGGTCGACTCGGCGATTGTTATTCTGGAAAATACATACAATCATTTTGACAGACTCGGCGATCGTAAAGAGGCTGCCTCCATCGGAGCGGGGGAGGTCGGAGGGGCGATTCTGGCTTCGACAAGTACGTCATTGGCCGTTTTTATTCCGATTCTGTTTCTGACCGGTCTGGTGGGGGCGATTCTCAAGGATGTCAGTCTGACAATTTGTTTTGCTTTGGCGGCATCGACGATTGTTTCGGTTGTGATTGTCCCCTGGATGTGTTCGCTCATGCTGAAACATCCCAATTTGGAAGGGACCGGCCGTTTCGGAAAATTTTATACCCGCGTTTCGACGGGAATCGATAAAGGAATCGATAAAGTCCGGGACGGATATGTTGTGGCTTTGGAATGGGCTATCGACAACAAAAAATTTATTGCCGTTGTCATGATTCTGATTCTGATTCTCAGCGGACTGCTTTTTCTTCTTCTCGGATTTACTTTTATTCCCTCGACGGATATGAACGAATTCCAGATTGAAGTCACGGCTCCTTCCGGATTCTCCTTGGAGCAGACACGGGAAAAAATGAGGGAGATTGAGTCGATTGTGACGGAACTGGTTCCGGAACTTGATTCGGGTTATTATTATACCGGTCTTTCCGGATCGTATGACGTTGTGTACGTTCCCAAAAAGGGTTTTGCCAAATTACGTCTCCAGCGCAAATCCGAGCGGCCGGAAGTCGACGGAAAAGTCCGCAACGTTCAGGATGTCATTCTTCTTTTGCAGAATGAAATTCCGGCGAGAGTGACCGATGTCAACGTGGTTGTTTCCAACGGCGGTATCGATAAAATGATGTCGTATGCGACCGGAGGAGCCGGTCTGGTCGTCGAAGTGTTCGGTGAAGATTTCGATGATGTTTTGCAGTCGGCCGTAACCGTATCGGAAATTCTGGGAAAGGATCCCGGTATTTATAAAACCGGTATGAACGTTGTGACCACCGAATATGAGGTGATTAACGAGCTGACATTGCGGTATCTGAATTATCTGGGGATTACTCCTTTCGAAGCCGGAGTGACTTCCCGTATTATTTTCAACGGAATGGAAGTCGGGCAGTTTAACGAAGACGGGAAAAACTATTCCATTAATCTGGTTTCCAATGTGGCCGGAGAAAAGATTACCGACGATATCCTCAATAAAATCAGGATTAAAAACCGTCAGGATCAGTTTATCAGTTTCGAAAATATCTCTCAGATGAGAATCGAAAAAACGGTCGATCAGATTCCGCACATCGACCGGATGAAATCGATTGTCGTTACCGGATATCAGAGAGATCCCGATGTGAAAGCCATCGGCGACCGTTTCCGTGCACAAATGGATCAGACGGTTCTGCCCGGAGATGTTCAGTGGAAAATCGGAGGTTCTTCCGAGCTTCTGACTTCGTCTCTGGACAGTCTTGTCAAGGTTCTTCTGATTGCGGTTTATCTGGTTTATGTCGTTATGGTTATTCAGTTCGAGCGTTTCGTTCAGCCGTTTATCATTCTGGCGTCGATTCCGTTTGTCGTCATCGGGGTTGCCCTCAGTCTCTTTTTGACGGGAACACAGATTTCGCTGGTATCGATGCTCGGAATTATTGCATTGGCGGGAACGGTTGTCAACAACGCGATTGTTCTTGTCGATTATACCAATCTTTTGCGGACCGATTACAATATGGGCCTGATGGAAGCGGTGATAAAAGGTGCCAAATCACGGTTTAAACCGATTATGATGACGACTTTAACGACTATTTTGGGTGTTATTCCGATGGTTTTCGGCGGCGGTGAAGGTGCCGAGATTTATGCACCGTTGGGATTGGTTATCGGCGGCGGTCTTGTAACCTCGACAGCGGTCACATTGTTTATTATTCCGATTCTTTATTCCGTTGTCGAACGAAAAACGGAAAACAGAAAAAAAGGAAAGGAAATATCAGTTTCAGGGGAGGCTAAATAAATGAAAAAAGCAGGTTTCTTTTTACTCTGCTCGGTTTTGATTCTGGCAGGGTGTGACGGTGTTTATGACAGTTCCGTGCAGGGCGTTGTTCTGGATTGGGATGACTACAACGATTCTTCTGTAACGGATGCCGGAATCAATGATGTCGATGTTTATCTTTATCTCGACGAGAAGATTCTCGATGAAGATTTGAATAACTGGAATACGAACGGTGCCTGGCCCGAAAACCGTGTCGATAAGAAAGGAAATCAAAAAGCGGGATATTATGCCAAAACAACAACGGCAACATCCGGAAGTAAAAACGGTGTGTTCGGTTTCAACGGAGTGATGTGGCATAATCTTTTCCCCGAATTCGGGAAACCGGGCGACCGCGTGACGCTCTATTTCCTTTTTTACCATAAAGACTACGGAATGGTGAAAGCCGATAACCCGGTCACGGTGACTTCCGGTGTCACCAATAATCTGCCGCAGTTCCGCATCAAAAAGGCGCTGTGCGAGGTGATTTTAAGCGGTTACGTTGTCGATATGAACAAAAAACAGAAAGGGTCGGCGAATAATCTTCCGTTAAGCAATGTAACGGTTAATATTTATATGCCGACAACATTTGATGCGGCCAAAGGAACAGCCGAGACTTGGGAACGGACACCCAAATATACGGTGATGACCGATTCGGAAGGTCGTTTCGAGCAGAAAATCAATTTTACCAAACGCAGCACGCCCGAGGTACAGAAGTGTCCCGTGAAACTGACATTCGAAAAAGCCGATTATGCGGCTTACACATTGACGTCGAAAGCGGCCGATATTTTCAGCGGTTTGGGATCGGGCGGAACGAATCCCGGTAACGTGGAGCGTGACGAGAACAACTGGGTTCTTTTGAACGGTAAAGAGAAAGTCTCTCTGATGTATAAAGGCTATAATGCCGGTTCGACAACAGCGGCGGATTTAACCGAAGAGATCGGCGGTGTCGGTGTCGAGTTCACCGAAAAGTATGATATCGACCGGGACGGAGAAGAGGAAGTCTGTCTTCCCGTGGTTCTGGAATGCAATACGAAGAATGAGGTCAGCAGTTATAAGCTCGGACAGAATATTTTTCTGCGGCAGTACCGTTTTACGACAACGGTCGGCGGGAAAATCATGGATTCAAACGGAGCAACATTCTCCGGATCGGTGATGCTTGCCGATAACAGCAGCTACGATAATGCCACAACAGCATGGACGGTACCGACCGGAACCGGTGATACCAATGTTCATCAGTATTCGATGAATTATTCCTGGAGCGTGTACAACTACACAAGCGAATATTCTTATCAGCTGGTTTATATGAAAGCCAAAGTAGGGGGACCGGAGATTCCGTACGGAACCGACGGAAAAGTGCTGTTAACGGGTGCATCCGAAAACGCTGTTGATTTTGTAAAACCGTAATAAAGGAGATAAATTGTGAAGCAGATATTAAAAGGGAAATTCTCCCTTTTTACGGTTTTCTTCCTGTTTCTCTCTTTGTTCTCTTTTGCCGAAAAGAAAAGCTACACGGAGGTGATTACTTCGGATCCGATGGTCGAAAAGGGGCTGTCGGTTTCGGTCGGAAAGAAAATCGGAATTTGGAGACCGCCGACGGAAAAAAAGGAGCTGCCGGCCGACCGCAAAGTGACTCTCGAAGATTTGGTTGATCATGCGCTGACTTACAACGCCGAGCTGGGACAATTGAGAGCCGAGGTCAATCAGGCCAAGATCGGCGTCATGGGGGCAAAATCAAATTATTTTCCGAAGATTGATTTTTCCGCATCGATGTCGTGGTTTCTGAATCCTCTGAACGATATCCGTATCAAACAGGGAGAGCTGGGAATCGTGGAAATTCCCAACGTCGGATCGGTAATGCTTCCTCTGGAAGACTACAAACTGTATGACGGACAGGATGATTCTTATTACAGATTTGTTTTTACATTGGAACAGCCGATTTTTACCTGGGGAAAAATCCCGGCGGCGGTGAAACTCTACCGGGAGGTTGCCCGTGCGGCCGAACTGAAATGCGCCCGGAAAGAAAGAGAACTGGAGGCCTCGATAAACGGATATTACTTTTCGCTCTATTACCTGAACCGTATTTCCGATTTGCTTCGGGAGCAGATGAAATATTCCGACCGTCTTTTGACTCTGACAAGATCGAGCTACGAGAACGGATTTATCACGTTGACCGATTTTCAGGATGTTCAGACGAAGATCAAAGATGTTCAGATTGCCGATTCCCGTGTCAAAGACAGCTTCAATATGATCCGGTATAAACTGACGGCGGCACTCGGAGGAACTCCCGTTGATTTGAACAATATCGATTTTACCGGATGCGAAGAGCGGCTGGCGGAATTCGAAACCAACGACTGGATGAAAACGCTGGATGAGTATGTCGATATGGCGAAAGTGGCCAGTGTCGAGATGGATCTGTTGCGTGCTCAGGTCGGTGTTTATGAACATAAATATGAAGTGGCCAAAGCCGACAGTTATCTGAAACCGCAAATCGGAGCTCAGATTCAGGCCGGCTTTTCGGGAACGGCATTTCCGTTTATCGAGAGAGGTTGGTTTACCAGCGGTTCTCCCGTATTGAGTGCTTCAATCGGCATCAAATCGCGGATTCTCGACGGCGGAGATCGTCTCTCGTCGGTCATGACGGGAGAGCAGGAGCTGGCAAGTGCCCGTTATCAGATGCAGTCGGGCGAATTCTCGATTGAATCGACGGTATCGACTCTGTATTCGAACATAGAATACAATTATACCAATATTGCCTACCTGCAGGATCAGGAGGCCAATTATCAGCGGCTGGCCGACAGACAGCGGATTCGTTATAATGCGGGACAGTTGCGGGAAATCGATTATCTGCGCAGTCTGATTGAGTATCAGACCAGCTTAATTTCAACGGCGAATGAGCGCATTACGTTGGTCGGCAATTATTTTCAGCTGATGTATCTGATTGACAATGTGAACGGGAAAGCCGAACCGGTGGTCGGAGAAGAGACGGTTTCCGATACAGAAGAAGGAGAGGAATCTCCGTCGGTTCCGGCAGGCGAAACAGCAGAAGCCGGAATATCCTAAAATTCCGGACTCTGATCGGGGAAGGCGGTTTCGACCGCCTTTTTTAAATTTCCGGTTCGTTTGTAAGGACCGCTTCCCGTATCCGGTTTTCGAATCCGGAGAGGAAAGAGGCAACATCAACGGAAAAATAGGGCTTCAAATCGCTGCGGATATCGAATGTCCGCCCGGCTGTTGTCGGGATTCGGCAACTGATTCCGACCTGAACCGGGAACCGTGCCTGTGCAAAACCGACCTGGATGTTGAGTTCACCTCCCAGGTAGACAAAATTGCCGAATGACGCTGCGTCGGTTTCCGTATTGAAATTGGCGTAAAGTTGGGTAAACAGTGCACCCGAAAACGAGTGAAGCGCCAGAGTGGCGAAGAGGGGAGCGTCAACGACGGCAATCGGGAAACGGTATCCGAATGTGCCGGAAAGGGCGGCAGTTGTGTTCGGGTCTTCATAGGAAAATCCTCTCAAGAGAATCTGATGAGGCTGTCCTGTCGTGTTCGAGGAAGAAAAAGCAATTTCGGAGAAAAGCGAATGAGCCCCCGTCAGCGGAATTTGTCCTTTAACAGCCAGGACGCCCAGGTAGACGGTTTTGTTTTTCGTACCCGTCGGCAGGAGAACCGAAGAACTGAATCCGGCGTAGATGTACTGTCCCAAATCCGGATAACCGCGGAATCCGCTGTTCCATGAATATTGAAAATGGATTCCCTGATTGGATAGCAGCTGATGCTGCTGAAGAACGGAGCCGATAATGTTGCTGCCCATATCGAAAAGATGAAAAGGAGTCGCCGCTTCCATCAAATAATTCCATGTCAGTCCGGCGTTAAGTTCCGCCATCCAAAGTTCCGTTCCGATATTGCGGTTATACAGGGGAATCGAAACGGAGAAAGTCTGACTTGTTTTTTGGCGGTAAACCGTATCGCCCGTATCGGTCAGAATCGAATTGTATCCCTGATTGAGTCGGTAGATAAAATCGAGAGGTCCCCACTCGAAACCGGCATTTAATATGACGGAGGGCTGAAAGACCGTAAAGGGAAATGTGGTCATGAAAAATACGGAATCATTCTTTACGACCGATTGGGCATAAAGAAGAAACCCCATTCCGAGGGGAGCTTCCATTCCCGGGACAGGGGAATAATTGAAGGGCAACGGGGTCCATCCCGCAAATTGTGCCGCGTCGATATATTTTTCGGTTCGGAAACGTACGGCATCCGTTTGGTGAGCGGTTTCCCTGCCGGAAGGAGAGCCTGTCGGGGCATGGGGAATGACGGAAATCGGATGAGATTCCCGATGCGCCAAAGATACGGGAACCGATTTCAGAACGTAACCGTCCGAAGCATAGGACTGGTAGTAAAATCGGTTCCCGTAACGGATTCCGTTTAAAACGGCAATCCGGTCCGTAACCTGCCTGAATGCGTACTGTCCGTCGCTGTACTCGTAGAGTTCGAGAGAGCCGTTTTCGTCGCTGACAAAATAGAGAGTTCCGTTGCGGTCGAAATCGGGATAATAGAGAGAGCCTGTATTGTCGGCCGTCAGCAGTTCGACGATTCCGGAATTTCTGTTCAGAACGGCTATGCATTGAAATCCTTCGTTGTTATATGTAAAAGCGACTTTTGTTCCGCAGGGAGAGACGGCCGGATAAAAGACATTGGTCCGTTCTTCGTGGAAAAGTGTTTCCGTTTTTCCGCTTTTCAGACTGACAGAGACCAGATAAGAGAAGGGGCCCTCTGTTTTGACGGCAACGGCCGATTCGGAATCGATGTAGGCCGGTTGAAAAAGATGTTCGTTTTTTGTAATCCGTTTTGATTTGCCCGTTCGTGTATTCAGTTCGAACAGGTCGGCCGTATAGTGGGTTTCTCCTTCGACCGCTCTGTTAATCTCGTATCCGGAATAGAGAATACGGCTGCCGTCAAACAGGGCATCGTAATCGTTGTTGCCGGTTGCGGCAGCAAAGCCGATCGGTTTTTCTTTTCCCGTATCGGGGTCCAAAAGGACAAACCGCGAAGGGTGGCGGGGCGATGCCGCCTGAAAAGAGACAATGCCGCCGGCAGTCGGAACGGGACGTCCGTAGTCGGTCCCCGTGCCGCGGGAAAACCGTTCACCGTTCGGCAGCCGGTACAGCGGCGCGTACCGTTCCGAATAATAACGAATCATATCGCGGTACACTTCTTCCGCCGGCTTTCCGGTAACCGTCTCTATAGCATTATATGGAGCAAAAGGATTGCGTCCCATTTGGCGGTAAAACCGGGCCATAACGTCATCACCGTAATTCCGGAAAAGATAGTCTATCATCATATATCCCTGTACGTAAATCCGTCCGTAAGGCTGAACATAAGGGGAATATGCGGCCTGTTTCAGCGAAGGCATACTGTTTTCCATAATCTGGGCACGGTAAATCATTTCGAAGTAGGGATTACGTCCTCTTCCGCCTTCGGTAAACCGGGTTTCCGTATATGTCGTGATTCCTTCCAGGACCCATCCCGGCTGAAAAACGGCAGCTCCCGGTCTCAGGACAGGACCGAAAAAGCGGGAGAGTTCGTAAAGCCAGCCGCTCTCGTATGAAATCGATATATAATGAGTCAGTTCGTGAGTGAAAAGTGCTTTCAGCCAGTTTTCCGTTTTGGCGCCGAGGAAAAAATCGCGGGGAGATGTGATATAAAGGTTCAGATGCTCGGGAACGGGGTAGTAACTTCCGTTGGCGGAATCGACATCGCTGTGGATGACGACTTTAATAATCGGCGGACGGTTTTCGAGAAGCTGAGCCAGCCGTTCGTAAACGTCATCGGCAAAAGAAGCAATTTCCTGCGCCCACTGTTCGTTGTCTTTCTCGAAAATCAGAATAAAATGTTCCGTTGTAATTTTACTGCGGGAGACAGTCCAGCCGAAAGCCGGTATGATAAGCATAAAACAGAGTATAATTCCGCGAAATGTTTTCATACTCAGTCAGTATACACTATTTTTCTCCCCGCGTGTACAAAATAATCGGTTATTTGCAGGAAAATATTTTATAATGAATAAAATTTAAAATTATCTGTACAATCCGCGTTTTCTGTGGTATTATAAAAAAGGAGAATGAAATATATGATAAGTTATTCGGATCAGGGAAAAAAAGTTTTAAATCAGGAAGGTGTCTTGCCGGATTATTATTCCGCATTCTCTTATTTTTTAAAAGGGGCTCAGGCAAACGAGCCCGAGTCGCTGTTTATGCTGGCCGAGTGTTACTTTCACGGTCTCGGAACCGATAAAAATCTGAAAAAAGCGGATGTTTTTTATCATTTGGCCGAAGAAGCGGGATACGAAGTCAGTCATAAGATTTACGAAAAGCTGGAAAGCGGCGGTCGGGATCTGACACAGGACGAGATCGATCGGATTGTAACGGAATTCCTGAAAACAAGCTGAATCTTTTTTACGGCAGTTCTTTTCCCAGAAGTCTGTTCAGACGGGTTCTGTCTTCTCTGACAAAAAAATTTTTCTCGTGGAAAGGCAGGACTTTTCCGGTCGGACCGTCTTTGGCTCTTCTCAGATATTTGACATGTGTGCAGTAGAGGTCGGCACTTCCGTGGTGTTTGGCTTTGCTGAACCATAATGCCAGTTGTGCGGCATCGAGAAAGGTCTCTTCGGGAACACTTTCTTTTTTGCCCGTTTTAACAAAAACATAGCCGCCGGGAACATCCCGTGTATGAAACCAGAGATCGTTCCCTTTTACGTAAGAGCGCAGCAGTGTGTCGTTTTCTTTGTCGTTTCTGCCGACAAGAATAACGAATCCGCCCGATTCGAAACGGAGAAAACCCGGCGGTGCCGATTTGTCGATTTTGATCTGCCGGTCCCGTTCCCGGGTAAGCAGCCGGAGAGCTTCGTCTCTGTCGAGAGACCGCAGCCGCTCAATCCGGTTTTCGATTCCGGTCAGTTCGGCTTTCAGTTCTTCGATACGGGAGAGACGTACTGCCGCCGCCGCTTTTCTTTTTCTGTACCGTTTATAACGAAGTTCGGCGTTTTCCCGAAGAGAAAGTTTCGGATCGAGTGAAATCGTCAAAGGACGTCCTCCGTCGTAAAAATTTTCGACCGTTACGGAATCGGCTCCG
Organism: uncultured Spirochaetales bacterium; assembly: GCA_949289575.1. GTDB lineage: Bacteria > Spirochaetota > Spirochaetia > JAFGXN01 > JAFGXN01 > CALXOJ01. The sequence continues at coordinate 260,432 of CASEOG010000005.1, read as the reverse complement.
GCAGGAAGCGGCGGAGCCGACAGCAGAAGATCGGCCTCCGTTTTTTCTTTCTCTCCGTCTTCTTCCGGTTCCGCCTCGAATTTTCTCAGAAGACGTTCGGTTTGCGCTTTTTCGGCCAAAAGCGGAGCCGAGAGAATCTCAAACGGATCTTTTTTTTGAAGCGGGGAGTTAGCGGTTTCACTGTCGGCATACAGTCGGGCGATTTTTTCTCCGAAAGAACCGGATCCCTCGAGTGTCCGCGGGACAAAGTTGTCGTTTTGTCTGTTTTCTTCGGGAAAAACCGGGCGCGCTCCGCTGATTTCCTGTTTTCCGGGACGTCGGAAAAATGTGTCGATAATGATTCCGTTTTCGTCGACGGCAAAGATGTTGGCGGCCCCTGTCCATAATCTGATGTAGAGATTTGTTTTTACGGAACCGCGTGTCAGCCCGATCCTGATAATGCGGTTTCGTGCAATTTGGACACATTCGTCAATGCGGGCACCGTCGATTCGGCTTCTGAGTAACTGGGCAAAACGCTGCAGGCCTGTCTGCGGAGGCGGAAGGGGGCCTGTTTCGGGCTGAATCCTGGTTTTTCCGTTTCCGAGATAAATTCCGATGCGGAAACGGGTTTCTCCGGGGCGGTAAAGATCCAGAAGAAGCGATTCAAAGTCGGGTTGCCGGATTTTTTGGATGAAACAGCCTTGCAGCGAAAGCTCTGTCAGAATCAGGTCGATTTCGGCGCAGTTGAGAGCCACGATTTACCACCGGTCGATTGTTTTTATAAAAGTATCCATTTCTTCGGGAGTTCCGATTGAAATCCGGACACGGTTGTCGATTCCGGGCTGATTGAAAAAACGAACCAGAATACCGTTTTCGCGGAGACGACGGTATACATCTTCTCCCGAAAGCGAGGGGTGTGCCGCAAAAAGGAAATTGGCGGCCGAAGGCAACACATCCCAGCCGCGTCGGCGAAGGGCTTCGGCTGTTTTTTCTCTTGTCCCGATGACGGCCCGACGGCATTTGTCAAAGTAACGGACATCTCTCAGGGCCTCGATACCGCATTCCTGGGTAAAGCGTCCGATTGTATAAGAATTAAAGCTGTTTTTTACGGTTTCCAAAGCGGAAATCAGTTTCGGGTCTCCGATGGCATAGCCGAGTCTCAGGCCGGCAAGGGAACGGCTTTTCGAAAAAGTTCCCGTAATCAGCAGGTTTTCGAAACGGGATGTCAGCTCGACAGCGCTCTCTCCTCCGAAATCGATGTAGGCTTCATCGATAATGACAATACGATCTTTCCGTCTTTTTTCCAGAAGAGCGGCGATTTGATCGCGTGATACCGCGATGCCGGTCGGTGCATTCGGATTGGGGAAAATGATTCCGGTATCTTTTTCCGAAGCAGCCATCGTTTCGAGATCTATCGAGAAATCATCATTCATTGCGATTTTCCGGAATGTCAGATTATAAAACCGGCAATAGACAGGATAAAAACTGTAGGTGTGTTCGGGGAAAAGGAGATCGCCGTTGTTGCTGTCGAAAAAGGCTCCGAATGCGAAAGACAGAACTTCATCGCTTCCGTTCCCCGTAAAAATACAGGAAGGAGGAACGCGGAATGTGTCGGCAAGCGCTTCTTTTAATGAAGTGCATTCGGGATCCGGATAGAGTCGGAACTCGCTTGCTGCCGGAACCTTCTTCATAATTTTGGGACAGGGCGGGTACGGGTTTTCGTTTGTATTGAGTTTAATATATTTTTTGTCTTTCGGCTGTTCGCCCGGTGTATATGCTGTCAGACGGTTTAGGAATCGAGAGAACATGGATCCTCCTGTTTCAGAAATCGGGAAATCAGATAAAAGGAACCGGTGATCAGGATGCCGCCTTCTTCCGTTCCTTTTTTACCTTTTTTTGCAAGCAAAGCTTCGGCCTTTTTCAGTGCCGAGTCGGGATCCGGTTCGAAGGCTGTTTTTTTATTGAACCGGCTGAATGCTTCGAAATCCCGTTCTCCGCCCCCCGACCTGAATCCGTCGAAAGAGGTCACGATCACACGGGAAAACTGTCTGGCGACAGCCGCGGCAATTTCTTCCGTTTTTTTATCCTTTGCGGCTGCGAAAATGAGAATCCGCTTCCCTTTGACTGTTTTTTTAAAGGTGTCGGCGGCATTTTTGACGGAACGGGGAGTGTGGGCCGGGTCGACAATGACTGTAGGAGACCGTCCGATTATCTGGAACCGTCCGGGAATAAATGCGGAAGCGAGTGCTTTCCCGATCACCGCAACGGAAAGATTGTCGATCAGATCGACAGCCGCCAGCTGGCGGACCGTCAGAATCGCCAGAAGTGCATTTTCGGCAAAGACTTCTCCCGTATTGGGCAGAGTATAGGTTTCCGTCTGCCCGATTTTCGGTTCCGCCGTGAACCGTGTGCCCTCAAGGGTGATTTCGATATCGGTCTTTTCGACAGAATCGGGAAGATAACTGATTTCACTGTTTCGTTTGAAGCCGACTTCGTCGAGAACCGCCTTCACCTCGGGGTCCTGTCCGGCAGACTGAACCGGAACATTGTTCTTGATAATACCGGCTTTTTCGAAGGCGATTTCGGCAAGAGTGTTGCCGAGAATATCGGTGTGTTCTTTTTCGATCGGTGTCAGAACGCTGATGCGGGGAGTTATGACATTCGTGGCGTCCAGACGTCCTCCCAGCCCCGTTTCGATAACCGCATAATCGCATTTTTCATCCCGAAAGATCAGAAAAGAGACAAGAGTCAGCAGTTCGAAAACGGTCGGCGGGGCTTCGGCAAAAACCGGCAGCTTCAAAATCGCATTCTTTTTCTTTTTGACGGATTCGACTGCATTCGTGTAGGTTTCGTCGGGAAACAGAGAGCCGGATAAAGAGATTCTTTCCCGGTAGTCGGTTAAATGCGGGGAGGTGTAAAGCCCCGTTTTCATGCCGCAGGCTGTCAGAATCGAGGCTATGTAGCGTGCCGTCGAACTTTTCCCTTTGGAACCGGCGACATGAATCGATTTGAATGATTTTTGCGGTTCTTTAAAAAGCCGGCACAGTTCTTCCATTCTGTCAAGACGGTAGGTTCGTCCGTCGTAGATGCCTGTTCTTTCCGAGTTGTAGAATGATTCAATCCATTGAAAAGCGTCGTGTACGGAAAGGGGTTTCGGGGACATTCTAATTTCCTTTTCTTAAGTCGAAGGCATTTTTATGAGCGGAAAATCCTTCATATTCGGCGAGGGGCGGGACGACTTCGCGCAGTCTGTTGTATCCGTCTTCGGTTGTGTAAATCAGTGAGGAATATTTGACGAAATCGCGTACGGAGACTCCGGAGAAGGTTTTTGCGCTTCCGCCGGTCGGCAAAACGGCATTGGGCCCGATTGAGTAATTGGCGGCCGAAAAGGGAGTCCGCTCACCGAGAATGATTTCACCTGCGTTGCGGATCGATTTTTCGGTTTCGAACGGATTTTCCGTTACGATTTTCAGGTGTTCCGTGGCCAGTCTGTTGACAAGATCGACAGCCTCTTCGATTGATGCCGTCTGAATAATACCGCCGTATCCGGACAGGACGTTTGCAACAAATTCTCTGCGCTGCTCCGGTAATTGGGCAATCAGTCCGGGAAGTTCCGATTCGACGGCATCGGCCAAAGCGGCGGAAGGAGTAATCAGAAGGGCGGAGGAGTCGGAGCCGTGTTCGGCTTCCGTAATCAGGTCGAGCGCCGTCGTGTAAGGGTCGGCTGCAGCGTCGGCCAGAATAATCGATTCGGAAGGACCTGCCGGCAGGCCGACATCAACGGTTCCGTAAAGCAGCTGCTTGGCTGCCGTGACATACCGGCTGCCCGGTCCGGTCAGTTTGACAACGGGCGGAATGGATTCCGTTCCGTAAGCCAGTGCAGCAATAGCCTGAGCTCCGCCGACGCGATAAATTTCATCGATACCGCACCGTTTCGCAGCGTACAGGCAGGCCGCATCAACAGAGCCGTCCGCGGCGGGAGGTGTCACAACGCAGATTCGGGGAACTCCCGCTACGACAGCCGGAACGGCAGTCATATAGAGCATCGACGGAAAGCTGCCGCGGCCTCTCGGTATATAAATTCCCAAAGATTCGATCGGAGTTACTTTTTCTCCGCCGAAAATACCGCTGCTGATTTCGAAAGGAGTGATTCCTTCCGGTTTCTGACGTTCGTGAAAGCGTCGGACATTCTCAATCGAAAAATCGAGAGCCGTTTTGAGCTCGTCAGGCAATGAAGCTTCGGCAGCTTCCCGTTCTTCGGGTGTTACCTTCAGGGGAATCCCCGTCAAATCGACATGGTCCCACTCTTTCGTAAATCGGCGAAGAGCCTCATCTCCCGTACGGCGGATTTCGTCGATAATTTTTTGTACATCGGGCAGAACGGCCGAGATATCGTTACGCGAACGGCTTAAAATCTTCTCCCGTCCGTTTTGATCCAAAGAATTCCACAAATAACGATTAATTTTCATAACTGATTCTACCATTTTCAAAAAGATGATTCAACGGAAAAGTGCTTTTTTCATCAATAAGATTTCATTATGCGGAAGGAATTACAGAGAAGAAAGACAGTCGAACCATTCCCGAGGTTCTCCCGGTGTCAGAACAGACCACCCGATATTCGACGCCTGCCGGCAGTTTTCCGCGGAGTCATCGATGAAAAGAATCTCTTCCGGCGGAAGAGCTATTCTCCGGGTTGTCTCTTCGAAAATGGCCGAATCCGGTTTGCTCATTTTCATTTCGTAAGAAAGAAAGCATTCGTCGAAATATTCCCGTAAACAATCGCGGGTAGGGAAATAGCGGCTGCAAACCCATTCCCAGTGAATCGGATTGGAGTTGCTTAAAAGGTATGTTTTTGTCCGGCGGTGGACGGATTTTACGGCCTCCAGACTCTCCGTCGGAATTCCTTTCAAAAAGCGGCACCATGTTTCGGCAATTTCTCTGTCGGAAAGCGGGGCCGGAAGTTTTTTTCTGATTTTATCGAAAAATTCGGCCGGTGAAATCAGTCCGGCTTCGATTTCGAAGAAAGGACCCCGCTGACGGTACCGGTCGGCCAGCCGGTCGATTTCGGTCAGACCGATTTCGCGAAAACTTTGCAGATAAGTTTCGAAGTCGAAATTCAGCAGAACACCGCCCATGTCAAAAATAACAGCTTTGAATTTCATAACAGATAGTCTCCGCTTTTTATTTTACGAAAGGAGTGAAAAAAATCAATGACCGCTCCTTTGTACAAAAAAAAAGTTTTCATTGCTGTTTTCCCGAATTTCTGATATACTTTTATATATGAATTTATATGAAAATATACAGTGGGGGCTGGAAAGAGTCCTGCCTGTATTGGATATTCTGCTGCTGGCTTTTATCTTTTACGCGGTTCTGCATGTTTTGCAGAAAGTGCCGGGGGTGAAACGACTGGTAACGGTGACGGCCGTTTTTCTGGCCTTTTATGCGGTCGCTTATATACTGGATTTGAAAACAAACCTATGGGTTTTCAATAAACTGATGGTTCTTGCCGGAGTTGTGATTGTCGTTTCCTACCAGGCGGAATTTAAACAGATTTTTACCCAGCTGGGTCGCGGCGGATTTTTCGGTAAGAGTTCGCCGATTGCCAAAGAAGACGAAATGAAAAAAATTCTGGATGCGCTCTTTTATCTTTCCTCGATAGGACGGGGGGCTCTGATTGTTCTGGAGCGGCGCATGAAGCTCGATCATATTATTGCCAGCGGGACACGGCTGAATGCCGAAATTTCCTTCAATCTTCTGTGTACCGTTTTCGAAAAAGATACCCATCTGCATGACGGTGCCGTTTTTATTCGGCAGGGGAGAATCGAGGCGGCAGCCTGTTACCTGCCCATGTCCGAACAGCGCGATTTGCGATCGAGTTTCGGAACAAGGCACCGTTCGGCATTGGGCATGGCGGAGAACAGCGATGCGGTCGTTCTGATTGTTTCCGAAGAGACGAGGGCGGTGTCGCTGGCTTATGACTCCAATTTCTTTTATGATTTAAAAAGAGAAGAACTGAATTCGTATTTAAGCGATATTTTCGAATTTGAAAATGTGGTCCGGGAAGAGTCCGAGACGGTTGAATCGGCGGGAATTGTTCATGAAAAATAAGAATCACCGGTTTTTTTCTTTTATTTCGAACGAATGGCATCTGAAGGTTGCGGCGCTGGTGTGTGCCGTTTTTACCTATTTTTTCTATGATATGATTTCCCTCGAGGAACGTTATCTGACAATTCCGCTTGAAATAAAAATGAGCGAGACAATGGTTCCGTCGGAGGCTTATCCGGATGTTGTCAAACTGACGGTTCGGGGGAAGGGGGAGGATATTTATCTTTTCTCCGATGATGATTTTCGGGCAACAGCCGATTTTTCCGGTTACGGCGAACCCGGGCGTTGTGTTGTCCCGATTGCCGTTAAACCGCACAGATCGGCGGCGCTTGTTTCCGACGTCCAGATCGAACCGACTCCGAAAGTGATGAATCTGACGCTGGATTGGAAAATGACGCGACAGGCGGATGTTGTTCCGAATTTTGTCGGTTTTCCCGTGTCGGGTTACGAGATTGCCGAAGTGCAGGTGATTCCGCCGTCGGTTGAAATTTCGGGGCCGGAATCGGTTGTCTCTCTTGTCGAATCGGTATCGACGGTGCCGATTCCGCTCGACGGATACGACAGCAGTTTTTCGGTTCTGGCGGAAGCAGCCTCGGATGATAAGTCGGTGACGCTGAAGTCATCTCTGGTTCGGGTTAATGTGACGGTGTCGGAAGTTTTTTCCGAAAAAGATTTTTCACCGCTTCCGATAGAATTGGTCAATCCTCCGGAGAAAGGAGTATTGAAAATCACTCCTCAAACCGGCAGTGTCCGTCTTTCCGGCAGACAGCTTCTGATAGACAGCCTCGATGCGTCGGCAGTATCGATGCGGGTCGAGCTGCCGCGGCTGCAGAAAGGAAAGCCGGTGACAGTGCCCGTTGTGCCGATTGTGCCCGACGAAACGGTTGTTGCCGAATGGAGCCCGAAGGAAGTCACGGTGACATACGGGGAAACGGATAACGATGATTCTGGGGATCGGTTGTGATATTATCGAGTTGAGACGGGTTGCCCGTCTGTTGGAGGAAAAGCGGAAAATCGACCTGATTTTTACGCACGAGGAACAGCGCTATTGCGAAAGCAGGGGAGTTGCCCGACTGGCTTCTTTCGCCGGTCGTTTTGCGGCAAAAGAGGCTGTGTCAAAAGCTCTCGGGTGCGGAATCGGAACGGTTTCCTGGCTGGATATAGAAGTTGTAAAAGAACCGGACAAAGCGCCGTACGTTCGCTTTTACGGAGAGGCAGCCCGTCTGATTGCCGATCGGAAGCATTCGCGGATGCATATTTCGTTGAGCCACGGAGAGGATTACGCTGCGGCCAACGCCGTCTGGGAGGGAGGGATAAATGGCTGAACAAACCAAGAAAGAACTTTCGATTACCTTTTTCGAAAAAGCGGAAATAAAGTGTCCGATATGCGGGTACTCGTTTCACCGTGAAACATTGAGAACCGGCGGCGGCCGACTGAACTCCGATCGTCTTTCCGACGAACTGAGGCGGTTTTATAAGCCGACCGAAAAATACGGGGAAATTCATCCTCTGATCTATTATGTTCTGGTTTGTCCTCACTGCTACTTTGCCGCATTCGAAAAAGATTTTTATGAGGTGAAGAATAAGGAACGGCCCGAATTGAGAGACGGAGAGAGCGACCGGAAAGCGGCTCTCGATTTGATATTTCCCGGTCTGAATTTCGGGTCGGAGCGGACTCTGAAAGAGGGAATTGCCAGTTATTATCTTGCCTGTGCTTCCTATAAATTCAGAATTCCCGATCTGGCACCGACCATCAAACAGGGGATTTCCTGTCTGAGAGCTGCCTGGCTGCTGCTGGATCTGCATAAAAAAGAGCCGGGGCATAATTACGATCTTTTGGCCAAATGTTTTTATCAGAATGCCGCCAGACTGTACCGCAGGGCGGTTCATCTGGAAAGCACGGGAAAAGAGGCTTTTTCTTCCGTTGCGGGACTCGGCCCCGATATCGATAAAAATTACGGGTTTGACGGAGTTTTATATCTTGCGGGCCTTTTGGAATACCGCTACGGAAGTCGGGCCGATATGCGTAAGCGTATTTCCGTTTTGGAGGAGCAGAGACGCAGTGTTTCCCGTGTATTCGGAATGGGACGATCCGATAAAAATAAACCGAAAGAGGTTTTGGATAAAGCCAGAGATTTATACAATGAATTGGGAGAATATATTTCGGAACAGACCGAGGAGCTGAATGATTCGGACGAAACGGTATGAGACGAATTCGTTTGGATTTATCCTATGACGGAACGGGATTCTGCGGATGGCAGATTCAGGCAGCGGGACGGACAGTTCAGGGGGTTCTGGAAGAGGTTCTCGCTTCTTTCCTGAAAGAAAAAATACGGGTTACCGGATCGGGGCGGACCGATTCGGGCGTTCATGCCGAAAGCCAGACCTGCCATTTCGATACGGAAAATCTTTCCGTACCGGCAGAAAAATTCGCACCGGCTTTAAATTCCTTTCTTCCGGCCGATATTCGTATACGGAAGAGTGCGGCCGTCGGAAATGATTTCCACGCCCGGTTCTCGGCAAAAGAGCGTATTTACCGTTACCGTTTTTTTCCGGGAGCGGTTGTGCCGCCGGTTTGGAGACACTGCTGCTGGGCCGTCAGACACCCGATGGATATCGATCGGCTCAACAGGCTGGCAGCGCTGTTTGTCGGAACGCACGACTTTACGGCTTTCTGTTCGGCCGGAGACCGGAACCGTTCGAAGGTCAGGACGATTTACGGTGCGGCCTTTTTCAGTCAGGATCCGTTTTTGGTTTTCGAAATTTCGGGAAATGCTTTTTTATGGAATATGGTCCGTTCCGTTGTCGGCACGATTTTCGACGAGTACGGCAGCGAAAATGCGGAAGAGAGAATACGGTATTTGCTGAAAACGGGCGACCGTTCCGGATGCGGAACAACGGCGCCGGCACGCGGATTGTCTCTTATAAAGGTGGTTTATGAATCGGAAGAGTGAAGCGGAATCATTTTGGGATTTGCTCAATCATTTTGAAGATTATCTGGACTCGGGAATTGCCCGGGAACACGAATCTTTTGTTTTTGCCAAAATCGAGAACGATCAGCAGGAAACGCTCGACGGATTGAAAAAAGAACCCGAACTTGATACTTCGATTTGGGAATATCAGGCTCTTTCTCCGCAGCAGAAAATCGGAGAATGGAACAGAAGTGCCCGCGGAATGCGCGATTGCCGTCTTTGTTCCTTATGCCGGTCGGGGGCCTCCGTCGTTCCCGGAATGCCTGCCGAAAAATTCGATCTCCTGACCGTGACCGATTACCCGTCGGCGGAAGAGGAGAGAGAAGGAAAGAACGGACTCGGAGAGGATTTCGATTACCTGACCAAATGGCTGGCTTCGATAGAAATGAAGCCCGGTCGTGAAGCAGCCGTTACGACCGTTCTGAAATGCCGTCCCGGAGATCCGCAGCTGATTACCGGACGGATAGTCGATGCCTGCCGTTCTTATCTCGACCATCAGATTGCCGTTGCTTCACCGAAAGCCGTGCTGGCAGCCGGGGAATTGTTTCTTCGCTATTTTCTCAAATCGGATGCACCGGTTGCTTCCGTACGCGGACGTCTGTTCGAATACAAAAACATACCGGTTATCGTGACTTTTTCTCCCCGAACGGTTTTGAAGAATCCCGAATTAAGGCGTCCCGTATGGGAAGATTTGAAAATGCTTCGGCGTGTCCTGGAAAACCGGCCGTAACGTGATCAGACAATTTATCGATGTTTATCTGAATGTTCCGCTTTGTTCTGCCTATACTTACGATCCGGGAGAGAATGCGGGAGAAAATCCGGTCGGCAGGAGGGTTACTGTCGATTTTAATCACCGCAAGATGACGGCTTTTGTGATCCGCAGTTATACGGCAGACGAATTATCATTCGGTTATCCCGTCAAAAAGGTGGACAAATTTCAGGACAGTGAACCGATTTTCGGCGAATTCCAAATAAAAACGGCGGAGTGGATTGCCGACCGCTATTTATGTTCTCCCGGAGAAGCACTTGCGCTGATGGTGCCGGGAGGAAAAAGAGAAGTCGGGTCTCTGTCATTGTGGGACGAACCGGTCGATTCGGATCTGCCGGCATACAACCTGTCGGATGAACAGAAAAAAGCGGTAGAGACCGTTTTACGGTCGGATCGCGCTTTCTTTTATCTGTACGGCATAACCGGGTCGGGTAAAACCGAAGTTTACCTCACTCTGGCCGAAAAAACAATTGCCGAAGGACGCGGGGTCATCTACCTTGTACCGGAAATTGCCCTGACACATCAGCTGACGGAACAGGTTCGCCGACGGTTCGGAAGTCGTGTTTCCGTCATCCACAGTCTGCTGACGCCGGCTCAAAAATATACCGAATGGCGTCGGATTTTGCGCGGAGAAGTCGATTTTGTTATCGGAGCCCGCAGTGCCGTGTTTGCGCCTTTGGATCGTATCGGGCTGATTATTCTCGACGAAGAACATGAGAGCAGTTACAAATCGCAAACGGCACCGCGTTATCATGCCCGTCAGGTTGCCATGTATATTGCCGGAAAGAAAAAAGCCAAACTGATTATGGGGAGTGCAACTCCTTCCGTTGAGGCGTATGCGGCCATGAATAACGGCTCCGTTGTTCCGTTGCGGCTTTTCCGGCGCGTCGCGGGCGGCAGTCGTCCCCGTTTTTCCGTGATTGATATGCGCGGAAGAAAAAATTTGCTTTCATCCGAGCTGCTTCATGCGGTACGGAACAGTCTCGAATCCGGCCGTCAGGTTATTCTGTTTTTGAACAGGCGGGGGTTTTCTTATTCGTTCCGATGCCGGACCTGCGGTTTCGAATTTCACTGTTCATACTGTTCTCTGCCGTTGACTTATCATAAAAAAGAAAACTGTTTTGTTTGCCATTGCTGCGGACGAATCCGTCCGGCTGTTCGCGAGTGTCCGCAATGCCGTTCGCTCGATATCGGATACGGCGGAATCGGAACGGAAAAAATAGAAGAAGAAATCAGAACTGTTTTTCCTCAATATACAACGGCTAGGGTCGATCGCGATACCGTCGGAACGGGAAAGGATCTCGGAAAGATTTTAAGTCGTTTCCGTTCGGGGGAGATTCGGATGCTTCTGGGAACCCAGATGATAGCCAAAGGTCTGAATTTCCCGGGGGTGAAAACGGTGGGGATTGTAACAATCGATAATATTTTGGGAATCCCCGATTTCCGTTCCGCCGAGAGAGCCTTTGCTCTGATTACACAGGTTGCCGGACGGACCGGACGCTATTCCGACGACGGCGAAGTTCTGATTCAGACAGAGAGGGGAGATCACCCCGCGCTGATTCATGCCGTAAAAGGAGAGGCGGATACCTTCTACCGGGAGGAACTGGAGATGCGGCAGCTTTCCGGTTTTCCGCCTTTCTCGAGACTGGTTCATCTGGTGGTGCGCTCGGTATCCGAGGAAACGGCTTCGCGTGCGGCCGCCTTCATGGCCGGACTGCTGCAAAAAGCGGGTGTCCCGGAAACCGGACTGATGGGGCCTTCCGAAGCGCCTGTCGCCCGTGCAAACGGGCAATACCGTTTCCACTGCCTGCTCCGTTCGCCGCATCCTCAAAAGTATTCCGAAATGATTCGGGAGGCGGTCGGAAAAACGGTAAAAGAGTTCAGAGATTGCCGTGTCGATATCGATGTCGATCCTTTGACAATCGAATAGTATTGTCAAATCCCGCAAATTTTTGTAGAATATAATAATGAAAGTAGTACGTATAGGTGATCCGGTTTTGAGACAGAAGGCTGTTCGTGTCGAACAGTTCGGCGAAGCGCTGAAGCAGACCTTGGACGAAATGGTCGTTCTTATGAAAAAGAAATCGGGGGTCGGACTGGCGGCGCCTCAAATCGGTATACCCGAACGTTTTTTCGTCGTACAGGTTCCCGGAGAGCAGCCGATTGCGTTCGTCAATCCGGAAATCATCGAAACGTCTCTGGAAACAGTCGATTTTACGGAAGGCTGTCTCAGTGTGCCCGGAGTCTGGGGCGATGTTTCCCGTCCGGCATCTGTCAGAATACAGGCCGTCAATGCCGACGGAAAAATGTTTCGTCTCGATGCCGACGGATATCTGGCCCGGATTATTCAGCATGAATTCGATCATCTCAACGGCGTTCTTTTTGTCGACCGCCTGAAAGAAAGAGAACTGTCCAAAATACGGAAAAAACTGGAGAAGTGGGAGCCTTCACGCAAATGAAAATTCTTTTTGCCGGAACGCCCGAAATTGCCGTGCCATCTTTGGAGGCTTTGATTCAGTCGTCCGAGGCGGAGGTTGTTGCGGTTTTAACCAATCCCGACCGTCCCGTCGGCAGAGGTCACCGGATCGAGGCATCGCCCGTTAAACGAAAAGCGCTCGAGGCCGGCCTGCGTGTCTATCAGCCGGAAAAGCCCGACGAGAGTTTTTTCGATGTTATCCGCTTTCTTCGCCCCGATCTGCTGGTCGTCTTTGCTTACGGAAAGATTTTTTCTGCCGATTTTCTGTCTCTTTTCCCGAAAGGCGGTATCAATATCCACCCCTCGCTGTTGCCCCGGTGGCGCGGTCCTTCGCCGATACAGGCGGCGATTCTCAACAGAGATCGCGAAACAGGGTTCACGATACAGCTGCTTGCGCGCAAAATGGATTGCGGAGACATTTTGTACAGGGAAACGGTTCTTCTCGGCGGCAAAGAAACAACCGAAACACTGACCTCGCTTTTTTCGCAGCTGTGTGCCGAAGCGGTTGTTTCGGTTGTCTCCCGTTTTGACGAATATATGGCAACACGGCAGAAACAGGATGATCGGGAGGCCACCTACTGCAAAAAGCTCGATAAAGAAGACGGGCTGATTGACTGGGGCCGGTCCGCTGTCGAAATCGATGCTCTTGTCCGGGCCTGTACTCCCCGGCCGAAAGCCTATACTTTTCTGAACGATATCGAACTGTTTCCGATAACGGTTTCCGTTTTCGATAAAATGAAACTGCCGTTCTCTCTCGTGGAAGCGGCCGACCGGGCACTCCCCGGTACCGTCTTCGGATTTCTGAAACAGGACGGTTTTCTTGTGAAAACGGGTGATGGAATTTTATCCGTTTCTGTGTTACAATTAAAATCGAGAAAAGCCCTTGATGCGGCATCATTTAAAAACGGGGCACCCGATTTTCTCGGGACCTGTTTGGGGAGCAGATAATGAAATTTTCCAAGGAGAAAGGAAAAGAATTCGGAGAAAAGTCGGTTTCTTTTCTGAGAAGTCTTTTTTTTAACGAGAGTGATTCTCCCGAAGTCAAAACCACAAAAGTGATATCCTATACGGTCCTGACAATCATGGCACTCTGTATTCTGCTGTCAAGTGTCCTTTTTTCGATTCTCTTTGAAGAGAGGGAGACGATTTCGGTGCCGAATGTGACCGGTATGCCTCTCGACGAAGCGATGGAAACCATGCAGAATCATTTTCTGCGGGTCAAAATCAACCGGATCAATACGGAAGACCCTGCCGATAAAGGAATTGTTGTCTCGCAGACGAAGACCCCGGGATCGGTTGTTAAAGTCGATTATACGGTTGTTTTAAATGTCAGCAAAGGTCCGGTTTCGAATAAAATCGGTGATTTTTCGGGATGGGAGATAGACGAAACGGAGGCTTACATCAAAGCCTACCGGTCCGATCTGACATTGCAATATCCGCTTTCTTATGTGGTCAGCGATCGTCCGCGCGGGACCGTTTTGGGACAGGACCCGCCCGCAGGGACCGAAATTTACGGAGAAACGCCGTTGCGGCTTTTTGTTTCGGGGGGCAGTAATCTCTACCGCGTCCGGGCCGAAAATTTTGTCGGAAGTTCCTATCGGGAAACAATGCTGCTGCTTGCCTCACACAATATTTCTTTTCGGTTTACGGCCGAGGCTTCCGAAAAAAAAGGAGTCCCGTTTACCATTTCTTCCCAGTCGGTTGAACCCGGGCGCCTGCTTTCGGTCTTCGACGGCTATGTTTTTAATGTCGTCCCTCCGACTTATACGACGGCCGACCGCGTATTCGGTCTGGTTTCGACAACCGTCGAGCGACCTCAGGTTCCGGTGCTGCTGAAAGTTACGCGAACCCCCGTTAACCGCAAAGAAGAAGATTATTTTTCGATGCAGTTTATGAACAGCGAAATTTCGTTTCCGTTTTACGATGAACCCGGAGTTGTCTATTCGGTATATCTTGACGGAGCGCCGGTTTTTATTTATCAGGTTGCCAAATAATGAACTTTTTTCACCGGCTGTTTATTGTCGGAGCCGTTATCTCCGCTCTCTCCTGCGGGTTTGGTCCGCCGAAAGAGATGAAACCCGAATCGCTCCTGGACTTTGCCGAAAAAGCCTCCGGTGATATTGTTGCGGCACTGAATGATTTTTCCGCTTTTGATATGACGAAGCCGTACTGGCTGCCGAATCCGCTGCTCTGGTATTTTTCTCTGTCGCATGAAATTCGTTTTATTAAATTGCCGTATCCTTCGTCCCCGGATGATTCGTCGATTCTTTGCCGGTTGGGGCGGAACGGAGAAATTATTCTCGACCGGGATTTTTACTTTACCTTGTGGGGAGATGTTTTGGCCTATTCGTTTGACGGAAAGATCTGGTATGCCACAGACGGAGATCCGCGCGAATATGAAGCTTTTGTCCCCGATATACGTCTTCATCCGAAAAGAGAGGGAGGGCTGCTTTCGCTCTCATTTACATGGGCTGTTCGCGAAGGCGACCATCCGAAAAGAATTCCGACTGCGGACACGGTTTCGTTTATGTCCCGCAAAATCGCGACAACGGAGCCGAACCTGGTTTGTTATTCCACGGATCGCAACGATTATCCCGTTGATTTGCGCAAATCGTTTTTTTTTGTTCCGAAAGGAACATCGGTGGGATTCCGCTGGGATGTGGAAAGTAATTTTATCTCTTTGCATCAGACCGATGCCGAAACAACAGTGCTGAAACCGCTGAGAGACCTCTATTTCTACAGAAAAAACAGAATTGTGGCGCTGGGTTTTGACGGCAAAGATTACGGAGATACTTTTTTCAGCTACCGTTTCCGGCTGAAACAGAGTGTGGTTACGGATGATAACGGTTATCCGACTGTCTTTCAGAAGATTGTACTGATCAACAAAAACTTCTGATTATTAATAAAGAGAAACCCATCCCGATTCCGACACGGTTTTGAAGAAGAGACCGGCCGGTGTATCGAAAGAGAGCCGGACCGGCTCCGTTGTTCGGATATGCACTTTCCGGACCGAGGGATCGGTAATTTCCACCTGTACCGTATTCTCCTTAACGGCATTGATGCGGCAATGGTAGCCGCGGACGGTTTTCGGTGATTCGACATAGATATAGGCCTTTTCGAGAAGAAGCTGCATCATCAGCAGTGTCGCCTGAAAACGGCAATGGAGGACTTCTCTGTTCCCCATATGAACAATCTGATGTTCGGTTTCACGGCTCCGGTTTATCAGCGTTGCCAGAGCATTCAAAGCATAAAGCAGATAGTCTTCTTTCCCGGTAATTTCGTAACAGGCGGCAGAAGCATCAAGAAAAATGGCTGTCGGATCTGTCGGAAAAGCAACCCCGGTATAAACGGGCGTATTAAAGGAGTCGTGAAAATAGGGAGAAGCGTTTTCTTTCTGAATATGGCATTCGACCGATTTCAGCAGTCCCGCTCCCGCCTGAAAAAAATCGCGTCTGACCGTCTCCGGTATATTGTTGAGATCCGCTTTCGAGAATTCGAGAAAATGTTCGGCCGTAATCAGCGCTCCGGAAGGAAGGGATTCGTCGAATGAAAAATTTCTGGTTTTTAAATATTTGAGTGATTTTCTCAAAACATTGATATATTTTTCGGATTCCGCTCCGTTGCCCGCTTTCTGATTGGCGACCGCCGTTTTCAGAAAAGAAGACATAAGGGTTGTTGTTGCTGTGATATCCTCTTTTGTTTTCGGATAAAAAAGGCTTCCGTTCGGTAACTGCATTCTGGAAAAATATTCCGCAACAAGATTTGCCAGAGGAATATTTTTGCTCAACAGCGCCAAATCAAGCAGAAACAATCCCGATTCGGGAGTCGTGACGGCATTCAGATTCAGCCGCCCGGTTTGGGGCTGCAGAAAGATTTCTCTGATGATTCGAAATCTTTCCTCGGAGATTTCTTTGTATTCGGGGAACCACTGACCCGCAATCAGAACCAGCAAATCGGCATAGCAGACTTCGTCGGCGGATTTCGGAACCGGTGTTTTTAATGCCTGCCTGATTTCCTGAACAGCGATTTCCTCGGGACTGCGGAAAACCGTGAAACCGGCCGTGGATTTCAGTCCGTCGGGCGTTGTGACCGTCAGCATATAAACACCCGGGTGACTCATATTTTCAAATTCGAAAGGAATTCCGGGAGGAAGCGGTTTTTCGTCCGGATCGTTTTTCTCCTGATTCTCCTCGGGTTCGGGGGGTGTCAAATCGAAAGTCTCCGTACTGCCCGAGGGGTAGGTCAGCGTCAGAGAAACGGGAAATTTCGTATGAATATATCCTGTGACCGTCTCGCCCCGAAAATAACAGGTGCGTTTCAGATCGACGGTTGCGATTTTGGATATTGTGCAAATGACATTTTTCAGGCAGTCCGAAGAGGGAACGGCCGCTACGGAAACGGGCCATTTTCTTGTTTCGTTATAGGCAAGCCGAAAAGAGTCGTTGCCGGACTGCAGGTCGATTTTAACGGTCTGGGTTTTATTGTCGATTCTCAGATAGGAAATCTGTCTGACCGGTTTCGGACAGGCGACGGCGATCATTTTATTTTCGGGTGTGGTCAAACAGCCCCACATCGTATTTTCTTCTTTCCGAAGAACAGTCGGATAATAGACCTGTTTTTGCGGAATTCCGATACTGTTCCCGATATCGAATCCGAGCAGAAGGGAAATGTCGTGCGGTTGCGATTCGTGATGGTTGATTTTTTTCATCTCGACTTCGATGATGAAAGATCGGGAGGCAATATTCGGGCGGACAAAAAGAGAATATTTGATATTGTCCCTGACTGCATAAAATTTATATGGATTGATTTCTTCGGCTTCCAGTTTGAGACGGTTGCCGTCGACAAGAATCGCCGGCCCCGATAAAGAATCTCTTCTGAAGAAAACGGGAGGCTGCTCCCGTGAAAGGTAAAGTTTTTCGAATCCCGAAAAAACATTATCGGGATAATTTCCGCCGCCCGGATAAATGGCTCGGACATAAACCTGAGAGTGTGCGGAAAAAGAAAACAGCAGAAAAACAAAAGTAATAAAAAATCCGCGTCCTTTCTTCATAGTTTATTGTAGGGGTTTTTCGATTTGTTGTCAATAAAAAATTTATAATTCAACCGTAAGGCCGTCGTAAGCCAGCTGCATCCCCGGCGGGAGGGAGCGGTTGACCGCTTCGTGTTCCAGATTGTGACAAATATGAGTAAAAAAAACTTTTTCGGCCCCGATGCGGCGGGCGGCCGTGACAGCCTGCGACAGCGAGAAATGTGTCGGGTGCGGATAATAACGCAATGCGTTAATGACCAGACAGCGGCATCCGGCGGTCAGTCCGTAGGTTTTCTCCGGAATCCGGCTGACGTCGGTCATGTAAACAAGAGGTCCGATACGGTAGCCCAAAATCGGTATTTTCCCGTGAAAAACCGGTAACGGGACGATTTCCGTGCCGTCGAGAACAAACGGCCCTTTTACGCGGTGCGCTGCCAGAGACGGAAATCCGCCGCCGGCCTGTTTCGGCGGTGTAAAGGCGTACGGAAACGCGTGACGAATGGTTTTTAACGCTTCCCGGTTGCCGTAGACGGGCAACGGTTGCCCGGTTGTAAAAACCCGCAGATCATCGAGGCCGAGAATGTGGTCGGCATGACCGTGTGTGTAGAGAACCGCATCGACATGCGTCAGATTTTCGCGCAGCGCCTGCAGCCGGAATTCGGTCGGTGTATCAATCAGCCAGTTTCGGCCGCTGATGCGTATCAGGGCGCCGCAGCGGCCGCGTTTGTTTTTCGGATTGTCGGAACGGCAGACGGCACAGCGGCAGCCGATGGTCGGAATGCCGTGAGAGGTGCCGGTGCCCATAAACGTCAGCTGCACGACGGCGACTCCTTGCCGCGGCGCTGTTCCAGAATCTTCTCCGCCAGAAACAGGTCGTCGGGATGTGTGACCTTCACATTTTGCGGGTCGCCCGGCATCACGCTGCAGGCATAGCCGGCCGCAAAATAAAGCGACGAATCATCGGTAAACGTTTCTCCGTTTTCCGCCGCCCGGCGGTGCGCTGCCAGCAGCCGGTCTGTCCGGAATTTTTGCGGCAGCTGGACATTAAAAAGGCGGTCGCGTCGCAAAACGGCACAGATTTCGTCGGCGGCATTCTTTTCCAGAACGGTGAACGGGATGTCGGCTCCCGGAGTGACCGCTTCCGCCGGATGACGGAGGACGGCCGCCACTGTTTCGCGGGTGACCAGCGGCCGCGCCGTTTCGTGGAGCAGAATGACGGGATAACGGCAGCGGGAGAGGCCGTTAAAAACCGACTTCTGCCGCGTTTCTCCGCCTTCCTGCCAGACCAGAGGCGGGTGAGGGGCGGTGCTGCCGTTCAGAATCGCTTCCGTTTCCCGGCGGTTTTCCGGGCGGTAGACAACGATGATTTCTCCGATTTCGGGATGCCCCGTCAGAGCTTCGAACGCATAGAGAAGCAGCGGCTTTCCCGACAGCTCCAAAAACTGCTTCGGGCATTTTGCCCCCATTCTTGTTCCGCTGCCGCCGCACAACAGGACGGCACTGACCGTCGGCCCGCTCATGATTCGATCATCCTGATTTGCAAAACATTCGGAATGGAGAGCAGTCCTTTTTTGATTTTGTATAAATCCTTGGCCCGGTTGACTTCAATCATAAATTCGCCTTCCAACAGATTTTTTTCGTTTTCGTGAAGATTGCCTTTCAGCAGATGTCCCGAAAACGGTTTGAGAATATTTTCGATTTCGGAAAAGAGATTATTGACTTCCCGGCTGAGAATCGAAAAGGTGTAGATTTTCCGCGGTGAAGAGATTTCCCATTCGACTTCGATCAGCCGATCGCGGATATCCTCGATGTGCTGTAAGTTTTTGCAGTTTGTCCGGTGAACGATAATGCCGCGGCTGTGGGAAATGTATCCGACAATGGAATCACCCGGAGAGGGGTGGCAGCATGTGGCCAGTTTTATCAGAAAATTCTTTTCCTTATTAACGGAAAGTCCCAAACGGGCTTTGTCGAAAAATTCGCGGACAATCGGTGCCGGTTCGGACGGCTCGCGCCGTTTCTCTTTTTTCTCTTCTCCCGGAATCAGCGTCGGGACCTTTTTCTTGGCAATAATCGACGACTCGATAATGTAGTTTTCGTCGTTTTTGTTCAGCCACTGCCGTATTTTGGAGCGGGCAGTCGATGTTTTGACGAATTTCAGCCAGTTGACATTCGGGTGGGCATGGGGTGACGTCTGGATTTCAACCATCTGTGAATTTTCGAGCGGCCGGTTCAGGGGGGATATCTTGCCGTCGACTTTGGCGCCGATGCAGGTATTTCCCAATTGCGTGTGTACGTGATAGGCGAAATCGATCGGCGTCGACCCTTTCGGCAATTCGAGGATCTGGCCGACCGGCGTAAAAACATAAATCGTATCTTTCAGCAGATCTCTTTGGATTTCATCGAGGAATTCCCGTGAGTTGTACATCGAATTTTGCCATTCTTTCATTTTATTGATGACGGAAAGATTGATGTCGCTTTCGTCTTCGATTTTGATATTTTTCTTATACGCCCAGTGAGCGGCAATGCCGTGTTCCGCACGGTTATGCATCGCTTCGGTTCGGATCTGTATTTCGAGAATCAGGCCGTTCGGAACCATGACTGTTGTATGGAGGCTCTGATATTTGTTGGCTTTCGGCATGGCGATGTAGTCTTTGAATTTCCCTTCAATCGGAGTATAAAGACTGTGAACCAGTCCCATCAGAATGTAACATTCCTGATTGGTCCGGCAAATAATACGAATGCCGAGAATATCGGAAATTTCCTGAAGGCTGATATGTCGCCGTTTGGTTTTCCGGTAGATCGAGTAAATATGTTTGGTTCGGGCCGAAATCTGAATTTTGTAGCCGGCTTTTCGGGATTCGTTTTTAATCTCTTCCTGAACACGGTCGAGCGTTTCCCTGTATTTTTCGACATCTTCGTGCACCGTTTTCTTGATATGATCGTAAGCGGCCGGATTCAGTTCCTTGAAAGCCATGTCTTCCAGTTCCGATTTCATCCACGAAATACCGAGGCGCTCGGCCAGAGGGGCGTAAATGTCGAGACATTCGCGGGCAAAGCGGCGGGCTCTTTCCGGGGGAAGAAAATGAACCGTCGAAATATTGTGCAGTTTATCTGCCAGTTTAATGATGATGACCCGGATATCGCGGGTCATGGCAATCAGCATTTTTCGGATCGATTCGGCTTCCTGCTCGTTCTTTTTCGAGAGTTTGACGCCGGAAATTTTGGTGACGCCGTTGACCAGCCGGGCAGTTTCCTCGCCGAAATCTTTTTCCAGTTCGCAGAGCGTGTATCCGGTATCTTCGACGGTATCGTGGAGAAGGGCGGCCATGACGGTCGGGGCATCCATCTTCATGTCAATCAGAATGGAGGCAACATTGACAGGGTGAATAATATACGGCTCTCCGCTCAGCCGTTTTTGGCAGCCGTGCAGTTCCGTCGCTTTGTTGAGTGCCGCCTGGATTTTTCGCCGGTCTCTGCCGGAAAAAACGTCCAGTTTGGTCAAAAAATTGCTAATCAACGTTTCCATAGATCACTCGCTCCCGATTGGCGGCATCTCTCCGAATTCCGATGTGATTATAGCATAACTCTTCCATTTTTGCACGAATCTTTTTCATTTGAAGGGGAGAGGCTTCGATAAAAAGACGGCCGCCGCGGTTGAGTGAGGCGGGGGCTTCTTCCAGAATCCGGTAAATCAGAGAGAGTCCGTCATGACCGTCGGTGAGCGCCTGTTCCGGCTCGCGAAGGTCGGGGCGCAGGGCGGTCATTTCCGTTTCGGAAATGTAGGGCGGGTTGGCGGTTATGATGTCGTAGGGACCCGGCAGCCGTTTCAACAAGTCCCGGCGGTATGCGGTAATCTCGAGTCTGTGCTGTCGAAAATTGCGGCGGGCAATCCGCAGAGCGGCGGCACTGATATCCGAAGCGGTGACCTCCCACCGCGGTCGGGCGTTTTTCACGGAGGCGGCCACGCATCCCGAGCCGGTGCAGAGGTCGAGCAGACGGATCGGGTCGCCGGGAGCGGCGGCGTCGAGGGCGGCTTCGACCAGCGTTTCGGTGTCGGCGCGCGGAATCAGAACGGCCGGGGAGACAAAAAAATCGAGTTCGTAGAAGGCCCGCTTTCCGGTAATGTAGGCAATCGGTTCGCCTGCCGCACGCCGCCGGATGCAGCGGCGGAAACGGCGGATTACGGCCGGCGGCGCCGGGTTGCCGGCTTCCAAAAAAAGGCGGGCGCGGTCGAGTCCCGATGCGTGTTCCAGCAGCAGCCGGGCGTCCCATTCGGGCGTATCAAACTGTTCGGGCGAGCGGGGCGGCGGGGTTTCCTTCAGCAGACGTACCGCCCATTCCCGCAGTTCGCTATAAAGCATCGCCGTTGGCCAGTGCTTCCTGATTGGCACTGATTTTCAGCGCTTCGATCAGTTCTTCCAGTTTTCCTTCCATGACCTGATCCAGTTTGTAGAGGGTCAGGTTGATGCGGTGGTCGGTCAGCCGGTTCTGAGGAAAGTTGTAAGTCCGGATTCGTTCGGAGCGGTCGCCGCTGCCGACCTGGCTTTTGCGGTCGGCGGCCCGTTCGGCGGCTTTGCGGCTCTCTTCCATTTCGTAAAGCCGCGAGCGCAATACTTTAATGGCTTTGGCGCGGTTTTTGATTTGCGACTTTTCGTCCTGACAGGTGACGACCAGCCCGGTCGGCAGGTGGGTGACGCGGACGGCCGAGTCGGTGGTGTTCACGCTTTGTCCGCCCGGACCCGAAGAACGGTACACGTCGATTTTCAGGTCGTTTTCGTTGATTTCGATATCGGTCTCTTCCGCTTCGGGCAAAACGGCGACGGTCACCGCGGAGGTGTGAATCCGTCCGCCCGATTCGGTCGCCGGAATCCGCTGAACACGGTGAACACCGCTTTCGTAGCGCAGATCGCCGTAAACCTCCCGGCCGCTGATGTTGAAAATAATTTCTTTGAAGCCGCCCAATTCGTTTTCGTTGGACGACATGATTTCGATTTTCCATTTATGGGCATCGGCATAGTAGGAATACATACGGAACAAATCGGCGGCAAAAAGGGCCGATTCGTCTCCTCCCGTTCCGGCACGGATTTCCATAATGATGTTTTTCGTATCGAGGGGATCTTTGGGAATCAGCAGTTTTTTCAGCTCTTCTTCGAGGCTCTCCTGTTTCTTTTCCCACTCTTTTAAGTCTTCTTTGGCCAGCTCTTTCATCTCTTCGTCGCTTTCCGTGGCCATCAGCTCTTTACAGTCGGCAATCTGATGCAGTGCCGCTTTGTATTCATCGAATTTCTGTTTGATTTCGAAGAGAGCCGCATGCTCGGTTGTCAGCTCCCGATAGCGGTTTCTGTCCGCTATCACGGCGGGATCGGCGAGTTGGGCTTCCAGTTTTTCGAAATTTTCCGATAATTTTTCCAGTTTATCAAACATTCCCATACTTTATTATTATACAGATTTTTAAACGAATGACAAACGGATTCTTTTGTTTTTTACCGAAAAACGAAAAAATCGATCTTATCCCGGGACGGTTTCGGGAGGGGAAAAGAGCATTCGCAGTATGAAAAAGAGGGAAAAAGAAGTTGCAAAAAAATCTCCCGGCGGTTATGATATAATATCGATATTTTTTTTAAGGATGTCTTTATGAAGCGTATCTTGCCGGTTTGTCTGACCGCGTTTTTTTTAATGGGGAATATGCCGTTTCTGACGGAATTCGAAATGGCTTATTCGGGCGATTCGACCGGTTCCGATTCTTTCCGGATTCCGGCCCTGCTGACATTGAGAAATCCCGACGGATCTCTTACAAAAACGGTTATTGCCGTACAGGATGTCCGGTTTACCGGGTGGATCGATTCTCCGGCCAATATCGATGCCGGTATCCGAATTTCGCATGACGGCGGAATGACATTCGACGAACACAGACTGTTAAAACCGTTTACATTCGAAGATTTGCCTCACGGAAGGGGCCTGCTGAATTCGTCCGCTTCTTTTATCGATTGCTCTCTTTTTCAGAATTGGAGCACGGGGCGTATTTTTGTAACGGTGAATATGTTCCCCTGGGGCGGGGGAATTATGGGCGGAAATGTGAACGAAGGAACACCGTTTACGGAAAAGAACGGAGAGCAGGTGATGCTGCTTTCCGCAACGGATGACTTCGACCGCGGCGCGCGTCCCGATACAACCGATGAGTGGAAAAAGCCGGCAAATGCCAGCGATGTCAACCATTTGGGCAGTTATTATGTGGCCGGAGTGGCCGAATTCCCCGAATATGTAACGGATGGGAACGGTTCCATTCTGTACGACGAAAAAGGATATGCGCTTCTCAAAAAACCGTGTCAGAGAAAGATTTATAATGAAGAAGGGGTTTATACCGGTTATTTTCTGAACGAGCGTTTCGAAGTCTGTTTTGATGACGGCACTCCGCGGGGGGTCATTCTTCGGGTGCGCCAGATCGGCGGTTCGGCTTCCGTTCCGATGAATATTGCCTATAAAAGATCGATTTTTCAAATGTACAGAACCTCTTATAACTATCTGATTTACAGTGATGACGGGGGAAAAACGTGGTCCGATCCCGTGAATCTGACCGGAATGACCGGCCGTCCTTCCCGGTACGTGACCTATCAGATTGCCAGCCCCGGAACCGGACTCTATGTCGACAGAGGACCGTACAAAGGCCGTGTTATGTTTACCTATTATACAAACTGTTCGCCGAACGGAAAAATCAAAGCGGAAATTCCGTGTGCCGTCTGGTCGGATGATAACGGAAAAACATGGGTGCGGGGAGAGGCTCCCGTCGACCTCGGTAATACGGGAAAAATGTCCGAGTCGGTTCTGACGGTGATGCCCGACGGAAATATCCGTATTTTCTCGAGAACATCATCGGGCTGTGTCGGTACGGCGTTGTCGAAAGACGGCGGAAAGAGCTGGCTGCCGGCCAAAAAAATCGATAAAATTTACAATTCCGGGGGATCCGGCTGTCAGATTACGGCTTTTAATTATCCGGTCAAAATGAAAGGACACGAAACGCTGGTACTGGCTACACCCCAGTCGCAGGCAAAGCGGGAAAACGGAACCGTTTGGGTCGGTCTGATTAAAGACGCTTCCGGAGAGGAAATCGAATGGAGTGCTACGCGAATCCATGCGGGAGATTATGCCTATTCATCGGCGGCTCCCGTGGATATCCGTTCGAACGCCGGACTGCCGGCTGTGGCGCTTTATTCCGAATTGAAATCCAATCAAATGCAGTATGTGGTTTTCCCGTTCGAACGGTTAAAATACTGATCGGGGAATTCTTTCGGAAAAATAAAGTAAATCCGGCGGACAACAGTGTTGAAAAGGATATCTGGAATTTTTTGTCTTCTGCCCGCATTTGTTTCCTGTGTTATTTGGAAGCAGGCGGAGACATCGGAGAGGCCTCGGGTTGACGGGTATATTACGGAATTGGCCGAAAAGACTGTTTTCGATACCGAAAAAGCACCCGAGTCTTCCGGAATTGAAAATATTTTCGGAGATGCCGATTATTTTATAACACACGGGGACAGTTTTTGCCCTTCATCGCTTTACGGACTCGGTTTTGAAGACGGGAAAGTGTCCCGTTACGATGAATTTCGGCTTAAAGGGGCCTTGCAGTTTGACTGGGAAGATTTGGCCTCTTCTTTCGATAACGGAGAGCCGACACTTTATCTCGGTGACATCGGCGATAATTTCCGTTTTCGGACCAGAAAGTCTGTTCATATTATTTCAAAGATAGAAGAGGGAAGAGCGATTGTCGGGCGGAGTATCCGTTTCCGGTGTGTCCGCGACGGAAAAACCGTCTATTCCGATACGGAAGCGCTTTTTTATTTCAAAGGAAGTCTGTATGTTCTGACAAAAAATTACGGGCATGCTTTGATGTTCCGTATTCCTTTGGACAAAGGGAATCGTGTCGATGCCCCCTGTGTGGGCGTACTGCCGGTGGTCTCCCGGATTACATCGGCCGCCGTAAACAGAGAGCAGACGATGCTGGCTGTGCTTTCTTTGAATTTTCTGTATTTGTATGATATTACGGGCGGAGTCGAGCCCGAAAATCTGAATCTGCTGCGGGTTTATTCGGCTGCCGGATGCCGGCAGTGCGAGGGGGTCTGTTTTACGGAAAGCGGAGATTTGGCTGTTACGAATGAACAGGGTGACTTTTATCTGTTAAAAACGGGGGCGGCGGAGGATTAGGGAACGGCTTCGTTTGTTTTTTCCGATTTTAAACGTTCCAGTTCTTCCGACAATTTCCGGTTTTCTTCCTTAAGGAGTTCGTTTTCCCGAATCAGATTTTTTCCGGCCGCTTCAGTGGGGGCGGCAAATCTGCCCCGGTCGACAATATCGTATTTTTCCAGAAAGAAAAACAGCACGATGTAAGGAATAATAATTAAAACAGAGACAAGAATTCTTTTTACAATTTTTTTATATTCATCGTTGTTCTTTAAATCTTCGATAGTAAATTTTGCCATAAATAACTCCTGTCGTCTTTTATAATATCCGATTTTTTCGAAAAAGTCAAATTGACGAATCGGATATTAGGTGTCAAATTTTATTGCTATTTCGCGGGCAGAGTGATATAATCACTGTGTTTACGGTATCAGGAGAAAAAGATGATTCGAAAAAAAGTATTTACGGTGCTGATTTGTTTTTTAACCGTGTGCGGATACGGAATCAGTCCCGATTTTGATTTGACTCCGCGTATTGAAGACGGAGTACTGGTGTATCCCGTGCCTCCGCGGGATTCGGGACAGCGGAATGTTCTTGCACTGCGCTGCGAGCCGCTGGAAAAAGTGCGTATCGCCGTTATCGGTTTGGGGATGAGAGGCCGTTCTATGGCTTTGAGTTTCGCACAGGTTCCCGATACCGAAATTACCGTTGTCTGCGATAAGGATCCGAAAGCGGTTCGGCAGATTATACGGGATTTAAAGGGTCGCGGCGAGCCCGAACCGGCCGCTTTTACGGGGGCCGATGACTGGAAAGAAATTTGCCGTCGGGATGATGTCGATTTGGTCTGTATTTTTACACCGTGGGCCCTGCATACGCCGATTGCCGTCGAGGCAATGAAAAACGGCAAACATGCGGCTGTCGAGGTCCCTGCGGCGCTGACGCTCAGAGAGTGCTGGGAGCTGGTGGATACGGCCGAGAAAACAAGGCGTCACTGCATGATGATGGAAAACTGCAACTATGATTTTTTCGAGCTGGCAACACTCAACATGGCTCAGCAGGGACTTTTCGGAGAAATTGTTCATGCTGAAGGCGCTTATATACACGATCTGCGGAGTATGCATTTTGCCGAAGAGGGAGAAGAGGGGCATTATTCGGATATGTGGCGGCTGAAGGAGTCTCAAAAACGGACCGGAAATCTTTATCCGACGCACGGGCTGGGGCCGATTGCCCACATACTCAATATTCACCGCGGAGATAAAATCGATGTCCTTGTTTCCCTTTCGACAAATCAGTTCGGTATGACGGAATACGCCGGGCGGAAATTCGGAGAGGATTCGGATTACGCAAAGACCGATTACAAACTGGGCGACATGAATACAACAGTCGTTCGGACCGGGAAAGGAAAAACGATGATGATTCAGCATGATGTAACCAGTCCCCGTCCGTACAGCAGGATTCATCTTGTCAGCGGAACAAACGGATTTGCCCGGAAATATCCCGTTGAACAGATTGCGCTGGAACCGAATGCTCACAATCCGGTGTCGAAGGCCGAACTTCGGGCTCTTCTGAAGAAATACGAGCATCCGATTACGACCGAATACAAGCGGATGGCGAAAAAAGTCGGCGGTCACGGCGGGATGGATTTTATTATGCATGCGAGACTGATTTACTGTCTTAAAAACGGATTGCCGCTGGATCAGGATGTGTACGATGCGGCCGAGTGGAGTGCTTTCTGCGAGCTGACGGAGGTTTCTTCTGCCGGGAACGGTATTCCGGTCCGTTTTCCCGACTTTACGAGAGGGGAATGGTCCGAACTGGACGGCGTTAAATATTATATGGCGGGAGAATAGAAACAGATGATGAAGACAGCTGCTGAGGTCAGAGAGGCCTGCCGCTCCGGACGTTGGACGGGACCGACATGCGGATTGGCTCCCGATTATGTGCAGGCAAATTTGGCGGTTTTTCCGAAAGATTGGGCTTATGATTTTCTTTTGTTTGCGCAACGGAATCCCAAGCCGGTACCGGTTCTGGAAGTGGGAGATGCCGGTGATTTTCGAATTTCCCGTATTGCCGCGAATGCCGATGTCAGAACCGATTTGCCGAAATACAGGATTTGGAAAAACGGCATTTTGGAAGAGGAGGTAACCGATATCAGCCGCTATTGGCGGGATGATTTGGTTTATTTCCTGATCGGATGCAGCTTCAGTTTCGAGGAAGCACTGGTTGATGAAGGGTTGCCTGTGCGGCATATCGAAGAAAATGTCAACGTTCCGATGTACAGAACTTCTCTTATGTGCGAAGGAGCCGGAAAAATTCCGGATACTCCGATGGTTGTCAGCATGAGACCCTATACGCCGGAACAGGCGGTTCGGGCAGCAAAGATTACGGGACAAATGCCGTTTGTTCACGGAGCACCTGTTCACATCGGCAATCCCTCGGAAATTGGTATTACGGATATTGCCAAACCCGATTTCGGAGATGCCGTAACTGTAAATCCGGGGGAAATCCCGGTTTTTTGGGCTTGCGGAGTGACACCCCAGTCGGCGGTGATGGAGGCAAAACCGCCGTTTATGATTTCACACGCCCCGGGGCACATGTTTGTCGGAGATAAACGGAATGACGATTTCAGAATCAGATAAAATCAAGGCTATCGAAACAATTGTCTTGACCGACTTGGGATTCCGCGGATTCCCCCGGTTTTACGAAAAAGGTCTTTACCGACGTGCGGCCGAATCACTGCTTTCGGCACGTTCGGTATGGCTGACTTCAGGCTTCTGGATTTTAAGTGCGGGTGCAATCGAAACGGACGGCCCTCCGGGAACCGCTGTTTTGGCCGGAGCGTTGGAGCAGCTGGGAATACCGGTGCGTATTTTAACGGACGGGCACTCGGTCGGTGTTTTCAGGGATGTATGTGCGCAAACCGGTTTCAGAGGGGCGGTTGCGGATATCGCCGCTCTTTCTGTCCGTTCTCTCTCGGCTGATGATTATCCGTCTCATTTTGTGGCTTTGGAACGTCCCGGCAAATCTGTCGACGGACATTATTATAATTTTCGGGGCATTTCGATTTCCGAATACACGGCCGATGCCGATTCGCTGTTTGAGGCGGCCGGGAAAGCCGGGGCCGTGACAATCGGCATCGGAGACGGCGGAAACGAGTTGGGAATGGGAAATTACCGGGAACGGGTCGAAAAAGAACTTGTCAGCGACCGTCCTTTTGCGGCATCTGTCGGTTCCGACTATCCGTTATGTGCCGGTGTCAGCAACTGGGGCGGCTATGCTCTTGCCGGTATTCTGTCTGTTCTGACGGGGAAAGATCTGATGCCGCAATCTTCCGTTATCGATGCGCTTTTAGAGCGGTGCGTGGAAAACGGGTGTGTCGACGGTGTCTCCGGAAAACCGGAAGCCTCGGTTGACGGATTGAGAGCCAATACGGATGCCGTTATTTACGAAATGATTCGCAGTGTGGTAAAACAGTGAGCGTAATAGAATCTTTTCCGCTGGGCGATTTTGCCGTTTCATGGAAAGTCGCCGATTCGATTTCTTCCGACTCGACACGGCGGGTGCTGGCCTGTTACCGTGCACTGCAGAACTGTACGCACTCTTTCAAGGAGGCAATTCTCGATACGGTCCCGACCTATCTCTCCGTAACCGTTTACTTTAAGGAGACAGCGGATATCGACGAATCCGTTTGCAGTGTCGATTCTTTTTTGAGAGAGCTTGATATCGCGGCTCTGGCGGAAAAAGAAAAAAGCGGAACGGGGAGTGTGACAGAGATTCCCGTTGAATACACGGGGCCCGATTTGAAAAGAGTCGCGGATATACACGGTCTGTCAGTCGAAGAGGTCATCGAAAAGCACAGCGGAGCCGACTACCAGGTGGCAATGATCGGATTTAAACCTCATTTTCCCTATCTGATCGGTTTGCCTGCCGATTTGGAGACCCCCAGACTGGAAACACCCCGTACATCGGTTCCGGCCGGGGCTGTCGCTGTCGGCGGAGCTCAAACCGGAATTTATCCGGAAGTCTCGCCCGGAGGATGGAATCTGCTGGGAATGACCGATCCCGAATTACTCAAAACGCTTTCCCCCGGAGACAGGGTTCGTTTCCGGCCGACTGATAGAAATCAAGGAGAATCTTTATGTTTGTAAATTGCGACATCGGAGAGCGCGGGGCGGATCATCCCGTCGATGTAAAATTGATGCGGTTAATCGGTATGGCAAATATTGCCTGCGGCGGACACGCCGGGGACGAAGAAAGTGTTGCGGCTTTTCGTCGGTTGGCGGCAGAAGAAAATGTGAAAATTTCGGCCCATTTATCATATCCCGATCGTGATAATTTCGGAAGGGTAACCATACGGATTTCGGACAGCGACCTGACCGATTCTCTCACCCGTCAGTATTCGCTTATGCCCGATGTTACCTGTGTTAAATTCCACGGGGCGCTTTATAACGATGCGAATACGGATAAACATCTTGCATCGCTTTTAACCGACTGGATGACCCGGAACGGAATCAGAGAGGTTGTAACGCCGTTCGATTCCGAACTGGCCCATGCCGCCGAAAACGCCGGTATTGCGGTTCTGGCGGAAGGATTTGCCGAGCGCCGATACGATATGAATCCCGAAACGGGACAGCTGACGCTGACACCGCGCCGTTATCCCGATTCGTCGATAACGGACCTGAATGAAGCTGTCCGTCAGGCGAAAAAAATGACGAAAGAGGGAAAGGTTTCCGCTTTCGTCCGTACGGGGGAAAAGACGGAGATCAGAGAATGTCCGATTCGAACGGAAACGATTTGTATACATTCGGATTCCGTTATCGCCCCGGAATTGGCGGAAGCGTTAAGAAAATGCTGAAAAAAATAACACCCGGAATCAGTAAAAAAGTCTCTTTGCCTGTTTACGGCGCTCAGGACCGCGGTGTTTCGCCCGGAGGACCGGCCGACTGTTTTTCCGTAACGGGGGCGCTTGCTTTGTTGGGATGCGAAGAGAGCGGCTCGTGGGAATGTTACGAAACGGTTTTACCCGGTGTTTGGGAATGGGAAGAGGATTGCATAGCCGTCCTGACCGGGGCTCCTTATCGGGGAACGGTTTTGAAGAAGATTTCGGGAGAGACCGTACCCGTTGCCGATGCGGTTCCGTTTTTTGCACCGGCCGGGTCCCGTCTGATTTACGGTCAGCGGACAGCCGGTTTTCGGACATATCTGACATCGGTTCCGGTTGCCGATGCGGCTTTCGACTGGAAATCGAGACGTCTTCCCGATATCGGCGAGCGGTATGCGTGGGCGGAATTCGGTACGATTCGCGTTCTTCCCGGACCCGAACATCAGTTTCTGTCCGACAGTCATCTGTTTACGGATGCATATTGGAAAATCGGTAACGATTCCGATGATCGGGGATTACGGTTGGAAGGGCCTTCTTTGAAAGTCGGGATGGGCAATATGGTTTCGGATGCCGTTGCGGACGGCACCGTTCAGCTGACCCCGAAGGGACCGATTATTCTGCTCCATTCCCGGCAGACGGTAGGCGGATATCCGCGAATTTACAATATTATTTCGGCCGATGTTGATCTGCTGGCTCAATATATTCCGGGGCAGATTCTTCATTTTAAGGAAGTGACGGTAGCCGAGGCCCGTCGTACTGCCCGTGAAAAAAGAAACCTTGCAAAAGTAATCTACTTTTGAGGCGATACGTAAGGAGAGAAAAATGGATACTTGGTATGTGGATGGGAAATTCCTTTCCGAAAATGAAGTTGTCGTTTCGGCAAAAGATCTCGTGATTCTGCGCGGATTCGGTGTGTTCGATTTTTTGAGAACTTATCATCGTAAGCCGTTTTATCTGAACGAACATGTCGACAGGTTCTTTAATTCGGCGGATGTCATCGGCTTGTCGATTCCGATGACGAAAAAGGAAGTCGCCGATATCGTTCTCGAAACCATGGCTAAAAACCCGCATTTGGATGAAGCCAACATCCGTTTCGTTTTTACGGGAGGAGAAAGTCCCGACAATACACTGCCGGTTGACAATGCCGGAAAACTGATGGTCATGGTCAGCCATAAACATAACTGCCCGGCGGAGTGGTATACCGATGGTGTAAAAGTCATAACCGTTAACCGGAAGCGGGAATTCCCGACAGCCAAAAGTGTCGATTATATCGGTGCGATTCAGGCCCAGCGTCAGGCCCGTAAAGAGGGTGCAATCGAGGCCGTTTATGTCGATGAAAAGAACCGTGTGCTTGAAGCAACAACGTGCAACTTTTTCGGTGTAAAAAACGGGAAACTGATTACTACCGGAGAAGGAATCCTGCCCGGAATTACGCGGATGGCTCTGCTGGACATTCTGCCCGGAAAAATCGATATCGAGATTCGGGATATCGATAAAAGCGAACTGGCAGGGCTTGACGAAGCTTTCATCACCGCATCCAATAAAGAAATCGTTCCGGTTGTCCGTATCGATGATTTGGTTATCGGCGACGGAAAAGTCGGCAATGTGACGAAACAGGTTCGTGCCTGGTTTGATGCGTATACGGACGAATACGGAAGAAAATGAAAATTGAACCGATTACCTATGCCGAGATAGATTTGCGGGCGCTGGCCCGCAATTATCGGCTGCTCCGGTCCCTGATTTCGCCGTCCGCCGGAATGGCGGCGGTCATAAAGGCCGATGCCTACGGTCACGGTGCCGTAGCGGCGGCCGAAATTGCTTTGAAAGAAGGGGCTTCTTATCTGGTGGTTGCCAGACTGAATGAAGCATTAAGCCTTCGGGAAGCCGGAATCGGGGCACCGATTCTTCTGCTCGGGTCGGCTCTGCCCGAAAATGCTCCTCAGGCTGCTGCTGCCGGCATTACCTTATCCGTGAACGGTATAGAAGATGCTGCCGTGTTGAGCCGGCACCTGAACGGCGCAA
Source organism: uncultured Spirochaetales bacterium (assembly GCA_949289575.1). Taxonomy (GTDB): domain Bacteria; phylum Spirochaetota; class Spirochaetia; order JAFGXN01; family JAFGXN01; genus CALXOJ01. The sequence goes on along the minus strand of CASEOG010000005.1, from coordinate 228,029 downwards.
CGATTAAGGTTCATATTAAAGTCGATACGGGAATGGGCCGTCTCGGATTGATGTATAATCCCGTTAAAGCCGATGCTTCCGAAGCCGTGCGCACCGTCGAGACCGTAAGTGCTATGCCGGGATTGCAGGTGGAGGGAATGTATACCCATTTCGCTTCCGCCGATGCCGGAGAAGATCATCTCGACTCATGCCGCAGTCAGTTCGAGTTTTTTCGAAATCTGATTTCTCTGCTGGAAGAAAAACATTTGCGACCGGCTATCTGTCACTGCGCCAACAGCGCAGCTACACTGCGTTTCCCCGAAATGCATCTGGATATGTGTCGTGTCGGGATTATACAGTACGGACTGTGGCCTTCCGATGAGGTCAGCCGCCGGCTTGTCGATGTCAGACCCGTCATGTCGCTGAAGACCCGCATTATACATCTGAAAGAGGTTCCGGCCGGCTATCCGGTCAGTTACGGATCGACGTGGCAAACTTCCCGTCCCTCGCGCATAGCGACTGTTGCTGTCGGTTATGCCGACGGATACCACCGGTCTCTCTCCAACAAAGGATGTATGCTTTTGCACGGAAAACGGGTTCCGATTGCCGGACGTGTCTGCATGGATCTCGTCATGCTGGACGTGACGGATGTTCCCGAGGCGGCTGTAGGAGATACTGTGACTGTCTGGGGATACGACGGGCAGGAACTGCTCTCGGCAGATGAGATTGCCGGATATGCCGGAACAATCGGTTACGAGTTAACCGCCTGTCTGACATCGCGCGTCCCGCGAATTTACAAGAGGTGATTCTTGAAAACCGGCGTTCTTTTTGTCTGTCTCGGCAATATTTGCCGTTCACCGTTAGCGCATGCGTTGTTCGAGTATGAAATTCGACAAAGAGGTCTTTCCGATTCCGTATTTGTCGACAGCTGCGGATGTTCTTCCTGGCACAGCGGGGATCTGCCCGATCCGCGTATGAGAACGGAAGCGGCCCGACACGGAATCGATATGACGCACCGGGCACGGCGGATAACCGCTTCCGACGGGAAAAATTTCGATTATATTTTCGCAATGGATGAAGAAATTTGCGACCGGCTTTTCGACGAGTTGGGCGAAAAATACTGGTCGAAGATCAGAAAATTCAGAGTTTGGGACACCGATTCTTCTGCGGGAGGAATCGATGTTCCCGATCCTTATTACGGCTCGAAAAAAGATTTTGCATCTGTTTATGATATTTGCGAGCGAAATTGCCGTTTGATTGCCGATCGGCTTTTTCCCGTGTAACCGCGGGAGTCTTTTTGTGTTTTTGAGTTAAGGAGAAAATTTCGTGGTTGAAGAGAACCTGTTTGAAGAAGAGAGTGAGACTTTGAGAGCAGTCAAAGAGGAAATGTCGAAAGTCGTTATCGGACAGGAGTCGATGACAGACCGGATCCTCATTGCACTGATTTGCGGAGGACATGTTCTGTTGGAGGGTGTCCCCGGTTTGGCAAAAACGCTGACGGTTTCCACGCTGGCACAAATTCTGGATGCGGAATTCAAGAGAATTCAGTTTACGCCGGATCTTCTTCCTTCCGATCTGCTCGGAACGTTGATTTATAATCCTCAAAAAGGTTCTTTTTCCGTAAAAAAAGGACCTGTCTTTGCGAATATTATTCTGGCCGATGAAATCAACCGTGCGCCGGCCAAAGTTCAGTCGGCCCTTTTGGAGTGTATGCAGGAATACCAGGTTACACTGGGAGAGGAAACCTTTGTTCTGCCGAAGCCGTTTCTGGTTCTTGCCACCCAGAATCCGGTTGATCAGGAAGGAACCTATCCGTTACCGGAGGCGCAGGTTGACAGATTTTTTATGAAGCTGAACATTACCTATCCCGAACGTGACGAGGAAATCCGTATTTTGGAATCCCGCAGCGTCTCGGAATTGCCCTGTGTCCGGCGGGGATTGATTTCGACGGAAAAAATTTTGAAGCTGCAACCGGCTCTGGATACGGTTTATCTGGATGATAAACTGAAAGGATATATTGTCGATCTTGTACGGGCAACCCGTGATCCCGGAACGGTCGGGATGAAGCATCTTTCACCTTTGATTTCTTTCGGAGCCTCACCGCGTGCTGCTATTGCTTTGGCACGGGCATCAAAAGCGGCGGCGATGTTGCAGGGACGGAATTGGGTTCAGCCGGATGACATCGCGTCGATTGCTGCGGATGTTCTGAGACATCGGGTTATTCTCAGTTACGAGGCGATGGCCGAGGGAAAAACTTCGGACGATGTGATTGCCGAGTTGCGCAAAGGTTGTAAAATCGCTACATGCTGACGGCAGAACTTCAAAAAAAGATAGAGCTGATAAAAATTATGACCCGGAAAAAGACATCGGGAGTTTTTTCCGGAATTTATCAGAGTGCTTTCCGCGGGCAGGGAATCGAGTTCGAAGAGGTCAGAGAATATTCTCCGGGTGACGATTACCGTTCGATAGATTGGAATGTAACCGCGAAAACAGGAAAACCTCACGTCAAACGTTTCTCCGAAGAACGGGAGCTGACGCTTTTCTTCATGGTCGATGTATCGGGTTCATTGGATTTCGGTACAATCGGGAAAACGAAAAGGGAGGCGGCAGCCGAAATCGTGTCGGGACTGGCTTTTGCGGCGGGGGTTAACCGGGATCGGACGGGCCTGCTTCTTTTCAGCTGTCAAAGCGAGTTGAGACTGCCTCCGTCGAAAGGCCCCCAGCATTACCTGAGACTGACACGCGAACTGTTGGCATTCGAGTCGGAGAACAGGCAAACCTCGTTGTCGGCGGCACTGACCGAACTCAATGAAATTTATCCGAAGCATGCCGTTGTTTTTCTTTTTTCTGATTTTATCGATTCCGGCTGGGAGTCGGTTTTGAAGCAGTCGGCCGTAAAATACGATCTGATTCCTGTTATTTTACGTGATCCGGCAGAAATAAATCTTCCGGCGACCGGTCTGACACGATTTTTCGATCGGGAGAGCGGCTCATATCTGACAATCGATACCTCTTCGCCGACAGTGGCCGGACGGTATCACGAAGAGGCGGTCGCAAGAGATCGGGCGCTGATTCGAAAGCTGAGATCCTGCGGGGCCGATCCGGTTTTAATCGAAACCGATAAAGACTGGATTTTACCGCTGCAACAGCTTTTCTACAATCGCGAACACCGGAGAGGAGTTAAAAGATGAAAATAAAAGGCGTGATTTTGATTTTTGCCCTATGGACGGCGCTGCTTCCGGGCTGTCGGGACGATGCCGATATGCCCGCATATTCGAAAAACTATCGGACGGAAAAAGCGTCCGTCACTGTCACAATCGATAAAATTCATCTGAATCCGGCTGACCGCTGCACCGTGACGGTGTCATTCCGTCATAAAGAGGGACTCACACCCAAAATAAGCCTGCCTGCCGATTTACCGTTACCGTTGATTGACCGCTTTCAGAATCCCGATAAAACGGTTTTCCGTTTCGACTCGGGACTTCCCGGAGAATATACTCTTCCTTCTTTAAACATTGCCTTTGACGGTGAAAATCCGATTTTAACGGATCCCGTTTCTTTAAATGTTTACAGCGAAACAGAGGAAGGAACGCCTCCCGAAGATATATCGGCAATTTATGAAGACAGGTTCGATTTTTATCTTCTGTTTCTTATTATATCGTTTTCGGTGGTTCTTATTCTGATGACCGTTCTGATTGCTCTTGTCATCCGTTATTTTTTCCTTCGCCGAAAACTGAGGGAAACGGTAAGCCGTAAGAGTATCGAAATTCTCGAGGCTCTTCGGACAGCCGTCGCCGATCACTTCGATACGTTGGAAACGGATAAAGCGGCAGCTCTGATTCTTCAGACCATGCTCTTCCCGCTTCGCGAAGAGGCGGCAATGAAACTGATGATCCGTTCTTTCCCGGAGGAGACAATCCGCCGGTTACGAACGGCAATGGAAAAATACCAGAAAGCGGCTTTTGCCCGGGCTCCCCTCGGGAAAATCGAAATGACGGAGGATCTGAATTTTTTTATCGGATTTCAGAAACAGTTTGAAGATTACCGGGAGGCGGGAAACGGACGGCAATGAATTTCGCTTTTCCGTATGCCTTTCTCTTTCTGATTCCTCTTATTTTTTATTTTCTCGTCGATCGCCTGATCGGGAAAAAGAAAGCGGAAGTTCCGTTTTCGGCTCTTGCTTTTTTCGGTGATAAACCGCCTGTGACATGGCGGACCGCAACAATGTTTTTACCGAAGTTTCTTTTTATGATTTCTCTGATTTGCGGCATTGTCGCTTTGGCGGGACCGCAAAAGGTTACGGAATCTGTCGGCCGGCCGAAAGAAGGGATTGCCATAGAACTGGTTCTGGATCGATCGTCCAGCATGGAAACCGTTCTGCTTGAAAGTCTGCCTCCGCAAAAAAGGATTGTATCGGCAAAAAAAGCAATCGATTCTTTTGTTTTCGGTAACAGTGATGCCGGTCTGGAGGGACGCCCCAATGATTTGATCGGTCTGATTACGTTTGCACGGTATGCCGACACGGTTTATCCTTTGTCGGTCTCTCATCACTCTTTGCGTCCGATTATCGAATCGTTACAGACGCCGCTCGGAAGCGAATCCGAGGACGGCACCAATATAGGAGATGCGCTGGCTCTGGCTGCGGCCCGACTGAAAACCGCCGATGAGCGAAGCGACTATAAAGCCGTCAGCCGGGTCATTATTCTTTTGACCGACGGAGAGAATAATGTCGGTGAGAAAACGCCGGAAGAGGCGGCCGCTTTGGCCGAAGAGTGGGGAATCCGCATTTACGCTATTTTTTTCGGCGGACGGGGATATATCAATTATTACGGACAACGCTTTCCCGTTTTAAATAATCCTGCCGGTTTTCAGGATCTGATGCGGATTGCCGAAAGCACGGGAGGACAGGCTTTTCGGGTCCGCAATGCGGAGGAACTGCTGTCTGTTTATGCAGAGATTGATATGCTGGAAAAAACACCGTTTGAAGTTTCTTCTCTTGTCCGAACGGAAGATCGGTACCGGCCGTTTCTGACAGCATCAGTTCTTCTTCTCTTTCTTTCCGTCATTCTTTCTTTAACTGTCTACAGGAGGGAAGAATGAGCGATTTCGTGTTTTTGTACCCGGCAGCCTTTTTGCTCTTTTGGCTTTTACCGCTGATGGGAATAGCGGTTGTTTTGTTTATCGGACACCGGAATCGGGTGCGGAATTTATACGGTCTTCCGCCGCGCTCTTTTCGATGCCGTGCCGTATCGGCAGCCGAAACCGTTTGTCTGTCGGTTACTCTCGTTTTATCGATTATGGCGTTGTCCGGCCCGGCCTGGGAGAAGAAGCGGCAGCCGGTTGAGGCCGAAGGCCGGGATGTGGTTTTTCTGGTCGATGTATCGCAAAGTATGTTGGCACGTGATTTGAATCCGAACCGGCTGATTCAGGCGCAGACGGCAATCAAAGATACCGTCGATTTGCTTGAAGGAGACCGTGCGGCACTTGTCGCCTTTGCCGGAAGTGCCGTTGTTATGTCGCCTCTGACGACCGATTACCGGTTTTTGAGGAGTGCGGTTGACGAATTGTCCGTGAATTCGGTCGATCGCGGCGGGACTCTTCTCGGAGATGCCCTGAGAAAAACAATGCAGTTTATTTTTCCCGATTCCGAAGCTTCGGACGGATACCGGGATATTATCCTGATAACAGACGGAGAAGACCAGGGCAGTTTCCCCGTTCAGGCGGCCGAAGAGGCCGGCAGGAAAGGAGTCAGGCTGATCTGTATCGGTTTGGGAGACGAAAATACGGGAACACGTGTTCCCGTCACGGATCCTTCCGGAACCGAGCGGTTTTTGATGTATCGCGGGAAAGAGGTGTGGAGCCGGCTTGATTCGGAAACGTTGCGAAGGATGGCAGCGGCGACGCCGGGAGGGAAATACGTGAATATATCGCGGGGCAGTTTCGATCTGGCGTCGATTTATCGGGATCTGATCGGAGGTGCGCAACAGCGGCGCTTTGACGCGGGCGATTACGAAGACTACCGAAACGAATACCGTCTTTTTCTGTTTCCCGCATTGGTAGCTGCATTTGCCGCTTTATTTTTAAGGAGATTCGGCTGATGAAGAAGCTGATTACGGTGGCCGCCATTTTTCTGATATCGTGTACAGATTATTCGGCAGCGGGGCTCTTTAATGAGGGGAACAGGGCCTATCGCGAAGAGCAGTGGAAGGAAGCACGGGGTTTCTATCTTCGGGCCTTGGATAAATCCTTTTCCGATCGGATGTCGGCACTGATATATTACAATCTCGGAAATACGACCGTGAAAGAGATATCGGCGGCCTTATCGAAATCCGAACTGTCCGGTGACGCAGCTTCCGATCGCGGGAATTCCGCCGGACCGGCGGACCGTTGGACAGAAGCATTGGAACTGTATTGTCTGGCACAGCAGTTTTACGGCGAACCTTTTCCCGAAGCAGCCATTAATGCGGAATGGGTCCGTCATCGTCTGAATCGGAATACGGAAGAGCGGAATAACGGCAACGGAGAGAATCGCGATAATCCGGGAACCGAAAATCATGAGTCGGACGGGACGCGGAATGAGAAATCCGATGCATCCGGAAACTCTTCTCCGGAAAAGAAAGAAGAGAATCCGTCAGAAGAAGAAAACTCCGATTCGGGCGATGTTTCCGAATCCCGTAGCGATAACGGAAATGACGAAAAAAAACAGAACTCCGCTTCTCCGAATCAAAGAACGGATAATATAAATCGTTCCGGATTGGACGAGCAGAGTGCGGAAGAGAAACGTGATAGCGGAGAAGCCTCCGGGAACGGAACGGACTCTTTGTCGAAGGAAGAGGAAGCCCGGATGAGAGAAGCTCTCGAACTTTTGGAGCAGGAAGAAATCTCGCGGAGACAGCGTCCCTCTTTCCGACGGTTACCTTCTTATGATGACACGGAGAAAAACTGGTGATGAAAAAAATGGTTCTTTTTTTGGTTTTGCTTCCGGCGATGATACAGGCCCGGGCCGCATTCCCCTATAATGCCCAAACTTCTTTGAGCCGTTCGGAGACCTATGTCGGACAAACGGTTTATCTCACTTTCTCGGTTCAGACGGAGGAAAAGCCAGTTCTTCAGCCTCTGAGAAATGTTTACGGCCTGAAAATCGAGTATATGGGAGAGAATGTCGGTACACAAATGACAACGACTATTGTCAACGGCCGTCGCGATTCGAAGACTGTATACAATTATCGTTATACGTACGCAGTGACACCGATTGAAACAGGTACATTTATTATTCCGCAGACAGTGATAACGGCCGGATCTTCCGAATATAAAACTTCGCCGGTGAAACTGACCGTCAAAGAAATCGGGAAGAATGAGAACTTCAGACTGATTTTGACACCCGATTGCGGGGATCGTGCCTATCGCGGTCAGACCGTTACACTTTCGGTTGAAATGGAAATTTCCTCAAATATCGACAGTCTGGAAATTACGATTCCCTTTCCGGAAAACAGCGTGCTGTTATCTCCCGATTCTGCCGGAAATCCTTCCGACTCGGGCAATGTGAAAATCAATGATGCCTATTATCCTTTTAAAAGGGAAACGGCAGTCCGCGATCGGGCACTTTTTTCCGCGCAAGTCCGGTTTATTGTTGATTTTCCGGGAGAGAGTCATTCGGCGGAATTCGACTACGGAAAGGCAACGGCTTCTTTTCGTGCCGTTACAGCGACCCGGGAGTCGGTCGATATGTTCGGCCGTACGGTAGAGGACCGTCAGTATGCACCGGTCGTGATCCCTGCGGAGCAGGGGAAGCTTCTTCTCCTTGATTTACCGGAACCCCGCCCCGCCGATTTCGCGGGGATTGTCGGGAAGCCCCGGCTGACGGCTTCCGCCGATATGAGTGAGGCTTATGTCGGAGATCCGGTTACCTACAGACTGACAATCGAAGGAGCGGGGAACGGAAATATCGAGACGGTTCCGCTGAATAAAATCGGTGATTTTTCCTCCCGATTCCGTATTCCGGAACATCATTCTCCGCCTTTAAAAGAAAACGGTAAAACGGTTTTTGTTTATACGATTCGACCCCTTTCTTCGGCGGTTACCGAAATCCCGGCCTACAGATGTTCTTATTTTAATCCGGAAACGGAGCGTTACGAGACAGCCGAAACAAAGCCGCTTCCCTTGAAGGTGAACCCGTCCCCGGATGCCGGAGATTCGCAAATCGAAGAATTTTCTGCCGGAACGAACATCCCCGATGCGGTCTCTCTCGAAAGGCTCGGAAATCGTGTACCGGCAGCGGCAGGCGGCGACCGGCTTTTGCGGCGGGAGAACCGGTTCCCGTATCGGACGGTGTATCGTCTCTTGTACGGATTGGCTTATCCGATCACGCTTTTGCCGCTCGTTGCGGCCGTTGTCTGTTCCGTTCGAAGACGGAATCCGCAAAGCCGCCGGGAAAGAGTAAGAGCGATGAAAAAAGCTCTTACAGCGCTTCGGAATTCCGACTCCCCGGAAAGAATGATGCGGCTGTTCCGGCTGACGGAGGAATATAAAGATCTTGTTGCGGAATCGCCCGCATGCGGCAGAGAAGTCGATCACCTGAAGAAGATTCTTTTTTCGGGGGGATCTTTTTCGTCCGAAGAGTGCGATTCCGTTTCCCGAAAAATAGAGGAGGCGCTTCGATGAAACGTTTTTTTATCTCTCTTTTTCTGGTGTTTCTGCTCTTTCCCGCATCGGCATCCGATGACGAAAGGCAGCTGGAAGAGGCGGAACGATACTACAGGGAAGGCCTCGATTTGCTTTCTTCCGATTCGGAGGGAGCGGTCCGTCTTCTCGAAAAAAGCGGGGCACTTTACCGTTCTCTGGCGGAACGGTATCCCAACTCTTCGATTTATCTTTGTCTCGGTAACATTGCATTTTTTGAAAAAGAATATCCTTTGGCTGTCTATTATTACCGGGAGGCCCTTTCCTTTCGTGATACGGCCGGGATAAGAAGTGCTCTGAATGCGGCCCGGCTGCGGCTGAACGAGCAGATTGAAATTCCGCTCCCGGTCCGGATTTTTGAATCCGTTTTTTTCTTTCACTACCGGATCTCTCCGGAAATCCGTCTTATTTCGCTTTATCTTGTCTTTGCAGCGGGATCTCTTCTCGCTGCCCGGTATGTTTTCAAACGCGGTGCGATGCGGTACGGCCGCACTCTGCTGACAATATGCGCGGTTTTATTCATCTGCAATTTCGCATCGGTCGCCGTTACTGTTGTGCAGAAAAGTCTGTATAAAGAGGGAGTCCTTTTGCAGGATACGGAAGGCCGTTCGGGAGATCATCCTGTCTACGAGAGTGCTTATGCGCGTCCGGTTCCCGCCGGCAGCGAAATCATTGTCCTGGAAACCCGTCCCGGATGGTACCGTGTCAGACTGCGTGACCGGTCGACATGCTGGCTTCCCCGCGAATCCGTTTCACTGATCGGAGAGACGCCGTAAAAGGATTTCGGCCGCTCTGTTTTTCGATACAAAACCCGTGTCGGTTATGCGGCCGTTTTTATCGATAATCAGCAGCCGGTTTGTGTCGGTTTCAAAACCGCACCCGGGAGCAGATACATCGTTGACGGCGATGAAATCGGCATCGGCCCGTTCCATTCGCCGAACGGCATCTTCGTATCGGCTTTTGTCGTCCGGTTCGGGAAGGGCACGGAAAGCGGTAATCTGGCTTTCGGGCGCCGCCGCTCTCATTTTATCGAGAATTTTTTCTGTCGGCACAAGATTTACGGTAATCATTTTTTGTCCGTGGGTCGGTATTTTGCCCTCGAAACGGATTTCCGGTTTCCAGTCGCCGACAGCGGCTGCCGCAATAATCCGGTCAAAGCGGGTTGTCCTTAATGCTTCCGATACGGCGGCCGCCATTTCATCCGATGTTTCGCATTCGATGATATCTGCCTTTTCCGGCAGCCGGCAGCTGACCTTTCCGGCAATGATTGTAACCCGGGCTCCGGCCTTCAGTGCTTCCCCGGCGACGGCAGCCCCCATTTTCCCGCTGCTGTTGTTTGAGAGTACGCGGACGCTGTCCAGATATTCGACCGTGCGTCCGGTTGTTACCAGAATATGTTCGCCTTCCAGAAATCTTTCCTGCCGGGTTCCTGACAGAAGAGCCGCAACCTTTTCCAGAATGGCATTGTCTGTCGGAATTTTGGCTTTTCCTTCTTCGATTCGGGGCGTCATAACGGTGACACCCCATCGGCGCAGCCGCTCTATATTTTCTTCTACAGCCGGATGCCGGAACATCGGCTCGTGCATGGCGGGAACAATCAGCAGGGGAATTCCGTCGCCCAATGCGGTCGTCGCAAACGTGGTGACCGGTGTGTCATCGATACCGCAGGCAATTTTTCCGATTGTATCGGCCGTTGCCGGCGCAATCAGAAGAAGATCGGCCTTTGTCGAAGTATTGCCTGCGTAATGGACATGTTCGACGGCGCCCGTTAATGTCGTAATCGGAAGTCTGCCTGTTGCCCAGTGAATCAGTTCGGGCCGGATCAGTTCGGTGGCCGCGCGGCTCATAACGGGAATCACTTCGGCTCCGTGCCTCATTAAAAGGCGGGCCAAATCGGCGCTTTTCGTAACAGCGACACTGCCGCAAAGCGCCAAAATAATTCTTTTTCCCGATAGAGTTTGGGAAAGTGTTCCCGTGATATCCGTTGAAGGGTGCGGCTCATTCATGAGAGTCTCCTGTAAATGATTTCAGGTCCTTTAAAAATCGTCGCAGTGTGCGTTCGGTGACATAAGGCATAACGACAATCCGAAAATAATCGTCAAACAGGGAGACTGCCCATCCCGCTTCTCTTAATTTCCGACTCAATCTTTCGGGATCGGTTTTCAGAGAACGGAAGGCAACGACATTGATTTCGGGAATTTTGACGCATCGGATGCCGTCGATTGTATCGAGCCGTCGGGCAAGCGAAACGGAAAGATCCATACATTTCCTGACAATCCGTACATACCCTTCTTCCCCGAGACAAACCATCTGTGTCCAGTTGGCCAGAACCGCCGCACCGCTGCGGGTTCCGACCAGCGTACGGTGTTTTGTTTTTCCGCCGGCCAGATAAGAAACCGGGAAGGCCGCCCTGTCGGCAAGCTCACGGGATTTGTATAAAATGCAACCGCCCGGAGTCAGTCCCTGTCCCATTTTATGGGGATCAATGGTAATCGACGAGACACCGTCAACGGTAAAATCAAACGGTTTTGACGGATAGCCTGCTTTTTTTAAAAAGGGGAGAACAAATCCGCCGAATGCCGCATCGACGTGAAAGTAGAGATTATGTTTTTCGGCCAGTTTTCCCAGTGCCGGGATATCGTCAACGGAGCCGGTGCCGGTCGTTCCCGCAATTCCGATCAGAGCCAGTGTCCGGTCCGATATTTTTTCGGCGGCAGCCCCGACATTAATTGAGTAATCCGCATTGTGGGGAATCGTAATCGGACGAAGACTCATCATTTCCGCCGCCTTAAAAAACGAAAAGTGGGCACAGTCCGATAGAATGATTTCGCGTCGTGTGCCGTCTGTCATTTTTATGGCCGTCAGCAGAGCCAGAAAATTGGCTTCCGTTCCTCCCGTGGTAAAAACACCGTCCGCATCGGGATTGCCGAGAAGGGAGCCGAGCATGTGAACCGCCTCCTGCTCGATTTCGGCCGTTCCGGGACAGAGTCCCGGATCTCCCAAATTTTTCCCGATATATTTCGAGAAGATGCGGACAGCATATCGTGAGGGAGCCGAGCACATACTGCCGATGACGGTTCCGTTCCGAAAGGCAAGATCCTTTTTTAATGCTTTTTTGAGATGGAGAGCTGTTTTGAATCGTGAATACGGGCGTTTCGGGAATCTCATCAGCGGTAAGACTCTGCTTCGGAGGGATAGTTACCCGAACGGACATCCCCGATGTAACTGCGAACCGCATTCGTAATAACCGAATGGAGTTCGGCATACCGCCTGACGAACTTTGCGCCTTTTTTCTCTTTCATGCCGAGCAGATCGTTGATCACCAGAACCTGTCCGTCGCAGGCATTTCCGGCACCGATTCCGATTGTCGGAACGGAGAGTGTTTCCGAGATGTCTTTCGCGAGGGCCGATGAGGTGCATTCGATGACCGTCATAAAAGCGCCTTCCCGCTGAAGCTCTTCGGCCTCTGCCTGAAAACGGATTTTCTCGTCTTCCTCTTTTCCTCTGACCGTAAAGGTTTCGGCAGTCTGAGGCAGAAGGCCGATGTGGGCACAGACCGGAATGCCGGCATCGGTAACGGCTTTGACGATTCCTTTGATGTATCCTTCAAGTTTCACGGCATCGCATCCGGCTGTCCTCAGTCTGCGGGCATTGGCGACTGCTTCGTCCGCTGTTTCGTAGGTGCGGTAGGGCATATCACCGATAATAAAGGTGTGAGGCGCACCGGCCCTGACTGCACGGATATGATACTCCATCTGCTCCATTGTTACAACACGTGTTGTGTCGGCGCCCTGAAAGACATTCCCCAGACTGTCCCCGACCAGAATGATATCGACACCTGCCTGTTCGAGAAGGGCGGCCATTCCGGCATCATAGGCGGTCAGCATGGTCAACCGCTTTCCTGTTTCTCTGTATTTGCGGAATTCCTGTTTCATGAATGTCTCCGAACAGCCGCCTCGGCTTCTTTCAAAACGGCTCTGTTATCGTAGGCGGCCAGAATTTCCTGCCGTTGGGACGGGGTCAGCGCCGCCGTTTCTTTGATTTTCCGAATCAGTAACGGCATCACCCGTACAATATTATCGACAACAGTTACGGTTCCCGACACGGCAGAACGGGAAAGCGGATTCAGGTCGATGACAACGGTTTTTTTTCCGTCCCGGACGAGTGCTTCGGCCCGATCGCCGTCTTCCAGCGGTATAATAACCGTATCGGCTGCCGCTATGCCGTTTTTGTCGACAATTCTCCGTGCATGATCCATTGACGAAAGGCGGACTGTATCCGATTTTTTCAGACCGAGAATCGACTTGACGCCGTGACGCTTTAAATGACGGAAAATCGCCCGTTCCCGTTTCGGCGTACGGTAAAAGAGATTGACTTCGATCCCCAGCGGCGATACACGCTGGATTTCGGCAATATCATCCGGACAGAGAGCGGCCAGATTGCCGTTAACCGATAAAATCGGTCTTTTTGATTCGAGAATCAGTGCCGCTGCCGCTTCGATCGCTTTTTCTGCAAACGGAGCCGTTTTTTCTCCCAGAAGATAGTCGAACGCTTCACCCCGTCCGTGGGCGATCAGCCCCGAATCGGCTACGATACCTTTTTTCCCGCCTTCCGCAATCAGATGACGCATCAAAAGGGACTGATAGCGCGGATGCGAAGGGGGAACATCTTTAAAGCTCATAATGTGCGGGCTCCTTTTTCGGAAATCATTGAAATGAGTATATCATTTTTGAAATTCTTTTTCAGTATTTTTTTCAAATTTTGTGCTTCCTTTCGGGATGAGCAGAATGTGTACAGACCGTCTCCGAACATCAGCATGGCCGGAAGAAAACCGTTTTTGCGAAAGATTTCGGCTGCTTTGCGTCCGTTCGACGAATAAAGACCGACTTCTTCGGAAAAAAGAGAGGCTTCCGTCAGAAACTGTTCGGCAACGGGATTCTCTTTAAGGCGTTGCAGATGAACGTTTCCGTACCGGTTGATATCGGCCCGAATTTTGGGGTCGGTAAGAGAATCTGATGTCGAAAGCGGACCGAAACAGATAAAAACCGCAAACAGCGGCTTTCCCGGGCAAAAACCGTCGATGACCCCGTAAGGCGGTGTCCCGGCTTTTAACCGCAGTTCGAAGCCGCCTTTGCGCTCGCCGACAACGGTGCCCAGTCCTGTTTTGCATAAAACATCGGCGCAGTGGGCGACTGCGGCGGTTTTGTCTTCGCTTAAGGGAAATCCGTAGAGTTTATTCAGTGCCATAGCGAGACTGAGGGCACCGGAGCCGGATGTCCCGAACCCCGATCCCCGGGGAGCCGTTACGGTATGGTTAATCGATAACGGTTCCGGAGTTATCCCGGCCGCTTCGAAAAAAAGCGAAGCTGTCTTTACCGAGACAGGGGCCGGTGAAAATTGTCCGTTGATTTTTACGACAGTCCGATTCGAACGGCGAAGAGGGCGGACCTTTGTGACTGTACCGTTCAGAATACAAAATCCGGCTCCCAAGGAGCCGGACTGTTCCGGATTTTCGAGGGCATCCTGTATGGTAAAGAATCCGGTAATATGAGCCGGACTGAATGCTTTAGCACTGTGCATGCCCCAGTATATCGGTTTTTTCAAAAAAAGTAAATCAGACCCAGTTGTCGATTTCCTGCGGATTGGCAATAATTTCGGCAATGCGGTCCTGGAACGGCAGCAGCTGTCCGAAATCGACGGCTCTGTGGTCGAAGGTGCAGCAAAGGGGGAGAATCTTGCGGATGCCGATTTTCTGAACACCGTCTGTATCGGTATAAACACCGGGGCGGTCCTGAACGGCATTCAAACCGACAACAAAAACCTGAGGTGCGATAATTTCCAGAATCGTTACGGCTCCTTTCTGATGCCGGTTAATCGAACCGATATTGGAAACAAGTGTGGTGGCACCGAAAATATCATCCGGAGTCAGACGATCTTTTTCCGGAATCTTATAATACTCTTTTCTTTCTTTGCGGGAAATTCTGCGGACTTTGTGTTTTCCGATTAAGTTCGGAAGAATTTGCTTAATGGAAGAAAGTTTCAGGCTCTTCAAATCCGAAATTTTTTCACCGAAGCTGACTTTGTAGAGGAGTTCCGGAATAATGGTATTTTTCAGACGTCTTGCGATATCATTGATGTAATCGGTAATTTCGTGAAGGTTCTTATTGCCGACATCTTTGACTATCGGTGTAAACATATCGCCCGTTTCCAACAGCCACGGCAAAGCAATATTAATCTCTTTGGCAATTTTATGTGTACCGCGTGCCGTCGATGCAGAGTATTCCAAATTCGAATTTAATTCGGGGGCTGCTTTTAAACCTTCGGCAATAACTTTCAGCATTAATGTATTGAAAGAAATTTTTCCGTTTTTGGAGAAACGTTCCTTGTTTTCCTGAAAATAGCGAAAAAAGTCGGTAATATCGGCATCGTAAACATAAGAAACATGCGGTATTTCGTTCCATGATTTTTGGGTCATGTACGCAACCATCTTTCTCTGAATACCGAAAATTCTTTTTTCCGTAAAGGTGATTCCCTTTCCCATCTGACTCATAGCTGCATTGGCTCCTTTTCTTTTATGTTACCGAATTATAACTTCTTTTTCGGTAAAAAAAATTAAAAAACTATTAAAAAAAGAGGAAATAATAGTATAATAATCGCGAGGTAGCTTATGAGTGGACGATTTAAAGGACGCAGCCTGTCGGTTATCAATGATTTAACGGTTGATGAGCAGCTTTTTTTGTACGAAAAAACCAGGGAACTGAAAGAAGCTTTCCGTGCGGGAGAGTCGCTCGATCGTTTTCGACTGAATAACAGAGAAGCTTCGTTTTATCTTCTTTTTCTCGAAGACAGTACAAGGACAAAGGAAAGTTTTCGGAATGCGGCGGCATTTCACGGAGGACGCGTTAATCTGTTTGATTCGGCGGCATCATCGTTCAATAAAATGGAAAGTATTACCGATACCGTTAAAATGCTGGTCGGTTATGCTCCGTCGTCTACCTTTATCATCCGCAGCCGGTTGGAGGGGTTGACCTCTTTCCTGGACGCAGCCCTCGGCGAATATTGCTCTCACAGGATGATTCCGAAACCGGTTTTTATCAATGCCGGAGACGGAAAGCACGAACATCCGACCCAGGAGCTTCTGGATGAGTTCAGTTTTCTGGAGCAGAAGAACTGGGACCGCAGCTCCATTCATCTGGCGATTGTCGGAGATCTGTTTCACGGCAGAACGGTTCATTCGAAGGTTAACGGGCTGAAAATTTTCCAATCCGTAAAGGTTGATTTGATTGCGCCCCGGGAACTGATGATGCCGGATCATTATATCGAAGAAATGAAACAAAACGGTTTTGAGGTGCGGATTTTTTCTTCGATTGATGATTATCTGGCTCAATCCGATATTGCCTGTATCTGGTATTTTACCCGGCTTCAGCTGGAACGGATGGGGGACGAAGTGCTGGAGAAAGCCGATTCCCTGCGAAAGGCCGTTACTTTCCGTCGGGAATTCATGCCGCTGCTGAAGCCGGAGACCCGTTTTTATCATCCGCTTCCGCGGCACAAAGAGCATCCGACGATTCCGACCTTTCTGGATAATACGGACCTGAACGGATGGGATTTGCAGTCGATCAACGGATATTTTACCCGAATTATTGAAATCGGTCTTCTGAACGGACTTTACGACGACGAAGCGGAGACGCTGCTTCCCCCGATTTCCGAAAAAGTGCCCGTTACCTCTTCGTTTGTCAAAGAGATGCCTGTCAGAACGCAAACGAAAACATCCGAATACAAAGTCGGTATTAAACCAGTCGAGAACGGTATTGTGATTGATCATATATCATGCGGCTCTTCGATTGAAGGAATCTGGAGCAATATCGACCGGATACGAAAAGTCCTGAATTTGAATGTACGCAGTTCGCACGGTGTCTATCATCGAAACGATCCCGCTTATTTCAAAGGTATCATTTCTTTACCCGATATCCTTTCTTTTTCTCAAAAGGATGTCAAGAAACTGGCGGCCATTTCCCCCGGATGTACCATTAATTTTATCAAAGATTCGCGGGTTTACAGAAAACTGAGACTCGATATGCCTCCGCGTGTTTACGGTTTTTCGGAAATTTCCTGTAAAAATGAGGCCTGTATTTCGCATTCGTCACACCATGAACCGGTCATGACCGAATTCCTGCAGTCGGGTGAAAATACATTTAAGTGCCGTTACTGCGAGAAACCGTTTCATTTCGATGAAATCTGGGATTTGTAGATCAATAAAGCCGTCGGTTAATCGACGGCTTTATTTGCGGGATGTCCGTTCTTCCGGTTGCGGCGGAAGAGAAAATCGAAAATCCGTTTAAAGAAGCGTTTGATTCGCTCTTTGAGAGAGGGGTTTTGAAGCCGTCGGATACGGGCATAACCTTCGTCGAGTTCTTCATCGGTGAACGGCTTTCTGTAAATATTTTCCTCGATTTCCAATTCGAGCGAGCCGATTTCTCCGGGGTCATCGATGACCCTCGCTTCGATTGATTTCCAGCCCAGCCGTTTGGCGGCTTCCAGACGACGTTCTCCGGCAATCAGTCTGTAATCGGACGTGATCAGGATGGGGGAGAAAAGGCCGTGGCGGCTCAGGCTTGTGCTGAGTGCTTCGATATTTCCCAAATCTTTACGGATGCGGTCACTGACAAGAATATCGCTGATTTTGACTTTCATGATGCCTCCTTAACGAATTTCCAGCAACGGATTTTCTTCCGTCAACAGATCCAGTTCTTCCTGGACAGCCGGTTCTGCGGTCTCACTTTCTCCGGAGGGAGAAGCAGGGGCCGTTACCGGTATGCCCGAGACAGGTTCGTTTTTCTTAACTGTTTTTTCCGAAATAATTTTATTTTTGTATAAAGAGACCATTTCTTCTTCGGAAAAATATTTGTCGAGCATCGACTGAAGAAAATCTTCGTTTTCTTTTTCGACGGCTTTCCGGAGTGTGGCGGCACTGATTTGAGAAATTTCGGCAGAAACCTTATGGGCTCCCGATACGGATCGCAGATAGCGGGCCGCGCACATCGAGCATTCTTCCTGCGGCTGTGTGCCCGAAATAAAAATTTCTTCGATAACATTTGAGCAGGAAGCGGAAGGAAGAGCTCCCGAAAGCGAACAGACTTCGACATTAACCAGTCCCGACGACGGACGCTGGAATTCGCGAATCGGCAATGTTTTATGGATTTCCGACATGAAATCACACCATGATTTCCCCGAGTGCGATTCTCCCGTAATATTGGCTCCGAGAGAGAGTCCCGGATAATCGAATCCGTACCAGATAGCCGTTGTCATGTAAGGTGAAAAACCGACAGTCCATACGTCGCCCCAGTTGTCGGTTGTGCCGGTCTTGACAGCCATCGGCATGCCGTTAAAGTGGTTGACGGCAGCGGCTCTGATGCGCATTGTCCCGATTGTCAGCGTCGAACGGAGCATATCGGTCATTACATAGGCGTCCTGTTCGCTCATAATATTGTAGAGGGCCGGGTTTTCGGAACGCAGCCGTTCGTTTTCGGATACATTGTCGATGATGACCTCTCCGTTCCGGTTGCGGACTGCCATAATGGCAATCGGGTCAATCGCTTTACCGCCGTTGGCAAAAACCGAATAGGCACGGGCCATCTGGTACGGGTTGGTCTGAATAATTCCGAGCGCCAGAGGATAAACCCGCGGATAGGCCTGCTTATCGAAGCGTTTGTCGTATGTGCCCAACATTTTTGTAATACGGTCGATAGCCGGCTCGAATCCGACCCGTTCCAGAACGTCGACCGCCGGGATATTCATACTGAAGGCCAGAGCCCGCCGGGCCAGCATATCGCCGTACCAGCGTCCGCCGTAGTTTCTCGGGATATAAGGATCGTTCTGTTCGGAAAAGTAAACTCTCGGAGTATCGGAGAGATATGTTGCCGGAGTAATGACTCTTGCGGAAATTCCGGCCGAGTAAATCAACGGCTTAATGGAAGAACCGGGTGTGACCATGGCGTTGGTTGCCCGGTTGTTTTCTTTTGTCAGAAAGTCGCTTCCGCCGACCATCGCCAAAATGGCGCCTGTTCCGTTTTCGACACAGATAAAGGCTCCTTCGACCATATTGCGTTCATCGGTTCTTCGCAGGTACTGTGCCCGTTCGGCCGTCGACTGGTGAAGCCCCGGCTCGGAAGTCAAAAGGGAAACCAGATGGAGCAGCGGGTTAATATCGCTGTCATAAGTTTCCATTGCTTTCTGTCCGCGCTGATCACCCCGTTCGGCGAGTGCCGGTATATCCGTTATGTAAGCCAAAGATGTCAGAATCGGAAGAATTCGGGAAGCATCGCGTTCGCTGCCGCCTTTGGTATTTTGACGGTAGTCGGTATTGATCCGGCGGAGTCCCTGACTCATCACCGATTCGGCCACTTCCTGATAATCGAGATCGAGCGATGTGTTGATGATAAAACCGTCGGTGTTGATATCGGTCGAGCCGTAAAGCATTTTTGTCAGCTGAATACGGACATATTCGGAGAAATAGGGGGCCTGTTTCTCGTTTGCTTCGTAAGAGCTTCCGTTGACAAAGCGCGTATAATCGTATGAATTCCAGAATTCGTTAAAAGAAGCGTCCGATTCTTCTTTGGTCAGATAGCCGGAAGCGACCATCTGTTTCATGACTTCCGCCTGTCGCGATTTGGCGTTGTCGATATGGGAAATCAGGTTAAAACGGGACGGGTTGGAGAGACAGACTACCAGTACCGCTGCTTCCGCCGGAGTCATCTCTTTTGCCGGTTTTTCGAAATAAAAATTGCTGGCCGCTTCGAATCCGTTTGTACCGTATCCGAGAGTCGCATCATTCATATACTGTTCGAGAATCTGCTCTTTGGAATAAAACTCTTCCATAAGAAAAGCGTACCATAATTCTTTAATTTTTCTCGAATAAGTGATTTCGCTTCTGTCGCAGAAAATCATTCCCGAAGTCTGCTGTGTGAGAGAGCTTCCCCCGCCGCGGTTTTGACCGATGAGACGGAAGAGAAAGGCACGGGAAAAGCCGGCTGCGTCCAGGCCTCTGTGGCGGAAGAAATTTCTGTCCTCGCGGCTGATCAGCGCATAAATAACATGGGCCGGAAGATCACGGGCCGAAAGAATTTTCCGGTTCTGATTGCCGTAAAATTCGGAAATCAGGCGTCCTTTTCTGTCATAGATTCGGGTCGGCAAAACCGGTTCGTAATTTTCAAGAACCTGCTCCATGTGCCATTCGGAAGCGGATATCAGACCGGTCGTGACTCCGAAAAGGACGGCCGTCATCAGCATTGTGAAGATTCCCGCAATCGAAAAAAGAGTGATAATCACTTTCTGTAAGCGCGAAAAGACCATAATAACAGAATATTTTGTGACGAAAAAATTGTCAAGAGTTTTCGGGGTTTATTTAACGAAAAACCGACCGGTGACCGGTCGGCTGTCAGTCTTCAATATAGCAAACTGGGAGGGGAACTATATCTTGCCTGACATTAACTTTATCGGCATCGGAGCGATAAACTTAATGTTGTCGGTTAAAATTTTAAAAAAAGTTGCGGATTTTTAATCTGGTTGTTGTTCAGGTATTCGAAATGGAGATGCGGACCTGTCGACCGGCCGGTCGATCCGACAGCAGCAATGACATCCCCGCCGAAAACGCGTGCGCCCTCTTTTACGTAAATTTTCGACAGGTGGCCGTAGCGGGTTTTGATATTGCCTTCGTGCTGAATTTCCATATATGTACCGTAAATCGGGTGTTCTTCGGCACACAAAGTGACGGTACCGCTTTGGGGGCAAATCACATCGGTGCCGACCGGAGCCGCAATGTCCACTCCTCCGTGAAACGATTCTCTGCCGTGGAACGGATCTTTACGGAGTCCGAAATCGGATGAAATGCGTCCTTTAGGCACCGGAAAAAAACGAAAAAATCCGAGAAAAAAAGAACGTTCGATATCCGTATAGTTTTGCCCGTCGAGATAAAAGAACGTCTGTCTGCCGTTCCGTCCCGTTACCGTAATCTGTTTTTTTGTATCCCAGTCATGCCCCTGCGAGACGGCCAGTTCCAGATCCGTCGATCGGAATTCGGGAAGAAAGAGAAACGGAAGATTGGGAACCAGAATTTCCGTCCGGCCGTCGAACTCGACATTGGATGAGAAACGGTTCAGCGAAGCCAATGTTTCGTAGGGGAGTGAGAGAAGAGAGGCCAGTGCGATGAGACGGTATCCTGCCGGCGGTGTGTAACGTCGAAAAACAAGTCCCGGTATTTCGGAACCGCCCGCTTTTGCCCGATAATATTCGGAAATATCGAGTGAAAGCTGCGCGTATTGGATGTCGGATGAATAAAGAGAGTGAATGACCGGATAACGGTTGCCGGCTCCCGCTGCTGCCGAAAGAAGCAGAAAAAGCGGAAAAAAGAGAGCTTTTTTTTTGCTCACAGTGTATCTCCGGCCAGAAAAAGCGGAATTCGCAAAAGAAGCAGAAAAATCCCGCACAGGACGGCAGCGACCGGCATCTGCCAGTAAACGGAAAGAACGAAGAAAACAGCCATAAAAAAAGTCAGTGTCCGGCACAAAAGAAAGAGAATCCGGCGAATCGGGGAGATGCCTTTCTTTTTTTTAAGAAAAATAACTTTCCGGATCCATAACAGAAAGAAAAGAATCAGAATTCCGGCAAAGCAGATACGCGAGTAGATAACAGGCGAGGATGTCGCCAATGCCCACAGCGGCGCGGCGATCAGAAATCCGACGGCCACAGAGAAAAGAACCGAACCCGATAAAATAGCGGCATCGGTCAGAGAATTGAGAAAACGGGATCGGATTCGTTCGGCACTGAATTTCATGACGGATAATTATACCTTTTTTCCGTTCTCTTGACAAGATTTTTCTTTGAGAAGATCTGGCAGGAAGGATAGGGGAATCGGTTTTCCGTTCGAGAGTCGTCCGAGAACCGCCTGCGGTTTGCCCTCTCCGTGGAAATCGCTGCCCCCGCTTATAAGAAGGTTCAGGCGGCGGGCGATAGCCTCCACGTAGCGCTGGCGGGTTACGGTGCTGCCGGAATGAGCGACTTCCACCCCGTCGACACCCCGATCGCGAATTTCTTTCAGGAAGATTTCCGTCCGGTCCCAGTTGAGATTCAGAGAAAGCGGGTGGGCCGCAAAGGCAAGTCCGCCGGCTTCGTGAATGGTCCGAACGGCTTCGTCCAAGTCAGGTTTTTCGAACGGCAGTGCATTGCCCGAGCTGTTGCCGAGATAGGCGGCAAACGCTTCTTCTATCGACCTGACCGTTTTATCGGCGACCAGAGTCCGCGCAATCAGGACTCTGCCGGGAGCACCGCGAAACGATTCGATGAGCTTTTGTCCGTCGATGCCGATTCCCCGATGGTTGAGCCGTGCGCAGATTTCCAGAAAACGGCGGCGTCTTTTTTCCGTCTGACGCCGGCATAAAGATTTTAAAAGAGGATTTTCGGCATCGATTCCGAGCCCCAGCAGATGAAAAGGGCGGTTTTCGTAGTCTTCTACCGAAATTTCCACTCCGGGAATCATGACGATCCCCAGGCGGGCGGCGGCCTCGGCTCCTTCCCGCAAACCGTCGACCGTATCGTGGTCGGTCAGCGCCCAGTATCTGACGCCTTTGGCAGCCGCAGCCTGTGCCAAATCGGCCGGTGAAAGAGAACCGTCGGAACAGGAAGAGTGGGTGTGTAAATCGCAACAGACCAACATTGCCGATTGAATCCCGCGAAACGGTGCGGCTACAGAATCATCGACCGCAAAAAGTAGCGGCCGTTGTCGGAATAAAACTCGAAGTCGGCATTGAACGTTTTCTCTCCGTTATTTAACGTGCACCGGCGCAATTTTGTATTTTCGGGCAGAGAGGAAATCAGATAGGGATCTTCGGGGATCCATTCAAAGTTGTTTTTTTGAGAAATCAGATAGCCGATTAAAAGCGCATCGGTATAGGGATGAAGGGCCGTCATAGGGATGCGGGACGGTCGGTTTCCGTCGATTCTCTTTAACAACGATTCGGCATCCGCAAGACTCATCTTTCGCGATACGGGTTGAAGGAATGTCTTTTCGATACCTCCGATTCCGATATATTTGCGGATTTTCCGCTCCGGAATTTCGTCCGTATTCAGCACGACCAGATCGGGTTTCAGCAGTTTGTAAATTTTTTTGAGTTTTTCTTTACTTTTTATTAATCGGACACCGTGTTTTTCGCACACGGTGTCGATCGGTGTAAGACCTTCCGTTCCCCAGTAGAGAATGGTCATTTGTCGATACCCAGATTCCGGACGATATAATCTTCAATCATCCAAATCGAATCCTTTTTCTCGAGACGGTATTTATATTCTTTCTTTTCCGTAAAAGTAACGCGGTCAAAATATTCCAGTACGGTTACCTGAGCGTTGGTTTCGTTGTAGGTGGTCAGTGTAATTTCGTAACGGGAAGGAATCAGTACAAACTCTTTTTCCGCATTTCCCTCCGTCATTTTGCTCCGGTAATCTTTCAGAAGCGCTTTCCGGATTTCTTCGGGTCGGCTCAGGTATTGTTCTTTCCTGTCGGCATTTTTCAGATAAAGGGATTCCAAGTCGATATAAAGGAAAAAATCGTCCCATTTGCGGTTCATCATGGCGTCGATTGTGAAAGCGACCGCTTTGTCGGGAGCCATTTTGATTCTTTTCTGACTCTCTTTCGATGCAGCCGCTTTCCGGTCTGTTGTCTGCGGCCGGTTCTCCTCTTCCGTTCCGATATTGAGATAAAGTGTATTGGAGACGGATGCCTCACCCGAATTGCGAATCAGATTTCCGTAAAACCGGACTGATACTTCGTACGACTCCGCTTTGTCGATGACGACATAGTCGGAGAGGGTCAGCCGGAAGCTGTACCGTTCGTTCGGCTGCAGAACAACTTCCTTATAGCGGTAAGGTTCCTGCAGTGCCATTGTTTTCAGGTAGAAATCCGACGGGTCGCAAAGAACCCCTTTCAGCGATGAGACTCTGACTTTAACGTTGTACAGTTTATTGTCGGCCAGAAAGAAGGCAATCGGATTTTGGGTTTCGTTTTCCAGCTCGACCAATATCTGAATTTGAGAATCGGGAGTGTAGATTTTTTTGTTGTAAAAGCGTATATTGACGCTGGGGTTGGTGATTTGGGCAAAAATCTGAGTGCTTGTCCAAAAGAGAACGGCTGTTAAAAAAAGTATTCTTTTCATCACGACTCCTTGTATCCGCTATGAAGGAATTTGTTTCGTTTTTACTGTCGAGAATCAAGACTTATCCGCCTTACAATGCCCTGCTTTCCGCTTTTGCTTACGAAAAGTATCCGGTTCACGTGGACGGATTAAAAGGTTCTTTGATTCCTCTTATATTATCGGAATTATTTTCTATAGGTAAAGCCTCTTTTTTGATTATTCTTCCTTACGACAAGGAAGCGGGGCAGGCGGCTGAAGAGTTCCGTCGACAGGGAATCCCCGCCTGTTATTACCCGGAATCGGGTCAGATGCCTTATTCGGAGGGGCGGCGCGATCCGCTGACGGCGGGTGAACGGCTGCATGTGCTGCAAAAGCTGGCTTCGGGGGAAAAATGTGTGGTGACAGCCTCTTTGCGATCGCTGTTGGAGCCGACGGTGCCGCCGCAGTGGGTGCGCTCGCAGCGGATGACGGTGACGGCCGGGAAGACCGTCGATCCGCAGGCGGTCGAACGCTTTCTCGTTGACGGCGGCTATCTGCGGGTGCCGCGTGTTTCGGTGCCGGGTGAATTTGCCGTTCGCGGCGAAGTCATCGATGTTTTTATGCCGGGACAGACGGAGGCGGTGCGGATTGTGTGCGAATGGGACGCCGTCGAAAAAATCCGATTCTTTGATCCCGTTTCGCAGGAGAGCCGCCGCGAAACCGATACCGTTTTTCTTTATCCTGCTTCCGAATACCGGTGGAGCGACGAACGGATTGCCGGGATAACCGAATTTCTCAAAAAAAAGACATTTCTGCGTGACAAAAAGGATTTTTTCCTTTCCGACCTAAAAGAATTGCGCAGCTGTCCCCGCGAGGAGTGGCTCTATCCGATGTCGTTCGAACATCGTGCCTTTCTGACCGATTACCTGAAAGAGAAAGATGTTCTGATTTCGATTAATCCGGAACGGTTCGGCGCCTTGGCGGAAACGGTGATGACCGATTACAAAGGATTCTATGCACGGGCCCGTGCGGCCGGTGCCGTCATTCCGACACCCGAAGAGTTTCTGCAAACTTACGAAGAGGCGCAGAGCCGGTGGCCGAAACAGATTTCGGTCGACTACATTGCCCAAACCGCCTTTAAAGATCGGATTTCGTTCGAAGCCGGCGAATCGCACTCTTATTTCGGCAACATCAACTATTTTAAGGAAGAGCTCCAAACGCGGATCGCCAACGGCTACACCGTATTCGTCTTTGCCGGCAACGCGGCGCAGGGCGAGCGGCTCCGCTATCTGCTGCGGGACACCGGTGTCCGGGTTTCGGATGACCGGCTGTCGGAAGGCTTCGTCCTGCCGTCGCTGAAAATCCTCTGCATTGCCGAACACGAAATTTTCGGCCGTAAACGGCGCAAAGTGTCGCTGGTGCGCAACGTCAAAACCAAAGTGATCGACAGCCTCCTCGATTTGGAGGAAGGCGATTATGTGGTTCACGTCAACCACGGCATTGCGATTTACCGCGGTATCGAACGGGTGAAGTCGGCGGATCGGGAACGGGACTACATTAAACTGGAATATGCGCAGAATGAAACCCTTTTTGTACCGACCGAACAGGTGAACCTGATTCAGCGATACCTCGGCGGCGAAGGAAAAACACCGACTCTCGATGTCCTCGGCGGCAAAACGTGGCAGAATAAAAAAGAGCGGGCCCGCAAAAGTGTCGAAGATCTGGCCGATATGCTTCTGGAAATTTATTCGGAGCGGGAACAGAGCCGCGGCTTCCGTTTTTCGCCCGATACCGAATGGCAGCTCGATTTCGAAGCCCGCTTTCCGTACGAAGAAACCGAAGACCAGCTGCGGTCGATTGCCGAAATCAAAGCCGATATGGAATCGGACAAACCGATGGACCGGCTGCTGTGCGGCGATACCGGTTACGGGAAAACCGAAGTGGCGATGCGGGCCGCTTTTAAAGCGGTCGTCGACGGCAAACAGGCCGTATTGATTGCGCCGACCACGATTCTGGCCGGACAGCACTACGAAAACTTTCTGAAACGGTTCGAGGGGTTTCCCGTGCGGATCGAACTGGTCTCCCGTTTTGTGACCGGCAGCCGCCTGAAAGCGGTGCTGGCGGCCGCGGCCGAAGGCCGGGTCGATATTCTGATCGGCACGCACCGGCTGCTGCAGAAAGATGTTGTGTTTAAAAACCTCGGACTGCTGATTGTCGACGAAGAGCACCGCTTCGGCGTCAAAGATAAAGAACGGTTGAAAGGACTGAAGGCCAACGTCGATGCCTTGGCAATGTCGGCAACGCCGATTCCGCGTACGCTGCACATGTCGCTGCTCAAAATCCGCGATATTTCCCTCATCACCACCTCGCCGTACAACCGCAAACCGATCGAAACGGTGATTCACGCTTTCGACGAACAGATGATCCGTACCGCCATCATGAAAGAGGTCGAACGGGGAGGCCAGGTCTTTTATCTTCATAACCGGATCGAAAGTCTCGAATCGATTCGCCTGTTTTTGGAAAAAATCGTTCCCGAGGTGATCATTGAAACGGCTCACGGACGGATGAATGCCGAAGAGCTGGATGAGAAGATGCACCGCTTCATCAACAACGATTTTCAGGTTCTTTTATCGACGACCATCATCGAAAGCGGTATCGATATTCCCAACGTCAACACCATTATCATCGACCGGGCCGATATGTACGGCATCAGTCAGCTTTATCAGCTGAAAGGACGGGTCGGACGCAGCGACCGCACCAGTTTCGCTTATCTGCTCTATCCCGACGACCGGCCGCTTTCCGAGTTGGCGGTCAAACGGCTGCAGGTGATTTCCGATTTCAGCGAGCTGGGATCCGGGTTTCGGATTGCGATGAAGGATATGGAGATTCGCGGAGCCGGTAATCTGCTGGGGCGGCAGCAGCACGGAGAAATTTCGTCAGTCGGGTACGAAATGTATGTGAAGATGCTCGATGATGTGATCAGCGAAAAGCAGAATCGGGAGCGCCGTGAAGAGATTTATCTCGAACTGGAATATTCCGGATTCATTCCCGACGAATACATTTCCGAGAAGAGCGAAAAAATGGCGGTTTATAAACGAATTGCCTCGATTCGTACCGAAGAAGATTATGATACGGCGCTGGAAGAGATCAGTGACCGGTACGGACCGCTGCCGCCGGCCGTTCATTCGCTTTTTGCCGTGGCGCAGGTGCGTGTGGTGGCCGAAAAACTGGGGATTACCTCGATTCAGGAACGGGGCGGCTTTGCCGCCGTCGAGTTCGGGAAAGTCAGTCTGCTGAATCCCGGAAAAGTGGTGCGGCTGATTTCGGAGAATCCGGAGACCGTCATTTACCGCCCCGATACCCCCAATGTCATCCGTTTTAAAACACAGTCGCTGGAGCTGGTGCAGAAAAGCGCTTTTCTCAGCGAACGGCTGCGGATGCTGCTATAGGAGATGACTATGGAAAACAACAGTGCGGACAGCGGGTTTCGGACCCGCATGGAAATGCAGACCGCTTTTCTGGAGCGGCAGCTGCAGGAACTGAGCGAAACGGTGCTCGAGCTGAACCGCCGGCTCGACCGTGCCGAAAAACGCATTCGGCAGCTGGTCGACCGGATCGAAGAGGGCGGCGGCGAACTGAATCCGAATACCCGCCCGCCTCATTACTGAAAAAGCTGTCCCTGCGGACAGCTTTTCCTTTTCGGATACCGGACTACAGAATGGTGCCTTCCGTCGAAACAGTGACCACCTCGACGGGAATCGGCCGCCCCGACCGTTCGACGGCCCGCTGTACGGCCGCCGTCAGACCGCCGCAGCAGGGAACCTCCATCCGCACTACCGTGATACTGCGGATATCGTTGGCGGCAAACATTGCTTCCAGCTTTTCCGAATAATCGACCGCATCCAGTTTCGGGCAACCGATCAGCGTAATCCGGCCTTTGATGAACCGTTCGTGAAAATCGGCAAAGGCAAACGGCGTACAGTCGGCCGCAATCAGCAAATCGGCTCCGTTCAGGTAGGGCGCGTTGACCGGCATCAGTTTGATTTGAACCGGCCACTGCGAAAGCCGGCTTTCCGCTTTTCCGTGCGAACAGCAGCCGCCGTTGCCGTGTCCGTGACCTTCGCCGTGACAGCCGCCGTTGCCGTGTCCGTGACCTTCACCGTGACAGCCGCCTTCCCGGTGCAGCCGCCGGCTTTGCGAGCCGGGACAACCGCACGGTAACGGCTGCCGTACCGGTTGACCGGCGGCCGCTTTGGCGGCGGCAACCGCTGCTTCGTTATAGGCGGGAGCCTCTCTTGTTTCAAAACGGATGGCACCGGTCGGACAGGCCGGCAGACAGTCGCCCAAACCGTCGCAGTAATCTTCCCGCGTCAGCTTAGCTTTTCCGTTAACCATCTCAATCGCTCCCTCGTGGCAGGCCGCCGCACAGAGACCGCAGCCGTTGCATTTCTCTTCGTCAATGGTAATGATTTTACGAATCATAGTTTCTCCTTCTGTTAAATATACACAGGAGAACAACGGAAGACAAGTCTCTTTTGCGGATTTCGGGATGAAAACACAAAAGTCAGTCTCGGTGCCGTCCGCGAAATTCAAATGAGCGTGTCAAAACTTTTTTCCGCGATTTTCGCTTGCTTTTTCTTTCCGGCGGGAGTATACTGAAATCATCTGAGAGAAGGTTTTCTGACTCAAGGAGGTCTTATGAACGAATCGGCAAAACGATACGGCTTTGTCGGCATCATCATCAGTGACCGCGGACAGGCGCCGGCGGTTCAGCAGATTTTATCCGAATATCATACCCTCATACAGGGACGCATGGGACTTCCTCACCTCGAAAACGACACGCTGTCGGTTGTCACGCTTATCGTGCGTGCCGATACCGACGAGCTGGGCGCTTTTACCGGCCGTCTGGGACGGCTGCCCGGGATCACGGTCAAATCGGCTCTCGGAAAGTGAGGGAGAAATGGAAGCGGTCAAAGTGAAAAGCTGGATGGATCGGGTGATTCGTCCCGAAGAGTACGAAAAGTATCTCGACAAAGAGGGGCGTGATTTTATACACGAGGACGAGATCGAATCGCTGCTGGCGACGGTGAAGCCTGATGCGATACGGATTCGTGATATTATCGCCAAATCGGAGTCGATTCAAATTCTGACACTCGAAGAATGTGCGGCTCTGCTCAATGTCGAAGATCCCGATCTATGGGAAGAGATTTTTGCTGCCGGATTGCGGGTCAAGCAGAAGGTGTACGGTCCGCGGATTGTCACCTTTGCGCCGCTTTACACATCCAATTACTGTGTCAACAACTGTCTCTATTGCGGTTTCCGTTCGGGCAACGACGGCGAGCACCGTCTTCAGCTGACCGAAGAGCAGCTGATCGAAGAGGTGAAGCGGCTGACCGCGATCGGTCACAAACGGCTGGTGCTGTCGGTCGGCGAACATCCGCTGTCGGGAGTCGATTACCTGGTCAAAACACTGAAAACGATTTACGGGGTCAAAAACGGCAACGGCGAAATCCGCCGCGTCAATGTCAACTGCGCGCCGATGTGCGTCGAAGATCTGAAAAAACTCAAAGAGGTGGGGATCGGTACACTGCAGGTCTTTCAGGAAACTTATCACCGGCAGACGTATGCCAAAATGCATCCGAGCGGGCTGAAGTCCGATTTCCGCTGGCGGCTCTATGTCATGCACCGCGCGATGGAAGCGGGGATTGACGATATGGGCATCGGCGCGCTTTTCGGGCTCTATAACTGGAAATTCGATGTGATGGGGCTGCTGGCTCACGCACGCGAGCTGGAAGCGCGGTTTAACGGCGTCGGTCCGCATACAATCAGTTTTCCGCGGCTGCGGTCGGCCGACGGGACGGGAATGTCGGAAACGTCGCGCTATCTGGTCAATGACCGCGATTTCAAGCGGCTGGTGGCGGTGCTGCGTCTGGCGGTGCCGTATACCGGTATGATCATCACGGCGCGGGAACCGGCGGTGGTGCGCGACGAGGTGGTTCAGGTCGGCTGTACGCAGATCGATGCCGACTCCCGTATCGGAATCGGGGCTTACACGGCGGAAGCCTCCAATGCGGATCAAAACCTCAAGCAGCAGCAGTTCGAGCTGGGGGATACCCGGACGCTCGACCGGGCCATCCGCGATATGGCCAAACTGGGATATATTTCCGGATTCTGTACCGCCTGCTACCGCAGCTGCCGCACCGGTTCCCATTTTATGGGATTTGCCAAAGACAGTAAAATCAGTCACTTCTGCATGCCCAATGCGATTCTGACGTTTAAAGAATATCTGCTTGATTACGGTTCGGACGAAACGAAACAGGTCGGCGAAAAGCTGATTCGCGATGAGTTCGAAAAGCTCGATCCGGTTTTCAAGCCGGTCGTTTCCGAATATCTGAAACGGCTGGAAAACGGCGAACGGGATTTGAAGGTTTGATCCGGGATACGGTTTCCGAAGCGGAAAACGATCCGCGTAACGGCAGTGCGGCGCCGGGCGATCTTTCGTCTCTGACCGGTGCCGCCGACCGCCTTTGCCGGCAGCAGTTCGGCGACGGCGTCTTTATCCGCGGTATCGTGGAGTTTTCCAATGTGTGCGCCCGCGACTGTCTTTATTGCGGGATTCGCGGCAGCCGCCGTGATGTCGACCGGTATGTGATGAAGCCGGAAGAGGTGCTGGCGGCAGTGTCGGCCGGTTATGCGGCGGGATTGCGCAGTTTCGTTTTGCAGTCGGGGGAGGCACCGGTCTATTCGGTCGATGACTTCTGCCGACTGGTCGAGGCCGTTCATACGATGTGCGGCGACCCGGTGGCGGTGACCCTTTCCGTCGGCGAGCGCAGCCGCAGCGAATACCGGCGGCTTTTCGACGCCGGCGCCGACCGTTTTCTGATGCGTTTCGAAAGCGCCAATTCGCGTGTTTATGCCCTCAATCACCCCGGTTGCCGGCTCGAAGAGCGTTTCGAAGCGTTGGAGACGTTAAAGGAGATCGGCTACGAAACCGGTACCGGGTTTTTAATCGGTATTCCGTATGAGGAACCGGACGATTTCGAACGGAATCTGGAGGCTCTCATTGCGTTTCGTCCCCACATGGCAGGACTGGGGCCGTTTATCCCGGCGGAGGGAACCCCGGCAGCCGATTTCCCTCCCGGATCGTACGACAAGGTTCTCGAGGCGTACAGCCGCATTCGTCTGGCGTTGCCGAAAATCAATCTGGCAGCCGCGACCGCTCTCGACTCGCTGGTTCCGGAAGGGCGTTTCCGGGCCCTGCATGCCGGTGCCAATGTTTACATGCCGAACCTGACACCGGCGTTGTTCCGCAACCGTTACCGGCTTTATGCGCGTAAGACGGCGGCCGACGCTTTCGACGGGTGGCGGCAGCAGTTGGAAACGGATCTGTCCGCATTTGACCGGCGGCCGCTGTGGAACGAAATCGGAACATCGCTTATGTTAGAAGAGGAAAAGGGCGGCCGCTGCCGGGAATCGGGCAACGGCATGCGTTAGGGAGCGGCTGCCGCTCTGTCCGGGCGGAGCGGCCTGTCAGGTGCTTTGATATTTGCCGCGCAGCGACGGGTTGGAGGCAATCACTTTACAGGCATAGAGACGGATAAATTCGTTCAGTTTTTCCTGATAGACCGCCAGATGAGGCGCCTGTCGGACAATGCGGTTGCTGTTTCGTTCGACAATGACCTGTAAACCGGGGGGCAGAACGCGGTCGCGGTTTTTGAAATATTCGATTAAATCGGTCTTAATATTGTTTTCCAGTGCTTTTCGCGGGATTTGGTCGGCTCCCAGTTCGGCCCACAGCGAATCGCAGCGTAGGTCGATTTCGCCGGCGCTTTTGACACCTATTTCGGCAAAAAGAGACCCCGTCTCGTCCGTTTCTTTCTGTTGCGAAGCAAGCTGTTGCGGGTTTTTATTGTCGGGTTTGTTTTTATAGGCCCGCAGATAGTACCAGCTGAAGAAGCCGAAAATCAGTCGTCCGAAAAAGGATTTTTCTCTTTTAATTTCCGTTACCAGTTGTGTGTAGATTTTTTCCGGATTCAGTTTCAAAACTTCCGAAATATGAGCTGTTCCGAGAAGAATCAGTTTGCTGGCCAGTTGAGAAATATTTTTCAGCTTTGTCAGATAAAATGTACATTTCTTTTGTTTGAGAATCTGATACAAAATCGAATCTTTGCGTCTGATGATTTCGTAAACAACCGCATCGAACTGATCGGACGAGAACATTTCGGGCAAAAAATTGTATTTTTTCAGTTTTGCTTTCCACTGATCCCGGATCTGTTTTTCCATCGGTTCCGCGATTTCGTTCAATGTTTTATTAATGTATCGGTTGAAATTGGAGGCATGGATGTAAATGGTTTCCCGACTGCCGAAAAAGTCGACCGAAAAGAACAGAACGGTAAAGTCACTCTGTGTCTTTTCCTGAGTCACCGCCATCTCGCGAAAGTCCGAAAATATTTTTTCCTGAAATTCTTTTCCGACATCCGGCATCGACATGAGAATCTGTTCTTTAATTTCCGTTTCCGTCATATAGAGATGCAGAGACCCGAGCAGGGCTTCTTCCAGTTTTTTGAGACTGTTTTTTTTGTTTTGTATTTGGGGTAATGTCAGTTCTTTGTAAATCAGATAAGACTGAATATAATCGTAGTTTTCTCTTTTTGAAGGAGAAAAGAGTACACCCAAATCGGAATACTGCTCGAAGTTGATGGCGTTAATATATTCCGTTGCCGTTTCCTGTTTCGAAAAAACTTTATCGAGAAAAATCTGCGAATATCCGTATTGATAGTCCTGACCTTTTTTGCTTTTGACGGGAAGCAGATCGTTTTCGGAAAGTGTCGGAAATCTTTTTTTGATTGAAAATCCGTCGAATTTGATATAGCGGGAGAAGAAATCGCCGCTTTCGGCCGCCGCTTCGGAGAGTTTTCGGATCATTTTTTCTCTGGCCGCCTGAATCAGGTCCGGGATTGCTTCGGGTGTGGTTAATACCGGCGGGATGTGAAAACGGGTAAAAACAATTTCAATCAGTTTGTTTTTATACGATTCGGAATCGAAACTCTGCCATCCGAGATCCTGAATCGGAACGGTTTTGCAGATTTCTTTCTCGATTATATAAAAATAGCCGGAAGGAAACGAATTCAGATCGGGACGGTCGGCGTGGATAATTCTGTGATAAGTGTCGGCAATCCGGACCAGAAATTCTTCCGCATTATTCCGGTCGATCACGGGGAAAATCAGCCTGATTTCTTTATCCGACATTTCCGCCAGTTTCTCCCGGACCAGATTTCTGATAATGCGCGAATGGGCCGGTGTTATACCCCATTCCGCTATGGCCGACAGAGAAACCGAACCTGTCCCGCTTTTGGAAGCAAGAGAAGCGAACTGCGTGAAATCTCTGACATCTTCTTCGTTTTGCGCCTTCAGTTTCCAGAGGAACCAGTTGATATCGAGATTTTTCCTCATTTCTTCCAGAGTCGCCTGATAAGAAGATGTATCGGATGTATTGTCGAAAATCATATTACTTTATTCATCGGAAATTTTCAGGAAAAAATTTATTGTTATCTTCAATATTTCCTGTTATAATACCCGTAGAAGGTCGGATATGAAAGCAGAGTATATAAATCCGTTCATCAAATCGACATGGGACATCATGACCTCAATGTTCAATATTAATCCGGAACCGGGGAAATATTACCTGTACGAGCAGGAGAAATCTCACAGATGGGAAATCTCGGGCGGGATTGTGATTCAGGGAAGCGTAACCGGTTTTGCCGCTTTGAGAATGTCGAAACTTCTGACAAAAAAACTGATAGAAAAGACCGGGTTGTCGTTTTTCGACGAACAGGAAAAAGATATGCTGGCTGTCGATATGCTGAAAGAGATTATCAATATTATTGCCAGCAATTTTCTGACGCAACTGGAGGCCGCTTCCGCAACGGTTTCTCCGCCTTTTATTTCTCAGGGGAAAGATCACATTTTGAAGCTTCCGTCGATTCCGGTGATTGCGATTCCCTATATTACCGATTTCGGTCCGTTTCTTGTTCTGACAGGTATTGTCGATACACCGCAGCAGTCATGAATCAGGATCAAATCAAAGAGTTTCTTCTCCGGATCAGAAAACCCGAGGAAGAATTTTCCGTTGTTATGACGGGGAAGGCCAGTAAAAAGGTTAACGGATTCTATCGTTACGAAGAGCGAACCATCTACATCCATAATAAAAATTTCAAAAACGACACCGATATGCTGTATACGGCGATTCACGAATATGCTCACCATCTGCAGTCCTGTGAAAATTCGTTGAATACCGTTCCCGGATCGCGCTGTCATTCCCGTTCGTTTTGGGCGCTTTTTCACACGTTATTGGATGAAGCGGAAGCAAAAGGAGTTTATCGTCCGCTTTACCGAACCGATCCCGAGCTGACGGCAGCGGCGAAGCTGCTGAAAGAAAAATATTTGACGACCAATGCGGCTTTTATGCTGGAATTCGGCCGTGAGTTGAATCGGGTGCGTCAGCTGTGTCTGGAGAAAGGGGTTCGTTTCGAGGATTTTGTCGACCGCTGTCTGGGGTTGCCTCGGACGGAGGCCAATGCGATGATAACGGTTTCCTCATCATCGAACCCGGATCCTTCGCTCGGCTGGGAAAATCTGAAAACGCTGACCCGGATTCGGGATGAGGAGATGCTGTCCGAGGCGCAGGAGGCATTTCGCGAGGGAAAATCGTCCGATTTTGTCAAGGAACTCTTTTTGCCGAAAGCGGGGAAGAAAGTCGGGGATGAAAAAGAGGCTCTTTTGGCGGAAAAGAACCGGTTGGAACGCACGATTGCCAATCTCGAAAAGCGGCTCGAAGAGGTCGTTGCCCGTTTGGAGCGCTGATTTGAAAGAGTTTGAGACCTATTTGTTTGATTTGGACGGAACGTTGATTGATACGCGGCAGATGATTATCACCTGTTTTCGCGATACATTCGAAAAATTCGGCGGCCCGGTTTCGGTCAGCGATGAGGAAATTAATCGTCTGATCGGAATTCCGTATCGGAAGCAGATCGACCATTTTTTCGGTACGGTGGATGACGGGCTTTACGGAAAAATCCGCCGCGAGCATATGAAGCATCAGCTGGAGATTTTTCGTGATAAGCTGCGTTTGTGTCCCGGTGTGGCCGAAACGGTGCCGGAGCTGGCCCGACGAGGGAAAAAGCTGGGAATCGTGACATCGCGGACGTTGGAGTCCGGCGGTCCGTTTCTCGAATGGTTCGGTTTAAGGCCGCTGTTTCCGGTGGTGGTGACGCCCGACCACACCGCAAAACACAAACCGCAACCGGAACCTGTCCTGGAGGCAATGCGTCTGTTGAACAGTCATCCGGAAGAGACGCTTTTTATCGGCGATGCCGTTTTCGATATGCAGGCGGGGCGGGCCGCCGGAACAGCGGTCTGTTTTACCGCATGGAGTCCGGCCGATCCCGGCAATCCGCCTCCCGATTATACGGTTTCGGATATGTGTCAAATTTTGGATTTCAGTTAAGCTGCGTTCCTTCGTAGGCGGCCGTCAGCACCCGTAATGCATCTTCCCGCGACAGTTCCTCGGGGTTGTAAAACACCGAACCGTCGTTGACCGCTTCGTAGGCGATTTTCGGCAGCAGTTCTTCCGTAACGGGACTGTTTCCGTCTCTGTCACGGTATTCTTTGAAACAGACAGCGTGAGCACCGCCGGTCAGTTTTTTCAATTCGGCATTCAGGCGGCGCACCGCGTCGGCAGCGGCGCGGGGACGCTGTTCCTTAGGTGTTTCCAGAAAAATTTTTTCGTTTTCCAGTGCCTGCAGCAGGTAGCCGATGCGCTCCGGTTCTTTTCGGGCATTGTATTCCATCGCATAGGGAAGCAGAATCGCCATGCAGGCGCCGTGGGGGACATGGGTAATGGCTCCGACGGTGTGTCCGAGAGTGTGTACCATGCCGACCATCGAATTGGAGAAGGCAATTCCGGCCAAATTGGAGGC
The DNA here is from genome assembly GCA_949289575.1 of uncultured Spirochaetales bacterium. GTDB lineage: Bacteria > Spirochaetota > Spirochaetia > JAFGXN01 > JAFGXN01 > CALXOJ01. Next base: position 192,235 of record CASEOG010000005.1, on the reverse strand, counting down.
AATCGCCATTTCCAATCGGGCTTTTGTGTCCTCGGGAGAGGCAACAGCGCGCGGCAGGTACTCGGCGATTTTTCGGATGGCTTCCAGTGCAAACGAGTCGCTGAGGGGATTGTGTGCCAGACAGAAAAAAGCTTCGCAGGCATGGGTCAGCGCATCCATTCCGGTTTGCGCTGTCAGCAGCGGCGGTAAGGAGACCGTCACCCGCGGGTCAAGGACGGCGATGTCCGGTAACAGAAACGGTGAAGTGAAAATCAGTTTTTTCGACTGTTTCCGGTCGGCGATAACCGCCACAATGGTCGCTTCGGAACCGGAGCCGGAAGTGGTCGGCACCACAATCAGCGGTTTGAGCTTTTGTTTAACCATGCCGGCTCCCGCGTAGGGGTTGATGTCTCCTTCGGGACAGTCGAGAGAGACGGCGATATTGACACCTTTGGCTGTGTCGATAACGGACCCGCCGCCGATTGCCAGAATCGCATCGCAATTTTTTTCTTTGTAAAGAGCCGTCAGCCGTTTAACGGTTTCCAAATCGGAGTCGGCCGGAATATCGGTATCGATAACACCCGTTGACATTCCCTGCCTGTAACCGCCGGCAATCATTTCGGGGATGCCGCTGCGGGCGATTGTTCGGCTGGAAAGAATCATCGGGCAACGGGATCCCAGTTTTTCCAGTTCTTCTCCGATTTTCTCGAGACGGCCGTCTCCGGCCAATATTTTGACTTTGGATTGAAATTCGAAATAGGGTAGCGTTTTCATGGTCACTCTCCGATTTGGGATTGCAGAAATGCGAGACACTCGTTTTTGAGGTCCGTATCGTTCAGATAAGAAGAGGGAAGTGCTTCCGCTGTCTGTTTCCAGATTACGGAACCGGCAGCCGGTTTCCCGGGAAAAAGCTTTTCCAAAAGAGCCGAAACGGCGTTCGTAAATGAGTTCTTAACGGTTTGCGGAGAAGAATTGTCGAACGATCCGGTTCCGCAAAGCGTCAGAACGGCCTGTGTCAGGTCGGCGTAACCGAACGACAGTCCGGTAAGTTCCTTTTCAAAAACGGTTTTTAGAATCCCGATGCGGACCTCTTCGGAGACCTGAATCAGCGGCAGGAGTTCGACGGCGGGAAACGGACGGGAGTTAATCAGTGCCGTTTTGGAGAAAATCTGAGCATTGCAGACGAGCCTCGTCTGTTCCGCACGGGAACGGGCCGTCAGCGCCTCGCAAACCTGTCCGATGGCGGACAGGGCACAGGCTCTGGCAGCCGGATGAGACTGCATATCCGACAGGGCCCAAACGGCTGTCATGAGGGCTGCGGCTGCCGGCTTGCGCCATTCTTTGCGGGCGGAAGCTTTTTTTGTAATCCGCGGATCGACGAAAACGGTGTTCGCAAAGAGTGCCGGCGAGAGAATGCGTTTTTCGCCCAGATTCAATTCGTGCGGGTAGTATGTCGCCTCGACCGAGGGAACGGCAACGGCGAACAGCGGAACGACCTGTTGCGGCGGCAGTTCCGTAATTTCGGAGGCGGCCGCCGTCCGGCCGATTTCGGCGGCGGTCTTTCCCGCGGACAGTTTCAGCCGGGCACTTTTCACGGCGTACATCAGAGACGCTTCGGCAACGGCAATCAGGGAATCGCAGTTCTGTTCGCGGTAGACTTCCGCTATTTTTTCGGGCAAATCGCTTTCGTCGCGGCCGCAGATCAATACGGCCCCGATAACGGTGACGGTCGACTTCAACGCCTTCCGGATTGTTCCGGCAGCGGCTTTTTCCGTCTCCGGAATCAGGCAAAGCGGCCGCCGGGCATTCTGCTGCAAAAGTTCGAAACTGAGCGTTTCCAGAGCGTAACGGCCGGATATGATTTTGCTTCCGACATAAAAATTACGGTAAACGGTTTCGTTCATAAAATCACTCCTTAAGCATTTCCCGAAAACGGAGACCGTTTCGGGTGAAACGGATTCTTTTCTTCCTCAAAAACCCAAAACGGTTCGAACGTACAGACGAATCCGGTTCGAGTGCTTGTGTTTCGGACTGTCGTAGCGCCGAACGGCACAAAGGGCAATCGGTTTGGGAAGCAGATAAATTTCGGTGCGGTTTAAAATTCTGACAAAGGTGCAGGCAATAGCCAGCGGACCGTCGGCGGTAAAGCGGGCGTACGCCTGGGCTTCGGTTGTTTTTTCGCGGAATGTGAGCACCAGCATGGCCGTATCGATATTTTTAAAGGTAATTAAAAAATCGGGTTTGTCGGCAGGCGCCTTTCTGCCTTCGAAACGGAAACGGTCGACACCGGTTTTGCGGACAAACATAGCCGGCGCTTTCTGTCCCGGTTCTCCGAACGGATAAACGGACATACCGATCAGACAGTTCTCGGGCAAATCGGCAATTTCTTTCCGAACTTCCGGATCGATTTTCGAAACGGCCTGAAGGGCGCGGCCGACAAACCAGAGCATCACGGAGACATAAAAATTCTTAATCCGTTTTTTTCCGGGGTGAATTTCTTTCTTTAAAATTTTCATCGGATTCCTCTATAATCGGTAAAATGGTATGAAATTCTACCTGTTATTTTACTTCGAAAATAACGGTTTGGCAATCAAAAAAAAGTTTCGAATTCATTCAGCAGTTCTTCGAAGTAAGCGACCGCTTCCCGGACCGGTTGCGGCTGTGTCATATCGATGCCGGCCTGCTTCAGTGATTCGATGGGGAAGAGTGAGCCGCCCGTTTTCAGGAACGTAAAGTAACGATCCCGTTTTCCGCTGTCTCCCGAAAGGACTCCTTTTGCCAAGGCTACGGCGGCCGAAATGCCGGTTGCATACTGAAAGACATAGTAAGCTCTGTAAAAATGGGGAATGCGCAGACATTCGAGATCGCTTTCTTCTTCGAAGATCATCTCCGGACCGAAATATTTTTCCAGTAATTTTCTGTAAGTCGAGCGGAAAAAGTCGAGTGTCAACGCTCCGCCCTGTTCGGCCGTTTCGTGACAGATCAGTTCGAATTCGGCAAACATGGTCTGACGGAACAGTGTCGCTATCATATCGTCGATCTGTTTTCCGATGACGTAAGCTTTGACTTTCGGGTCGGATTCCGTTTTCTTAAGATATTCGGCCAGCAGCTGTTCGTTGAAGGTCGATGCCGTTTCGGCTTCGAAAATGGTGTAATCGTAATGCTGAAACGGATTGGAGCGGGAACAGTAGTAGGAGTGCATCGAGTGCCCGCTTTCGTGAATCAGGGTGAAAACATCGCGTAAAACATCATCTTTATAGTTCATCAGGATATAGGGATCCGATGTGAAGGTGCCGGCAGAGAAGGCGCCGGAGCGTTTGCCTTTGTTTTCGTAACGGTCGACCCAGCCGTTGAGAAGTCCGTTTTTGAGAATCGAGACATATTCATCGCCGAGCGGCTGCAGTGCTTTGCAGACCAGTTCGACCGCTTCTTCATAGGTATGCTTCATTTTGACTTCGCTCACAAGCGGTACGTAAACGTCGTAGTGGCGCAGTTCGTCGAGTTTCAGCAGTTTTTTTCTCAGTCGGTAGTAACGGTGCAAAACCGGCAGACCGCGGTTGACCTCGTCGATCAGGTTGCGGTAGACGGAAGCGGGAACATCTTTTCCGAAAAGAGCCGCTTCCAGAGCGGTGTCGTAGTGACGGGCCCGGGCCGCAAAAATATCGCGGGAAACGGAGCCGGCGTAAAGGGCGGCCAGTGTGTTTTTGTGTTGTTCGAATTCGGCGTAGAAGCGGCGGTAGGCGTTTTCGCGGGTGGTGCGGTCGGGACTGTTCAGAAAGACGGAAAAGGTTGACTGACTCAGCTCCGTTTCGACGCCTTCGTACGGAAGGGTCCCGAATCGGAAGTCGCCGTCGGTCAGCGCTTCAAACGCGTCGTGGGCGGTTTGTCCCGATTGGGAAGAGAGCGCCAGTATGCGTTCTTCGTTTTGCGACAGCGCGTGGGGGCGTGTGCGCAGGATTTTGGCAATAGCAACGGAAAACGGTTTGAGGCGGTTGTTTTCCAGCCACTGCGGCCAAAGCTCTTCGGGAACAGCCAGAATCTCTTCCCGAATAAAATTCAGTTGTGCGGAAGCCTGTGTCGCAAACGACATCAGCATGAAATGGTATTTTTGCGCTTCCTGATTTTCGAGGTCTTCACTGATGCGCAGCATACAGTAGGAAGCCAGTCTCTCTTCTTCCATATCCCATTTCACTTCGGTTTCGAGAAAGTCGGCTAAAGTGTCGGCACTCTCGCCCAGTCGGTTTTGAAAACCGGTCATGAGCGGCAGCATCTGCTTCCATTGTTCGAACGCAGCGTTCCATTCTTCAAAGGAAGAATAAAGTTTTGACAGATTCCACCGGTCTTCGGGGCTGATTTCGCTGCGTGCGGGGACGGTCTTTTTATTCATAAAGGACTCCTTTGTCGGCGTCGGTCAACAGACGGCGCATAGCAGCCGCGGCTTTCCCCCTGTGGGAAATCGCGGCTTTTTCTTCGGGGGTGTAGCAGGCCAGCGTGCGGCTGCTGCCGTCGGGCAGAAAAATCGGATCGTAGCCGAAACCGCCGCTGCCGCTTTTTTCGCGGGCAATCGAACCGGTCAGCGTTTCCTGAACGGAGAAAAAGCGCAGCGGTCCCGTTACCAGGGTCAGACAGCAGACAAAGGCGGCTTTCCGGTCGTCTGTTTGTTCCAGCGCTTTCAGAAGGCGGTCCATCTGCTCGGCCGGTGTCGGCGTCAGTCCGGCTTCGTTGCCGTAACGTGCCGAATAAATCCCGGGGGCACCGTCGAGTGCGTCGACCGAAAGTCCCGAGTCATCGGCCAGCACCGGAGCGCGGACAATTTTGTACAGTGTTTCGGCTTTGCCGCAGCTGTTTTCGAAATAAGTTTTTCCCGTTTCTTCGAAAGAAAAAGCGATTCCTTCATCTTCGGGAAGCACAATTTCATGTTCCGGAAACATCAGTCTGAACTCTTCGAGCTTATGTCTGTTTCCCGTTGCCAGATAAATTTTCATAACAACAGCATAACAGAAAGAGATGTGAAATTCAATCGGCAGTATCGATTCTTTTTTGATCCCTTTTGACTTTTTGAAGCAGACGATCGATAAAGGAACAGTCGATATGAAGCAGGTCGGCGATACGGCTGTTGCGGGGTGCTTTTTTCACCGTATTCAGTTTCCGGTTCCACCGTTCCAGCCGTTCGCAAATAATATTGTAATTCATTCTTCGGGATGCCTCTGTCAGATGAGGCTCGTAAACAAACGACGCATAACGGTTGCGGCGCATTTCACACAAACGAATCGTTTTTCGTGCCTGCTCCGTCGAAAGATAGAGTTCTGTCAGCCATTGATCGACGGTTTCTCTGTCGAACTCTCCCCAGCTGCATATTTTTTCTTTTTCCCCTTCGGTCAGATAGTAACCCGATTTTAAAAGAATAATCAAAAGAGAAAGGCGGTAAATATAGTCCGACGGCCTGTATTTTTTGAGAATCCGGCTCATTGTGCCGCGCAGCAGACGCACAAAATCTTTTTCGGCTTCTTCGAATCCCCGAAAAGGTTCTTCAACGGTAAAAAACCGGCTTTCATTGCTAAAGTATTCTCCCAGAACCGCTTTTGCTTCCGCTGTTCTGCGGGTCCGCCGGGCATCCAGAATCGATAATTTACATGTTTTAAATAAGTAGGCTTCGAAAGGAGCCTTTGTGACTGTGTAACGGGCTAACAGCGCGGGAAGATTCTCCATCAGGGTGCAAAGGCAGTCGCCGATTTCGTCTTCCTTAAAACAGTACCGGCTCTTTCTCAGGTAACGGTATGCGGTCATGACAATTTCGTCGCGAAGGGGGATGTACGCAAGATTTCCCTCTTTGTACATCAGAATTTTTTCGTTTGTATTCATTCCGAATCTCCTTCCCTCCCGTCCGACACAAGTGCAATTTCTGTTCCTGTTTTTTTTGCCCGATTCGGTTGATTTCGGGCTTATATAATCTATTTTAAAAGAGTGTTCACTCATTTTAAGTGAGTAAAATAACATTAATTTTTTTTTGCTTTTTCGTTCATTCGGGTTTATAATAAGACAGTTGTATCAGGGAGAATTGTATCATGAATTTAAAATGGAAATCGATGATTTGCGGCCTGGCGGTATTGCTGATATTTTCGGGATGTTCGACTGCGGCGGCTCGGGAAGGATTTTACACCGGCGACGATACGTTTAAAATCAATACGGAAGCATCCGGCCGACAGACGCTGATTACGCAGGATTTGTTCACGGCGGGAGCCGGTAAATATGATATTACCGGTGATTTATGGGGACAGACGATGGGCGGTTATGCCGTTGCGAAGCAGACGACAAAAGGGGTTCTCGATCGTCTCTATTCCCGTGCCTTTTATTTCGAAGATCCGAAAACCGGAAACGGGCTGGTTTATGTTTCCGTCGATAACTGGTCGGTGTCGCTGGCGGTTCGGGAGGCGGTGATTGCCGTTCTGCAGCGGGGCAGTTACCGGCTTAACGACGGACGGACGGTCGTATTTAAAGGGAAAAACGGTGTTTCCCTTTTTAATCAGGCCAATGTGATGATTGCGGCTACCCATACTCATGCCGGATTTGCCGGATTCGACGATCACACAATGTACAATATTTCGGCAGGCGGACGTAACCATCGTGTTTTCGACACCTTTGTCGAAGGAATTGTCCATTCGATTGTTTTGGCTTACGCCAACCGGGAGAGTGCCGTTGTATCGTTTGTCAGAGGAGATCTGGCCGGATCTTATAACGTTTCGCACAACCGTTCGATGGGAGCTCATCTGAATAACCGTTCCGATTTGCGTTCCGATCTGACATTGGCGGAATGGGAAAAAATGGATGATTACGGACAGTTTGCCGAGAAGTTTAAGGCAGCCTACACGGATAAGGAAATGACGCTTTTAAAGCTGACGGCTGCCGATGACGGGCGCGATATCGGTTGTATCGCCTGGTTCGGAGTTCATCCGTGCGGCATCAGCGCCTCCAATCATCTGATATCCGGAGATACAAAAGGACGTGCTTCGCTGATGGTCGAAAATTTTATGAACAGCCGTAACGAAAGTCCCGACGATTTTGTCTGCGCCCAGCCGCAAACCAATCTCGGGGATGTCGGCGAAATTCGTGTCTGCTACAAAAAAAATCTTTTCGGATACAGTACCGAAGAAGAGTATACCAATGTGATGCTGACGGCTTCGCTTCTGGCTGCCCGTACGCTCGAGCTTTATGCCGAAGAGGGAACCGTAGTTCAAAATGACGGTGTCGGTGCGGCAGTCAATTACATTAATTTTGCACATGTCGATATCGATGAGATCTATCAGTATCATCCGGAAACCTATGCAACGCGAACGGCTCCGGCGGCGGTCGGCTATGCGGCCGGAATCGGGTCGGAAGTTCATCAGACCGGGTTGCCTTTGGAGGAGGGGATGACAATCGATACGCCTCCTTCCTGTCTGATTCGTTTTGCACAGGGGCTCTTAAAGCCGTTAAAAGATACCGATACAGCATACGATTTCGGTCGGATTTTATACGTGACCGATGAGTTGAGCGAGTTGCAGAAACCGAAACGCATTCTGATGGTTCCGTCCCGGGCCAATCCGGACTGGGTTCCGCAGGTTCTGCCTGTTCAGTTGTACAAAATCGGCGGTTTTTATTTGGCGGCCGCACCGTTTGAAACAACAACCGTCAGCGGACGACGGATTCGCCGCAATCTGGAAGCGGTTTTGGACGAAGCCGGTATGCCGTATCAGGCGGTTGTCTACAACGGAAATACCAATGCGTATGCCAGTTATATGACGACTCCCGAGGAGTACGAAAAACAGCATTACGAAGGCGGGTTTACCCTGTTCGGAATCAATCAGCAGTCGGCGGTGATGCAGGAAACGGCCCGACTGGTCACACTGATTCAAAACGAAACCAGCGGCAGACAGGCGGGAGATCCGGAGTGGATTAAAGATGCGCCGACACAAGTCTGCCCGGATGATATTTTGAGAAAGAAAGTCGACGATGAGGTTTCCTATGTCCCGGCCGGAACCTGTTTCGGTCAGCTGAAAGGAAAAATGCCCGGAATGGTGAAGGCGGGAACCGATTTGGAATTGTCGTTCCGGGTTTCGGGTTTAAACCGTCCCGAAATGCTGAACCGCAGTTATTTTTATGTACAGAGATATTTACCGGAAATCGAAAAATGGGTGACGGTGACCGATGATTCCGGTTTGGACACCTGGTTCAGCGGACGCAAAGCCGCGACGGGAATGATTATCGATACGGTTTGGAAAATTCCGTCTTCGGCGGTTCCGGGTCTTTACCGGTATACGGTACAGTGTGCCGTCCGCGAAAAGAAAGGAACCGTCCGGCCGGTCTACGCGTTCAGTCCCGAATTCGAGGTGACGGCTTCCGGCGAGAAAGCGGTTTTGAGCCTTACCGAATTTCCGATGCTGGAAGGTGTCAGACCGGACAGCAAAAATGCGGTGACGGTATGGGAAAGCGGGGAGCCTGTGACGGCAACGGCTTTTCTGATTCGTCTGAAAAGCGATTTTAACAGTTCGATTCTGAAAGGAAAGATTCTGTTCGACGACGGAACGGCTTATCCGTTGCGGAATCTGAGCCCTGTCGGAGAAGCAACGGAAATCAGCTTTCCGAAAAAAGAGATTTCGTCGGTTTCGCTGATTGTCGAAACGACCAACCGCATTGACAACACAATCCCCGCAATTGCCGAGATTGCTTTTTACGACAGACCTCTTCCCGAAACGCCGAAGAAAGTGTATGTTGAAAAGGGAAAAATTTTGGAAATCGACAATTATTACGAAACGGTTTTCCCCGATGAGGATGAATGAGTGTCGAACTGATTTTTGACGGCGGCATGGGAACCATGCTGCAGGATGTTCCCCGGGATGCAACCGATCCGCGGTGGAGTTGTAACGAATATCTGAATGTGGTCGCACCCGATGCGGTTGCCGCCGTTCATCGGGCGTTCCTGAAAGCGGGATCGAATGTAATCGAGACCAATACGTTCGGGGCCAATCCGACAGTTCTTTCGGAGTACGGTCTGGAAGATCTGACGGAAGACATCAACGCGGCCGGTGTCCGTTTGGCGCGGGAAGCGGCCGCTTCTTTTCCGGGGGCACGGGTCGCCGCATCCGTCGGACCCGGTTCCAAACTGCCTTCTTTGGGCCATATTTCCGTTGACGAGTCGGCCGCGGCTTACCGACGGCAATTAACGGCTCTGTTCGAGGCGCAGCCCGATTTTCTGCTGATTGAAACCTGTCAGGATTTGCTGCAGATAAAAGTGATTCTCGCCGTGATTGCCGAATGCGAAGAGCGTTTCGGGCGGCGGATTCCGGTGATGGTTTCCGTAACGGTTGAAGAGAACGGCGCCCTGCTGACCGGCTCTTCCGTCGGCGCGGTGACAGCGACTCTCGAACCGTATCGGCTTTTTTCGTTGGGGCTTAACTGTGCGACGGGACCCGACAAAATGGAAGAGCCGCTTCGGATTCTGGCAGAGGAATCGCCGTTTCCCGTCAGCTGTATGCCGAATCAGGGATTACCCGAAATCAGAGACGGAAAGGCCTTCTATCCGCTGTCGCCTGCCGAATTTGCGGATCGGATGGCAGTTTTGGTTGACCGCTACGGCATCACGGTTGCCGGCGGCTGCTGCGGAACGAAACCGGAACATATCGCCGCCCTGACAGCCGCCTTCCGCAAAAGGGGGCTGTTACCGTGAAACCCGCACTGTCGTCTCTCTATCAGGCTGTCGCACTCGACAAAGAAATTCCGCCGCTGCTTATCGGCGAGCGGGCCAATACAACCGGGTCGAAAAAATTCCGCGAATTTCTGCTTGCCGGCGATGACGAAGGGTGTCTGTCGATTTTAAAGGCGCAGGAACGGGGCGGTGCCGATATTCTCGATTTGTCGGTGGCTTATGCCGGCCGCAACGAAAAGGAAGATATGGTGCGTCTCCTGAAGCAGGCGGCTCTTCGTCTCTCCGCTCCGCTGATGATCGATTCGACCCAACCAGATGTAATCGAAGAGGCTCTCAAAAATTATCCCGGCCGGCCGATTGTCAATTCGGTCAATCTCGAAAAAGGTGAAGCTCCTTTAAAGGCGGTCTGCCGCCTGGTGCGCCGCTACGGGGCGGCCGTTGTCGGTTTAACAATCGACGAAGAGGGAATGGCACTGACTGCCGCCCGCAAGCTGGCCGTTGCGGAACGGATAGCCGCCGCCGCGTTTGAGTGCGGATTGCGGGAAGAGGACCTTTTTTTCGATCCGCTGACTTTTACGCTGGCATCGGGGGACAGCTCCTATGCGGAAAGTGCCCGCGAAACGTTGGCGGCCGTTGCTCTGATTCGGGACCGGTTTCCGAAGGCGCATACGGTTCTCGGTGTCAGCAATGTCAGTTTCGGACTGCCGCCCCGGGCACGCCGGGTGCTCAATTCGGTTTTTCTGGCGGAGGCGGTTTCCCGCGGTCTCGGTGCCGCTATCATCGATCCGTCGAAAGTGATGCCTTTGGCCGCTATCGAAGAACCGGTTCGCCGGGCAGCTCTCGATCTGATTGAAAACCGACGACCCGATGCACTGGCGCTTTTCACCGATCTCTTCGTATCGGCGGAACAGAACGATGATTCGGCTGCGGTTGCCGGACTTTCTCCCGAAGAACGTCTGCGGCGCGCGGTGATTGACGGGGACAAGGCCTCTCTCGAAGAGGTACTGCCGGAGGTGCTGACCCGTTTCTCTGCGGAAGAGGTGCTGAATCATCATCTGATCGGAGCGATGAAGGAGGTCGGTGAACGGTTCGGTCAGGGAGAAATGCTTTTGCCGTTTGTTCTTCAGTCGGCCGAAACACTGCGTTGCGGCGTCGACCTTTTGAAACCGCATTTGACAGCCTCTGCCGCCGCTTCCCGAAAACCGGTGACGGTTTTGCTGGCAACCGTGGCCGGTGATGTTCACGATATCGGCAAGAATCTGGTCGGCATGATTCTCGAAAACAACGGATTCGAGGTGCGCGACATCGGTGTGAAGGCCGATGTTGTGCGAATCATGAGTGCCGCGAAAGAGTGCGGGGCCGATTTAATCGGACTGAGCGGTCTTTTGGTGAAATCGGCGCTGATTATGAAGGAGAATCTGCGTCTGTTCGAAGAGGCGGGGATGCGTCAGCCGGTTCTGCTCGGCGGTGCCGCTCTTTCGGAGTCGTTTGTGAAGGAAGAGTGTGCGCCGTTGTACGGCGGAACGGTTTTATACTGCGATGATGCGTTTGCGACGCTGCGGGCGGCGATGGAATGGCGCGAAAACGGCTTTCTGCCGCGCACAGCCGCTGCCGTTTGCGCATCGGAGGCGGCGCCGGCGGCGGAAACGGTGGCGCCCGCCGGACCGGGAGCGCCCGCTGCCGACAGCGGTGAAGGCAGCGCACCGCGGGAGTTGCGGCGGTCTTTCCGGGCGCACCCGAAAGCTGCTGTGCCGTTTGTCGGTGTCCGGACAGCGGCTTTTGATTTTCATACGCTTGAACAGCGGCTGGCCCGCCGTGCGCTGTTCGATTCGCGCTGGAAACTCGGTAAAGCGCCGGAGGAAGCGGAGGCGGTTTACCGCCGGCTTCGGCAACACTACGCGCAACGTCTCGTTGCGCGCGCCGTTTACGGTTATTTTCCGTGTGAGGCCGACGGAGACCGTTTGCTTGTCGAAGGAGAGGCGACGTGCGTTTTCCGGTTTCCGCGGACGGGGCAGCGGCAGTATGCGTTGAGCGACTTTTTCAATACCGTGGACGAGGGAGGCGACATTTTGCCGGCGGCTGTGGTGACGCTCGGCGACGGCTGGGACTGCGAACTGGCCGGATTGCGCGAAGCCGGCCGTTTGACCGATTCGTTTTATCTTTACGGACTGCTGGCGGAAACAGTCGAAGCGGCAGTCGAAGAGATTCACTGCCGGATTTATGCCGAAACCGGTTGCGGCGACCGCCGGCGTATCCGCTTCAGTTTCGGTTATCCCGCCTGTCCCGATCTGACGCTTCAAAAACCGCTTTTTTCGTTGCTGCGTCCCGAGCAAATCGGAGTGACGCTTTCCGATTCTTATATGATGATCCCCGAATTTTCGGTTTCGGCGCTGATGCCGTTATCGCCCGATGTCTGTTATTATTGAGGTTTTGCCATGAGACGTAAAGAGAGAGAAATCACCGGGTTCGAAACAATGACCGCCATTCTGGAACGGTGCGACTGCTGCCGCCTCGGGCTTGTCGATGACGGCTATTCATATATTGTTCCGCTCAATTTCGGTCTGAGCGTCGACAGCGGAGCTTTAACCCTCTATTTCCACTGTGCCGGAGAAGGGAAAAAACTGGATCTGATTCGTCAAAACAGTGTCGTTACCTTTGAGGCCGACTCTCTGCACGAGCTTGTGAGAGGGGAAAATGCCTGCGCTTTTTCTTTCCGCTATGCTTCTGTCATGGGACGGGGAACCGTTCGGATTGCGGCGACAGTCGAAGAAAAAACGGCCGGTCTGACCGCGCTGATGGCTCATTATGCACCGGATTTTGTTCCCGTTTTTTCGGAAAAGCAGCTTCGGGCTGTCACGGTTCTTGTCCTCGAAGTCTCCGAATGGTCATGTAAGGCGAATCTCTGAAACGGCGTCCGGAGCGGTCGGGAATTTATGAAAATCCGTTTTCCAGGAGGCGACGTGCGGCGGAACGGGCGGCGGCATCGACGGCAGTGACCTCCGTCAGTGTTTGAGGTGTTGCCGGCAGCGGCAGGTCGAGAACCGCTTCCGTCAGACGGGCAATTCCGAAAAAGGAGAGCTGCCGCCGGAAAAAGGCATCGACAGCGATTTCATTGACGGCGTTATAGGTAATTGTTGCGGAAAGCCCCTCTGCCGCGGCTCTGTAAGCGAGCGGCAGCATCGGATACTTGCGTAAATCGGGTTTGCGGAACGACAAATCGGCAACAGTCAAATCGGTATCGGGACAGCTGCCGAAGCTTTTTCCCGGATAGGTGAGCGCATTCTGAATCGGAATGCGCATGTCGGGCGCCGAAATTTGCGAGAAAAAAGATCCTTCGGTCGTGCGAATGAGGGCATGAACACGGCTCTGAGGGTGAATCAGAACCCGAATCAGGTCGGGTGAACGGTGAAAGAGATAAACCGCTTCGATGACTTCGAGTCCTTTGTTGGCCATTGTTGCCGAATCGACCGTGATTTTCGGTCCCATTTTCCATGTCGGATGATTGAGTGCCTGTTCGGGAGTGACGTTTTCCAGTTCTTCGAAGGGAAGATCGCGGAAGGCTCCGCCGGAGGCGGTAATCACGATTTCGGCAATCTGTTCGGGCGGAACCAGTTTCTGCAGTTCAAACAGGGCAGCATGTTCGGAATCGACCGGAATGATTTCACAGCCGTTCCGTCGGGCTTCCTCCAGTAAAAGCGGTCCGGCCATTACGATGCTTTCTTTGTTGGCCAGAGCCAGCCGTTTGCCGCTGCGTGCCGTTTCGAACGAGGGTAAAAGTCCCGCGGCGCCGGCAATGCCGTTAACGACGATATCGGCATCGCTTTCGCGGATTTCCCGGAGTACGGTTTCCGTGTCGGTTGTAAATGTACGGGCGTTGTATTGGGCAGCCAGTTCGGCCAGCTCCTCTTTGCGGGAGTGCGCCGTAATCATATCGGTCGTGAACTCATCGGAATGTGAGTCAATCACGGAAAGAGTATTGCGGCCGATTGTTCCCGTGGCGCCCAGAACAATGACTTTTTTTTTCATTTCAGATGAATCCCCAGCAACAGTACAAGAAAGAAGGGAGCGCCGTAAAGCACGGAGTCAAGAGAATCCAAAACCCCGCCGCGTCCCATCATCAGAGTGCCGCTGTCCTTGACGCCGGCACTCCGCTTGAAGGCCGATTCGATCAGATCTCCGACGATGCCGGCAAAGGCCAGAATCAGACCTGCCAGAAGCGCAAATCCGATCTGTTCGCCGAACAGTTCGGGAAACAGATAATAGGTGCCCGCCGATACGGCAACGGTCGAAATTCCGCCGCCCAGAAATCCGGCAAGACTCTTTTTGGGGCTGAGCGGGGCCGGGTGAGGGGTGAAACGGCCGACAGCGATACCGATAAAATAGGCCATTGTATCGTTGGTAAAAATCATAATCAGATAAATCAGATAGACAAGACCGATGTTGGTATCCGGAAAAAAGAGTGTCAGAAGCTGAAAAGCGGTCAGTGCCGCCGCAAGAGCACCGGGATACATCAGTATAAATCCGTATCCGGCAGTTCTTGTCAGTGATTTGTTCCAAATCTCCGGCGTTCGCGAGAAGGCTTCCCGTCCCAGCAGCAGCGGTATCCAAAGAATTAAAACGGCCCCGGCAGTCAGAGCCGCCATTGTATTCGGTAAATAAAGAATGGTGATGACGCCGGCCGGCGGCAGTAACCCGCAAACAAGAGCAGCCGCCCGGTTAAGGGCAATCTCTGCGGTTTTCAGCAGGCGCACCGTTTCGAGAGTGCCGAGTGCCGCAAAAAGAAAAAGGATTAGATTCAAAACAATGTTAAAAGGAAGAGGGAAGAGCAGAACGGCTGTCAGAGCCGGAACGGCAATCACTCCCAACAGAATCCGCGAAGTCATTTCTTTCATTTGATACCTCCGAATCGTCTCTCTCTTCCGAAATAAGCGTCAACGGCTTCGTCAAAATCCTCGGGTCCGAAATCGGGCCACAGCTTCGGCGAATACCAGAACTCGCTGTAGGCACTTTGCCACATCAGAAAATTGCTCAGGCGCTGTTCTCCCGCCGTGCGGATAATCAGGTCGGGATCGGGAATGCCGGCCGTATCGAGACAGGATTCGATATCAGCTTCGGTTACCGGACGGGAAATCCCCGAATCAATCATTTTTTGAACGGCGCGGCGCAGTTCGTCGCGGCCGCCGTAGTTGATGGCCAGCAGGACCGTCAGCCCGTCAAATTCGGCTGTGTCCCGCTCGACCGATTTCATTTCTTCCTGTAAAGAAGGATTGAGACGGGAAAGATCTCCGATAAACCGCACTCTGATGCGATTCTTTTTGTAGAATTTCATTTCCTGTCTTAAATGGAGATGAATCAGATTCATCAGATAGGAGACTTCTTCTTCCGACCGTTTCCAGTTTTCGGTCGAAAAAGCGTAAAGGGTGATGAATTTCAATCCTCTGTCGGAGGCATGTTGAATCAACCGCTTTGTCGATTTCAGGCCCTCTTTGTGTCCGAGGCTTCGAATTTTTCCCCTTTCTTTGGCCCACCGTCCGTTACCGTCCATAATAATGGCGATATGGCGGCACATCCGGGTTTGATCTCCTCCGTTTTCCATATTAAATTTCCATAATTTCTTTTTCTTTGGCTTCGAAAATTTTGTTCACTTCACCGATGTATTTGTCGGTCAGCGTCTGCATTTCTGTTTCGGCCGCTTTCAGTTCGTCCTCGGTGATTTCTCCGCCTTTCTGTTCTTTTTTAAGACGGTCGATCGCATCGCGGCGGATGTTGCGGACGGCAACACGGGCGTTCTCGGCGGAAGCTTTGGCTCCCTTCACCAGTTCTTTCCGGCGTTCTTCGGTCAGAGCCGGAATGTTGATGCGGATCACTTTCCCGTCGTTGTTCGGGTTCAGATTGAGCTCCGATTTCTGAATCGCCTTTTCGACTTCCCCAAGCATATTTTTATCCCACGGCTGGATGACAATCAGACGTGCTTCGGGAACGGATACGGAGGCCACCTGATTCAGCGGGGTCATGGCACCGTAATAAGAAACCTGGATTTTATCGACCAGAGCCGTTGAGGCACGGCCGGTTCTCAGTCGGTTGAATTCATCTTCGAGAGCGGCCGCACTTTTTTTCATGCGCTGTTCGCTGTCGGCTTTGATTTCTGCAATCATCTGTTACTCCTGAAAAAAAGCCGCGGCGAACCGCGGCCGTAGCGGATTTATTCGTCGATTCCGACTTTGTAGTAGACGTAATCGGCGACTTTCAGCGCGGCGCCGGCCTGTTTGGCAACGGCAGCCATGACTTTTTCGACAGACTGTTTGTCGTCTTTCACGAAAGCCTGTTTGGTCAGACAGACTTCGGAATAAATTTTATTCAGTTTGCCGGCCATAATTTTCTGAAGGACATCGGCCGGTTTGTTCAAATTTTCCGACTGGGCGGCGAAGATTTCCATCTGGTCGTCTTTGAACTTCTGCGGAACGCTGTTTTCATCGATAAACTGAGGATGGAAAGCGGTGATGTGCATGGCAATATCGTTGCCGAGTTCGGTAACGGCTGCCTGATCGAAAGCGGAAGCCTGATCGCTTTCCAAAATAACGATGGAAGCAATCTGTCCGTCGTGAGAATAGCCGTAAGCTTTCTGATTTTCGGTCAGCTTGAAGAATTTGATTCTTTTCAGTGTCATGTTTTCTTTGATGATACTGATAGCCTCTTTGACCTTATCGGCAATTTCCGGAGTGATTTCCGATGTCTCGGCATCGAGAATCATGTTGACAATTTCATTTCCGAAAGCTTTGAATTTTTCGTTTCCGGCAACGAAATAGGTTTCGCAGGTCAGTTCGCAGATAGCGGCTTTTCCGTCACGGATGGCAATGCAGAGGCGGCCTTCGGTTGTTGCACGGCCTTCCCGTTTTGTGGCGGCAGCCAGACCTTTTTTGCGCAGAATCTTCTGTGCTTCTTCGAAATCGCCTTTGGCGTCGATCAGAGCATTTTTGCAGTCGAGCATTCCGGCACCGGTTGCATCGCGCAGTTTTTTCACGTCGCTGGGATTGATATCTGCCATCTTATTCCTCCTTGTTTCCTTCCGCGGCGGCATCGGATTCGGCGGGTTTCTCGGCTTCGCCGTTTTCTTCTTTGGCCGGTTTTTTCGGCTTGGATTTGAAGTTTTTGGCTTCGTCGGCTTCGACCGCTTCTTTAATGGCGGCTTCTTTTTCTTCTTCCGCTTTGGCCAGAATCGACTCGTTGGTCATTTCATCGTCCTGAATATTTTCGATGATCTGCAGACCGACTTCGTTATCGGCTTCGATAACCGCATTGGCAATGACGGATGTGAAGAGCGAAATGGCGCGGATGGCATCATCGTTTCCGGGAATCGGGTAGTCGATTCCTTCCGGATTACAGTTGGTGTCGACGACCGCCACGATGGGAATGCCGCATTTTTTGGCTTCGGCAACCGCAATCGCTTCTTCTTTTGTATCGATGATGAAAACGATTCCCGGCAAATCTTTCATTTCCTTGATACCGCCGAGGTTCTTTTCCAGTTTAATCCGTTCTTTGTTTAAAAGTGAAATTTCTTTTTTTGTCAGAGAATCGAATGTGCCGTCGACTTCCATTTTTTCGATTTTTTTCAGACGAACAATCGATTTTTTGATGGTCGAAAAGTTGGTCAGCATTCCGCCGAGCCAGCGGTTATTGACATAGAACATGCCGCATCTTTTGGCTTCCTTTTCGATGGCTTCCTGAGCCTGTTTCTTTGTTCCGATGAAGAGAACGCTCTTTCCTTCCAAAACCGTTTTGCGGACAATTTCGTACGCATCTTTCACGGAAAGAAGAGTCTTCTTCAGGTCGATAATGTGAACACCGTTGCGCTGAGTGTAAATGTACTTCGCCATACGGGGATCCCATCTTTTTGTCTGGTGTCCGAAATGAACACCCGATTCGAGCAGATTTTTCATTGTTACTACTGCCACAATTTCCTCCTGTGCCGGTCTCTTTCACCGGCTTCCATCTCTGTTACACGCTTTCGCGGAGTTTGTTTTTTACAGAATATCATAAACGTTCCGATTTGTAAAGTCTTTTGTTCGGCCGGAGACGTGTATTTTTCGAATCGGCCGAATGTTTATTGTCAAAAGGCTTTTTTATCTGTAATAATGAGGAAAATGCTTTACGGAAGAAGAGGTGGCATATTGAAACTGTTTCCGATCCGTCGACGGATATTTAATTTGATACGTTTTTTGCTGCCGGCAGCGGCGACTCTTCTTTTTTTCAGGATTTCGCATCTGGCAACGGAACAGACGCGTGTTGCCAACGCCATCAATCAGGCAGGTATTTTCCGCTGTGCTCCTCAGTGACTGATAAAACAGGAGTTGGGAAATCAAAGCAACGAAGATCTCAGAAAAGCTGTTTCCGATATGATATCGGATTTGCGTTCCGAACAGAACGATCATCTTTTTCCCGTTATTTCCCGCTCGGATTACCGGGATCTTGTCGGGAATCTGACGATGCTCTGGGACCGGCTGGACCGCGATATCGAGCGTTTTCAGAATTCGCCCAAAGATGAGGGAACCGATCATGCCGCCCCGATGCCGGACGACTCGGAAGCTTACTTCGAACTTTCGAATGCCCTTGTCGATAAGGTTCGGGAACATTCGGAAAAGCTGTCCGGGAAAATCAAAATATCGCTTGCTCTGCTTTTCGGGATATTGGTCGGTCTGGCGTCACTTTCTTTTATCGAATTTTTTACGGTTTCCCGCAGAACAAGAGAACTGCGGTCATTGGCGTTTCGCGACGGTCTGACCGGACTCTACAACCGATATGCCTGTGACCGTTATCTGTCCGATTTGAGTGACGGATTTGCGCATCACATCGGGGCTGCATTGTTTGATCTGAATAATTTGAAGAATGTGAACGACGGGCTCGGACATGATGCCGGCGACCGGCTGATTTGCCGGTTTGCCGATGTGCTGGAGCGTTTTTGCCGATCGTGATCTCTTTGTCAGCCGTAACGGGGGAGACGAGTTTTTGGTGATTGTCCGGAGAAAGACGGAAATGGAGTTTTACGCTCTTCCGGATGAAATTCAGAAAGCGGTTACGGAAGAGAATCGGATTCGTTTCCGGGAGCCGGCTGTCTCCTATGCTGTCGGAACGGCGTTCGGTTCCGGTTCGATTTATGCCCTTGTGAAAGAGGCCGACAGCGATATGTACCGGCGCAAGCGGGAAATGAAAAACGGGACGGCGGAAGGGTGCTGTTAAGAGAGAAAATCGCGGTACGCCTTTAACCCGTAGCTGCTTTCGGCATAAATCACGGCGCGGTTGATGGCTTTTGCGGTCGCGTAGGCGGCCAGATATCCTGTCAGATCGACCGAAGCGGATACCGTACCGTCCGTCATACAGAATACGGTGTCGCCGTCCATTGTGGTGTGAGCCGGACGAATCGTGCGGGCCAGCCCGTTGTGAGCCATCGCCGCCGTTTTGGAAGCCTGAGCTTTGGTCAATGCCGCGTTGGAAAGAACGCATACCAGTGTTGTGTTGGCGCCGGCTGTCGTCAAAGGCGGTGCGCCTGCCAGCAACGCGTCCCCGCTGCTTTCCCGGCGGCTGCCGTCGGCGCTCAGCAATCCCGCCAACGGGGCGCCCGTTTCGGCGTCGACAACATCACCGACCGCGTTGACGGCCGCCACGGCCGCAACAATCAAATCGCCGGCACGAACGGCCGCAATCCCCAATCCCGATTTCATCGACCTTTCCGTCCCCAGCCATTTGCCGACCGTGGCGCCGGTGCCGGCCCCGAAGTTGCCCTCGGCCGCCGTTTCCCGGTAAGCGGCGCGGCACGCCTCGTAG
Source organism: uncultured Spirochaetales bacterium (assembly GCA_949289575.1). Lineage (GTDB taxonomy): Bacteria > Spirochaetota > Spirochaetia > JAFGXN01 > JAFGXN01 > CALXOJ01. The sequence continues at coordinate 172,755 of CASEOG010000005.1, read as the reverse complement.
CCCATCGCTTTATCCGGCCGGCATCGTCCGTCGCCGACGGCCAAATCGAACAGGGAAGCTCCGCAGACAATCGGAACCGTAATCGGACCGACCGGAAATCCGACTCCTTTTCCTTCCAGAAACCGCATCACCCCGGCGGCCGCTTCCAGTCCGAACGCACTGCCGCCGCTTAACACAACGGCATGAATACGGTCGACGGTATTGACCGGGTGCAGCAGTTCGGTTTCGTGGGAGGCGGGAGCGCCGCCGCGGACATCGACGCCGGCGACGGCTCCCTTCTCGCACAGAATTACGGTACAGCCGCTGCCGCCCGCCATATCTTGGGCGTTACCGATGCGAAACGATTTTAATGAAGAAACAGAAATCTCTTCCGGGGTCACAGACACATCCTGTAAATGGCTTCGATATCGGCAGCTTTCAGCGGTTTGAAACCGTTGACCGTGTTTCCGATCCGTTCCGCTTTGGCCGCCATCACCGCAAAATGTTCGTCGGTAATGCCGATTTCGCTTAGTGTGCTTTTCAGTCCGATCGTTTCGAACAGAAATTCGGACAGTTTGTCGATTGCCGTTTCGGCAATTTCCCGATCGGGAAGCGTCGGGTCGATGCCGAAAACATTGATTCCGAACTGTTTATATTTCGGCAGTGTTGTTTCGTCGAGAGTGTAGCGCATCCAGCGCGGAGTCAGAATGGCCAGTCCCAGTCCGTGCGTAATGTCGTAAAAGGCCGACAGTTCGTGTTCCATCGGGTGGCAGCTCCACGCCTGCTTTTTGCAGCCGTTGAGAAAGCCGTTGATAGCCCATGAAGAGGCCCACATCAGATTGGCGCGGGCATCATAGTCGTTCGGATTACGGATCGCAACCGGCGTGTATTTGATGACCGTTTTGATCAGCCCTTCGGCCATGCAGTCGAGCATGTAGAGATCGTTGTCCGTGCTGAAATAGACTTCGAAAATATGGGAGAGAATATCGGCCGCTCCGCATGCGGTCTGGTAGGCACTGACCGTGTAGGTGTTGGAAGGGTCGAGAAAAGAGACCTTCGGCAGAAGTGCCGGTTCCATCCGTCCGATTTTGTCGTTGGTTTCCGTGTTGGTGATAACGCCGCCGCAGTCCATTTCGCTGCCGGTGGCCGACAAGGTCAGAACGGTTAAAAGCGGCAGGGCGCGGGGAATCGGTGCCCACACATCCTGATCGAAAAAGTCCCACGGATCGCCGTCGTAGCAGGCGGCCGCCGCAATGTATTTGGCGCAGTCGAGAGTCGAACCGCCGCCGACCGCCAGCACCGCATCGATTTTTTCCTTTTTGCACAGTTCGCCGCCGGCACGAACCGAGTCGATTCGCGGGTTCGGATCGATACCGCCCAGTTCGAAAATGGTGATGCCCGCTTTTTTCATTTCGGCAATCACTTTATCGTAAAGACCGGTTTTTTTGATGGAACCGCCGCCGTATGCCAGCAGCACCTTTTTCCCGTATTTCGTCAGTTCGTCACCCAAATGAGACAGCTGGTTGACGCCGAAGTAAATCCTGACAGGAATGTCGTAAATAAAATCGTGATTCATGATAATGCTCCTTTTTCGGGTTCTTTATAAAAGAATAACACCCGAAAGCGGTGTTCGGTCAAGTCTTTTTTTTATTTTTTTCTTGAGAGAGGGAAGCGGGTCGTGTATACTGGGGAAAAGAGGATTTTATGAAAAAAATCGGAACCGTTCTGATCGGATACGGCTATCGCGGTCAAATGCTTTACGATTTAATGAAGAAGAGCGGAGATTATCGGATTTGTGCCGTTTTCGATCCCTCATCGGATGATACGGAAAGAGAAGGTGTCCGTTTTTTCGGCGGGGAAAGCAGCCGCTACCGGTCCGTTATCGAAACATTTCGTCCCGAACTGACCGTGATTGCGTCTCCCTGGGATTGTCATACCGAACAGATTCTGTTTGCATTGAAGAGCGGTTCCGCCGTTGCGGCGGAGATCCGGGGCGGTTTGTCCTTCGGCGAATACCGTCAAATCACGCAGACGGTCGCCCTCACGGGAGTTCCGCTGTTTCCTCTGGAAAATATGCTCTTCGGCCGCGAAATTCAGGCAATGCTTCATTTTACGCACCGGGGAGGTTTGGGCGAACCGGTTGCCTTTCGCGGCGGATACCGTCACGACTTGAGACCGCAGCTGGTTTCCGATGAAGGACGATTGGGCAATCCTTCGAAACCGGAAGGACTTTGGCGCGGAAAACTTTACACGGAACGAAACGGAGATCTTTATCCGTCGCACGGACTGGCTCCTCTCTGTCTGGCAAGCGGAATCGGCCGCAGCGACAGAGTGGCGGAAATTACCGCTGTTTCCTCCCTTGCTGTCGGCCTGAACACTTATATACGGGAAAAGGGAGGCATGCCCGAACCGGTGACGACCGGGGATATTGTGATGACGCATCTGAAGACCGAAAAGGGAGTGCTGCTGACATTGACTCACGATACGACATTGCCCCGACCGAGAGGTTTTGATTTCGAATGGCAGGGAACGAAAGGAATCTGGCGGGGAGAAACACGGCAAATATACGTCGAAGGCGAATCTCCGTATGAGCAGTGGGAATCGGACAGCCGCATTATCGATGAATACGAAACCGATTTATGGAAGCGATACGGACGGGAGGCGACGGAGGCCGACAGTCATCACGGCGGCATGGACTATATGATGTTGAAATGTCTGGCCGGTGCCGTGCGGGGAACCGACCGGTATCCCGTCAGCGCCGCGGACTTGGAATTGTGGACATCCGTATCGTTCTACTCGGAAATGTCGCTGATTCGCCGTCGGACCGTTTTTCCCGACAGTCCCGAAGAAGAATCGACGGTTTCGAAAAGAAACGGGAAATCATAACGGAAAGGAGATTGAAATGGGTAAACGAATTTCGGGGGGATTCTTTGTTCTGTTGTTTGGACTGATTGCCTGTCGGGAGAATCCGGAATCGGTTCTTTTTTACAACGGACGGGTGATAACCGTTAACGATGCCGTGCCCCGTGCCGAAGCGGTTTGGGTCGAGAACGGCATCATTGCCGCTGTCGGCGGCAGCGACGAGCTTTTGGCGAGGGCCTCTTCTCAAACAGAAAAAATCGATTTGCGGGGCGCCGTGCTTGTTCCCGGTTTTATCGACGGGCACAGCCATTTTTCGCAGTATATTCAGATTCTGACAATCGCTCAATTGGAAGGGTCTTCCTCTTTTGACGACATTGTTTCCCGTCTCGACACTTATGCCCGGGAAAATCCCGATACGAAAGAGGGGTGGATTATCGGGTTCGGCTATGACAACACCGATCTGAAGGAACGGCAGCATCCGACACGGGAAGTGCTGGATCGGGTTTCGACGGAACGTCCGATTATCATTACGCACGCTTCCGGGCACATGGGTGTTTATAATACAAAGGCGTTGGAGCTGTTCGGTGTCACGGCGGAGACTCCGGTTCCGGAGGGCGGTTTTATCGGACGCGACGAAAACGGCAATCCGACAGGATATATGGAAGAAACCGCCTTTCTCGGATATGCCGCGCGGGTGCCCGCTGCCGAAACCGATACGGCGACTCTGTTCCGCAAAGCCCAGCATCTGTACCTGTCGCAGGGCATTACAACGGTACAGGATTCTCTTTTAAAAGAAAAGGAATACACCCTTTTGGCGGAAGCCGCCGATAAGGGAGTCTTAACCGTCGATGTCGTCGGCTACGTCGATTTAAAGAATGCACCCGACCTGGCGCAGGCTCATCCCGAACGGTTGGGGCAATACCGCAACCGGTTTAAAATCGACGGCTATAAGATTTTCCTCGACGGTTCGCCCCAGGGACGAACGGCCTGGCTGTCCGAGCCGTACCTGCCGGTTCCCGGTGCCGTTTCCGGCAGCGAGGCCGATCCCGACTACTGCGGCTATCCGATTGACAGTGACGAAACGGTGACCGCCTTTGCCCGTACGGCGGCTTTGCAGGGACTGCCGCTTCAGGCTCACTGCAACGGCGATGCGGCGGCCGATCAGCTGATTCGCGCCTACCGGAATTTGAAGGCGGAAGGGATTGGAGAGTTTCACCGGCCGGTGATGATTCATTCGCAGATTGTCCGCCCCGAACAGTTTGCCGAACTGGCGGAATTGGGAATCACGGCGAGTCTGTTTCCGGCTCATATTTTTTATTGGGGTGATGTGCATCTGAAAAATCTCGGGAAGGAGCGGGGGGCCCGTATCAGTGCCGCCGCCACCGCTTTGAAAGCGGGCGTGACGGTGACGGTGCATCAGGATTCGCCGGTGATTCGGCCGAATATGCTCGAATCGCTCGGGTGTCTGGTCATGCGGCAGACCTCATCGGGCGTCGTGCTTGCTCCCGAAGAACGGATTTCACCTGCGGAAGCCCTCAAAGCGATGACGCTGTCGGCCGCCGTTCAGATCGGAGAGGAGGCTTCCAAAGGATCCGTCGAGCCGGGGAAGCGAGCCGATTTCGCGGTGCTTGATGCCGACCCGCTGACCGTTGCCCCCGAAGAGATCGGACGCATTCGCGTGCTGAGAACCGTCAAGGACGGCCGTACCGTCTACATCGCCGAATAACGCGGTGCGTTGCGGCCGTCCCCTTCGATACGGAAACGGCGGCCTTAACCGGCTGCCGTTTTGTTTGATTCCCATAAATAAAACGAGGCGACTGTTCCGTACGGTGAAAAACGCCTGCGATCCTCTTCAAAAAGCGCTTTCGGCAGTTTTTCGACTCCGTGCAGCCGCGCCAGCGCGGTGCGGATACCGAAATCGCCGAAGCTCAATACATTGGGCCGTCCGAAGCAGAAAATCAGCATCATTTCGGCTGTCCAGATCCCGACCCCTTGCAGCCGGGTCAGGTGAGAAATAATCCCGTTGTCGTCCAACGTTTCGAGAAAGGTTTTGGTCATCCCGGCCGTGACCGCCTCGGCAGCGCCTCTCAGATAGTCGGTTTTCCGGAGAGAAACACCGCATGCCGTTACGGTTTCGGGCGGTACGGACAAAATCTTTTCCGGCGTTACGGCGCCCAATCTCTCCGCCAGCCGACCGAGAATTGTCTGCTGCGCTTTTGTCGAAATCTGCTGACCGACAATCGATTCGCTCAGTGCGCCGAAGAGATCGGGATTCATCGGCCGGCGGATGAACCCGTAACGGTCGAAAAGCGGTGCCAATTCGGGAGCCGCTTTTCTTAAATCATCCAATTCGCTTTCTCCGTAGGGAAAAAAGAGTTCCATAGGTCTTGCCGGACTTTCTATTTTAACGGTGCCCCGCAGTCGCCGCACAGCCGGGTTGCATATTCGGTGTTGCCTTCCATCGCCGATTTATAGAACCGGTAGCCGCCGCTTAAATGCGAACAGCGGTAACCGTGCGCCGTTAAAATTTTGCAGGCAATATAGCTTCGTAACGCACTTTGACAGATCAGAAAAATTTCTTTCTCTTTCGGAATTTCGGCGAGACGGTCGCGCAATGTATCGACCGGTATGTTGATGCTGCCGCTGATACGACCCGTTTCGTTTTCTTCCGGTGTACGGACATCGACAAAAAATCCGTTCTCCTGTCGCATAAGTCGGGGCAGGTCGTACCAGTGAAATTGCTTAACGGCTCCTTCCAGAACATTGGAAATAACATAGCCGGCAATATTCACAGGATCTTTGGCCGACGAATAAGGCGGTGCGTATGCCGGTTCCAGTTCGGTCAGCTCTTCCGCGGTGAGGCCGCAACGGACGGCGGTCGCCAGCACGTCGATGCGTTTGTCGACACCGTCGGTGCCGGCAATCTGAGCGCCCAGAATCTGCCCCTTTTTAAAGCGGCCGTCGTTTTCGGGTGCGAACAGCACTTTGACCGTCATATTGCCGGCGCCCGGGTAGTAGGTGGCGTGGGAAGCCGAAAAAGTGACAACTTTGTCGAAGGCGATGCCGGCGTTACGGGCGGCCGTCTCGTTGAGTCCGGTTGCGGCAAAAGACATTTCAAACAGTTTTAAAATCGAAGAGCCTTGTGCGCCTTTGAAAACGGAAGAGCGCCCGCAGATGTTGTCGGCGGCAATCCGCGCCTGCCGGTTGGCGGGACCGGCCAGCGGAATCAGTGTCGGTGATTTCGTCACCGAATTGATAATCTCAACCGCATCACCGACGGCGTAAATATCTTTTGCCGAAGTCTCCATTTTTTCGTTGACACGGATAGCCCCTTTGATTCCGGTTTCCAGACCGGCTGCCTGTGCCAAAGAGGCATCGGGAGCCACACCGACCGCCAGAATCACCAAATCGGCTTTCACGGCAGGGTGCTCTTTGACCGAAACATTGAGCGTTTTGCCGACCGATTCGAAACCTTCCACGGCACATCCGGTCATCAGCTTAATGCCGTTTCGTTTCAGACAGTCGTGCACAAACGAAGCCATATCGTAGTCGAAGGGGACAAAGACCTGCGGCAACAGTTCGATGAGCGTTACATCGATTCCTTTCTGCTTCAGGTTTTCCGCCATCTCCAGACCGATAAAACCGCCGCCGATGACGACCGCATTTTGCGGACGGGATGCATTGATAAAATCATCGATGGCAAAGGTATCCTCGACATTGCGCAGCGTAAAAATGCGCGGGTCGTCTTTGCCGGGAAACGGCGGGACAACGGGGCGCGAACCGGGGGAGAGCAGCAGCTTATCGTAGCTTTCTTCAAAGACATCGTTTGTCTTGAGATCGGTCACGGTCACAATTTTTTTGTCTTTATCAATCGATGTCACCCGATGGTGAACCCGTACCTGAATCCGGTAGCGGTTAAAAAACTGCTGCGGTGTCTGCAGTGTCAGTGCTTCCCGTTCGGTGATTTCACCGCCGATATAGTAGGGCAGTCCGCAGTTGGCATAAGAGATAAAACCGCTCTGTTCGAATATGATGATTTCGGCATTTTCATCGAGACGGCGCAAACGGGCGGCGGCGGTGGCCCCGCCGGCGACCCCGCCGACAATAATCACTTTCATAGATTCCTCCGGTGGATTTTTTTATTGATTATAATCGGATAATTGGAAGATGTCAAATTTTTTATTCGATTTTATTTTTCGGGGGAATATAAATTTTTCTCCGGGAGAAACGGGCGGCTTTTGCTCGAGACTGATTATTTTGAGAGGAATGCCGCCCTGCATCGGGATGAGCTGATGGCCGCGGCGGTCGACCGCAAAATCGGACAGACGGCTTTCGTCCAGTGTGACGACCGGGTCGAAGGCGTGTAACGGATGGCCGTTTTCGTCGTAAAAAGGGGGAAAAATAAGACGGTAATCGGCAAAAGTGTCGAATGCGTAGGTCAACAACCGTGTCGCATCGACCGTTCGTTTCCAGCTGCGGCGGGCCCGGTCGTTGTCGCGGATACCGGTCAAAACGGCAACGAAACGGGTACCGTCCCGTTCCGCGGTGAGGGCCACATTATTGCCGGAGGCATCGATGTACCCGGTTTTTAGGCCGTCGGCGCCGGGAAACGTACCGATCATTTCGTTGTGATTAATTTGCCGCATCGGGCCGTAGACGGCGACAGTGCCGTTGAGGTTATGCGGCAACGGATAGACGATTTCGGGTAGCGTAGCCATTTCGAGCACTTCGGGATAGGTTCGGATCAGATGAATGCAGAAGAGGGCAAACTCCCGGGGGGAAATCACGTTGCGGTCGGAATACCCGGATGAATCGGCAAAACGGCACTTTGTGAGACCGAGGTCTTTCATCGAACGATTCATCTCATCGATAAACGAATCCATCGAGCCTGTGGTCAGCAGGGCGGCGGCCATCGCCGCATCGTTTCCGGAGGGAATCATCATTCCGTGCAGCAGTTCCCGTAAAGAGACCCGCTGTCCCGCCTGGAGAAACATCAGCGACGAACGGGGCGGCGCCGCCCGGAAATCGGCCGCGGGCGGGACCGTAAAGCGGCTGTCCGGGGAACGTCCCTGCCGCTCCCAAATCCGCAGAGCCGTATAAATCGAAACCAGTTTGGTCATCGAGGCCGGCGGACAGAGACGGTCGGCATTTTTTTCGTAAAGAACCTGTCCGGAAGCGGCACTGACAAGAATAGCCGATTCGGCATTCAGTTCGGGCGGTTGCGGCCGTGCCGTCAGCGGTGAAACAAAAATCGACAGAATCAGACAGCAGACAATCGGTTTCATACAGTCTCAAAGTGTTTCCGGCAGAACCACATAAAACAGAACGGCGAAATATTGAAGAATTGTTCCCGCCAGCACCCAAAAATGCCAAATTCCGTGATTGTAAGGAATTTTATCGTATTTGTAAAAGAAAACACCGGCCGTATAAGCCACACCTCCGGCCGCCGTCAGCCACAGACCGGCAGGTGCGATGCTTTGTGTAAACGGCTTAATGGCTATCACAATACACCAGCCCATGGCCAGGTAGAACAGCAACGATAACCATCCCAATTTGTGCCGGAAACAGACCTTCATCACCGTACCGATGAGGGTGCATCCCCAGACGATTCCGAAAAGAGTCCATCCCCACGGACCTCGCAACGTTACCAGTACAAACGGCGTATAGGTTCCGGCAATCAGATAAAAAATCGAGATGTGATCCATCATGTTGGTCACCCGACGTACCTTCGCATTTTGCGAGGCGTGATAGAGCGTCGAAGCGCCGTAAAGGAGAATCATGGTCGCCCCGAAAATGGCCGAAGAGACAATCTTCCACGGATCTCCCTGCAACGCGGAGAAAACAACGAGAACCGTCAGTCCGGCAACGGCCAGAGCCGTTCCGACCGCATGGGTGATAATATTCATCAGCTCTTCGCCGCGTTCGTATCGGTAAATTTGCAGTTTTTCCATAAAGACTCCGTAGCGAAATTATAGAACATAAATAAGAAAGAATCAATCGAAAATAAAAACAGGAAAGAAGATGGCCGGTTTTCCGAAATTCTTTTGACCGTTAGCGGGAGATTTGATATACTGATAGCGTATGAGAGATTCGAACCGTGCCGGAGAGAGAGACTTGCCGTGAATCGCGCCGCTTTTATTGCTATCGATATCAAATCTTTTTACGCCTCGGTGGAATGCCGCGAACGGGGGCTCGATCCGATGAAGACTCATCTGGTGGTGGCCGATGCCTCCCGAACCGAAAAGACAATCTGTCTGGCGGTGACGCCTTCGTTAAAGGCGTACGGCCTTTCCGGGCGGTCGCGGCTGTTCGAGGTGGTGAGCCGGGTGAAGGCGGTGAACGAAGAACGGCGGCGCAACGCACCCGGACGGCGGCTGATGGGCCGCTCTTACGATGCCGACGAACTGGAGCGGCATCCCGAAGCGGCGCTCGACTATCTGATTGCTCCGCCGCGGATGGCCCGCTACATCGATGTGAGCACCGAAATTTACCGCGTTTATCTCAAATATATCGCCCCCGAGGACATTCATGTCTATTCCATCGACGAAGTCTTCATGGATGCGACCCGCTATCTTCAAACCTACCGCATGAGCGCCCGCGAACTGGCCAAAAAGATCATCCTCGATGTTCTGGAAACGACCGGCATGACGGCCACCGCCGGCATCGGCACCAACCTCTATCTGTGTAAAATTGCGATGGATATCGAAGCGAAACACACCGCTGCCGACGGCGACGGTGTGCGTATTGCCGAGCTGGATGAGATGAGTTACCGGCAAAAACTGTGGACGCACCGGCCTCTGACCGATTTCTGGCGCATCGGGAAAGGATATGCGCGGAAGCTGGAAGCGCACCGGCTTTACACGATGGGTGATATTGCCCGCTGTTCTTTGGGTAAAGAAAACGAGTATTATAATGAAGATTTTCTTTATAAACTGTTCGGGGTGAATGCCGAACTGCTCATCGACCACGCCTGGGGCATCGAACCGTGTACGATGGCCGATATCAAATCGTACCGTCCGGAAAGCAGCAGTCTGGCATCGGGGCAGGTTCTTCAGTCGCCTTACTCCAACGAAAAAGCGCGGCTGGTGCTGCGTGAAATGACGGAGGCGGCCGCCTTCGACCTGACCGAAAAGGATCTGACAACCGACCAGCTGGTGCTGACCGTCGGCTACGATATCGAAAACCTGACCGATCCCGAACGGCGCGACGGGTACCGGGGGGAGGTGACCGTCGACCCGTACGGCCGCCGGATTCCGAAACCGGCGCACGGCACGGCCAATCTGGAACGGCACACCGCGTCGGCCAAACGGATGACGGAGGCGGCGCTGGCTCTCTACGACCGCATCACCGATAAAACGCTGACCGTCCGCCGTTTAAACCTTTCGATTAACCGGCTGCTGCCCGAAAGCGAATCGGAACGTCCGGCACTGCCGCTGCAGCCCGACCTGTTTTGCGACATCGATGCCGTTCGGGCGGCGGAGGAGGCGGCGCGGGCGGAACGGGAAAAGGAGAAAAATTTGCAAAAGGCGGCGGTTGCCGTCCGGCAGCGTTTCGGAAAAAATGCGCTTCTGAAAGGCAGCAGTCTGGAAGAGGGGGCGACGGCGCGCGAGCGCAACCGCCAAATCGGGGGGCACAAAGCGTGAAACCGTTTCCTTATGAAGAGATTCTCAATCTCGGTCCGCCGCAGTCGGGCAAGCATCCGAAAATGGCCGTTGCCGACCGTGCCGCGCAGTTTGCCCCTTTTTCCGCGCTGACCGGTCACGGCGCCGCGCTGGCCGAAACCGCCCGCCTGACCGAACGGCGCTGCGGCCGCGACGACGACATTGCGGTTGAAATCGACCGCACCCTTGACGCTCTGCGCCGGCGGATCGCTCTGCGGCCGGCCGTCACCGTCGCCTTTTTTGTGCCCGACGAACGCAAAGAGGGCGGGCGCACGGTTACCGAATCGGGGCGTTTGAAACGCATCGATGAGGAAGCCGGCTGCCTGATTCTCGAAAGCGGGCGGCGGATCGCGGTGGGGGACATCGTGCGGTTGGAAGAGGGGGAGTGAGATGAGCAGCGTAATACCGGAAAAGAAAATTTATTTAACGGATAAGAACGGGATTGAAAAAGAGAAAACAGATGAAGTTTCCGATATCCGCTTCGATGAAGACAAAAAACTGTGGTCGGTTCGTTTCGGAAACAGTGAGCGGGCTTATTATTATAAACCGGAAAATGTACGTATTATCCGTAACTGTTTATCGGAAAGAAAATCGGGTTCCGTATACGATTACCTTTTGAAGACGGCTGCCTTCAGCGAAATCGAAAACAGTAACGGCGATAATCTGCTTGTCAAAACTCTGGAGAGAAATCGGGTGGTTGATGAAAAATCGGCATTGGCTCTTTATCTGAATCCCGAGAAGACAGAAGAGATCAATCACGTCTGTGAGAATTTTATTTTTCCGTTCGGCTGCAACAACAGTCAGTATCGGGCGGTGACGACGGCTCTCGGAAACCGGATAACCGTTATTCAGGGACCTCCCGGAACCGGAAAAACGCAAACAATTCTCAATATTATTGCCAATCTGCTGGTGCATCATAAAACCGTTCTGGTGGTTTCCAATAACAATGCGGCAACCGAAAACGTATATGAAAAACTCGATTCTCCGAAATCGGGATTGTCGTTTTTGTGTGCCCGGTTGGGGAAAAGGGAAAATGTCGATTTATTTTTGACAAATCAGAAAGAAACGCTTCCCGAGTCGCTTTCCGGGTGGGCTGAGGTGTCGGAAAATTTCGATACTGCCCGTACTATCAGTGAATCCGCCGCCGAATTGAAACGTTATTTCGACTCCCGCGAGAAGATTATGACTATGAAAGCCGAACTGGCGGCACTGCGGACAGAAAAAGAATATTACGGAGAACAGCATACCGGTGAATTATACCCGTTCGGAAATCCGAACAAGCAGCAGTCATCGCAAGTCATGAATTTCGTTCGGAAAGTGCAGACCCGTCTGAATGAAAAAGGACGTCTTTCGTTTTGGCTCCGACTGCGGTTGAAGCGCAAATACAAAATCGAAGCAGGCCGTATCGGAAAAATCGATGACACACGTTTTCTGACAACTTTGAAAATGCTTTTCTATCAGATGCGAGAGCGTGAAATTATCGACGAAACGGACAGACTGGAAACATTTTGCGACCGTTTTCAACCGGATGCCGTTTATGAGCGGTCGATGAATTACTTAAAATACAAAATTGCCCGAAAATATTTGGCCTCCGATTTTCGGTCGAAACGGTATGCCGATGCGCGTGAAATCTTTTCCGATATGGGAGCTTTTACAAACCGTTATCCGATTGTTTTAAGTACTACTTTTTCGTCGAAAAACTGTGCCGCCAACGGGTTTCTCTATGATTATGTGATTATGGATGAAGCTTCACAGGTTGATTTGGTTACCGGAGCCATTGCTCTTTCCTGTGCCCGAAGTGCCGTTATCGTCGGTGACCGGATGCAGCTTCCCAATGTTATAGAAGAGAAAAACAAAGAACCGCTGCGGGAGCTTTTAAACCGATATTCTCTGCCGGAAGGCTACAGCTTTTTAAACAGTTTTCTGGTTTCTATCGAAACCGTACTGCCTGAAACACCGCGGGTTTTATTGAGGGAGCATTACCGCTGTCATCCGCGCATTATCAATTTCTGCAATCAACGATTCTACGGCGGAAAATTGATCGTGATGACCGAAGATCGCGGCGAATCGGACGTTCTTTCCGTTGTCAAGACTGTTCCCGGGGATTTCTGCCGGTCTTTTTACAATCAGCGTCAGATTGATGTTATCAAAAAAGAGATTCTTCCGACACTCAATGAAGAGGCCAAAGCCGATTTGGGAATCATTGCACCGTACAACAGACAGGTTGATGAAATCTGTTCGCAAATTCCCGAAGCCGAAACCGCTACGGTTCATAAGTTTCAGGGACGGGAGAAAGAAACAATTATCATTTCGACAACAGACAATGTGGTCGGCGAATTTTCCGATAATGCCAATTTGCTGAATGTGGCCGTTTCCCGTGCCAAAAGCCGTCTGGCTCTTGTCGTTTCCGGTAACGATCAGCCGCCCGGTTCGAATATAGCGGCTCTGACCGATTATATACGCTATCACAATTTCGAAGTGAAAGAAAGCACTGTCTGTTCGATCTTTGATTTTCTGTACACCCGCTATACGGAAGAGCGGTTTCGTACGTTAAGGGCATCAAAAAGGATTTCCCGTTATGAAACAGAAAACTGTATGTACAAACTCTTAACGGATCTTTTCGGCCGCGAACGGTATTCGCGTTTCGGTACGGTTTTCGAAATGCCTTTAAAAGATATTATCGGCCGATCGTTTGCCGATGCTCTTCCTGATCCGTTACGTTCTTATGCTGCAAATAACGCCACGCATGTCGATTTCACGGTATATGATACGGTCAGTAAAACGATTCTTTTCGGTGTCGAAGTCGACGGTTACCGTTACCATAAAAAGGGAACGGTTCAGGCCGGGCGCGATGAAAAGAAAGATGAAATTTTCAGACAAATCGGATTGCCTCTGCTGCGTTTCGGAACCCGCGGTTCCGGCGAGGAAGAAACTCTTGTTGCCATGCTGGAGAAATTTTGTACCTGAATTGTTTGATTGTTAATATTTAATGTAGTGAATTTTGTTTAATCGGATATTAATACGTAAATTAATCTAAATTTATAATTTTACACGTTTATTAATTATTATATTATAATATTTTTACCCAAATACTATTTTGAAAATTATGACAGATAGTTATTCTAATCAATAAAAAAGACATCTCTTGTATATATTTTATCTTTAACATCTTGTATTTCAGATGTTATTCTGTTAGTTACAATTAATTCTGATGCCTTTTTAAAATCTTCTAAATCTCGAATGAGAATAACGTCTTTTTTAAAGATAGATATGTTAAGCAACGGTTCATAATAAAAAATTTTAATATTTTTTTTCTTTTTTAGAATAATGTTAATTATGTCTATAACAGGACTGTTCCGAAAGTTATTGCTATATTTTTTTCCTATTAATCTATAAAATCCTATTGTTTTAAATTCTTTTTTAAAAATTTCTTCTATAATTTTCTCTTTTCTTTCATTGTTTGATTTTATGATGGCGTTAATCAAACTTGAATTTTTATTTTGTGTTAGTAATTGTTGCGTATCCTTAGGCAGGCAATATCCTCCGTATCCGAAACTGGGATTATTATAATAATTACCTATTCGTTGATCAGAACATATTGCATTAATAACATTTTTAACATTTAGATTGTTGTCGATACAAAATGAATCTAAATTATTGAAAAAAGAAACTCTCATTGCTAAATAAGAATTTGAATATAATTTTACTGTTTCTGCTTCGCTCGATGACATAAAAAATAGATTGTTATCATGTAAATCGTAAATTTCATTTAAAGTTTTTAAAAAAAGTTTTGGTCTTTTTTTGTTGACACCTATTATAATTCTGGATGGATGTATAATATCATCAAAAGCAGAATTTTCTCTTAAAAATTCAGGAGAATAAGTAATATTTATCATTGGATATTTTTCTTCCATTGTTTTTGTGAAATTAATTGGTACTGTGGAACGTATAATGACCTCTGCGTTTTTATTTATCACATTAATATTTGAAAGAATATCCTCAATATTTTGTGTATTTAGTTTTTTTGTTTTCTTGTTTAGATCTGTTGAAACAGCAATGATTATCATTTCCGCGCATTGTAATGCGAATTTTAAGTCTGAAGTCGCTTGTATATTTAATTGTTTAAAATTTAGTAGATGTAGCAAATTTCTTTTTGTAATAAATTGCTTATTATTAAGCATATCTACTTTTGTTTTTGATATATCATAACCTATAACTCTATGTTTTGATCCCCAAAGTATTGCGTTGGCTATTCCTACATAGCCAAGACCTATTATTGTTATGTTCATTTTACACTCACAAGTTTTCCAGAAAATAAAATAAAAGATATATGATTTGTTTTTGCACATCGTATGGCATCTTCTTCTGTTTCAACAATTGGTTCATTTTTCCCATTGAAAGAAGTATTAATTAACATAATCTTCCCGAATAGTTTTTCATAGAGATTGAGCAATTGGTATATTGGAGAATTTTTTTTTCTTATTACTTGAACTCTTAATGTTCCGTCTTTATGTATTAAAGCTGGATATTTTGCTTGAATATCAGATCTGACATGTACAGCTGACAACATCAAGTCACTAGCTACTTTTTCGTTTGTAATTTTTGATAAATTTCTTGCTAAAATTACACCCCCAAATGGTCTGAAAGATTCTCTATGTTTTATTTTTAAATTTAAGATGTCTTTCATTGATTTGTTGGTTGCGTCAGCAAGAATGGACCTATTGCATAAAGCTCTAGGCCCATATTCACTGCCATTAGCAAAAATCCCAACTATATTTCCTGAATTTAACAAGTAGCAAGTCATTTTTAAGCTTTTATGGGAAATTATATTTTTTTGATATGCATATCCCATACCATACTCCCATCTTACAGGGGCGTAATTATGAAAAATTTCCCGTAAGGCCCAGATACTAGCTCCAATAGATAATCCATCATCCCCGCATGCAGGGAATATATTAAGATTATTTAATATTCCTGAATTTATAAGATTACCATTATTTTTGCAATTTAAGGCTACTCCACCAGTTAATAAAAAATTATTACATGAGAAGTTCGTTTTAGCTTCATGTATTCTGTATAAAATATAATTTTCTAATTCATTTTGAATATTGTAACTAATATTTTGAGCAATAGAAGAAGTCCAGGGAATTGGAATTTCAAAAGAATTTAAAAAATTTAACCATATAGGATTAATTGTTAATTGTTTTTTTGACGAATATAATAATGCTTGGGGAATAGATAAATCTTTTTTCCCAAATGAAGATAACGCCATTACTTTACCTGCTGCGTGGTAATCCTGAAAAATAACTTTGCTTACGGCTGCATATGCATAACCCACACTGTCAAAATGAGATCCCCATTTATATAGCGATTTATGATGAATTGCAAATTCTTTCTTTAAAGGAGTAATTTTATTATTTTTTATTAAATAAAGTGATTCTGATTCAAATAATTTTTCATCTTTTAGGTTATTAATTCCAGAATCTATAGGTCGACAACCTCGACCGTCTAGAACATAAATTAAAGATTTAGCATTTTTTTTTGATAAAATAGATACTGCATAGGCATGGAATAGATGATGATTTCTATTAATAATTACTTTGGAAAATTTTTTGTAATATTCATCATTTAAATTTTTAGAATCAAACCAATTGCATCTAATAACTAAATCAATTTCATTGGGCATCAGGTTTGTATGTTTTAATATGTATTCGATACACTCTATAGGTTCCCCAAAATCATGTTTTTTTCTTGTAAGGCGTTCTTTTGCAATGGCCATAATTATTCTGTTATTATGAAGTAAACATGCCGATGAATCATGTCCGCTATGTACTCCAATTATATAGCTCATAATTATTCCTTAAAGTTTTTTTCGTAAAATTGAATAGTTTTTTTCAAGCCATCATCAAGTGATATATAGGGCTTCCATCGAAATTTATTTTTAATTTTTGTTATATCAGGTTTTCTTCTCTCTGGATCATCTTGTGTTTTAGGTAAATAAATATTTTCAATTTTAGGTAGATGCTTTTGCATCAAAAATTTTATGTGATTTGCTAAATTTTCAATAGAGATTTCGTTAGGGTTACCTATATTAAAAGGTCCAAAATCTTTTCCATTCATTACCAGATTTAATCCACTGACTAAGTCGGAAATATAACAAAAACTTCTAGTCTGTTTTCCACTCCCATGTATTTCAATCTTTTTATGTTGCAAAATATGATTGATGAAAGAGGAGACAACACGACCATCATCTTTTCTCATATAGGGCCCATAGGTATTGAATATTCTGACAATGCAGATGTTTAGACCATATTGTCTTTTATATTCATAACATAAAGATTCTGCGATTCTTTTTCCTTCATCATAACAACTGCGTTCTCCTAAGGGATTTACATTTCCAAAATATTTTTCATTCTGAATGTCATTATTGGGATCGCCATATATTTCACTTGTGCTAGCTTGAAGAAAAGATGCATTTTTCGTTCTTGCTAAACTCAATAGATTTTTGGTTCCTAGGTAGCAAGTGTCCATTGTTGCTATAGGATTCTTTTTATAGAAGAAAGGACTTGCTGGACACGCCAAGTTATAGATTTGATCAATTTCATAAAAATTTAAAAAAGATAATGATTCAGTAATGTCTGCTTCATAAAAAGTAAAATTGGGTTTATTTTCTAATTTTTTAAGATTAGAACGTAAACCAGAACTTAGATTATCTACTACATATAAATTATTATCATTTGATTTTAGCAAATGATAACATAGATTGGTTCCAATAAAACCTGCTCCTCCTGCGATCAATATGTTCATAATCTTATTCTCCTTTCAAATGCTTCATTTGTCAAGCTTGTTCTTAATGCTTTAGAACAGTAAAAAGGATTTTGTTTATTTATTTTGTATATTTCGGATAGACTGTAGAAATAGTGAATAACTTCTTCATAAGAAGGCAGTTCGCAGTCTAATCTATTTCCTGTATCCAGATGTAAG
Organism: uncultured Spirochaetales bacterium; assembly: GCA_949289575.1. GTDB lineage: Bacteria > Spirochaetota > Spirochaetia > JAFGXN01 > JAFGXN01 > CALXOJ01. The sequence continues at coordinate 155,269 of CASEOG010000005.1, read as the reverse complement.
ACGTTTGCACTGGAAACAATGCCTTTTTTTGCCAATAATTCATTGAATTTCAATAAATTATCTATAGGCTCTAATCCTAAAACAAAATTGGTCCAAGAATTATTTCTTCCAGAAACGCTGACTGCCTTTTCTAGAGCGTTCATAATATGATTATATCCTATCTCACTTTTTCCTGGACAATATTTTTGAAATAAATCATGGTTTGACACTTCAAAGTTAAAAACAAAATTTTTGATCCCAGAGGTATACATCGTATGTATGTAGCCTAAATTGTTTGGAGGCATTAATACTGCTACTATACCTTCTGTAGTCTTGTTTGCAATTAAAGTATTGATGGCATTTGCAATTTCTGAATATATAATTGCTTGTTGATCTAATTGTTCATTACGTACATTACCTGAAATTATAATTACATGCATATGTTCTTCAAAGCAGGAATCATTTTTTGCTAAATAAATTGCTTCTCTTAAATTGTTTAAATAGTCATTTTTATTTTTTTCCCAATATTGGCTTTTGCTTATATTAACAGCTGTAAGTGAATTATAGGGATTTTTTAAAGCGACATTATTACTCCCGCAAAACAAACATGCTTTTGAAATAGCGCATCCTTTCCATGGGATGATATTTAATTCATCTAATCCGCATGAAGAAATATAATTTTTTATATTTTTGCCACTTTTTAAATTATAAGTATAATATTGGGGTTGCTGAACAAAATCTATAGAAATATCTTTTAAAATTTTTCCATGGACATTAGCGATTAGTTTGTGTTTGATACAGTCGATAATTATGGGTTGGGTTTTGTGTGGTGCAACACAAGAAACAACCGTTTTATAACCATCTTCATGTGTGATTAATAATTCCTGAGGCCTGAAATTGTCTGCTCCTTGAGGAATATTGTACACAAGATTCTGAAATTTTGCATTATGTAATTTTGCCTCATTTAATGCATTATGAGTAAAATGAATTCCATGAGTAAGTATTTTTGCTTTTAGTAAGGTTTCATTCATTACCAGCATTTTTGTTTCCTTTAAAAAAATTTACTATCCAAATAATATGAAAAATTGGAAAAATAACCTGGTATATGATACCATATAAAAATAATTTAGGTAATTTTATCGTCATCATCAATGATATAAGCATCATATAAAAAAGTGAAAGGACAGGTTCTACGAAAATTAATGCTATAATGAACGTAATATTAAATATCCAATTACAATGATAACTTGTGGCATGAATAATTATTTTTTTACGGTCACTTAATTTTGTCGTACCTTTTAATACATCATAAAACCCTTTCGCCCATCGCTTTCTTTGTTTGCATAAACCTTTAAAAGTAATATTAGGATATTCATATCCAATCACTTTGTGATAAAAATTGATTTTGATATTGTTTTGATTTTTGTTCACAAATAATCCAATTGCTATGTCATCTAAATAAGAGTCAACATTCATTAATCCTGATTTAAATCGGCTTGATCTAAATATAAAGCACTGTCCAGGAATGCTTATACCTTGTTTAATTTTCCAGAGAAAAGGTCTGATGATGTTGTGAGAAAGTAGTTTATCAACTTGTACAAGTTTCGCCCACATCCCGTGAGCATTTTGGGCTTGTATTCGTCCCCATCCTATATCATAATCATTGTCAATATTGTTATTAATAAAATTTATAAATTCATTTGTTTCGAATATCATGTCATTATCAATACTGATAAAATATGTTACGTTAGAAAAACGCTCATTTTGGAGAAGGTATAGCAATCGACTATATTTTGTACCTTCTTGTTTGATGTATTGGACAGGAATACCGGCTATATCATTTTTTAGTTTATTACGATTTTTTCCTATAAAAATTACACACTGTAAATTGGGATATAAAATTTTTAAGCTGCTAGCAATAGAGATGAGTCCTTGACTGATATTTTCGCAATCTCGCATATAAGTTACTAATAAAATATTCATGATATTTTTGACTCAGATAACGCTTTCATATGTAAATGGTTTTCAAGCGGGTTCGGAGAATGAAAAGGGTTAATAACGCCATTTAATTCATATTCTGGATATGCTTTCTTTATTTGAAATTGCGGGTTTTCATCTCTAAAACGGGTTTTTATTTTTTCTATCTTTTCATATAAATCTATATTATTCGTAGTCTCAATAGTTAAGTATATGCTTTTCTTTTCATAACATCCTATTTCAGTGCATAGTCTATGGTATGGGAGAAACCAAGGATATCCTCCATATAATTTTGCTGATAATATATCTGTAAACAGGAATTGATGCATTTCTACTGTATAAGAAATATCCAAATTTAATTTTATATAATCAATAATTATGTCAGGGTTTTCGATTGTTGGATGAATCATAATAATTGTTTTTGACAGTTTTTGATTAAGTGAGCAAGTTTTATATATTTTGAGGCCGAAAGCTTCGAAAATTATGGCTGGAATCCATGGGTATAAAATATGACTTTCGTTTTTGGAAATTGATACAATATCATCGTACGATTTAATATTATAGAGTTGTGATGTTAATTCTTCAACTTTATCATTTCCATAAATAATTTTCCATGCATCGTTTATCATAATTGCTAATGTTTGGTAATCAAAGATATTGGAGTTTATTACTAATTTTTTGCTTCTTTCAACAAGTAAGTTATAGTGAACACATTTACCTAATATAATACCTAATCTGTTATGTGTGCTTGAGCCAATTCTATCTACATAATCTCCTGTCTTTTTTAGTTTCTTAAGATTAGGAAAATTAATACAAAACTCGCTATTCATTATTCTTCCTACTTTTGCGGGGATTATATTTAATTGAAAAAAATCTTTAACAAGATTCTGTTGATAATGTTGTTCTATTGTTCTGCGTATTGCATCTAAATAAACATTTTTCTTAGTATAAACAAGGAGGTCTTTTAATCCTCCACCAACTCTACAGGCAAAGTCAATTGGTATTATTCTTCCCGATGTCGTTTCTATAAAATCAAACTGCGAAAAACAAATACTGTGTTCATCATAAATAACTGAAATCCATTTTTGTATTAGATTTTTGAATCTTAAAGAAGGCACAACTAGATGATAACCTAAAAGACATGGTGTATCATTTATATTAGTAATGATTTTTTTGCATAGTCTAACGATTTGAATTTTCCCTTTATTAATAAATACATCTGTACTATATTCTTGTCCATCCAAATATTCAAAACAATTTACCCGAGTTTTTTTTATGTCTAGTACAGATTGTAATTTACTATTAATAACATTAGATTCTGATAATATAATATCTAGAGTATGAATATTTTTAGGAGATATTATTTTTACACCATACCCACCATATAAAGAATCGGGTTTAATGATACATTTTAAACCATTACAAACTATATGTTTTATATCAGACAAATTGTAGCTATGACAAAAATCAATTCCTGCTTCTTCCATTAAAGAATTAAAAAATGATTTTGAACGCGATGCTTTATATGCTTTTTCTGGAATATTGTTGTAAAAATCGCTGTTTTTGTATTGTGTGACCCAATATTCATTCAGAGGGATGAGAATTGAATTGGGAATATATGGTATTTTTTCAGTACAAACAACTAAAGTTCGTTCATCCTTTTGTATACTATGGAAAGATGAATTATTTTCAATAAATAAAATAGAAAATCCTTTATTTTCGAGATATTTTTTAATAACATGTAGTCCATAGATTACCGATGCACCAGCAAAAATTATATCTTTGTTCATAAATATAGATTCCTTATTTTATAAAGATCTTTATAAAAAATTAATTTAAAAATTAGTTGCATTTTTAATTATGGTCTTATCGGAATTTATAATAAAATTTTTAACCAAAGTGGATTAAAAATATTGCCTGAAATTAATAAAGTACGATGACTTTGTACTTGTTGATTTTCTAAAATGGTTTATCCTTTTAAGATAAAAGTAAATATCAAAAATTTAGATAGTACTTTCAATCTTAAAAGAATATTATTAACAGTATTTATTTCATCGACTAATAAATATAAGTTCCAATATATAATTGCTAAATTACATTATTTGTTGAGGATATTATTATATCTTATGTATTAGTGAAATGTATATTATATGTTTTTTAATATATTGAAAAATAAATAATTTTACCGTTTTCATTTTACAGAATTTAACTTTAATCTTATGCAGATAATAGTACAATTAGAATAAAATTTTTTATTTCTGGGAAATTATTTAAAAGTATCATATAATTATCAAAAAAACTCTGAGAGTTTCTGCCTGAATTCCTTAGGATTTTTTATTTTTTCCTTTGCAATATAACCGAAAATCGGGAAAAGAATCGCGACGGTTTCGGTTCCGGGGGAGACGTCTTTTCCGGAAAAAAACGGTGACGGACGGCGGAAAACGGTGTATAATGGTATTTAAAACGGGGTGTGAAACACGCAAACCGCGGCGGACGGGAGTATGAAACGGGAGAAGCAAACGGGAAAAACAATCAATCTGCATGACCGCGAACGGGAGAGGCAGACGCTGCGAAGCGAAATCGCAAAGCTGCTTGAAGAACGGGATAACCTGCTTTACGTGCGGGCACCCCATATCGAAGCGGCTTACTGTCTGAAATTCGGAGAAGCGGAATACAAAGTTCACGAACTGCGCTGCGATACGATGAGAGCCAAACGCAAAATCGAGCTGATACGTGCTTCTCTCAACCGGCAGGAGCCGATTTCCGCGGCGGCAATCGAAGAGAGACTCGACCGGGAGTTTTACGAATACAAAGAACGGCTCGACGATTGGCTGAACAAAATCAACGACGCGCTGACCCGTTCCCGCGGTGAAAGTCTGACAAAGGAAGAAACAGCCGAGATAAAACGCCTTTACCGGACAATTATGAAAGCACTTCATCCCGATCTCAATCCCGGCGAATCCGACTCCCTCGGCCGCCTTTTTCATAATGCTGTCGCTGCCTACGAAGCCGGCGACCTGGAAGCACTGCGTCTGATTGCTTCCGTTACGGAAAATCGGACAACGGTCGCCGCTATTCCCGCCGCGGAGTTAACGGAACGGGAAATCCGCCGCCTGCAAATGCTGTCCGAATCGCTTCGAAACGAAATCGGTAAAATCGAAAGCCAATATCCGTTTACGCTGCAACCGTTCTTGGACGGGGCGGCAGCCGAAGAAAAACAGCGGGAATTGGAGAACGAACGCCTGCAGCTGACGCAAACACTCGAAACCTATCGGGAAACAATCCGCTCTCTGACGGGAGAAAACAATGAATGAACTGGTCAACCGCGGCGGATCCGGATTGATTCGCGCTCTTCACGGAAACGGCGATCTGCCGTCGGTTCCGCTTCCGTTTCAACGGGATATCTTTCTTTTCGACACTTATGTGGCCGGCACTTCTTTTATTAAAGCATTGAAGGACGGTACGATTTCTTTGTCGGAAGGTGAAGAGGTCTCTTTTTTCCGCGAACCGGAAAACCGTTACGATGCCAACGCCATTGTGATTAAAACGGCCTCCGGAGTCAAAATCGGCTATGTACCGCGTGCCGACAATGCGGTCTTTTCCCGTTTAATGGACGCCGGCAAACTGCTTTTCGGAAAAATCAGCGAAAGCGAAATCAAAAAAGGTTATCCGCAAATCGGACTGGCGATTTATCTGCGGGATTGAGAAGCTGTCTGATGACGGAATTTCGGCCGGAGCCGTCCGGTTTCGGGCGGTTTTCCGAAGAAGGGAGACAGAATGCAAAACATCGTTTTTTACCGTTCCCCCCTGGGGATGATGCTGCTGGCGGCCGATGAAGTCGGGCTGACCGGTGCCTGGTTTGAGGGGCAGAAATATTTCGCAGGCACGCTGACGGAGGGGGCGCGGGAAGAGCGTTCGCCGGTGACCGATGAGGCGGTGAGGTGGCTCGATCTCTATTTTTCGGGGGCGGTTCCCGATTTTCTGCCGCCGCTTCATCTGACCGGTTCGGCGTTTCGGCGGGAGGTGTGGGCGCTGCTGTGCGCCGTTCCGTACGGGGAAACGGTCACCTACGGCGGGTTGGCCGCCCGGCTGCGGGCGAAAAACGGCGGCCGCCCCGTATCGGCCAGGGCGGTCGGCGGTGCCGTTGCCCATAATCCCGTTTCGGTTATCGTGCCGTGCCACCGCGTTACGGGCGCCGGCGGCCGTTTAACCGGGTATGCGGGCGGCCTCGAACGCAAACGGCAACTTTTGCGCCGCGAACAGGGGCAAAAGATAAATTATTCATCTTCATTAGTTGCAGGATCATCTTCAGTCGTCTGATTAGAAAATGATTTCGAATGATTAGAATCAGTGTTTATATGATTTGCGATTGATCCCAAAATTCCTCCTATGAAGCCGAGCGGCATTATAGGAATAAGGGTGAATGCGGAAGCAGCTACAGGTGCTGTTGCTGCTATCCCGGCAAGTACAGTTTTAATATTTATTTTTGATTTTTCATACTCTTTATTGTAAAGGACAAGATCCAAAGCTTTTTTGAGTGATTCATCTTTTTGGTTTTTGGCAAGATCCATGGCACGGGCTTCTAAAACAGTTGCTAAAGCTATATACTGAGCTGTACTCATTCTGATATTGGGAACATTGCGTTCGAAATTAACAATCGTTGATCTGGAAACACCGATTTCTTGTCCTAATTCTGCGGAAGACCACTTTGCTAATTTCCTAAAAATTTGTAAATACTCGTGCATGATATCAATTTTCTCTTTATAAGAATCAATTGGCATAGCACCTCCTGTTTATAAATAATAGGATAAATCAAATAAAGACAAAAGTCAATTGGTATAAACAAAGAATCACAAAATATCCAGTTTAAAAATTTTATTTTATTTTTTTCTGCGAACTCAGTTGACAAATATTGCAAATTAACATATATTTAATTTGAAGTTTGCAAGACTTTTTGAGTTTAGTGACAAACATTAATGCAGGGAGGAGTTGTGAGTTATAGAAGAGCAAGAATTCAGTTTAACAGACAGAGATCATTATGTGATGAACAGATGATGAAAATGCTGGTGTCGGGTATTCCACAAGGAAAAAAACGCTATTTCTGCGTAGAATGTAAATTGGGGCACGTCGGACGGGAACGCTATTATAGGGGAAAATTATTTATTCAAGCACCTACAGCTAAAGATGCAGCACTCATTGCAAGATGGACTCCTCGTGTTAAACATCATCACCCGGATGCTATCCTTTCGGTAACAGAAATTTCGTATCTTCAATACCGAGAGGGGATACAGGAAAATCAAAAAAAACTCTATTTTAATGTTCATGATAAAAAGTATCAGGCGGCAGTAATGGAGGAGATAGGTGACCTTGTTTTTGAGGATGAGATAGCGTTGAATTGTTATAAAAAAAGAAAATGGAAGAAACAAATTAAAAATGAAGGAGGGATAGAGAGATGTTGTTGAACATTGTTTTTTGGTTAATCAGTACCTATGTAAAGAAGACCTTGTAATAAGGGACTGTGACATGAATTTTGATTTAAATAAAGAAACGAAGATATTAATCGGAGGTGTAGAGATGCAAAGGATTCCAGTAACAAAAAATTTTTATGGAAATGAAATCGGATTTTTAAAAGATAATACCCTAGATTTATGGGAAGAAAATTTACAGGCAGAATTAGAGAATACTCTAAACAATTTAGATTTTTTATATCATAAGAGGAATATTATAAAGAATCCTGAAGCGTTATGTGGTATTTTGAAAAATATTATTTTAGAGCAAATTCGTAGCCAAATTGGGATTCAAATAGGAGAAGATTTTATTACTGAGAATCATGGTCATACACTTGATTTAAGGGATTCGGCTCATATTCAGACAACTGAAAATTTTAAGCAGGGGAAGATTGCTTCACACAATGATAAGATTAATTTTCAGGAAAGATATGATAACTGGCAAGCGTGTTTTAAAAAAGATGATGAAGGAAAAATTCTTATGCATTCAACACGAACCGGGCGGTTCGAACAGACATTGACTCCTGCGGCCAGAGCACCGTTTGATTCTCAAAGACCTATGGGGTCTAAAGAAAAGAAAACAGCGATGGATCATGTTATTTCGGTAGGTGAAATAATTAGAGATGCAGAAGCAAATGCACATCTCAGTTTAGATGAGCAGCTTGATTTTGCAAACAGTGCTATTAATTTAAATGAAATTAATTATGATTTAAATGCTTCCAAAGGCGATCTTTCAACAAGTGAATGGTTGGATACCCCTAACCGTAACGGACAAAAACCTTCGGATATTTTTGATATTGATGAACAAACAGACTATGAATTGAGAGAACGTGATCGACAGGCTCGTTCTGAGTGGGAGAAAAGGAAACACGAAGGAGAAAAAAAGTCTAAGGAAACAGGTCGCCAGTCTCAGAAAGAAGAGGCGATCAGAATCGGGAAAGGTGTTGCAAAAGCGGTTATCTTAAGTTTGCTAACAGACTGTTTAAAAGAAATCATAGCGAAATTTATAATATGGTTAAAGAAAAAAGAAAAAAGTATAAAATCATTATTGGCTGCAATAAAGGAGTCTGTTTATTCTTTTATTGTTAGTTTGAAGCAAAAATTACTGAATATTGGGCAAACTGTATTAAGCACTGTTTGTACAGCCATTTTCGGACCTATAGTAAGAACATTTAATAAATTTTTCCTTTTATTAAAACAGGGGGTTCGTTCTTTACAATCGGTTATCGTTTACTTAAAATCCCCGGAAGTCAGGCAAAAATCACTTGGACTTGTTATCTTTGATGTAGGGAAAATTATTATGTCGGGGATGGTTGTAGGAGGAGCCTTAGTATTAGGGGACGTCATCGAAAAGGTTTTGATGTCATTTCCTGTTTTTGCAGTAGAAATTCCTTTTTTAGGCAGTTTAGCGAATGTGATAGGAGTTTTTCTTGGCGCTGTGATTTCCGGGATTATTGGAGCTGTTGTTATTAATTTTATTAACAATATTATTCTCAAGAGGGAACAGGAAAAGATAGAGTTAGAAATTATCCAAAACACAGAGTTCGCACTGCAGGCTCATTCTGTATTAGCCTGGTCAAAGTTAAGTAAAACAATTGAAAAATGTGAAACGATTGCCGATGAGGCTGTCATTAGTTTTCAAAATGCGAAGGAAAAAGAGCAGCTTTCTTTGGTCGAATTGGACAAAGCGTATCAACACTTGTTGGATAGTTTATCTTAAAGGAGACATAAAATTATGAACAATTATCTGAAAATTAAGTCCGAAAAAGGAAAAACATTTGCATTAAGTAGAATTTCTGCGATCAAGAATGAAATATACTCCAGCAGAAAAGAAATTGAAAGATTACAATCCAGATTGAAAGAATTAAAAAATGAATACAATAATGCACCTTGGTATAAACCGTTTTCACGAAGAAAATCGAAACAAGAATATGAAAATGCGAAAACAGATTTAATGCTTTTTAATAGTTCTGTAACAATGAGTAATTCAAAAATGATTGAATATATCGCTGAACTAATATTATATTGTTGTTTGTTGCCTGTGGATCTGCTTCAGGCTGTTGTAAATTGGGTTCGCGTTGGGTTTGAGACTCGTGACCAAAAAACGATTGCAGCAATAAACAAAATAGCAGAAAAAAATAATTCTTCAAGAAAAAAAATGCGTTTACGTTTATCTTGGATTTTACGATTGTCTATTGTGATTTTTGTGCCGTTTTTAACTGCTTTATCATTATTGTTTGTATTTCGCAGTCATCGTGTTGTTTATATACCTGTAGAAAATCCGAATAGAACGATCGAGCAAAAAGTTAGCACCTGCGAATTAGGTACATTTGTTACCAGCGATTGTAAACCCATAAATATTGTTAATGAATATATAATAAGTAAATCAGATTTAGAATTCACCAACGACGCTGTAAATCACGGATTGTCCTTATCATATGCCGTACTGCCTGTAATAAAATAAATATATAAATTGTGTTACTTAAAATGCTGCCGTTCGAACCGTTTAACGGCGGCGGCAGTCGGTAACGGTGTCGCCGGGGCGGATAACGGAACAGAGCAGCGGTGAGTGCACATCGCAGGCGGTGCGGGAGCCGTCGTTGCGGCGGGCGTAACAGTAGAGGCAGCCGTGGGGGCAGGTGCCGTAAGTGCCGATGTCGAGGCTTTCGGTACAGCCGCAGGCCGGACGCTGTCCTTTGTCTTTGCGGAAAGGCAACGGCCGGCCGGTGAGGCGGGCTATCCGTTGCGGATCGATACAGCGGCCGTGAGCGATACCGGCGGATTCGAGATCGACGGTTTCGGCGCACGTTTCCAACCGCAGCCCGAAAACGGCGGCAGTTTCGGCCAACGCCGAAGCGGTTTCTTTTATTTGCCCGGGGGAAGGCTCCCGAATGCCGGCGTCGGTCAGCCGTTTGCGGATGGCGGGGTAAACATCCAAAAAACTGATAACGCAGGTGTCGCTGCTGCCGGCAAGCGTTTCGGCATAAGCGGCAAAGCGGCGGCGGTGTTCTTCCGGTGTCCATGTATCGTTAAACAGAATCGGGTCGTAGCGCCAGACCACCTTATCGCGGCCGATTTGCCGCGCCAGCCGCCGGAAGCGGCCGCAAATCTCCTTTTTCGGCGGCAGTCCCGGTTCGATATCCGCCCCGTAAGGCGTCAGTGTAAACTGAAAATAAAACCGGTATCCCTTTTCTTCCATTATATTCAGTTTTTCGAGAAACGATTCCGCCGGATTCTTCGTCCAAAACACAATCGCCTCAATCCGCCCGGGCGTCAGCTCCACCCGCGAAATCTGCCGGCCGTTCATCGGATTGCGCACGCAGACAAACCCTTTCTTCAACCGGTTGAGAAACCATTCGCCGTAAAATGCCGGAACATCCGTCCGCCGCGACACACTGAGAATCATAATGCGATTATAGCACGCCGTCGGGGTGAGGGCAAGGAGGGAAAAATCGGATATTCTTCTTGCAATATCTCAAATGTGTTATATGATAGAATCATAAAGTATTAAGGAGAAGTGATGAAAACAATCGAACAATTTTGCGGGTATGAAAACGGCTATTCTGTTTCCAAAACGTTAAGAAACGAACTGCGTCCTGTCGGAAAGACATTGCACCATATTCGTGTATCCGGATTTATAGAAAGGGATACCGAAAAAAACAAATGGTATCCGGTTGCAAAAAAAATTATCGATGAATGTCATAAAAGGGTTATCGAAAGAGTTTTAAGCAATTCCCACCTGATATGGGACGATTTGGCCGAAGCCATCAATGTTTTTCGAAAATTAATCGGTGGTGCGGATGCACGTGATTTTGACAGCCGGCAAAGAGCAAAAGAAGAGGTAGAGAAGCAGTCTGCCCGGATGAGAGAGCTGATTTATCTTTTATTTAAAAGTGATGCCGATTTTAAGCTCCTGTTCGGAAAAGAGTTGTTTAAAAAACTGTTGCCGAAGCTGGATTTAAGTAAGACACCGTTTTCGAACGAGGACAGAGAGATTGTCATTAAAGAATTCGGACAGTTTACCACGTATTTTACAGGATTTTACGAAAATCGGGAAAATGTGTATAAACCCGATGAAATCGCAACGGCTATCGGTTACCGGCTGGTTCATGAAAATTTTCCCCGCTTTCTGTCCAATATCGCTTTGTATAAAAAGCTGAAAAGCGATTATCCCGACTTGATTTTACAGGCAGAAAAGAACTTAAAAGAGATTCTTCAAAAAGATTCTTTGGATGATTATTTTACGGTTGACGGATTTAACAAAACGCTATCGCAAACCGGAATCGACCGCTACAATGCCTTGCTGGGGGGAATCGCCGGAGAGCAGGGAACAAAGAAAATACAGGGTATTAATGAGTTAATCAATTTAAAGCATCAGCAGCTGACTTCTACGGGGAAAGGCGCTTTAAAAGGAAAGATGAATATCCTTTATAAGCAGATTTTAAGTGACCGTATTAATTTTTCCTTTACAGGCTTACAATTTTCGGATGAGAAAGAGCTTTGGGCGGCCGTAAAAGAAACAGCCGGTGCACTTCATCCCGCTATTGTCAAAGCATTGGTGTTATCCGATCTTTTAAAATCGTCCGATTTGCAAAAAGTGTATGTAACAGCGGCATCGATTTCAGATATGTCGCTTTCCTTATACGATCAGTGGGATATTTTTCATCGCTTGCTGAATCGAAAGAAAGAGAACGCAATATCCGAGTTGAAAACAAAAAAAGAAAAAGAGGGTGTGATACGGGAATACGAAAAACGTAAAGTTTATTCCATGTACGAACTGATACAGCTGATTGAAGAGAATGCCGCTTTACCTGAGGATTCAAAGATTACGTTGCCGGATGTGACACCGAAAATGTATTTGGATATATTGCCGGTAAAAGCGAAAGCGGTCGAAACAAATTATCAGGCTGTTTTGCCTTTATCGGAAAAAGATTACGGTGAGATTTCTTTATCGGAACAGCAGAATGATATAGATGTTTTAAAGTTATGGTTGGACTCCGTTCAGGAATTTTATCAGTATTTGAAAGTTTTTGATGTTTCCGATGATTTTGATAAAGATTCCGATTTTTATTCCGAATTCGATTCTCTGCTTCAGCAAATTAAGGTCATTATTCCTTTGTATAACAAAGTCAGGAATTATGTTACGAAAAAACCGGGAGCAGCCAAAAATATTAAAATGAATTTCGATTGTCCGACATTAGCTGACGGATGGGATTTGAATAAAGAATCGGGTAATTTGGCAACGCTTTTTTTGAAAGACCGCTGTTATTATTTGGGAATTTTAAATCCGCATAATAAACCGAAATTCGGAACTTACACAACGGAAAACGGCGAGTCTTTTTATAAAAAAATGGTTTATAAATATCTTCCCGGACCGAACAAAATGTTGCCGAAGGTTTTTTTCTCCGAAAAAGGATTACCCGTTTATAAACCTTCACCATCTTTGCTGGAAAATTACAAAAAAGGGAAGCACAAAAAGACAGAGGCCGATTTCGATTTGGCATTTTGTCATGAATTAATCGATTTTTTTAAGGATTCGATAGCCAGGAACCCCGATTGGTCAGTCTTTAATTTCCGGTTTTCTCCGACTTCTTCATATCGCGATATCGGGCAATTTTATAAAGAAATAACGGAACAGGCGTATAAAATCGATTTTCTGAATATTCCCGAACGGGTTATCGATGAAATGGTAGAGAACGGTCAGCTGTTTTTATTTCAGATTTATAATAAAGACTTTGCTGCCGGAGCTACGGGGCGCAAAAATCTTCATACTCTGTATTGGGAGAATGTATTTTCGGAAGAGAATTTAAGGGATATTGTGATTAAACTGAACGGTGAAGCAGAGCTTTTTTATCGTCCCGTGCGGATAAAGAAAATTCAGAAACATGTACCGGGAGAAAAACTGGTCAATCGCATAACAAAAAGCGGTATGCCTATTGACGATACGGTATACAGAGAATTGTTTTTAGACGCCAACGGCCGTCTGACGGAACCCTTATCGGAAGATGCTCAAAGATTAAAGGACAGCGGAGAGGTCGTGATTAAAGAAGTGTCTCATGAATTGATAAAAGACAGACGTTATACGGAAGAGAAATTCCTGTTTCATTGTCCGATTACATTTAATTACAAATCGCTGTCTCCCGTGAATCTGAATTTAAAAACCAGAGCCGCATTGGCAAAGAGTCATGATGTCAAGGTTATCGGCTTGGATCGCGGAGAACGCCATTTAATTTATTTGTCATTAATCGATGGAGACGGGAAAATCCTTAAACAAAAATCTTTCAATCTTATCGAAGTCGAAAAAGGAAACACGCGTGTCGGTATCAACTATCATGATAAACTGGAACAAATGGCCTATGCCCGAAATCAGGCGCGTATTAATTGGAAGACCATCGGAAATATTAAGGAAATGAAAGAAGGGTATTTGTCTCAGGTTGTCCATGAGATAGCCGAAATGATGGTTGAAGAAAATGCAATCGTCGTTATGGAAGATTTGAACTTCGGGTTTAAACGGGGTCGTTTCAAAGTCGAACAGCAGGTGTACCAGAAATTCGAAAAGATGCTGATTGACAAATTGAACTACCTGACTTTTAAAGACCGTCCGGTCACAGCTCCCGGCGGGATATTGAACGGGTATCAGCTGGCGGCACCGTTTGAGAGTTTCAAAATGTTGGGAAAACAGAGCGGTTGGCTTTTTTACATTCCCGCATGGAATACCAGTAAAATCGATCCTGTCACCGGTTTTATCAATCAGTTTAAGACAAACGATTTAACCAATATGGAGAAAAAAGCCGCCTTTTTTTCGCAATTTGATTCTTTTGTCTATCATGCCGGCGATGATTCTTTTCATATTGCTTTCCGTTACAGCCGGTTTATCAATGATGTATTGGGAAAAGATGAGTGGATTCTTTCTTCGCGCGGCAAGCGGATTCTCTATAGTCCCAAAAAGAAAGAGTATTTTGATTTCGAGCCGACCCGGGAGTTTAAACAAATTTTTACGGCACAAGGTATTTCTTGGGAAAACGGAAATGATATCCTGCCGATGATTTTGTCCGTGCCGAAAGAAAAGGCAAATGCATCCTTTTTTGACAGCCTGTTACGTACCTTTAATGCGGTTCTGCAGATGAGAAACAGCAACGCCCGAACAGGGGAAGATTATATTCTTTCTCCCGTGGCAGATGCCGACGGCTGTTATTTCGATTCCCGGGACAGCCTTTCCGGATTACCCGATAATGCCGATGCCAATGGTGCCTTTAACATTGCCCGTAAAGGTTTGTGGATTTTGGAACAATTGCACGCTGTCGATGCCTCGGATGAAAAAGCACTGAAAAGCATTAAACTGGCGATTTCCAATCGGGATTGGATTGAATTTGTTCAACAACGGTAACCGACGAAAGGAGACAGCGTGACGGAAAATTATTATCCTATCAGTTATCTGAACGATTTTATTTTCTGTCCGCTGTCCATTTATTTTCACCAGCTGTACGGCCGTACGGAAGAGTGTTTGTATCAGTGTACGGATCAGATTAACGGAAAGGCGGTTCATGCATCGGTAGACGGACAATCTTATTCTCATCACAAAGAAATTTTGCAAGGGGTCGATATCTGTTGTCGTCGTTACGGTTTAACGGGAAAAATTGATTTGTTCGATATTTCCAAAGGGTTGCTGACAGAACGAAAAAAGAAAATAGTGACAATTTATGACGGATATGTCTTTCAGTTATATGCTCAATATTTTGCTTTAACGGAAGAAGGCTTTGATGTAAGATCATTGCGGTTTTACAGTTATGACGATAATAAAGTTTATCCGATTCCGCTACCCTGCGAAAATCCGCTGATGACGGAAAAATTTGAAAAGACTGTCGAGGCTCTTTTTGCGTTTCAACCGGAAACTTTTGTGCAGGAAAACAAAAAAAAATGCACCCGCTGTATTTATTCTCCTTTGTGTGATCGGAGTTGCGCCGATGATGAGTAGAAAAGATTTTATCGAAAAACAGTTCATTTTTGTCTTTCTGAATGAGGGAGAAAAATTTTCGTTTAAAAACGATAATATCGTGATTCGGGATAAAGAGAACAAAATAAAACATCAGTCGTCATGTTATCTATTGTTTGCTTTGTTTATAGCGGGACATCTTTCGGTGACCAGCGGGTTGCTGCAGAGAGCCCGGCGATTCGGATTTTCGATTGTTCTTCTGACTCATTCGTTAAAAACGTACGGAATTTTTTCTGCCGGAGCGGAAGGCAATGTTCTTCTTCGTAAAAGACAGTATGATTATAACCGATGGGATATCGGTGCGACGCTGATTTCCAATAAAATCATCAATCAGAGTTCGGTATTAAAGAAAATCCGAAAAAAACCCGAAGAAGTCAAAAAAGCGATTGCGCTTTTAGACGGATATGCCGAGGCTGTTCTCGATGAGAAGTGGGGACTGAATGAAATCATGGGAATCGAGGGGAGTGCCTCCCGCGTTTATTTTTCGGCTCTGTTTTATCACTACGAATGGAAGTCCCGGATGCCCCGGGTCAAGCCGGATATGATTAATGCTTTACTGGATATCGGGTATTCGATTCTGTTCAATATTATCAACGCTCTTTTGGAAGTTTACGGATTCGATACTTATGCCGGAGTTTTACATCGGCAATTCTTTCAGCGAAAATCATTAACCTGCGATTTGGTCGAGCCGTTCCGGTGCCTGATTGACGACGCTTTAATTAAAGCACTTAATTTGGGACAATGTCGGGAAGAAGATTTTTCGGTGATTCAAAACCGCTATTTTTTGTTCGGCAAAAAGAGTGCTCCTTATGTTCAGATCTTTTTAAAAAGTATTTTAGACAGAAAAAATGAGATTTTTATTTTTATTCGTTCTTATTACAGACTGTTTATGAAAGGGTCGAAGGGAAAAGATTTTCCGTTTTTTTGGTTTTAAAGGGGGAATGATGCTTATTGTCAGTTACGATATCAGCGACACCAAAGTCAGGACGAAGTTTTCAAAGTATTTGAGCAAATTCGGTTTTCGATTACAGTATTCCGTGTTTCAGATCCGAAACAGCGAACGTATTTTAAAAAATATCATAGCCGAAATCGAAAATAAATACGAAAAGTGCTTTACAGAATCGGATAGTATCATTATATTTAATTTAAAAGGGCAGTGTGAAACGCATAAATACGGTTACGCACGGCATAATGATGAAGAATGTTTAATATTGACATAGTTGCAAACCCGGGGTCTTACCGGGCATTTTATCTAAAAAACAGTCTTCTTTTTGCAAAAAACTGTTGTTTTTTTATACAAAAGACCTCCCTTCTGTGTTGTTATACAGCGATAAGGGTTTAGAAGTTTCAAACAATTTCTACTGTTGTAGATCTACCACTGCCGACGCAGTATTACAGCGTTTAGAAGTTTCAAACAATTTCTACTGTTGTAGATTCAAGTGTAACACTACTAGCTTTCACAGTTTAGAAGTTTCAAACAATTTCTACTGTTGTAGATATATTCGGCTCTCTGTTCACTGTATAGTTTAGAAGTTTCAAACAATTTCTACTGTTGTAGATTTCCGTCAGATGATGCACAGCGTGATGGTTTAGAAGTTTCAAACAATTTCTACTGTTGTAGATGCTTTTCTAGTTGCCAGTCTGTTAAGGTGTTTAGAAGTTTCAAACAATTTCTACTGTTGTAGATTTACTCTAATTACCGGTTGCCTCCGCGTTTAGAAGTTTCAAACAATTTCTACTGTTGTAGATTTTCCGGCAGCTTTTCCTTTTCGAAAAGTTTAGAAGTTTCAAACAATTTCTACTGTTGTAGATTACATGTATAACGACTACATAACTTAGTTTAGAAGTTTCAAACAATTTCTACTGTTGTAGATTGGTATGACGCTGTGGAAAATATGCCTTGTTTAGAAGTTTCAAACAATTTCTACTGTTGTAGATTATTCTTTTTACGTTCGGATGTCAAGCAGTTTAGAAGTTTCAAACAATTTCTACTGTTGTAGATGCTATTTTCGAAAGCGATGATCCGGACGGTTTAGAAGTTTCAAACAATTTCTACTGTTGTAGATATAGGCATCTATGCATTGCAAGACAACGTTTAGAAGTTTCAAACAATTTCTACTGTTGTAGATTAAAAACCCTTGCTTTTAATTATGTAGTTTAGAAGTTTCAAACAATTTCTACTGTTGTAGATGTTATGCCGGTGAGTCTGTATCGGCGTGTTTAGAAGTTTCAAACAATTTCTACTGTTGTAGATAGTGAAACCCGGATGCTTTCTCTCGATAGTTTAGAAGTTTCAAACAATTTCTACTGTTGTAGATTTCGTCGCTGTGTCTTATGAAGTATCGTTTAGAAGTTTCAAACAATTTCTACTGTTGTAGATATCTGGCGAAGGAAAAAGCATTAGTGGAGTTTAGAAGTTTCAAACAATTTCTACTGTTGTAGATTTCCTTCGTTCTGATGTCAAACAGGCTGTTTAGAAGTTTCAAACAATTTCTACTGTTGTAGATTGATTACTCTGTTTCTCGGAGTGTGGAGTTTAGAAGTTTCAAACAATTTCTACTGTTGTAGATTTCGGATGTCCCAAACTGGCGATATCGCTGTTTAGAAGTTTCAAACAATTTCTACTGTTGTAGATTGTTATGTATTTTTTTGGAGGTTTTTTAGTTTAGAAGTTTCAAACAATTTCTACTGTTGTAGATAGGGACACACGGATGCTTTCCCTCGATGTTTAGAAGTTTCAAACAATTTCTACTGTTGTAGATAGAGTCAGGTTTCCCTTTTTGAATCGCGTTTAGAAGTTTCAAACAATTTCTACTGTTGTAGATTGCCTTACCGGTTACTTGATAAAAATGTTTAGAAGTTTCAAACAATTTCTACTGTTGTAGATTTTTGATGTCAATTTGGAGGTTTTGTTAGTTTAGAAGTTTCAAACAATTTCTACTGTTGTAGATTCAATTCTTCGGCTTTTTCTCTTGCTGTTTAGAAGTTTCAAACAATTTCTACTGTTGTAGATGGAATATCCTTGTCAAGAACCGCTCCCGGTTTAGAAGTTTCAAACAATTTCTACTGTTGTAGATCTTAATGAGTGACTTGCGTGCGTCGGGGTTTAGAAGTTTCAAACAATTTCTACTGTTGTAGATAGAGAATGGAGGATGTCAGACTTGAGACAGTTTAGAAGTTTCAAACAATTTCTACTGTTGTAGATATGCAACCATCAACGCAAATATTGCAAAGTTTAGAAGTTTCAAACAATTTCTACTGTTGTAGATGCTAATGTCGGGCAAAAGGTGCTTTTGTCGTTTAGAAGTTTCAAACAATTTCTACTGTTGTAGATCTATTTCCAGATTTTCAATCTGGCTATGTTTAGAAGTTTCAAACAATTTCTACTGTTGTAGATGCAGAATTACAAGAAGAAAATCAAAAAAGTTTAGAAGTTTCAAACAATTTCTACTGTTGTAGATTTGTAGACAGAACCTTTCAAAGTAGCGTTTAGAGGTTTCAAACAATTTCTACTGTTGTAGATCTCTTTTGCGATCTTGTCTGTCTTTTCGTTTAGAGGTTTCAAACAATTTCTACTGTTG
This sequence comes from uncultured Spirochaetales bacterium, assembly GCA_949289575.1. Lineage (GTDB taxonomy): Bacteria > Spirochaetota > Spirochaetia > JAFGXN01 > JAFGXN01 > CALXOJ01. Next base: position 136,232 of record CASEOG010000005.1, on the reverse strand, counting down.
TAGATCACAACAGCACGTTTTCGATTGCTTCGGGTTTAGAGGTTTCAAACAATTTCTACTGTTGTAGATCGAGTATCTGCAATTGTCTTATTTGTAGTTTAGAGGTTTCAAACAATTTCTACTGTTGTAGATACGAAACACATTTCGCCTGGAAAGGAATGTTTAGAGGTTTCAAACAATTTCTACTGTTGTAGATATTTTGCGACACCTGAGCTGTATAATGTTTAGAGGTTTCAAACAATTTCTACTGTTGTAGATGATTAGGTGCTTTTCAGGCAGCTTCATCGTTTAGAGGTTTCAAACAATTTCTACTGTTGCAGATTTATTATTGTGTCAATCGTTTTTTTTTGTTTAGAGGTTTCAAACAATTTCTACTGTTGTAGATTCCGGAAGAGTTTCAGCTGGTAGTCTTGGTTTAGAGGTTTCAAACAATTTCTACTGTTGTAGATCATCGATAGCGACGAAAAAGACCGGTCGATGTTTAGAGGTTTCAAACAATTTCTACTGTTGTAGATAACGGTGGTACTCTTCCGTTGTTTTCGGTTTAGAGGTTTCAAACAATTTCTACTGTTGTAGATTGATGTTCGGTCTTTTCTTGCGTCTCTCGGTTTAGAGGTTTCAAACAATTTCTACTGTTGTAGATGGTAATCCACGCATAATATCATCCACCGTTTAGAGGTTTCAAACAATTTCTACTGTTGTAGATAAGCTTTAACGCAAGGTGCGACTTGGTTGTTTAGAGGTTTCAAACAATTTCTACTGTTGTAGATCGCTACATCGAGGACAACGGAGACGAAGTTTAGAGGTTTCAAACAATTTCTACTGTTGTAGATCGGATGAACGTGCAGGGTCGCTCGTTTAGAGGTTTCAAACAATTTCTACTGTTGTAGATCGGATGAACGTGCAGGGTCGCTCGCTGGTTTAGAGGTTTCAAACAATTTCTACTGTTGTAGATATTGTCGAGATTATTATAAAATCGGAGGCGAGTCGCACCCTTTACGGGTGCGTGAATGACAACATGCAGTATAAGTTTTATTTTTTTAACTTAATGTATTGTAAAAATGTCTTTATTTGCATATGCAGGAAATCACCTGCGGATTCGGGTTTGTCTCCTCCTGGTTATGAAGAACTATTCAATAAACTGATCTTTGAGATATCCGGTTATGTAAAGGTATAAAATGTGAAAGGCAAAAAAAAGCAACCGCAAGTGACGGACTGGATATTGGCGATATCAGCTGCTGTCACCGCGATTGCAAACTTAATCCTCGCCCTTAAATGAGGACACGGCAAGGGGGAAACCCCTTGCCTCTATCATAACTTATATTTTAATGGAGGTCAAGAGATGAGAAAAAGAACTGTTGTTTATTTGTGTGTGTTGGCGTTTAACGTGACAATGCTTTTGGTTTCAATTTTTGTTTTTGGAGTTTGAAAGCCCCCCTGCGGGGGCTTTTCTTCTTATCAAAACCGATGACGATTTGTTTGTCCGTACGATCCGAAGCCGTAGACCGACGCTGAGACGGCTTTGCGTGCGGCCATCACCGCCGCTGCACTTTAACTGCCGCTCGACCGTGCGCCCGGTCTACGCCGAAGAGGCGGCCGCCTTCGGTATCAAAGAAAGTGCGGAAGTCTCTTTTTCGAATGCGCCGGCAAAAGGGTTCGGGCAATATCCTATAAACACTCCATCGAAGAGTATTCAAGAGAAAAATCTTGAATCACCGAGAAAATTTTTAGGAGAAAACTCACAATGGGATAAGGTGACCGATAATCTTAAAAAACGGTATGAAAAAACACAAAACACCCCTGTCGCCACAGATCTTGTTAACGAGCTCAAAAAATACCCGTTTTTTAAATCGGTACCGAAGGAGCTTAAAGCCGATTTTGAAAACGACCTTTTGAAAGTGGAGCCCGAACAGCTGAGCTTTTTGGTGAAGCACGCGAAGACGATGAAAGCGAATCTGAACCACCGCGGTTCGGGGGCTTATTATTGGGCGTATGACAACACCATTTATTTGGACTTGTCCAGAAAGGATCCCCGTTCGGTCGCGTCGGGCTACAAAACCGACCTGAATGCTTTTCTCCATGAATCCGGGCACTGGTTGGACTACAACAGTCTCGGCGGCACAAAAATTCAGGATGAACTTCCCAAACTGAAAGAGCTGATTCAGAAAGACGCTTTGAATTACGTCAATCAAATTTTGGGAGACAGAGGGCGAATTGAAAGTTTTGAGACCTTAAACAAAAGACGCAAAGCGGATCGGGAATATATCGACATCACGGAAAAGGAAATCGCAAAAAAATCCGCGACAAGAAATTGCGTCAGCGACTTGATTAACGGGGCGTCCTATGGTAAAATTCAAGATGGATATTTTCATGATGACGACTACTGGATATCCGACGCGCTTGAGACTGAAGCGATAGCGCACTTTTTTGCAGGAAAAGGCAGTGGCGGAGAACGGCTGAGAGAAATCAAAGAAGCATTCCCGAATGCTTTCCGGTATTTCGATGATTTTATAGGAGGATTAAAATGATAAAGGTACTTCCCGAGTTTTGGGATCAATTTGGCAACATCGGGTACTTAGAGCCGGGCGGTGGTATTGTTTACGCACCGAACAAAATAAAGGGAACATACCACTTCCCCGAACACATGAGTGAAGCGGAAATCGAAGAACTGATGGAGCGTTCCGTTAAAGAAAATAAAGACCTTATCATCGACTTGGTGAAAAATAACCGCGTCGTTTACAAGCCCGGTTGTTTATATTGATTTTCGCACCCGTCCCTTATCGCCACAATCCCTTTAAAAGCGTTGAATCGCGTTGATTCAACGCTTTTTTCATTCTCCACGCAAAACTAATCATTTTTTGCCGAAAGCGCGCTTTTTCGCGCTTTTTCTTTGTGCTGGCAACTCCCTATTCGGGGCAGACTGCGTCCGTCTTTTGTGTATGATTCTTCTGACGGGCGAAAGAAATACCTTGCGTTGGAGGCATTGGAGCACGAATTGACACATGATTCTTTTGCAATTAATACAATCGCCAAAACCGAAGAATTGAAAAAAGAAGTCTTGACAGAGCTGTATGCAAGAACTAAAATAGCCTTAAGAGATGAGATGGATAACGCTTTGCGTAAACAAATCATGACCGAGTCTTTGGGTTATCCCGACTTGATTCAAAAAGATTTTTTAAACGAGAGTTTGCTTGAGTATAGCAAAGGGTCTGTCGAAAAATTAAACAGAGCGTTGGAAAAAGATTTAATGAAGTCAGCCGAAGGCGAATCAGTCAGTATGTCGAATTTAGATCAATTTGATCATAATTTATATTCAAACCTAATGGGTGAAGTTGCTTTCAGAGGAAAATAAATGAACAAGCATCGAAATTATTTTTTATCATTAAATCCGCAAGACAGTGAAATATTAAAAATCGGTTGTGGCGAGCCGTTTGACGTATTGAAAAAAATCATTGCTACCCTTGGGGAACCTACTGGCGAACACATGTATCTGGTTTACTCGTATGACCTGCATAAGCTACGCGGTCAAACCAAAGAAGCCGAAGCACTCAAGCCGGTTATAGAAAAAGAAATCGACCCCGATTTCTTTAAACCATCAAAGCAGCTTATTCTCTGATTTTCCCCACCGTCCCCACCCTTACAATCCCCTGAGAGGCGTTGAATCGCGTTGATTCAACGCTTTTTTTATTGTCCCCGCAAAACTAATCATTTTTTACCGAAAGTGCGCTTTTCCGCGCTTTTTCTTTGTGCCGGCAACCCCCTATTCGTGGCAGACTGCGCCCGTCTTTTGTGTATGATTCCTCTGACGGGCGAAAGAAATACATTGCTTTGAAAGCGTTTGAACACAAATTAATGCATACTTCTTTTTAAATTGATGTAGCGGTATCGAAGAGCCAAAATCGAAATCTTGACAGAATTGTATGCGCGGACTAAAATAGCATTGAGGGACGAAGTCAAAAATGATGTTTTGCGGAAAAACATTATTGTCAACTCGTTGGGCTATCCCGGTTTGATACAAAAAAAGTTTTTGGAAGAAAGCGGGCTTGAGTTTGACAGAAAATCAGTCGGGAAATTGAACAATCAAGCCGTAGGCCTGGCCGTAAAAGGAATGTAGTATGGGCAAATATGAAAAAATACTTTCGGACATGAAGCCGAGTGAAGAAGAAATAGAAAATGCAATAGGGCTCTCCTTTAGGGCGTTGGAAGAATTTGTTGACGGATTAGAAGACTCTTATCGGTCACAAATTGCTCTTTTTATTGTTTATCAGATTTATAATTTACGCGGACAAACAAAAGAAGCCGAAGCTCTCAAACCGGTTATCGAAAAAGAAATTGATCCCGATTTTTTTAAACCTCGTGACATGGGATTGATTCTCTGAATTCCCGTCTGTGAAAACTTCGATGATTTTATAAGGAATGAAAATGATAAAGAGAAATTCTGATTTTCGGTGGCGGTTTGGATCCATTGGGTATCTTGAACCGGGCGACGGCTTAGCATATAGCCCTAATGATATAAAGGGGAGTTACCGCTTCCCCGACTCCATGAGCGAAGCGGAGGTTGAAGAACTGATGGAGCGTTGCGTCAAAGAAAATAAAGACCTGATCTTCGATTTGGTGAAAAATAATCGCGTCGTTTACAAACCCGGCTGTCTGTACTGATTGGTCATTCTCGGGCGGCTGTTGCGGTTGCTGCGTTCTACGGTTTCACTGTCTCCCGTAATTTTTCGATTTCCCCGACTTTTCATTTTTCTCTCCTTCGTTTTGTTTTTTAATTCCCTTCTTTTCATTGCATTTTTCCCGGTTTTCAGTAAAATAGGGGCATGGTTGAATTAAAGCATGTGATGAAGACGGCGGCCGAGCTGTCGGTGAGATCCGGACAGGTCGAGGCGGTCGGTAAATTGTTGGAAGAGGGGGCGACGGTCCCGTTTATTGCCCGTTACCGGAAAGAGGTGACCGGCAATTTGGATGAAGTGCAGATTATCGCTATCCGCGACCGGCTGGAGCAGCTGAAAGCGCTGGACGAACGGCGGGCGGCGGTTTTGAAAAGTATCGAAGAGCAGGGCAAGCTGACGCCGGAGCTCAAAGAGGCCATCGACGCGGCCGAGACGCTGGCGCGGCTGGAAGACCTTTACCTGCCGTATAAACCGAAAAAGGAAACGCGCGCCGACAAAGCGCGTAAGCGGGGGTTGGAACCGCTGGCGGAGCTCATTCTGGCTCAAACCGATTTCGATGTGAAGGCGGAAGCGGCCAAATATATTGTCGAAAGCGACGATGCGGCACTGGCGGTGCCGACGGCCGAAAAGGCCATCGAAGGGGCGCTGGATATCATTGCCGAACGGATCAACGAGGATGCGGAGCTGCGTGAAGAGGCGCGCGAAGCGTACCAAAAAGATGCCGTTCTGACCTCCAAAGTCATCGAAGAGAAAAAAGAGTCGAAAGAGGCTCAAAAATACCGCGATTATTTCGAGTTCAGCGAACCGGCATCGGCGGTGCCGTCGCACCGTTTTCTGGCGATTCGCCGCGGTTCGGAGGAGGAGCAGCTGGTTTACCGCATTCGTCCGGAAGAAGAACCGATGATTGCGCTTTTGACCCGCAAATATGTGAAGGCCGAAAACGAAGCGGCCGCTCTGGTTGCCGATGCGGCGGCCGACTGTTACCGGCGGCTGCTGGCACCCTCGCTGGAAACGGAACTGCGGCAGGAAATGAAGAAAAAGTCGGACGAAAAGGCGATCGAAGTCTTTGCCTCCAATCTTCGCGAACTGCTGCTGGCGTCTCCGATGGGACAGAAAATCACTCTCGGTGTCGACCCGGGACAGCGGACCGGCTGTAAAATCGTTGTGCTCGATGCGCAGGGCAATCTGCTGGAACACGATGCGATTTACCCGTTGGAACCGCACAATAAAATCGCCGAATCGGCTGCCAAAATCGAGGAGTGGGTCAAACGGTTTCATGTCGAAGCGGTGGCGGTCGGCAACGGAACCGGCGGCCGCGAATCGCTGTCGTTTCTTAAAAGTCTGCCGTGTCTCAACGGCAAAATCGTGGCTATGGTCAACGAAAGCGGTGCTTCGGTCTATTCGGCCGGCGAAATTGCCCGCAAAGAGTTTCCCGATAAAGATATTACCGTCCGCGGGGCCGTTTCCATCGGCCGCCGTCTGATGGATCCGCTGGCCGAGCTGGTCAAAATCGACCCGAAATCGATCGGTGTCGGGCAGTATCAGCACGATGTCGACCAGAAAGAGCTGAAGAAAGCGCTCGATGATGTGGTTGTCAGCTGCGTCAACGCCGTCGGCGTCGATGTCAATACCGCCAGTGCGTCGCTGCTCAGCTACGTTTCGGGTCTGAGCAAGAGTCTGGCCGACCGCATTGTCGGTTTCCGTCAGGCGGCCGGACCGTTTAAAAAGCGCAGCGATCTGAAGAAGGTGACCGGTATGGGCGAGAAAACGTTCGAGCAGGCAGCCGGCTTCTTGCGCATTCCGGGAGCGGAGAACCCGCTCGACGCTTCGGCGGTTCACCCGGAAAGTTATCCCGTTGTCGAAAAGATGGCAGCCGATCACCACTGCTCCGTTGCCGATCTGCTGAAACAGAGTTCGATTCGTCACGAGATTAAACTTCATCTGAGCGAATACGAGACGGAGACGGTCGGAATCCTCACTCTGAACGATATAATGGAAGAATTGGAAAAGCCGGGACGCGACCCGCGTGAAAAGTTTGACCTCTTCAGCTTTACCGAAGGGGTGAATACGATTGCCGATTTGCGGGTCGATATGGAGCTGCCGGGTGTGGTCACCAACGTGACGGCGTTCGGCGCGTTTGTCGATATCGGTGTTCATCAGGACGGACTGGTTCACGTCAGCGAGCTTTCCGATTCGTTTGTCAAAGATCCGGCCGAAGTGGTACGGGTCAATCAGAAGGTGAAGGTGCGGGTGCTGGAAGTGGATGTCGAGCGCAACCGTATTTCTCTTTCGATGAAGAGTAAAACGGCGGCGGCTTCGTCGGCTGCCGGCGGGGTTCCGTCTTCGGTTGCCAACAAGGTTCGGGTGAAGTCGGTCAGTACCGGAGCGCCCGGCGCCCGCCGTGTGGTGGCGGTCGTCAAAAAGAAAGAGGAGAGCGACGGCGAAAAGAAACCGGCTCCCTTTGTCTCGCAGCGGGAAGAGAAGCGGGTCAACCGCGGGTTCCGCTCCGATAACGACGATTTGACTTACAATCCGTTTGCCGCGCTTTTGAACAAAAAGAAATAACCGTGAGCCGCGATTCTTCTGCCGGGATTTTTTCGACCGCGGTCGAAACCGCCTTTCTGGTCGGTGTGGTGATGCCGGGCGGCGATGAGGCCGAAGCGGAGGCTTCTTTGCGCGAACTGGCGGGCTTGGCCGATACCATGGGGCTTTCGGTCGTCGGTTTGGCCGGAGTGAAGCTGCGGGAGGTCAACAGCCGCTTTTTCATCGGCAGCGGCCGCGCCGAAGAGATTGCCGATGCCGCACGGGAGGCGGAAGCCGACTGCATTATATTCGACCGGCCGCTGTCGCCGTCGCAGCAGCGCAACTGGGAATCCCGTTTCGGACTGTGTGTGATTGACCGCGAAGAGGTGATTATCGATATTTTTGCCGGCCGCGCCCGCACCAAAGAGGCGGTGCTTCAGGTGGCGTTGGCTCGTCAGGAATACTCCTTACCGCGGTTGACGCGGGCGTGGACCCACCTTTCCCGGCAGCGCGGCGGCTCGAAAGCGACCCGCGATTCCGGCGAAACGCAGCTGGAAACCGACCGCCGCATCGTTTTAAACAAAATCGCCCGCCTGAAACGGGAGATTGCCGCGGTGAAAGCCGACCGCTCGGTGATGCGCAAGCGGCGCACCGCGGTGCCGGTGCCGTCGGTCTCGGTTATCGGTTACACCAACGCCGGTAAATCATCGCTATTAAACGCCCTTTCGGGCGCCGACGTTTTCGTCGAAGACCGGCTGTTTGCCACCCTCGACCCGACGTCCCGCCGGGTGACTTTCGACAACGGCAGCGAAGCGGTTGTGACCGATACGGTCGGTTTTATCCGCAATCTGCCGCACCATCTGATTGATGCGTTCCGTTCAACTCTCGAAGAAACTTTGGAGGCCGATCTGCTCGTTCACCTCATCGACGCCTCCGACCCCGACTGCGAAACCCATATCCGCGTGACCGAATCGGTTTTGGCCGACTTGGGCGCCGCCGGCAAGCGGACACTGACTGTGTTTAACAAAACCGACGCGTGTGACGGGGACACTGTATCGCGTTTGCGGCGGCTGTACCCCGAGGCGCTTTTTATTTCGGTCAAGGAACGGGAGGGGTGGGGACCTTTAAAAACCCGCATCGCCGAGGAGCTTTCGGCGCTGTTTACTTTAAAAACCGTCCGCATTCCTTACAGCCGCTACGCACTGGCGGCACAAATCCGCCGAGAAGGCCGTGTGATCGAAGAGCGATTCGACGGCGATGCGGTCGTGCTGAAAGCTTATATTCCGAATCATCTCGGAGATCTGTTTTAATTTATAATTTTACATAAACATTAATATTCTGTTTTTATATCGCCTTTGTTTATTAATAAATATTCTCTTTTTTCTCAAGATATATCCTTATATTAAATAAATTAAAATTTAATAATAATTATTTGTTTAAATTCTTTCTTTTTTGTTTATCAACGTATAATATTATCTCAGGAGAGGCGGATATGCGAAAATTAATTTTAATAATTCCGGTTTTGGTTTTCTTTGTTTTTTCCTGTGATATGACCACATCATCACGAATCGAGGGCATTTGGCTGTCACGCGGAGGTGATTTATCTGTTATGTACGAAGAAACGCTGGTGCTTTCTTCCGATTTCGGATATACCCTTGAAAAGAAGCAGGACGGTAAAGCGGTTTTGTCGGAAAGCGGTACATGGGCCCTGGCCGAAGAGGCTGTCGGTGATTTGGAAGGAGAACAGCGTGTTATTGCTTTTACGCCCGTCAACCCGAAAGGGAATGTTTATAAAAAAATGTATGCACTGGAAAATTACGGAAATCTTCTGGTTTTGGGAACATATAATCTCGAAACAGGAGAAGTGGAATCGCAACGATTTTATAAAACAGGAGAGGCAAAATGAAGAAACTGATTTCTGCAGTGTCGCTGGCAGCCTTGTTTTTCGGATGTTCGTACGGAACTCTTTTTGACGGAAACGGACATTCCGATTCTTATTCATCTGTTTTGAGTGAGGTGCTGTCCTCGACGGCCGTTCTGCCTCCTCAAAATGTTCAGGCCGTTATTTCGACAAAAAACGGAAAGCATACGATTCTGTTGAGTTGGGATTCTGTTCCGAACACAAAGGAATATTCGGTTTCCGTCAGCGGCGACAAAACGATTAATGATGACCGGACCGGGGCTGCCCAATATTCTTTTGAAGCGGAAATGGCTTCCGGAGAGGATTTTAAAGCCGTTGCTGTTGTCAAAACAATTAACATAAACGGAAAAATCTCCGCAGCCGGAAAATCGGTCGATATCGCATTCGGGTCGGATGCCGTTTACAGCGAAAAAGTTCAGAATTTTTACGCATCGCGCGGCGACGAAACAGCCGTCAAGCTTACTTACTCACGCGTGAAAGATGCCGACAGTTATTTTCTGGAGCGGAAGCAGACAGGAGCTCCGGATGAGCAATATGAAATTCTGGTTGCGAAACTGATTAATCCCGATTTGACCGCTTCCGAGTATTATTATTACGATCAGACAGCGAAAGAGGGATACCGCTACGATTACCGGATTTCGCCGGTCGATATCGACGGCATTAAAGGCGAACCGGCTGTCGCCGGGGCCGGTTTTGTGTTGCCTCTTGTCAGAAATTTGAGCGCGGGACAGGGGGGAGAAGGAATTTATAATGACTACAAAGGAATTTTCTGTGTATCCTGGGAAGTCCAGTCGGTTCTCTACGATTACGGTGACACACGCGTAGTCGATGACAAACTGACAGCAATGCTGAATCAGCTTTCTTTCGAAATTCGCGTCGCTTCTTCGGCATCGGGGATCGGCAGTATTGCGATGCCGAACTTTTCGTCACAGTGGCTGACGGTGTCGTCTTCTTTTTCGGGATTTTCGAATTATAAAGACGGCGATACGGGTTTTACCGGATTGAAAACGGGAACGGTTTATCAGACAACGGCCGGATGTACGATTTATACAGATGAACCGGGAGAGACGGGGACTGTGAACCGTTACTATATGTATATTATCGTTGACGGGGAAAATTCGGAGATGTACCGGACTCAGGCTTATTTTCAGGTTCGGCCTTCTTACGGAAGCAGTGTGAATGCGACTTTGCCATGGTCGAATATGGCTTACGGTTATGTGGTATCCCCGACCGATGCCGCAAAATGTTCCGGCGGTGTGACCGGTATAACGGTTACCGATGCAGGTAACGGAACGGTTCAAATTTCCTGGTCCGGAAATTCTACGACCGGGACGTGGGCAGTTTATGCCAAAGCCTCGGGTGAGGCCGGGTTTACCTATATCGGAGAAGCAGCCTCCTCTCCCGCCGAATTGCCTTTCCCGTTGGAAAGCGGAAATTATTATTTCGGCATTGCCGCCACCGACAATGCGGCCGAAGGGGCCGGTATTATTTATTCGACGGCGGAAATGGTAACGGTAAGCGTTCCCGATAACAGACAAACGGAAGAATAGGGGGAAGAAATGAAGATGAATAGACTTTTCGGTTTGATGCTGTCATTGTTTCTTTTATTCGGTTGTGCGAACCAGCTGAGAGATTTGACGGGAAAAATTGTTCAGACAGAGACTCCGGTTGCGGGAGAGGAGACCGACAGCGGGTTGAGTGTAAATCCGGCTATTCCGGTTCCGACACTTGTTACCGCAACAAAAGGGGATTACAGCGACCGTATCCGGATTACCTGGAAACAGGTCTTCTACGAAGATGTTCAGATCTGGTATTATGTTTACCGCGAGAGCAGCGATGCGGAGGGCAATAAGCTTTTGACCAGTCTGACAGGAACCCAGCCGATTCAAAACTTATACTATGACGATATGGTCGGTAACCATTCGATTGATGTCGGCGTGACCTACACCTATTATGTCCGTGCCGTCAATATGAGTTCGGCGGAAACCGAGGTGAGTTCTCTCAGCGCCGCAGCAGAGGGTTTTGCCTTGGCCGGAGTGACCAATCTGACCGCTTCGTTTCGCGAATCGACGGAAAAAATCACGGTCACATGGGGAGCTGTCGACGGTGCCTCCTTTTATTATCTTTACCGGGCGGAATCCCCGTATGACGATGTGGTTCCGAATATCGAAGATTTTGTGCAGCTCAATCAGGCCTTTACCGAAACGGTTTATGATGACTACAGCGAATTAAACGGCGGAACGCTCAAAAGCGGTGTCAGTTATTATTACTATGTCGTGGCCTGTTTTGACAGGGAGACAGTCAGCGCGCGCAGTTCGATGATTCGCGGCGCATTACTGACGGCCGGAGCGCCTCAGGCCGGATACATCCAGTCGGTTTCGACCGGAGAGGTCCTGAATGCCATTCGTGTCAGTTGGACAAAAGATGACAATGCCGTCGCTTACCGTGTTTACCGGATTACCGAAGATGAGTTTAACAGCGGAAATACTGTCGGAACCGAGATTGCCATTGATAATCTTTCCGTGTTATCGCAAATTTCTGCGACGGTTAATGATAAAACTGTAACGGGTCTGGTCTGGTATGACAACAGCAGTGAAATTCAAAGCGGCGCCAAATTCTATTACCGCGTGGCTGCCGTCAATGAATACGGTGTCGGGACATTGTCCTCTTTGGATAACTATGCCGATCAGGACCGCTCCAAAGGAGCCGCTCTGGTGTCTGCGGATACGCTGACTCCGTATGCCATGCTGAAGGCCGACGATACCATTGCACTTTCCTGGCCGGTTTGTCTGAATGCCGATGCCTATTACGTTTTTGCCGCAACGGCGACGGCTGACGGACTGGCTCCGGGATCGGATGCGGAATGGGGAAATCCGATTCTGAAAGCATCGTCTCCGGAAGCCTCCGTCTCCGCTGCCGAATTGGGAGAGAAACTGTCAGGGGCGATCTCCGATGCCGAACTCTATTTCAGAATTCTGCCGATTAAAGAGGCCATGATAGCCGGGTACGAGACTTCGAGCGGAGCGGTTGAGATTTCGCTGAATTCGGAATACCAAACTTATTCGACCGAGATTAATACAACATTGGGTGAGGGAGCCGCCGATATCCATTTACCGGGCCGTTCGACGTACACAAAATCGTTGTATTTCAAAAAAGCGCCGCCGACACTGGTTTCGATTTCCGCTACGCAGGGAACCGAAATCGGTACCGTCAAAGTTTCGGCAGAATTGAATATGAATTCCGAAATCGGTTATCTTTATGACGTTACGCTTGTGCGCACATGCTGGTACGGTGACGAAAAAGGCGTTTATCCGCTCAGTCTGCCGCCGGCCAATACGAACCCGTCGAAGCATTTCCCCAAGAAAGATACCGCCAAAGTCAGTCATGTGGTCGAGTACCCGATGAATGATTACTTTAAAGACGGTAAAATCGAGTGGCAGGACCCGATGGAGGATTTCGATGCAAACGGTAACCGGAAAGGCTCGGTGACATGGGATTATGCGACCTGGGATCGGGAAGCCTGGAAATGCATCCTGAGACAAAAAGAAGTTGATATGAATCAGTGGATGAAAATCGAATATCAGCTTGTCTTTAACGAGATAAATGCGGATCGCCAAAATCTCGGAGAAAAAGTTGTCGGCTGGCCGAATTTGAGCGATAAGGAATTTGCCCATCTTTCCAAGTGGATGACCGATTGTGCTTTGAATACGATCTGGCAGCTGAATATACCGCGAATGATGTGGAGCAAAACCGTCAGCTGGATGCCGGGACTCAGTTTCTCCCATAACGGAGAAAAAGGCGGCAAAATGTCTTTTAATGTCGGAAGTGTCACCAACTTAACGGGATCCGGCGGATCGGCGGGCACAACCTATTCCGATTGGACCGGTTACGGAATTGTTCTTTCGATGAGTATGTCTGTGTCGACGGCTTCCCAGCAACCGCGTCAGCTGACAATCAGCGGAATTCAGGTGACAACACCGCTTTATTCCGGAACGATGGATTTGCAGATGACGGTTCGCGATTACGGCCCGTTCTGGGGATTATGGGCAGATGCCGACAAAAAATATTCGAAAGGCGGTTATGTTAAGGTCAAAATGGGCAACCGGGCTATGACGACCTTTAATCCGGATGAAATTATTATGATCGGAACCGGATTGGCGGATGTTTTTAATTTCGAAGTTCACGGTTATGATTTAGATCGCGATCTGGATCCTGCCCAAAAAAATTCTTACGATAAAACAGGAGCCAATACCTGGCATTTTACCCGTATAAACTGGCCGGCGTGTCCGATTCCGTGCAATAACGGATATATTACCAATTCGAAGGCCGCAATTGATTATAACCTGAGCCGGTGGTAGGAGTTTGAAATGATGAAAAAGACGATAACAACCATGCTGATTTTTCTGTCCCTGATTTCCTGTCTTCCGGAAGGATGGGATGTTCCGACAAAATTCAATCTTGATGATTTGTGGGTTCTCGAAACAGGCGAGATTCGCGAAACTTTGGATTTGGATTCCGGGCGCTTTACCTGGACGAGAACGATTGACGGAGCCGATATTGTGACCCCCGTGACAGGCAAATATAACGTCAAAAAATCGGCCGATTACGGACAATACTGGTACGTTTTGGAATTGATTCCCGATGGGGAAAATCAGCCCGTATACAGTTTTAAGATGACGCTGACGGAAAATAAACAACTGCTCACATTGGAAGGAAGCAGCCTTTCATCCTACTATCGTGTCGAGCGGGAAAAGGAATAGGAGGTACGGAAATGAAAAAACTTTCGGTTATTTTGATTGCATTAATGATTCCGTTTTATTCGTGCGGACAAAAAGAGGCCGTTTCTTTGCCTACAGTTACACTCATCGGACCTCTCGAGGTTTTCTTCGATCTCAACGCTTCCTATGTCGAATTCGGCTATAAAGCCTACGATTTTGCCGGAAACGATATTTCCGATTTGGTGATACGCGATACATCGTCCTTAAACATGGCCGAAGCCGGGACGTACCGTGTTTCATACACAGCTGTCGACCGGCTCGGCAACAAGTCGACGCCCATCTACAGAACAGTGAGAGTCGGTTCGGGTCAGTCACCCGTCATTACCGTTTCGGGAGAGAATCCTTTGCTTTTGTCCTTGAATGCCGAATTCAGTGTTCCGACAGCAACAGCTGTCGGAAGTGACGGAAAAACGGATTTGTCCGATTCCGTAACGGTGAATGCGGAAAGTGTGAATACTTCGGTTCCGGGAACCTATTCTGTCTATTATACGGTGACCGATGTTTCCGGTATTGTCGGAATGACAGAGCTGACGGTCTATGTATTGGAGTCCGATACACCGAGAATTGTCGTGAGCGGCAAAGGAACTTCCGCCGATGATCCTCTGGTGATCGAACAGCTGGTGATTCAGGGGATAACCCCCACGGACGATGACTTAAATAATGCGCGGGAAGCGTTGACGAAGGCTCTTCCGACAATTAAGGCCTATGACCTCGAAGACGGGGATATTTCCTATCGTGTTTCTATAGTGGAAGATGACATTTACAATCAGATCCTTAATGCCATTTGTCTAGGAGGTTCCGTTACGGATCCGTTAACACTGACGGTTTCGGATGAGGACGGTCATTCTTCGTCGGTTTCGATTTATGTGACAGTGGCCGAAGATATGACTCCTCCGGTGATCTATATTGACAATGAAAAGCCTGTCTATGAAATCGAGATTGATATGTGGACAGATCAGTGGAATACGGAATGGGTTTCCGGTATTTTGACCGGGTTGACAATATTTGTTACGGATGATAACGGGACAACTGTCGAGGCTTTCGATAAAAACGGAACAGCCGAGTCCCCGGGTGCTACCGATCAATCCAAGATTCAATGCTGGATCGAATATCCGGATGTGATCAATTCAAGTACGCAGGAGGTCTATCCCGATTCGGATCTGGAAACGACACTTAAACATTCCAAAGGAGCAAATACAAACTGTTACTATTATCAGACGCCCAATCATGAAATCAATACCAAGACAGTGCTTCTGAAGGCGCAGGACGCGGCCGGTATCATCGGCGAAAAGAGTATCAAGGTCTTTCTGAGGGATACGACGGATCCCGAGATTGTGACGACCAAAGCAACGGTTAATTTCGGAGCGACACAGTACAGTTTTCAGGTTAAAGATAATTCCGGTTATGAGAAAACAACAATGGGGAATATTCCGGGATATCAAGGTTATCCGTCAATGGGTTTAATTGAGGGAACCTTCACTGACGGTGTTTCTTTTTTCGATACGGATTACAACAGAAATTCGATCAATAAAACCGGAACACTTGTCGTTCAAGCACCTTCGACAGGAAATGTGTTTTCCTATGGTCATTTTACCGGTTCGGATCAGTCGGGAGCTAATGAAATTGATATGTACGGGTTTAAGCCTACGGGATGGGATTTGACATCGTTTACGGGAGGTTCTTTTTCGAATTTAGGTGCCAATTTTTATAATATGGGAAACTGGCTTGGGACGGGCGCAGGTGTTAAACAGCTTAATCGAATTATAGAGACTTACGACGGTTTTGTAATGTGCGGCGGTGTCAGAAAGAACGGTGTAACTGCTTATTTGACCAGCGGTTTCAGAAGGGATTCTATCAGTAATGTTAATTTGGGAATTTTGTCCAATACGCAAAATTCTGTTTTGTACGAATCGGTGACCTATTCTCTAAGCTTTATGTATAAAGATTTTATTGTCAATGAAGGAGATTACAGGCCCGGATCCCGTATACTGACGATTCGTCGGGAATCGGGAGAGGGTGTTATGAATGATAACAGTACGGAATTTAAGATAGAAAGATCGCCTTCAAAACCGTCGAATACACAGTATGCTTATAATGCGATTGTTGATACTTTTCAGAGTGAGAGTCAAAATTTTACCGTGAAAAACGGAAATATCAATTCTTTTTCGATACTGTACAGTGTCGGAAAAGCTTCCGTCGGCGATGATCCTTCTTATCCGGATGTCGGATCATTCATTTCCGAGATCCAGGTGAAAGCCGTCAACTGGAACAAACTGCAATCCGACGGATCGGTGGCTCCGGCAAACCCAAGCGGAAGCTGAGAAACCGAAGCGGTGCCTGCGGGCACCGCTTTTTATTAGATTCGGATATTTTATAATCGATAAAAAAGAAGTAAAACAAAATAACTTTATGTTAATTTATTGTGATAATTCAAATTTTAATGTATAATGGTTCTATCCGGAGAGCGGATATCGATTGAACAATTTCCGGGACTTTTTTTTCATCCTCCCGAAACAGTCCCTTTTTTAGCGTATGATCGGTCGACGATCGACCGAGTTCGGTATAAAAAAACCGCGGAACAATCCGCGGTTCTTCTTTTTTCAGTCGGTTCAGTTTTCTTTGCGTTCGTCGATGACGCGCACCGCTTTGCCCCGGCTGACGGGGAGTGTTCCCGGTTCGTGCAGTTCCACCGCCGGGCGGATGAAGACGACCGCCTGCAGGTTGGATTGAATCCGCTTTTGCAGATTTTCCAGATCGCGGGTATCGTCGGTAAAGACCGAAGAGGTCACTTCGACTTTGACCGTCAGCTTGTCCAGCGGTCCCTGTTTCTGAACCCGAATCAGATAGTTGTTGCCGATTTCCGGCATTTTCATAATCACTTCTTCGATTTGCGACGGAAAGACATTAACGCCGTTGATAATCAGCATATCGTCGCTGCGCCCGGTCATCCGTTCCAGTCGGCGGTGGGTGCGTCCGCACGGACACGGTTCGGGAATAAACCGGGTTAAATCACGGGTACGGTATCGCAGAATCGGCATTCCGTTGCGTTCCAAAATCGTTAGAACCAGCTCGCCGCGTTCCCCGTCGGGCAGAGGCTCGAGTGTTTGGGGATCGATGATTTCGCCGATGTAGGAGTCTTCCCACAGATGCATTCCGTTTTTGTAGATGCACTCAAACGCCAATCCGGGGCCGTTCATCTCCGACAAGCCGTAAGAGTTGTAGGCATCGATTCCGTAGAGCGATTCGATTTTCCTGCGGATATCTTCGCTGTGCGGTTCGGCGCCGATGTACGCTTTTTTTACCGCGAAATCGCTTAAAGAAAAGCCTTCTTCCGCCATTTTATCGTACATGTGGAGCATGTAGGAGGGGGTGGCGTGAATCACGGTTGTGCGGAAATCTTTCATCAGCTGAAGCTGCCGCCGTGTGTTGCCGCTGCCGGCGGGAATCACCATCATTCCCAGCCGTTCGGCTCCGTAGTGGAGCATCAGCCCGCCGGTGAAAAGACCGTAAGTCATCATGTTTTGAAACACATCGTTACGGGTACTGCCGGTACAGGCGCACGAACGGGCGTTGAGTTCGGCCGCTTTATCCAAATCGGCCTGCGTCAGGTAAACCACCGTCGGGACGCCGGTGGTGCCGCTGGAAGCGTGCATCCGCACCACGTCGGCCTTGTCGGCGGCCAGCATCCCGCACGGAAAGGCTTCACGCAGATCGTGCTTTGTCGTATAAGGAATCTTTTGAAAGTCGGCCTCGGTCTGCACATCTTCGGCCCGCGTAATGCCGACACCGTTGAGCCGCTCTTTATAAAACGGCGTTTTCAAAGCCGCTTCCAATGTTTTTTGCAGCTTCTGTTTTTGAAGCGCCTTCAGCGCTTCCTGCGGCATCGTTTCGATTTCCTTATGACGAAAAACAATCGGCTCCATTTTTTCTTTCCTTATTGATGATTGCGGCCGGCTTCGAACGCTTTGAGGTTTGTTTCGACAACCGATTCGCCTTTGGCGGCGAAGGTGTCGCGAATTGCCTGCTTGAGACTTTCGGCATCGGTCGGCAGATAAGGGGAGGCGGCTCCGATTAACACCATGTTGGAGGCGCGCTTCGAGCCCGCTTCTTCGGCCAATGCTTCGGCTTTCAGGCAGAGCGACCCGGAAACAGCGGCAATTTTGGCGTAAACCGCTTCGAGATCGGGATAGTTGCCGATATTCACCACCGGTTCGGCTGCCGTTACGACAATCCCGTCCGGTTTCAGATATTCGAGATAGCGCAGCGATTCCATCGGTTCCATCGAAATAATCAAATCGGCGGTTCCGTAAGAAACCAGGTCGCTGTAAATTTCACCGTCGCTGATGCGCAGGTGAGCCAGCACTTCGCCTCCGCGCTGGCTCATGCCGTGGACTTCCGACTGACGGACATTCAAATGAGACGAGAGAGAGGCTTTGGCGATAATGGCCGCCAGAGAGAGAACTCCCTGACCTCCGACGCCGCATAAAATCATATTGCAGGTCATTTCGTTTTCCTCGCTTTCCGTTTGGCGGTTTCGATACATTCTCTCACGGAGAAGATCACCGACAAACCGTGGTAGTTGATTTCTTCTTTAATGATTTCGGTATTCTTTTCATGCTGCTGCGGCAGCGGAACAATCGTGCGAATGTGCGCCGGATCGACGCCCAAACCGCGAATCAGCGGCTCGAAACGGCTGGACGGAATCATCGTCGGTTGTCCGCCGGTCATGCCGACCGTGCTGTTGTCGAGAATCACCAGCGTCATATCGGGATTGTTCTGAACGCAGTCCAGAAGCGCCGTCATACCGCCGTGAAGGAAAGTCGAGTCGCCGATGGTTGCCACAACCGGGTAAAGCCCCGCTTCGGAAGCGCCTTTGGCCATACCGACGGAAGCGCCCATACAGACAATCGTTTCGATGGCGCTGTGAGGCGGCAGTGCGCCCAGCGAATAACAGCCGATATCGGATGTCACCAGCGACTGCGGGAAATCTTTCAGCGCCGCTTTGATAGCCGCATAGCTGTCGGCGTGCGGACACCCTTTGCAAAGCGCCGGCGGCCGGGGAACCGTCACATCGGAAACATCAATGGCCGCATGGGGACGCTTCGGCAGTCCGAGCGCCTCGCGTACGTTATCGGGCGTCAGCTCGCCGGTGCGTACCACCGTTCCGTCCAGCTTACCGTGAATCGGCTTGCCGGCTCCCAAAATCCCGCACAATTTTTCTTCGATAATCGGATACCCTTCCTCCAAAACCAGGATTTCGTCAACCGAATCGTAAAGCTTGCGGATGAGGGCGGCCGGCAGCGGATAAAAACCGATATGCAGGTGTGACGGCTCTTCTTTGAGATCGGCCGCATTCTCTTTAAAATAGTTGTACCCCAAACCGCCGGTAATGATTCCCAGGCGGCTGCCGGCAACCAGATTCAGCCGGTTGTTCGCCGAACTTTCGGCAAAAGCAATCATATCCTTTTCTTTTCCCAAAAGGCGGGCCCAGTTCCGTTTGGCCGTCGCCGGCAGCAGCATCCAGCCCGGCCGGTCGGTCGATTTATCAAGCGGATTTTGCGGACGGCTTTCGGCGGTGCGGACCGAAGCGCGCGAGTGCGCAATCCGGGTTACCATGCGGATAATGACCGGTACGCCGAAACGCTCCGACACCTCAAAGGCTTCCCGCGTCATTTCATAGGTTTGCTGCTGCGTCACCGGCTCGAAAACCGGCACCTTGGCAAACATCGCCAATGCACGCGTATCCTGTTCGTTTTGCGACGAATGCATACCCGGATCGTCGGCCACACACATCACTAGACCGCCGTGAATCGACAGCAGCGCCGAGTTGACAAACGCATCCGCCGCCACATTCAAACCGACATGTTTCATCGTCACCAGTGCCCGTTTTCCGGCCAGCGAAGCCC
Source organism: uncultured Spirochaetales bacterium (assembly GCA_949289575.1). GTDB lineage: Bacteria > Spirochaetota > Spirochaetia > JAFGXN01 > JAFGXN01 > CALXOJ01. The sequence continues at coordinate 116,431 of CASEOG010000005.1, read as the reverse complement.
CCAACGCTTCCTCGTAAGCGGTTTTTTCGTTGGTGCACCACATCGCCTTAAAGCCGTCGGCAGCACTGTGTGCAATTAAATATTCCATAATTTCCGTCGAAGGCGTTCCGGGATACCCGTATGCACAGGATAAACCGGCATCAATCGCCGCCTGCGCCAGCGCCTCGTCCCCGAGTAAAACTCTTTCCATAGCTGCTCCTGTATATTGTTTCTATTTTATAATATAGGAAAAGAATTTTCAAGCATTCTTTTTTTGAGAATTCTTCGGGCGTGCCGGCGGCTGCACCGCCGTCGGTTCGGCGCGGCCCGGTCCGCAAAGCGGACGCGCGTTGCGCCCGCGCCGGAACCTCACGCCTTCGGCGGTTAAAAGCAGCGCACCGCGTTTGAGGGCTTTATACCGCGGCAGAAGCAGTGTTTGAAGCGGCTGACAAAAAGTGTCGTTTGATTACGGCCGGAAAGGGGTGTTTCGTATTTTTTCCACCTCTGCCGGTGAAAGTTGAGTCAAAGCCGTCACTGTTTCGAGAGAGAGTCCCTGTGCAAAGGCATTTTTAACAACAACGGCAAGCGTTTGCTCTTTTCCTCGGGATAAACCTTTCTGTATGCCCTCCGACAACCCTTCCTGACGGCCTTCTTTGATGCCTTCTTTGATGCCTTCTTCTTTTCCTTCGCACCATTTATCGTATAAATCCAATTCGTATTTCATGTGAGGCCTCCTTTCATGTGAGGCCTCCCGTCGGGAAAGTGTCGTTTGAAGGCGGCTACCTTTTCGGCAAGAGTACGGGCCTCATCGGTAACGGTTTCGGTGGACAAATAGCGTAGCAGTGCTTTGAGGCGCGGGTCTTGAGCCTTTTCAAACGCTCCTATATTATAAACGATTTTTGTTTGTTCGTCACCTATTTCTTTTCCGTTTTGTTTCCAGGTTGTGATGCTTTCATACACAGGAAATCCGTCGCCGCACAGATCAAAGTTGCAAATAAAAATCACAAACGATTTTTTGAGCTGGTCGTACGGATTGCCCCGCAGCAGCGAATCGACATCGATAGCGGAATGGTAGTAACGCATCCGCTTGACCAGATTCGTCTTTCGAACCGTCTGCATTTCGATGTTGTAAATCTCTCCGTCGCCTTCGAGGTAAACATCCATGCGGATACCTTTCGACTGCGGAAAGAGATTGACCTCTTTCTGAGCTTCGAGATAAACCACCTTTTGAATTTTAATTCCCATAAGCATTTCCAAGAAGAGTTTACAAAAGTCTTCTTCCCGCATGATTTGGCTGAACAGGTAGTCGTCGGTTAATTTCAAGTCTTGCCACGATTTCATCGGAATACCTCCGCTATTATTAATGGCAAAAAAGGTAATTTTTTGAAAAATGAAGACAGAAAAGAATAACTGATTTCGTGTAAAAAAACAAAAAGGAAGCCGCAGCTTCCTTTTTTCGTTTGAATCTGTTCACATTTTATGAAAAAATATGAAAGGAGTTTGCGGGGACAGTTGCCTGTACCCTTGTTAGCAGGTTGTCCGAAACAATCAATTAACCATCAAAAATATATCACGCCTTTTTGTTCTTGTCAAACAAAAAACGATAAAATATAATAAGGAATATGAGTAAAAGTAAAATGAATTATCGATTAGGATTGGATTTGGGAACAAATTCCATCGGCTGGGCTGTTTTGTCGTTGGATGAGAATAGCGAAATTGACGGGATTCAAGATATGGGCGTCCGCATTTTTTCCGACGGACGGGATCCGAAAACCAAAGAACCGCTGGCGGTGAAAAGACGGACGGCCCGCGGGATTCGCCGAAATCTCTACCGGAAAAAATTAAGACGCAGACAGCTGTTTCGTCTGCTGCAAAAAGCGGGGCTGATGCCGGCTTCGCCCGAGGAAGCCCGCCTTTTAAAAACAGCAGATCCGTATCTCCAGAGGAAAGAGGCTCTGGACAGATATTTGGAGCCGTACGAGCTGGGACGGGCGCTCTTCCATTTGGGAGTCCGTCGCGGCTTTAAAAGCAATCGGAAAATCGGAACGGAAACGGTTGAACCAAAAGAAGGGGCGTGCGTGAATGATGCCAAAGTTTTCGGGAAAGAAAAGTTTGCTCCCGATAAAATGAATCAGGCAGAGAAAAGCGAATACCTGAACCGGCGGATTGCCGAATCGGGATGCCGTACGCTGGGGGAGTTTCTCTTCCGTCAGAGGGAGAACGGCGGTTCCGTCCGCTTTGCTCCCGAACGGACTTTGTTTTACCCGACCCGAAAACTTTACGAAGAAGAGTTCGAGGCCATTCGTTCGTTTCAGCAAAAAGCTTATCCCGATGTGTGTTGGGATGAAATTCATTCGGCTATTTTTTATCAGAGACCGTTGCGACTGCAGGAACGGGGGGACTGTCCGTTTTATCCGAACGAAAAACGAACCTTTAAAGCAATGCCATGTTCTCAAAGGTTTCGCATTTTGCGGGAAGTCCTCAGTCTGGAATATTTCGACGGAAACCGAAAAGAGGTCAAACCGACTCGGGCGCAGCAGGATTTGATTATCGGGAGACTGGAACGGACAAAAGAGGTCAAATTCGATGATATCAGAAAATTGCTGAAAATCGACGGCGACTTTACCCCGGAAGCCGGCGGCCGCGACAAACTGAAAGGAAACACCACTGCATACGAATTGCGTAAAAAGAGCCGCTTCGGGGAATTGTGGGATACCTTTTCGTTGCGGGAACAGGACGAAATCGTTTCGGTTTTAATCGAAGCCGACGAAGACGAAAAAGTTATGGAAATGCTTTCCCGCTATCCGCAATTAAGTGACGAACAAAAGGACAATATCGTTCATCTGGTGCTGCCTGCGGGAACCTCCGGAATTTCCGCCCGCTTAACGGAAGAGCTGGTTGTACGAATGGACGACTGCCGGCAGTCTGCCCGTGCCGCGATGGATTCTCTCGGGTTTCGTCATACCGGACAAACAGTCGAAGAGTACGAACGGTTACCTTATTACGGTCAAATCTTAACCGGATCGACCGTAGGCGGAAACGGAATGGCCGATGAGCCCAATCCCGAAAAAAAATACGGAAAAATTGCCAATCCGACCGTTCATGTGCTCTTGAATCAGCTGCGACATGTGGTGAATGCACTGATACACGCTTACGGAAAACCGGTTCAAATCTCGTTGGAGCTTTCGCGCGAATTGAAGACCGGTTGTGCAGATAAGATACGCCGGGATGAACGGAAAGAAAATGAAAAAAACAACGACAGGTTGAATCAGGCCATTCGGGAAGTGCAGCCGGGGTTGCGTTATCCGAACCGCCCGGACCGTTTAAAGTATAAGCTGTGGGAAGAGTTGGGCGAAGAGAGCTTTTCGCGCCGCTGTCTTTACTGCGGAAAAGTGATTCCGGCAGCCGACCTGTTTTCTTCAACATCCGAGACGGAGATCGGTTTTATTTTGCCGTTCGGGCGGACGCTGATGAATTCCGAGTCGAATCTCACTTTGGCTCACAGAAGGTGCAACGCCTTTAAAGGCAACCGGTCGCCGTACGAAGCGTTCGGCAGCAGCCCGTCCGGCTACGACTGGCAGGCTATTTTGGCCCGAGTCGATAAACTGGCCTCCAAAAAGAAAAAACAGGCTTTTTCAGAGGGAGCCATGAACCGTTTCGGGGACGAAAGTTCGTTTATTAAACGTCAGTTGTCGGATAACGCTTATTTTTCGCGTATCATTTTGCGGTATCTGAAATCGGTTTGTCCGCAAACGTGGGCTGTTAACGGAGGTATGACGGCATTTTTGCGCAACCGCTGGAATTCGGACTCTCTGATTAAACGGAGACCGGATGAAAAACCCGGCCGGCCGTTCAGGCTCGGGGAGAGCGAATCGGATACTCTCGGAAAGAAAGAGTGTTCCGACTATCGTCATCATGCGTTGGATGCTCTGGTTATCGGCTTAACCGACTCCACAACGGTGCTGAAACAGGCTCAATTGAATCGGACAAGCTTCAGTGGCAGAGTGAAAATTGAAGAGTTTCCCTTTTCCCGTGATGAAGTGACCGAACGGTTAAAGAAGATTGTTGTCAGTTTCAAGCCCGATCACGGCTGGCAGGCGCAGCTGACCAAAGAGACCCTTTTGGGCAAAATCCGCCGCCCGGTCACAATCCCGACCGGCGGATTGAAAGAAGACCGGATTGCCGATATTTGCCAGCCGGCTGTCAAAGAGGAGTGGCTCAAATGTATCGAAGAAGCCGGTACGTTTAAAAAAGCAAAAAAACGTCTTGAGGAAAAATATCCTCAGTCAACCGTTTGGGAGACGTTCTTTGTGGTCCGGTCTCCTCTGACATCGATGACCAAAAGAGAGCAAATCGAAAAAATTATCGATGAAAAAATCAAAAAAGATCTTTATCATTATCTGGATACCCATCCCGATCTCTCTGCCGACAAAGCAATTGCCGCTTTCGGTGAAGAACGGCATATCCAGAGAGTCAGAATCAGAAACCATGACCGGAATCCGGTCTGTTATCCCGCACCTGCCGGCAAACCGTCGGCTGCCGACCGCTATTACGGAGCGGACAGTTACCTCTGTGCGGTGATTTGGGAAGAGCCGCCGCAGAAAGAGGGCGGAAAGGCAAAATATAAAGGTCAGTTTGTCCGCTACGATCAGGTCGGCGGCGACGGCAAACTGCCCGGACGAAGCGCCGATATTCATCCGGCTGCCGGAAAGGTTTGTGTTCTGTATAAGGATGATTATATCGAGTTCTTACTGAAAGGGGTGTGGCGCAAGGGCCGTATAACCGGTTTTTCGGCAAGCGACAATCGACTGGATGTATCATCTTTGTATGCCGTCGGGAATTTGTACAGCTGGCAAAACGGGACGGCGGAATCGTTGCTGGAACCGGAATGGACTTGCGGAAAAGGTCATAACTATATCGGGATCGAAACTCTTTTCGGAAAATCGGGAGCGCATCGGATTACCGTCTCGCCCATCGGCCGCGTTTTCGGTGGCTTATAAAATTGAAAATTGATGGATTCCCGGTCGTGGTGGCGGGCTTCTGTCGGAAAATCCGCAAAGGAAACCGTTTCCCGGCTTCCCGTTGCGGATAAAAAGGTTAATTGGTTCTTTCGGTCAACCTGCAACATGTTTGAGAGGTTGCAAAAACCGAAGAAAATATAACCCATTATGCTGCTTTGGTCAAGAGCTTCCGAACCGGGGTTTGTCCGTTCTGCCGGTTCGGCGCGGCGGTTTTAGCGTGTCCCGAGCCTGATGTACGGAAACGACGGGTGAACCTGCCGTATGCGGTACATGGCTTCTGGATGAGCGGGGTCGTATTTCGACGGCGTCACTTCGAAAATCGTGGCGCCGATAGGAACATCCCGACCCCAGGCATTGACACCGGTGGTGCGTCCGTAGGCAAGCAGAACGGGCGGAGCGTCGTCGCTCTTTTGACGGCGAATAATAAAACAGTTGTTGTGGTCGTGCCCCGTGCTGACGAGGTTGGTCGAAGGACAATCGGTCATTGCCGCCTCCAGGCCGTCATCCCAGCGCGGTCCGTAAATATCTTCCTGCTTGACAAATCCGTAATCGGCGAAGGCGTCGGGAATCATTTGATTCGCTTTTAAATAGGCGGTCAGATTTTCCCGTTCCTTAAATTGAGGCACGCCGTATTCGTTGAGACCGGTTTGGGTTTCGAGGGCGCTGCGGTAGGCAAAGTGGGGCACATGCATAAACAGGGCCCCCGGAATTCGGCTGTCGGAGTACGGTTTGACCGTTTCCCGGTACCAGCGGATTTGGGCTTCCGTTAACCCGGCATACCCGACATCGGCGTAGCCGTCCGGTCCTTTTTTGTTGCCGACCGGGTCGACATATATTTTCCGTGAGAATCCATGTGAAACAGGGTAAAAACGGTTTTTCCGCTTTTGTCTTTCACTTCGATAACGTAATTGCCGACTCCCATCGCATCGGTATCGGCCGTTTCGGCGTCGCTGCGGCACAGCAGCGAATGTTTGTATCCTTTCAGCAGAATGAAAATTTCCAGATTTTGCGTCGCGTTGTCGCCGTAAAAAACGGTTTTCACTTTGTTTTTGTCGATTGTATCGGCGGCCGCAGGGCAGTATTTGAGCAGATCGTGCTGTTTGCCTTCTTTTCCGGCCCATGTTCCGTCGGCGGCATGTTCGCCGTCATGGTTGCCGAACGTGTAGGCCCAGTCGATTTCATGTTTTTCGAAAAGGTTGGCCAGTGCCAGAAGCGCTTTGTTCCGTTGGGCAGCCGGTCCGGCAACGGCATCGCCCGTCAGTTCGACGATATCGGGACGGTATTCCGTCACGGCTTCTTCTATCCAGCGCAGCGTCTGCCAGTCGTGAATCAGTGTTCCGTTGGATGTCAGATGAAGATCGGTCAGCTGCATGATGCGGAAGGTGCCCGATTCGTTGAGCGTGAGAAAGCTCTTTTTTTCGGCCGTCCCCGTCATCAACGTGTCGTCGAACGCGCAACCGTAAAAGAATCCCGTCACCGAGAACAGGACGGAAATAAACAAAAATTTTCTTTTTCTTCCCAAAAACATCTGCCGTTTCTCCTTCTTTTTTTCGGATGATTTTATTGAAATTTATCATAACACGGGGAAAGGCCGGTGTCAAATAAAAAGGAATAAGAAAAAGCGGGGGCTGTCACCCTTTGCGGGCGGCGGCCAGTTCCTCTTCGACAGCCTCCCAGCGCGCGGTGAGCCGCTCCTGTTCGGCCTCGGCGGCGCGGACCGCTTCGGCAACGGCGGCCGACTTTTGCGGATCGCTGTAACACTCTTCGCGCGCCCATTCGGCGTGCAGCCGCTTCAGTTCCGCTTCGGTATCATCGATTTGTGCCAACAGTGTTTCCGACTCTTTTTGCAGGCGGTTGATGAGGTTGCGCTGTTCTTTTTGGCGACGGTGGTCGTCGCCGGCGGCTGCGCCGCGGCTTTCGGGGGCGGCCGGCTGCGGTGCGCTGCTGCGGCCGGAGGGGGCGGGGCTGCCGTTGCGCACGGCCGGTGCCGGGGGGTCGGCGGCCGTTTGCGCCTTTTTCCACAGAAAGTAGTCGTAGTCACCGCCGTAGAGGCGGGCACCCGTTTCGGTTAAGTCGAGCACCGCGGTGGCCAGCCCCTGAATAAAGGCGCGGTCGTGCGAAACGAAAACCACCGTGCCGGTGTAATCTTTCAACGCCGTCAGCAGCACATCTTTCGAATGGAGGTCGAGGTGGTTGGTCGGTTCGTCGAGAATCAGCAGATTGGCCGGCTGCATCAGCAGTTTCAGCAGGGTCAGACGGTTCTTTTCGCCGCCGCTTAACACCGAAACCGGCTTTTGAATATCGTCTCCCGAAAAGAGAAAGGCGCCGAGCAGGCTGTTGACTTTCGGCCGCAGTTCCGCCGGGGCGGCCGCTTCGGCTTCTTCCTGTACCGTCAGCCGGGCGTTGAGGTCGTTTTCGTAATCCTGCGCAAAGTAGCCGATGCGGACGTCGGTGCCGCAGCGTACTTTTCCGGATGTGGGGGCATCTTTTCCTGCCAGAATGCGTAGTAATGTCGATTTTCCGGCGCCGTTGACACCGGTAACGGCCAGTTTTTCTCCCGACCGCAGCACCAGATCGAGACCGCGGATCACTTCGTGTGTCCCGTAGCTTTTGCGCAGCGCTTCGATAATCAGCGCCTCTTTGCCGCAGTGGGGCGCCGGCGGAAAGCGGAAGTGAATCTTTTTGAGATTGTCGGGAATCTCGATAATCGTCATCTTTTCCAGCATCCGCTCGCGGCTTTTGACCGACGCCGCTTTGGTCGCTTTGGCGCGGAAGCGCTCGATGTACTGGCGGCTCCGTTCGATTTCTTCCTGCTGAAGCGCCGCACGGCGGATGAGCAGGTCGATCTCCTCTTTGCGCTGCTTTTCGTAGGAGGAGTAGTTGCCGCGGTACCGTTTCAGTTTCCCGTTAAAGAGCTCGTAGGTTTCGTTGACGGTCACATCGAGAAAGTAGCGGTCGTGGGAGATGAGCAGGATGCCGCCTTCGTATTTATTGAGGAAATCGGCCAGCCATTCGCGCGTTTCCATGTCGAGGTAGTTGGTCGGTTCGTCCAAAAGGAGAATGTGGGGGCGCGAGAGGAGGATACGGGCCAGGGCGATGCGCATCTGCCAGCCGCCGGAGAAGGCGCCGGACGGTTTGGTAAAGTCGCTTTCCCTAAAACCGAGTCCTTTGAGGACGCGGCCGATCTGTTCGCGGCGGTGATAGTAGCCGCTCTCCAGCAGGATTTCTTCGATTTCGTGGGCCCGGCGCGCCGCCTTTTCCCAGTCGGCGCCGGCTTCGGCGGTGCGCGCCTCCAGCCGCTCTTTTTCCTCTTCCAGCAGCCGGAAGCGTTCGAACCCCTTTTCGGCCTCTTCCGGCGGTGTGGCGTTGCCGAACGAGATGCCGGTTTGCGGCAGATAGGCGGCAACGGTCTCGTCGGTGCGGGAAACGGTGCCCGAATCGGGAGGTATGAGACCGCAGAGGATTTTCATCAGCGTCGATTTGCCGCAGCCGTTGGCACCGGCCAAAGCGGCGCGCGTTTTTTCGTTTAACTGTATCGAGACTTTATCGAGAATATCGCGGTCGCCGTAGGCGAGAGAAATTTGAGAACCCTGAAGCAGTGCCATGCCGTTATCGCGAGAGGTAGAGTTTCAGCGGCGCGTTCGGCCGGCGGATGATCGTATTCTTTTCGACCAGGTAATCGGGTATCATCGTCAGTTCCAGATTGTGTTCGTCGATATTGTACAATGCACAAACCGTTTTCCCCTGAGAAAAGCGGAAAACCAGTCCGCCGGTATAAGAGGCTGACAGGTCGGGGCTCATAAACAGGTTGAACGATACTGTGCCTTCGGTAAACTCGGGGCCCGGGATGTAGTCGGGAATCAGAACGCGGTTGCGGGTCCACACAAATTTTTTGTCTTCGGTAATCGTCAGACGTCCCGAATTGATGCTGGAAAAGGAGTTGCCGTTCGCAATCAAATCGGTAAAGAGTGTGTTTTGCCGTGTCTGCTCCCCTTCGATAATCTCTTTCAGATTTTCAATCGGTCTGAAGAATTGGCCGTAGTCGTTTCGGATAGTAGTGTTGATAATCAGAATTTCGACGGCGCTCGGAATATTGACCTGAAGAGGTGTCCCTTCGATTGTAAACATTTTGCGTTCGCCGGTAATGGCGGTGTACGAATAGGTGCCCGAGTAGGCTTTGGAGCGGATGGTCACCTTCATCGCTTTCGGGTCGATTCTAAAGTGATAATTTTTCGCAAAGAGGTCGAGGTCGTAGATGCCGTTGGAAATGTATTCTTTATATTCCGACGGGTAAAAGACGGTCGATGTCAGCCGGTCGATGGCTGCCTGATTCGGGTCCCGTTTTTCCGCATCGGTGGCTTCGTAGAGATCGAGATTGTGACCGTAGGAGTAACCTTTGGCTCCCGTCTCCGTCAGAATCAGATACCAGTAATTTTCCGTCGATCCGATCTTCTGCATTTCGTCGGTCCGTCCGAGGATTTTGACCGTTTCTCCTTCGCGCAGTGTGTAAACGATTGATCCGAACGCTTCCGGGGTCGCCCGAACGGCGTGACGGTCCTGTTTGACGGCGGCAAATGTATCGATGTAAGGGAGGTAGGTTTCTTCGTATCGGGAAGCTTTCCGTTTTCGTTTTTCGAAGTGGAGCTGCCACTTGTCGTATTCGATCCGTTCTCCGTCAATCGAAACAATATATTTGCTGCGAAGTTTCGATTCTTCTTTGATTTTGCACAAAAGACCGTTGTTTTGCGGGCGGTCGGGATCCCAGAGAATCACTCCGTATCCGATCCGTTCGGGGATAATCAAAATCAGAAAACTGATGAGAAAACAGAAAACAAATAAAGCAATGACAATTTTTTTCATGCGGCTATTTCTCTAAAGGCAAAGTTTGCGTCAGGTTCAGATTTTCCCGGTTGCAGATAATGTGGATTTTCCCGCTTTTCAGCAGTTCGATATTCGAAGCGCGGCTGAGCAGTTTGCGCACATCGCTGTCACGGATAACGATATCGGTATGGCGGACTCCGAAAACAGCCGAAGCCAGAATGCGCAGCGGATTTTTCCCGATTTCCCATTCGGTCAGAGAGGTTCCTTCCGGATAGTAGGTCACGTAACCGCGTTCCGTCAGAACAGCCGGTTCGATGTTTTCCTGCGAGAGAACCGTTTCACCGCTGCTGCTGATCAGTTTCGGAAAGAGTGCGGGGTGAAGGGAGGCCGCTTCCGACTTGCCGTAAACGGGCAGCTGTCCTGTAGCCACAATCACAACCGCCGTATAATCTTCGGCGGCGGCGAATCCCAAATAGGGACGAATCGGAATCGGCGAGTCGTGATTGACAAAAATTTTCGTAAAATCGGAGTAAAGATTGACGGCATATTCGTTAATCAGAGAGGTCAGATCTCTGTTGAGATAAGACGTTTCGAGAAAAGCGTCCTGACTCAGCGATTCGATGACATTAAGGTAGGTCAAATCTTCGAGAATCAGATCTTTGACTGTTTTCCGGGAATCGACAACAATCGGTTCCAGAGCCATCAGCAGAATTCGGGGAAAGGCCAGCTTTGTTTCCCGGTTGGCCTGCAGTTTTGCTTCCTGAATCACGAAAATTTCGGGATTCAGATCGTTTTCGACCCGGATGCGGATGAGATCGCGTTCCCAGTTGATGTCGGTTTCGATTTTGAAATTTTCGGACTGCGCGGGAAGAGCAGAGACGGCGGTAATCAGCAGCAGTAAACAGATAATGCTTCTTTTCATGGTATCTCCGTTAAGGAACTCTGATGACAGATCCTGCTTTCAGTATATCATGGTTTCCCATTTTGTTAAAGTATTTTAATTCTTCGACGCTGATATTGTATTTTCGGGCGATCCCCCACAGAGTGTCGCCGCTTTGAACGGTGTAAGTATGCCGGTAATGGTTCGGACCGAAATCTTTCGGGGTTGTATCGGCTGCGGCTGCTTTGGGGGGCGGAGGCGGGGCAACGTCGCGAAAAGCGGGGATCATCAGCTTCTGTCCGATTTGCAGAGTGTTCGGTCTGACTCCCGGATTGAATTGCAGAATAATATCGACCGAGACGCCGTAATGGGCGCTGAGGGCGTAAAGAGTGTCGCCCTGTCTGATTTTATAAATATAGTAATTGATAAACTCGTTGTCGTTGCTGTCGAGAGCGGCGGTAATCCGGTCGGTGTATTCGGCGGGAAATTTCAGGTAATAATTACCGTGCGGCGGGGTAATGCGGTAATTGAGTTCCGCATTGGCGGCTCTGAGAATATTCGGCGGAATATCGGCTTTGGCTGCCAAAAGGGAAATGTCTACCGGTTTCTCCAGTCTGATCATATTCCACTCGGGCGGCGGGTTCCATGAGACGGTCAGTCCGAAATCCCGTTTGTTGGAGCAGGCGTAGGCAACGGCAAAACATTTGGGAACATAGTTGACCGTTTGCGTCGGCAGCAGCCTTTTTCGGGCCAGCGTGCGGAAATCGCTGATGCCGGAAGATTTAACCGTGCGGGTCACTTTCCCCAGTCCGCAGTTGTAGGCGGCCATGGCCAGTTCCCAGTCGTCTGTCTGTTCGTAATTGTAATGGAGCTTGTGAAGGGCGGCGTCGGTTGATTTCATAAAGTCGAACCGTTCGTCGGCCCATTCGGAAATATGCATATCGTAACCGCCGATGCTGTTGCGCATAAACTGCCAGAGTCCGTAGGCCCCCGATCTGGAGACGGCCCGGGGCTGAAACTCCGATTCGATAAAGGCAATATAGAACAGTTCCTGCGGAAGGTCGGCTTCGTTGATTTTCTCCCGGATAAAACCGGCATACGGCTCCGATGCTTTCAGAGTGCGGTCAATGGCTTCTCTGGAGAATCGGGTCCGGTACTGCCGCAACAGTTTTTCGGTTTCTGGCGAGAGCTCCGGCTGGAGAGGCAACCGGTTCTCCGTTACGGGAACGCTCAGTTCGATTTTCGAGCCGGCGTCGGCTGCGGGTTTTTGACGGACGGCATAACCGGAGAGTGTTTCCGTCGGAAAAGAAAATGCCTGTTGCGAAAGCAGGAGCATCGTCAGAAATCCGGTTTTTCTGTTCATTGTTCCTCTGCCGTGCCTGTCGTGAAGTGTTTGTCTCCGAAATAGATGCCGGCCCATTCCCATTTGCCGTTGATTTCGGGATCTGCGGGATAATCGATTTTCGTAAAGTAAAAATACCATTTCCCGACCTGATACTGCCAGTTCCACGTTTCCAGATAGGCTTCTCTGTCGTTGGATATCGGGTCGAGGGTGTCCCGGTAACGAATCGGCTGACGCTGCAAAATTGCCCCGATTCCGGATTGAAAACTCGATTCGGCTTCCAGCTCGTCCTGCGCCCAGGAACTGGCGAAAAATCCGGCCTGTGACTGATAGCGTTGAATCAGCCGGGCGTTTCGTGTCCTGATAGCATATTTGATATCGCCGACCAGTCTGTTCAGGTCATCGTAGACCCAGTCGACCGATTGAAATTTGCTTAATTTGACTTTTTTCACTGCGGAAGAATAGGCAATCGGATCGTTGTGGATCGCAACGTAAGGCGAACCGAGAAAATTTTCGTAAGCGGTCAAGGCCTTCTTCCATTCTTTTTTTTCTTCATAGGCTTTTGCCAGATGGTAATAAATTTCCGTTTTTTGCATCGGTTCCGGGTTGCGGGCCAGTTTCATCTTGTAAAGCTCGATGCGGGTATCGGCATCCCGGGTCAGCGCCAGACTTTTTTCCAAGGCGCGTTCCGACAGCGAACGGCCTTCAAGGGTGAGCTCCGGATATTCTTTCAGCAGACGCATATAATGGACCCGTGCCGCTCCCGGGTTTTTCAGATCTTCGCAGTTTTGAGCCCGTTGCAGCAGATAATAGGCATTAAACGGATCTTCGGGATAGGTGAGCAGAATATGCTGCAAAAAGAGGTCGAATGTGATTCTGTCGGCGTTTCTCAGGATTTGGGAAATCCGGTTAATCAGGATAAAACGGCCTTCGGCGGTTTCCGTATGGGAAAGAGTGCGGTAAAGCATCTTCAGACTGCCGTCGGTTTCCGGCTGGCCCGTCAGATAGGGGGAGAAAGAACTTTGCGGGTTCCGGCAGCTTATCGCGAGAAAAAGAGTCAGAATCGGCAGTAACCGCTGTTTTTTCATACCGTTTCAGTCTATCACAGTTAAATATAAAAAAAAAGGGCTTGCCGTTTTATTTTAAAAAAATTATCATATACCGGTATGAACAGTTTTAAACGGAAAAACGGCGGCAGACAGAGACGTTCGGATTGTCCGAAACCTCCGTTCTACCGGATTGTGTGGGAGAAAACAGCGGATTCGGATTTCCGGCCGGCCCTCTTTCTGATGCGGGAAGGTTTGCGGTTAAGTCAGGAGGCTGTCGGAAAAATAATGCAAGAGGCGGCGGAGAGCGACCGGGTTGTTCTGGGGGTTTTCTGTCCCGATATTGCCCGCTCGAAAATGGCCGTTGCCGAAGCGGCGGCCCGGCTTCATAAACTGCCGTTTCCGTTTTTGCTGAAAAGGGAGTAGCCGTGGAGATCAGTGACGAACTGCAGCTTTCGATGAATAAGGCCTTTCAGCTGGCTGCCATAAGCCGGCATGAATTTGTGACGCCGGAACATCTTCTTCTTGCTTTTTTCGAATACGACACGATTCGGGATTTGTTTGAGACACTGTCGATTCCGGTGATTCCGTTTATTCACGAAATCGAAACTTTTTTAAACGAATCGGTGCCGACGGTCGGCGAAAACGAAACTCCTCTCGAAAGCGTCGGTTTCCGCGATCTTCTGACGGAAACATTGAAGAACGCCGGGTACGAAGAGGGAGGAATGGCCGGCGTTTCCGATGTACTGATGGCGATGTTGTCGCAGAAAGAGTCTTACGCCGGTTATTTTCTCCGCTCCCGCGGTGTAACGGAAAAGAAACTGGCGGAAACATTCCGTTTTCTGGAGTGGGAAGCATCCGAGCATCTCAGAAACCTTCCGTATGACCATGACGATGACGATGATGGAGACTGGGGACAGGAAAAAGATGACGAACTTTTGGAACGTCTGACCGTCGATCTGACGGCAGCGGCCGCAGCCCGCAAACTGCCGCCTTTTGCCGGCAGGGATGATTTGCTCGAAGCCGTTCAGCTGGTGCTTATGCGCAGACAGAAGCGCAATCCGCTGCTGATAGGCGATCCCGGAGTGGGGAAAACCGCTCTGGCGGAGGGTCTTGCCGGTCTGATTGTCGCCAAAAAAGTTCCTCCGTTTTTGCAGGGGCGGCGGATTTTGTCGCTCGATGTGGGGGCACTGGTGGCGGGGACCAAGTACCGCGGCGAATTCGAAATGAGGATGCACAGACTGTTATCGATTCTCGAAAAAGACGATTCGATTATTCTGTTTATCGACGAAATCCACATGCTTGTGGGAGCCGGAGCCGGCGAGGCCAACAGGATGGACGCGGCCGGTATGCTGAAAACCGGATTATCGGGAACATACCTGCAGTGTATCGGTGCGACGACCTACGAAGAATATAAAAAGAGACTGGAACCGGAAAAAGCTTTTATCCGCCGTTTTCAGACGATAGAAGTTCCCGAACCGTCACCCGACGAAACGGTCGCCATTGTAACAAAGGTGAAAACGGCATTGGAATCCCATCACGGCATTACGATTCCGGCGAAAACGGTGAAACGGGCCGTCGAACTCTCCGGAAGATACCTGAAAGAGAGGCGGCAGCCCGACAAGTCCATCGATCTGCTTGATGAGGTGTGCGCCGATGCCGCTTTTCGGGCTTACCGGGGGACTGTTCCCGGCAGAGCGGTCATAACGGACGAAGATTTGGTCCGCATAGTTGCCAAAATGGCCGGACTGCCTCCCGAAAAACTGACCGAGTCGGAAGAAGATCGTCTGAAAAATCTCGAGACCGTTTTAAAAGAGGCGGTGTTCGGGCAGGACGGGGCAGTCGCTGCGGTAACGGCCGCAGTCAAACGCTCTTATGCCGGACTGCGTCGGGAAAACCTGCCGACGGCATCGCTGCTGTTTACGGGTCCGACGGGGGTTGGAAAAACCGAACTGGCCAAACAGCTGGCGCAGGCGCTGGGAATCGGCCTGATTCGATTCGATATGAGCGAATATCAGGAAAAAGCTTCCGTGGCCCGTTTTATCGGGGCGCCTCCCGGGTATGTCGGTTACCAGGAGGGCGGTGCGCTGATCGATGCGGTGCGCAGGCAGCCGTATGCGGTGCTGCTTTTGGACGAAATCGAAAAGGCCCATCCCGATATTTTCAATGTTCTTTTGCAGGTGATGGATTATGCGGTACTGACCGACTCGCTGGGACGAAAAGCCGATTTCGGTCATATTATTCTGATTATGACCGGCAATGTGGGGGCTTCCGATTGGGAGCGCGGTTCAATCGGTTTCGAGGGCGGCTTCGGCGAAAAGGCGTCGCAGGCTTTAAAAGAAATTTTCACACCGGAGTTTCGTAACCGTCTTGATGCCGTTATCCGCTTCGACAAACTGCCGGAAGCCGAAATTGCGCGGGTCGTCCGCCGGGAAATCGATCTTTTTACCCGGCAGCTTAAAAAGAAATCGATATCCCTTTCCGTCAGCCGTGAGGCGGTCGGGTATCTGACAAAAAAAGGAAGCGGCAGGGACGGGGGCGCCCGTCCTGCTGTCCGCGCCGTCGAAACGGAGCTGAAATCTCTTTTTACGGATGAAATTCTTTTCGGATCTCTGAAATCCGGGGGAAAGGCAAGTATCGAAACGGACGGGCGGCATTTGTATTTCGGGAACGGCAAGGGGCGGATAAAACGGCCCGCGTTCCCCGGCAGGGAGAAAAAAAATGACAAAAGGCGAGAAAGCGAAGGCTCTTTTTAAAGAAGGATTCAACTGTGCACAGGCGGTTGCGATGGCGTTTGCCGAAGAGACCGGAATGGACGAAAAAATGATGATGAAGGCATCCGCCGGGTTCGGAGGCGGAATGGGCCGTTTGAGGGAAGTTTGCGGTTCCGTTTCCGGGGCGGTGATGGTTTTGGGACTTCTTGCCGGAAGCGATGATGTCAAAAACAATGAAGCCAAAAAAGAGCTTTACCGCCTTGTGCAGGAACAGGCATCTGCTTTTAAGGAGGCCAACGGCTCCTACATCTGCCGCGAACTGTTGCAGGGTGTTACCGCCGATACGCGTCCTCAACCGGATGAACGGACACCCGAGTATTACCGGAAGCGTCCCTGCGCGGAGCTGGTCGAACTGTCGGCCGATATTTGCGATACGATTTTACAAAAATACAACATCACCCGGTAAAAAAATGCTTGACTTTTCGCCATTCGGAGTATAATAAAAGCTATCTGTCTTATACATAAGGAGTTAATATGACTCAGAGGCGAAAAATCGGCTTTTGGAATTATTTGGCCTACGGTGCCGGCGATTTGTACGGGGGAGGGGCGTTTTTCATCGTCACCACCTTCTCGATGTATTATCTTATCAATGTCATCGGAATGCATCCTGTTTTGGCCGGTCTGATTCCGGCAATCGGTAAAATTTGGGATGCCGTATCAGACCCTCTGATGGGATATATTTCGGATCATACACCGCAAAACCGTTTCGGCAAGCGGCGTGTCTGGTTTCTGATTTCGATTATCCCGATTGCCGTTTCGTTTGCCCTGATCTGGTTTCCGACATCCATAGCGGAACAGGCCGGTAAATTCGCTTTTTACACGCTGGCTTATATTTTCTTTTATACCGCAGCCACCGTTTCGTATGTGCCTTATGCGGCTCTCAGTGCCGAGATGACCCGTGATTCGAAAGAAAGAAACTTTCTGAACGGATCGCGCATTCTTTTCTCTTTTATCTCCACACTGCTGGCGGGTGTGATTGCCAAACCGGTCATCAATCTGTTCGGGCAGGGGAAAATGGGCTATTTCGTCATGGGAATTATTTTCAGTCTGATTTTTGCCCTTCCGTGGATCAGTCTCTATTTCGGAACATGGGAACTCTCTGAGCTCCAGCGGACTCCCAAGAAAGGACGTTCGTTCATCGTCAATTTCATCTCTCTTTTCCGTAACCGCTCCTGCCGCATTCATATTCTGATGTATGTCTGTTCGTTCGGTACGCTCGACATTTTTATGTCGTGGATTATGTTCTATCTGGTCGATTATCTCGATAAAGAAACCTATTTTGTTGTCGCGCAGGGGGCGCTTCTGTTGACGATGATTGCCATGCTGCCGGTTTACGTCAAAATTGCCAACAAAAAAGGACACGCCGTTTCGTACTTAATCGGATTGTCGCTCTTTGTGCTCGGCATGATCGGCATGTCGTTTCAGACACCGGAGCTGCCGGTTCCGTTTTTAATCGTCAACGTGATTCTGCTCGGCGCCGGTATTTCGGCCGGATGTCTGATTCCCCATGCGCTGCTGCCGTTTGTTTCCGATATCGACCGTCTGATTACCCGCGAGGAACGGGCCGGAACCTATTCGGCAGCCATGACTCTGACCCGTAAGCTCTTTCTCGGACTGGTGATTATGACCGGACTCGGATTCCTCCTGGCAAAAATCGAGTACCGTAATCCGGTACCGTACGAATTGCCGGAAGCCCAGTATTCCGAAGTGTTTACCGAAATTCAGAACCGTATGAACTCGGTCGATACCGCCTACGTTTATGATGAGACCTCTGTCTCCTACAGTCTGAACCGGGAACATGATGATGCCGGGACGGCGGTTTCCGTGCTGAAAGATGCTTCGGCCTCCGCTTCCGTTTTGCCTGCCGATTGGGACAGTATTCCCGTTGATGAGTTTGAGGCGCTGCGTTCGGCGGCATTAGCCGATTTGACGGCACGCAGCAACCGGATTGCCGGTTTTTATACCTACGATCCCGAAACGCTGACTTACCGTCTGAAAATTGCCGAAGCAGGCTCCGAAACCGCGGGAGAAGAGCGGGCTTCTCTGCGGACATTGCGTGAGGATTTCGATTTTCTCGATTATCAGTATATCGGAATCGGAACACCCGTCAAACCGAAACAGACGGAAGAGACGCTGAAACAGTTGCGCTTTTTCTTTCTGCTGCTGCCGACGATGATGTCGGTTATCGGTTTGATTGCGGCCGCTTTTTTCCGCGTCACTCCGAAAAATCACCGTATTATCCGCGAAGAATGGGACCGTCTGGAAGCCGGGGGATCGAAAGCCGATGTCGACCCCGAAGTCAAAAAGATTTGCGAAAAGCTGACAGGGTTGCCGTACGAATCGCTTTATCCCGATATCGATTAGTCGGAAGGAATGTTGACCTCTCTCCGGTTTTTGTGTAGACTGGAGAGCAGGTTTTTGTTATGAAAATTATTATTTTTGGATCCGGAGAAATCGGCGGACAGATTGCGGAAGCTTTTTTTGAAGAGCATGATATTACCGTCATAGACCGTGCCGAACGGCTTCTGGTTAATGTCAATAAACTGGATTTATCCGTTATTGCCGGGAATGCCGCCGATATACGTGTTCTGGAAGAGGCCGGAATCAAAACGGCCGATCTGTTTATTGCCTGTTCTCATTCGGACGAAGCCAATATTATCGCCGCACTGACAGCCAAACTGATCAGCAGCGTGAAAACCATGTGCTTTATCAGTAATAAAGAGTACTACGAAAGCCTGAAAATGGCCAAGGAGAGTGAGTACGAAGCATTTAATATCGATAAAGTCATCTGGCTTCAGGAACTTCTGACGCAGGATATTGTCAGAGTTCTGACCGTTCCCATTGCAATTGATGTCGAAGTTTTTCTCGACGGACGTGCCAACCTCATGGAGTACAAAATCGAGGAAAAATCACCTCTCTGCCACCAGCTGATTCGCCGTTGTCAGTTTCCGCCCGAGGTCCTGATACTCGGCATTACACGGAACAATTCTCTTTTTATTCCCGACGGGAATACGGAGCTTTTGCCCGATGATAAAGTTATCTTTATGGGAAAAACCAGTTCTCTGAATCTTCTTGTCAACCGGTTTTTCCGTAAAGCGGCGGCTAAGGTCCGCTCCGTTCTGATTCTCGGCGGAGGAACCATGGGGTATCTTCTGGCCAAGTCACTCGAAGATATCGGATTAAAGGCTAAACTCGTGGAATCGGATGAAGAAAGGTGCCGGTTTTTATCGGCCGATTTAAGTTCGACGCTGGTCATTCACGGAGACGGAACCGACCTCAAATTGCTGCAGGAAGAAGAGGCAGGATATTGTGATGTGGCTGTTTGTCTGACAGACAGCGACGAAAAGAATTTACTTTGTTCTCTTTTCTCAAAGAAATTGGGTGTCGAGAAAGTCATTACACGGGCATTGAAATCGGGCAATATCGATACGTTTGAGCTGGCAGGAATCGATATCGTGATTTCCCCGCGCGATGCGGTTCTCAATTCGGTCAGAAACAGCTTCCTCAATCAGAGCGGCAGTATTCTGCTTTCCGTCGGGAAAGGGCAGGGAGAGGTGCTCCGCCTCAAGATACCGGAACATCTGGACAATCTGACAGTCAAGGACCTGAAAATTCCCGGAAAAGCACTGATTGCCGCCGTCGAGCACGGAAAAAAAGTTTTGATTCCCAATGGCAACAGCAGTCTGGCCAAAGGCGATTCCGTGATTGTGTTTTGTCTGAGCGAAAACAGCGACGAAGTGCTCGATTATTTCAGCGGAGACGAAGAAGAATGAGACTGCTTTATCTGGTCAGGTCGCTCGGCTATCTTTTGCGGATTCTCTCCGTGGCCATGTTTGCCGGCTGTCTTGTTCCGCTGATTGACCGTGATTATTCCGATATTCTTCCTTATCTGACGGCTTCCGTTGCCTGCCTTTTATGCGGGTTTTTCTTTCTTTTTGTTTCCCGCCGGATAAAAACGCTGGATGATATCAGGAAAGTCGAATCGCTTTCGGTCGTGGCTCTTATCTGGATTGTTTACGGCTTTTTTTGTGCGGTTCCGTTTTTGTTCTACGGTTTCACATTTACGGATGCGGTATTCGAATCGATTTCCGGATTAACGACGACCGGCGCCTCCGTGATTGTCGATTACGATGCTTATCCGAAATCGGTTTATTTCTGGAGAGCCTATATGCACTGGCTCGGCGGTATCGGAATTGTTGTTCTCTTTGTCGGTGTTCTTCCGCAATTTTCGGTCGCCGGACGACAGCTTTTTTTTGCCGAAACAACCGGACCTACGGAAGAGAAGCTGACGCCCCGTATCCGGCAGACCGCCACGCTACTGTTTTCCGTTTACGGACTGCTGACGGCAGTGGAACTGTTTCTGCTGCTGGTATCGGGGATCCCTCTCTTCGATGCGGTCTGTATTTCTTTTTCCACGATGGGAACGGGCGGTTTTGCGACGTATCCCGACGGGTTGAATGCTTACAGGTCGGTTCCCGTTATATGGATTGTGACCGTTTTTATGTTTCTGGCCGGGAGTAATCTTTCCCTGCTTTACTGTCTGTTTTTCACAAAAAAAAGAAGATGGGACATTTTTAAAAACAGTGAATTCCGTCTTTACGTGACGGTAACACTGGTTTTGTCGGTCGGTCTTTTGCTGTCACTGCTGTTTCATCAAAAGGCTATGTCGTTTAAAGATGCTTCGGCAAATGCTTTTTTCCATATTGTCACTCTGATGACAACGACGGGATTTTCTTATGCCGATTTCGAACTCTGGGATGCGACATCCAAGATGTTTTTGCTTCTGGCGATGCTGACCGGCGGCTGTGCCGGGTCGACGGCCGGCGGAATCAAGTTTGTCCGGATTCTGTTTTTGTTTAAACTGATTGCCCGCGAACTGAAACAAATGATTCATCCCAATGCGGTGATTCCCATCAAAGTCAACGGGAAACCGTTGCCCGACCAGGTGGCCAGGCAGATGGCCTCGTTTATCCTGCTCTATTTTCTGTTTTATCTCTTTTCGGCGGTAATTGTGACGGCAGTCGAAGGCGACATGACCGTCGGCTTTACGGGATCGCTGGTAACATTGGGGAATATCGGACCCGGTTTCGGTGAAATCGGACCGTACGGCTCTTATGCCGATCTGCTGCTGCCGACAAAAATACTGTTTATTTTCAATATGCTGATGGGGCGTCTCGAACTGATACCGTTTATGATTTTAATTTATCCCGAATTCTGGCTGAGAAGCAGGAAAGTCAGCTGGATCCGGTATCTGAAACGCAACGGGTCCGAAACATAAAAAAACCGCCCGATAAGGGCGGTCCCGGCGGAATTCGGACCGTTTAAAAAAGACCGGCTGCTCTCCGAACACGTTCCGAGGATGTCTCTTTGCCGATTAATCTCATTGTTTCGAAAATCGGAGGGGAGACCGGGGTTCCGGTAACGGCGACCCGCAGGGGGTGAAGCAGATCTCCGATCTTGACACCGCGTTTTTCGGCTTCCGCACGTAAAACCGCTTCGTTCTCTTCGTCGCTGCGGTCGAAGAAAGCTTCGGTGTAACCGGCCAGCCATCGCAGAATGTCGGCTGTCGTTTCGGGCGTTCCGTTCTTCGGAATCAGAATGGTTTTATCATCGACAGAAACCCCTTTAAAAAGAAAACGGATCATTTCGGAAATATCGGAGAGTTTTTTTAAACGTTCCCGGACAAGAGGGACGGCACCTGCCAGAATCGCTTTTTCTTTTTCGGTTGCCGGATCGGAACATAAACCTGCCTTTTGCAGATAAGGCATCAGCCGTGCGGCCAAATCTTCGGGGGAGAGTTTGCGGATGTACTGCCCGTTAAACCAGTCCAGTTTCTTGTAATCGAAAACACCGGGTGCCTTATTGATTTTTTCGAGAGAGAAAACTTTTTCCAGCTCTTCTTTCGTAAAAAATTCGGTTTTATCATCGTATGACCAGCCGACCATCGTCACGTAATTGATGATGGCTTCGGGCAGATAACCGCTTTCGCGGAATTCGCGGGCCGAAGTCGAACCGTGACGTTTGGAAAGTTTTTGTCCGTCTTTTCCCATGACCATCGGTAAATGACAGTATTTCGGCGGCTCCCATCCGAAAGCCCGGTAGAGCAGAACATGCAGGGGACCGGTCGGAATCCATTCCTGCGCCCGCAAAATGTGGGTAATTTCCATCAGGTGATCATCGATGACATTGGCCAGATGATAGGTCGGGAAGCCGTCGCTTTTCAGCAGAACCGGATCGGGAGAGATATCGCTGTTTTTCCGTGTGATTTTCCCGAACAGCAAATCTTCCATGACGGTCGCTCCGGAAAGCGGCAGTTTGAAACGGATGACCGGCTCTTTTCCGGCATCGCGGAACTCTTTCAGTTTGGCATTTTGTTCTTCGGGACTCAGATCCCGGCAATGTCTGTCGTATCCCTGGTGGTCGCTTTTGCTGTTTTTCTGTTCTTCTCTTAACGCCTCAAGCCGCTCTTCGGAACAGAAACAGTAATAGGCGTATCCTTTTTCGACCAGTTTGTGAGCGTACCGGCGGTAAATTTCCGAACGTTCCGATTGAATATAAGGACCGTAAGCGCCGCCTTTTTCGGGTCCTTCGTCCCAATCCAGACCGAGCCAGTTCATCGTGTCGAAAAGATCCTGAAGAGATTCGTCGCTGTAGCGTTCCCGGTCGGTATCTTCCACCCGGAGAATAAACCGGCCGCCTGTCGATTTGGCAAAAAAATAGTTGAAAAGAGCGGTTCGGACGCCGCCGATATGCTGTAAACCCGTCGGAGAAGGTGCGTAACGCACGCGTGTGGTCATTTTCGGACTCCTGTTTTTTCCGAATTATACACTTAAATTAAAGAAAAAACAAGCCGATATAGAAATGAGGTTTTTTAGAAAGAAAGAGGTTGTTATGGCGAGAATTCCGGTCAATCAGATGAAGATTAATACATATTACACGGCTCCTGTCTTTTTGGACGGACGGTATATCATTCTTTATCCGAATCTTCCGGTCACGGATGAGTTACTGAACCGGTTGAGAGAGTGGCATTTTACCGAAGCGGAAACCGACGGACTTCCTTCCGAGTCGATTCCCAGTCTGAAACTGAATCCGCTTGTCGATTCGCTCAACCAGTCTTCCGATCGTCCGGTACTGACAATCGAAGCCGAGAAACTGCGTCACTTCGAGGAAACTCTCGGACGTGTTTACGAAATCTGCCGGAATACGGAAAAGATTGATTATAATGCTTTTTTTGAATTTGCGAAGACCTTTCGCAGTACTGTCAGCGAAAATCTTCCCGGATATTTATCGGTGACCGGAGGAAACCGACAGAGCGATTATCTGATTTCCCAATCCGTCCGGACCGCTGTTTTGGCATTTGCCGTCAGTGAAGGGCTTAAGATTCCCCTTTACCGTCAGCTGGAACTGATCTCGGCCGCACTGTTGCATAAAATCGGTATGATAAAGATACCGAAAGAGGTCTATCTGAAGAAGGGGGCGCTGCTTCCCAAAGAGCTTGAACTGGTTCACTATTATCCGGTTCTCGGAGCCCGTATTCTGAAATCCAACGGCTTCAGCAACGAAGTGGTGCAGGGTGTTTTGGAACATCAGGAGGCCTACGACGGCAGCGGTTATCCGCAGCGGCTTGCGGGAGAAAATATTTGTCTTTTCGGGCGGATTTTGAATATATCGACCGCATATTGTGCCATGACCGCATTCCGTCCGTATAAACGTGACTGCAAAAAAGAATCAATCGGAGTTATCGAAATTCTTCAAAATGCCAAGAAAAATTACGACCCCAATCTTTGTCGCATTTTGCTGCTGATTCTCTCTCTTTATCCGGTCGGGTCGATGGTGCTGATGCAGAACCATTCGACGGGAGTTGTCGTGAAGACAAACCCGAGCAATCCCAAATCGCCTTCGGTGAAACTGCTGACCGATTCTTCGATGAAGCCGATGATGAATGAGCGGATTGTCGATACACGCAGTAACGAATTCAAAATTGTCCGTATTCTGACGGATGACGAAATCAGAAATGTAAAGAATCTTTTTCATAAACCGTAATGCCGTTTCATGTAGCCTTCGAAGATACAATTTACGGACTGACACAGTCTGTCACTGCCGGCCGGTTTTTAAAAGAAAACGCGGGGAAAAACGAATCTTTCGCCGCGGTTAAAATCAACGGCGTGCCGGCGCCTTTATCGGCGGTGCTGAACCGCAGCTGCCGCCTGGAAACGGTGGCGCCCGCTTCACCCGAGGCAGCGGCCGTGTTTCGCCGTACCCTCAATTTTCTGACAATGGCGGTTTCCGCCGAGCTTTTTCCCGAAAATCCGTTCGAGATCCGCCGTTCGGTGACGTTCGGCTACGCTTACAGCGTCGGCGGAAGCGGCTGGAACGAAGACAAGGCGGAGCGGATCTGCCGTATGCTCAATGCCGTCCGTACGTCGGGTGAGACGATTCGCGAGCATCTGCTCTCGTATGCCGAAGTCAAGGATTTATACGCAAAAGGAGCCGTCCCGGAGTCGACTTTTAAACTGCTGCGTTTTATTCCCTCCGACGAAATCCGCCTTTACGAGCGGAACGGAATCTACCGTTATTCGTTTCACTTTCTGACAACCGATATGTCGCTGCTGCCGCCGTGCGAAACCGTTTTCGAAGAAAACGGCTGCGTCGTCCGGTTTACCGCCGATCCCGAAACCGGCAAACCGTCGCCGTTCCGGATGAACCGTACACTGGTGCGGGTTTACGAAAAAGGGAGCCGCTGGGGCGAAATCTCCGGGGTAAAGACAGTCGGCGATTTAAACGAATGCATTCGGGAAAACCGGGTGGCCGATTTTATCCGTATCAACGAGACCCTTCAGGAAAATGCATTGGCGGAAACAGCCGCTCAGATTGCCGCCCGCGGAGACGAAGTGAGAGCCGTGCTGCTGGCGGGGCCTTCGTCATCGGGCAAAACAACGACCCTTAAACGGCTCTGCACGCAGCTGGAAGTGCTCGGCTATCATCCGATACCGCTTTCTTTGGACAATTATTACCGCAACAGAGAGGAGATTCCGCGTGACGAAAACGGTGATTACGATTTCGAATGCCTCGAGTCGATTGATGTGCCGCTGATCCGCCGTCAGCTCTCCGATTTCTTTGACGGAAAAACGGTGACGCCTCCGGTTTTCGATTTCGTTTCGGGGAAAAGCCGGGAAGGGCGACCGATTGAACCGCGCCCCGATTCGATTATCGTCATAGAAGGAATTCACGGTTTGAACCCGGAACTACTGCCGAAAACGGCGGCCGACCGCGTTTTCCGCGTCTATCTCTCGGCTCTGACGCAGATTCGCATCGACAGCGGCAACAGGATTGCGACAACCGACAACCGTCTGCTGCGCCGTCTCGTTCGGGATGCCAAATACCGCAACACACCGGCCGAACGGACATTCGAAATGTGGCCGAAAGTAATCGACGGCGAACGGAAATATATTTTCCCGTTTCAAAACGAAGCCGATATCGCCTTCAATTCCTCGCTCGACTACGAAATTTCGGTGCTGAAAGTCTATGCCGAACCGCTGCTGCGTTCGATCCGACCCGACAACCCCCATTTTGCCGCGGCTTCCCATCTGCTGAAGCTGCTTTCGCTTTTTCTTTCCATTCCGGAGCAGGATGTACCGCCGTATTCGCTTTTGAGAGAGTTCATCGGCAACAGCGGATTTTCCTATTAAGCCTGCCGCGATACTTTTCCCGATTCGCTTTTTCTGATAAAATAAACGCATGAAATGGGAATACGATACGGATGACGATATTGCGGCGTTGGCGACACCCTATGTCCGCAGTGCGATTGCGGTGATCCGCACCGCGGGCGCGCACTGCATCGAAAAAGCGGCCCGCTGTTTTTCGCGGCCGAAAGCGTTGACGGCCGCCGCCGGCGGTACCTTCCTTTACGGCAAAATCACCGACCCGCAAACCGGGGAGCCGGTCGATGAAGTCGTTGTTTCCGTCTCCCGCGCGCCGCACAGCTACACCGGCGGCGACTGTGTCGAAATCAGCTGCCACGGCAGTTTGCCCGGCATCGACGCCGTTCTGGCGGCGCTGCGGGCGGCCGGGTTCCGCGATGCCGGCCCGGGCGAGTTTACCATGCGCGCCTTCATCGCCGGCAAGCTGGACCTGACGCAGGCGGAAGCGGTCGCTGCTCTCATCGATTCGAAAACCAAAACGGGACACCTTTCTTCGCTTTATGCCCTCGGGGGCCACATTTCCGAAGAACTGGACGAAATCCGCCTGATGCTGATCCGTGCCTCGGCGGCGGTCGAAGTGCAGCTCGACTATGCCGAAGACGACCTCGACGACAAAGTGGAAATCCCGGTTGACGATTTGCGCGATGCGCTGCGGCGGCTGCGCCGGCTGGTTGATTCGTACCGGATGAGCCGGATGATGAGGGAAGGGGTCCGCATCGCGCTGGCCGGCCGGACCAATTCGGGGAAATCGTCGCTTTTTAACCGGCTTTTGAAAGAGAACCGCTCGATTGTCTCCGATGTTCACGGCACCACCCGCGATTATCTGGAAGAAAACGTTTCGGTCGACGGCATTCCCGCGGTGCTTTACGATACCGCCGGTCTGCGGCTGACGGGCGACGCGGTTGAAAGCGAAGGAATCGAACGCACACGGAAAGTGCTCGACGCCTGTGACCTGGTGCTGTACGTGCTGAACGCGGCCGACGGCGAAACCGACGAGGACCGGCAGCGGATGGCGCAGCTGACGGTGCCGTATCTCAAAATATGGAACAAAACCGATTTGAAACCGGCCCCCGCCGGAATCGGCTGCGCCGTGAGTGCGCTGACGGGCGAAGGCGTGCCGCAGCTGATTGCCGCGGTTGCCGAACGGCTGCGGCAGAGTGCGGGCGGCAGCGACGGTGCGCAGACGGCGGCCGTCAGCGAACGGCAGCGGCAGCTTTTGGAGAGAGCGGCCGCCGCGGTCGAAGCGGCTCTGGCCGACAACGGCGGCAGTGTCCTCGACGGCATTGCCATCGAACTCAAAGAAGCGCTCGATGCCGTCGGCGAACTGACCGGCGAAACCGCCTCGCCCGACATCCTCGATGCCGTTTTTTCCCGCTTTTGCGTGGGAAAATAACGTTATTTTCTTTCGGCAGGTGAAAAGGGTCTCAGCAGTTCCCGATAACCTTTCCGGGACGGCGCATTCCGGTAAGCGGCGGCCGCTTCGGACGGGATGAAGAGAGCCGTCACCGATGAGGGCAGAAACGGAAGCGGGGAGTCCTCTTCCGTTTCTGTTTCAAAAACGGGGAAGGAGATGCCGGGCAACTCTTTCGGTTCGTCGAACGGATTATCGTCTTCATCATTTGACGGGATGAGTTCATCTTCGTTGCCGTCATCACCGGGTTCCTCTTCGTCCTCTTCGTCCGGTTCGTCATCGTCAAAGAAATCGAAATCTTCGTCGTCGGGATCGGTGAAAGCCTCATCACCGGGAATGATTTCTTCTCCGTTTTCATTGTAAAAGCGGCCGTTGAGTCTCTCTTCGTCTTCCGTCGGAATGATGGCCGGCGGATTGACGGCGTTCAGGCTCAGGGAATTTAAAAGAGAGTCTTCGAATGCGGTGTCGGAAAGGGTGACGATGCCTTCGACTTTCATATCAAAGCGGCCGCACGCGGTAAAGGCTTTCGAAGCGACCGTGCCGATGATGCCGGCGGTAAACGTTTGAAGAGCGGTGCAGCCGGCGAAGGCGTTCGAGTCGATCAGCAGAATCGAGCCGGCCGACACTTTTGTCAGCGACCGACAGCCGGAGAAGGCCTTCGAACCTATGTAAAGAAGTCCGTCGGGAAGCGAAACACTCTTTAAGGCAGTGCAGCCTGCGAATGCGCCTCCGGCAATTTGAGCAACGGCCGGCGGCAGCACAACGGATAAAAGATCGCCGTTTCCGTCGAAAAGACCTTTGCGAACGGTTTTTATGTTTTTCTTCCAGCTGAAACGACCGGTTTTCGTTTCGGCATCGTACGATATCTTGTCGGGATATACCGGACATCGGCTGTCGGGAATGATTTCCCGATCGGCTGTGTAGACGATTTCCATTCGTTCTCCTCGATAAAATGATTCTCGAAAAAAGCCGGTTCCGACCGGAACCGGCTCAAAAAAGTGTCGCGATTATTCCTCTTCGTCGGCACTCATGCGCGAACGGCCTTCCTCGATAATCGCTTCGGCCAGTTTCCCGGAAACCGGGCTGTAGTGCGAAAAATCGACTTCGTAGGAACCGGTTCCGGAGGTGAGCGCTTTCAGTTCGATGGCGTAACGCTGGATTTCTCCCTGCGGCACTTCGGCGACAATCTGCGTAATGCCGCCGCCGACGGATTCCTGTCCCTGAATGCGGGCCCGTTTCGACGAAAGATTGGAGAGAATCTCACCGATGTAGCTTTCGTCGGCAAAAACGTGCATCAGCATAATCGGCTCGAGCATCACCGCGCCGCCGTTTTTCAGCGCTTCGCGCAGACAGCCGCGGGCGGCCAGCTTAAACGCCATTTCGGAGGAATCGACCGGGTGCTCTTTACCGTCGTAGATGGTCGCTTTCAAATCGACAAGCGGGTAACCGGCCAGGAAACCGCGTTCCATCGCTTCCAGCAGCCCTTTTTCGATGCCCGGCATGTAGTTTTTACCGACGGCACCGCCTTTGATTTCGTTGACAAATTCGAAAGCGGACCCCCGTTCCAGCGGTTCGAAACGCATGACCACTTTCGCGTACTGGCCGTGACCGCCCGACTGTTTTTTGTGGGTGTATTCGGCCTCGCACGGTTTGGTAATCGCTTCGCGGTAGGCGATTTTCGGGATTTTGGTTTCGTAGGCGATTTTGTTTTTGTCGAGGGCGTTTTCCAATACCGTGTTGAGGTGCATTTCGTCCATGGCGGAGACAACCGTTTCGCGTGTTTCGGGGTTGTAACGCATGGTGAAGGTTAAATCCTGCTGTCCCGCTTTCTGCAGAAATTCGTTGAGTTTGTCTTCGTCTTTTTTGTCTTTGGCACTGATGGCGACCGCGTAGGTCGGGTGCGGCAGACGCAGGTTGTGGTAACGGTACGGAAAGCCGGCTTCGGCCAGCGTGTGGTTGGTGGCGATACCGTCGATTTTCGACAGGGCACCGATGGCGCCGGCCGACAGCAGATCCATTTCAATCAGTTTCTTCCCCTGCACGTTGTAGAGTTTGCCGACTTTGATTTTGGCTCCCGTATTGAGATCGACCAGTTCGGCATCCGGCTTCAGAACACCGCTC
The DNA here is from genome assembly GCA_949289575.1 of uncultured Spirochaetales bacterium. Taxonomy (GTDB): domain Bacteria; phylum Spirochaetota; class Spirochaetia; order JAFGXN01; family JAFGXN01; genus CALXOJ01. Next base: position 87,335 of record CASEOG010000005.1, on the reverse strand, counting down.
ATCATTTTAATGTAGGAAAGTTTTCCCGCAAATTTGTCGAACTTGGTTTTGATGACCATTAACGAAACCGGCCCTTCCGAAGAAATGGTCAAATCGACCTTTTCGCCCGCTTCGTCGATTCCTTTTTCGTGAACCGCATCGGGAGAGGGCGCCACGATTTCGAGAAAGTTGAGAAACGAGGCGATTCCGTTGTTGAGAACGGCGCTTCCGCACATCACCGGCACAACCCGCGTGCTGCGGATGCCCAGTTTCAGCCCTTTGCGGATATCGTCTTCGCTCAGCGTGCCTTCGTTGAAATATTTTTCGATTAAATCGTCGGCTCCCTCGGCCGCCAGCTCGATCATCTGTTCGCGCATTTCGGCCACCAGCTCTTTCATTTCTTCGGGAATCGGCGAAGCGACATCCTTTTTCGACGGGTCGTGAACCAGATACGCTTTCTCTTCAATCAGGTTGATAATTCCCTTAAAATCTTTTCCGGCTCCGATGGGAATGGTAACCGGGACAAAGTTCTTTTTGAATTTGGTGCGCAAATCCTCGATAACCGCGAAGTAGTCGGCGTTGTCGCCGTCCATTTTGTTGACGAAAACAGCCCGCGGTTTTTCTCTCTGGTTGAGCCGCCGCCAGATTTTCAGCGTTTCGATCTGCACACCGCTTTTGGCATCGATAACGACCAGTGCCGATTCGCACGAACGCAGTCCGATAATGACCTCTCCGATGAATCCGGAAGCGCCCGGCGTATCGAGAAAATTCATTTTATGACGGTTCCACATCAAATGGGTCAGTGAGGTATAGATAGAAGTTTTATGTGTGATTTCTTCTTCGGTAAAGTCGCTGACGGTTTTCCCGCTTTCGACGGTTTCCGCTTTTGAAATGACATCGGCGTTAAACAGCATCTGTTCCAGCAGTGTTGTTTTGCCGGTTCCGCCGTGTCCGACAATCGCGACATTTCTCAGTTCTTTGGTTGCAAATCCCATATTCGACTCCTTACAGTGTCGGGCGAATCGGATTCGATGAGACAAAGCCGGTTCACCTCGGCTTTATATTTTATTTTCAGGCCGGCAGGTTCAAAAGTCAAGCGAAATTTTTCTGACGGAAGCGGTTTCTTGACTTTTTTCGGCTCGGATATTAAATTGAGATTATCGGAAGATGATATATGACAGAAAAGTCAAAAAGTTTATGTGATGCGGATACGATTCTGATTGTCGAGGACAACGATATCAATGCGGCCGTTCTTGCCGATATTTTCGACAAGGATTACCGAATTTTGGAGGCGCGTAACGGGCGTCTCGGACTTCAGGTGCTTGAGACCCATCGGAATCGGATTTGTGCCGTTTTGCTCGATGTCGTGATGCCGGAAATGGACGGCATCGAAGTGTTGTATAAGCTGAAAGAGAAGGGGATTCTGACGCAGATACCGGTTTTTCTGATTACGGGAGATCCGAACAATACCGTGATGAGGGAAGCGTACGGACTGGGCGTTATGGATGTCATCGGAAAACCGGTGATTCCGTTTATTGTCAAAAGACGGGTGGAGACGGTGATTGAGCTTTTTCGAGCCAGACGCCGGTTGGAAAATTCGGTTGAACGGCAGCAGTCGGAAATCGTGCGTCAGGCGGAACGGATTGCCGAACTGAACTGGGGAATGATTGAGGCGTTGGCGACGGCTATCGAATTCCGAAGCGGGGAATCGGGAACACATGTCCGCCGGATTCACGACATTACCGAATTGATTTTGAAAGAGACGGCATTGGGAAAAGGGTATTCCGATGAAGAGATTCGTCAGATTGCGTTGGCCTCGATTATGCACGATGTCGGTAAAATTGCGGTCGGCGATGCGATTCTCAATAAACCGGGTCGATTGACGCCCGAAGAGTTTGAAATCATGAAAACGCACACGACGCAGGGAGCTCTGCTTCTCGAAAAGATCCCGCAGATGCGCAAACACGAAGCGTTCCGCTATGCTTATGATATAGCCCTTCATCATCACGAGCGGTGGGACGGCCGCGGTTATCCGGAAGGATTAAAGGGCAGCGCTCTTTCCGTCCCCGCCCAAGTGGTTTCTCTTGCCGATGTTTACGACGCACTGGTCAGCAAACGGGTTTACAAAGACGCCTTCGGTTTCGATAAGGCGGTCGGGATGATTCAAAACGGAGAATGCGGCGTTTTTAATCCGGAACTGCTGAACGCTTTTGCGGAAATCGAACCGCAAATCCGGGCTCTCTACCTCAACGGCGAAAGGGCTGCCGAATGAGCGGTGCGTTGCCCCTTTCGCCGCGGGAGCGGGCCGAATCATGGCTTGCGGCATTGGAAAACGGCGGCTGCGGACGTCAGACGGCCCTTCGGCTGCTGGCGATGTTTCCCGCCGATGAAAGTTACCTGCTTTTGGAGCAGGCACTGGCCGCCGGCGATACCGATGCGGCCTTTCAGGCGGCGCATACCCTAAAAGGCGTCTGCGGAAATCTCTGTCTGGAAGAGTTGTACCGGGCGGCGGCTCCCCTTTCGGATGCCTTGAAGCGGGGTGATACCGATACGGCTACCCGCCTTTTTGAGGAGATGAGGCCGGTTTACCGCGAAACGCTGGCCGCACTGGAGACACTTTGATGAAAAAAAGAAGAGATCTGCGAACGGTCATTCGCCTGCGCGGCAGTTTTCTTCCCGTTATTCTGTTTGCTGTTCTGTCGGCTGTCTGCGTCCTGCTTTTGAGACAGGATTTGCTGCAGAACACACAGCGGATGGGAACAGCTGTTGCTCTCAGTTACGCCGCCGAAGAACAGAACAATATTGCCGTTTATCAGACACTGATCCAAATCGCAACCCGGTATATCGATACGCAAACCGCCTCCTTTTGGAATGAAGAACGGATTCAAAACCGGATGGAAATTTTTTTCAACCGGGTGGAGGGCGTTCTGGGAAAAAACACGGTCGATCCCTATGCCGTCATTAACGGAAAAATCATAGCGGCACGCCCCTGGGCCGACGACGATACATACAATGTCGAAGCGGCGGACTGGTACCGGCGGGCGGTGGATGCAAACGGCAATGTTGTTTTTACAGATGCGTATCAGGATGCGATTACAGGAAAGCCGGTGATAACCATTGCCCAGATGGGAACGCAAAGCGGCTGCGTGCTGGCTTTCGATGTCTTTCCCGAAAATTTCCGTCTGACATTGAGAACGGCAGAGCTTCCGGAGGGGAGTTCTTACTATCTGTGCGACAGACGGGGAACCGTTCTCTATTCGACCGGAGAATCGACTCACGATGACGAGGAAGAGGCCGAGTATGTCCGGGAAATTCTGAAAGAAATCTCACTGGGACTTCATGATGAATACGACTCCGTTCTCTACGATCCGTCCGGAGTCAAAAAAGGAGTCTATTATAACGAACTGCCGAACGGTTGGAAAGCGATTATCACCATCCCGTTTCATGAAATTCTCGGTGAACTGAACCGTCTGATTGCCGTCTTTTCGCTGTTCTTCGCCTGTTTTCTGATGATGACGCTTTTTCTTTCGGTGCGCGATTGGCGTCTGCAGCATAAAATCGGACGCAGTAACGAAACCGTTCGCGTTTTGGGGAATTCCTATTACGCTCTGTACCGCGTCAATGTCAACGATGCCTCTTACGAAATCATTAAAGGATCGGAGTATGTCCTGAAACGGCTGCCGGTCAGAGGTGATTACGAACGGCTTTTGGACGTTATGCGGGAAATTATCGAGCCGAGTGCCTGCCGCGATTTTCTCGACAGTTTTTCGGTCGAGAATCTGGCCGGACTGATGGAGAAGAAAGTTTACGATTTCGGCGGTGATTTCCGGCGTCTTTTTGATGACGGGTACAAGTGGGTCAATGTTCGGGTTCTCTTCGATGATACACTGAATTCCGGCGAAGCGGTTCTCTGCTTTCGCGAGGTGGAACGGGAAAAGGTTTGGCAGCTGCAGAAAACACGCCTTTTGGAGGAGGCTCTCGAAGCGGCCCGCCGCAGCGAGGAGACACAGAGCTCTTTCTTCAGCAGTATGTCTCACGATATGAGAACGCCTCTGAATGCCGTGATCGGTTTGTCCGAGCTGGCGCAGAGACAAACCGACAATCCCGGCAAAGTCAAAGAGCTTCTGGATCGGATCCGTATTGCCGGACGTCAGCTTCTGGATTTGATTAATGATATTCTGGAGATGTCCCGCATCCGCCACGGAAAGGTGACGATCAGTCAGCAGCCGTTTGACTTAAAAGAAACCATCGAAGAAACGGTTTCGATTTTCCGGATTCAGGCGGAAAAGAACGAAAAAGAGTTCACCGTCGAGACCGATATCCGCGACAGCCGGGTTGTCGGCGACCCGCTGCGCATCAGTCAGATTCTCAACAACCTGCTCTCCAATGCGTTTAAATTTACGGAACGGGGCGGACGGATCTCTTTTCAGGTGAAACAGTTCGAAACCGGCGGTTATTCCCGTTACCAGTTTGTCATCGAAGATGACGGAATCGGTATGAGTCCCGAATTTGTCGAAAAAGTGTTCGAGCCGTACGAGAGGGAAAGTCGCTTCGGTGCCGAGAGTGTCGGCGGGACCGGACTCGGAATGTCGATTGTCAAAAGTCTGGTGACGCAGATGGACGGAAAAATCACGGTAAAAAGTGCTCCGGGAGAAGGTTCGCGCTTTACCGTCACCGTGCCGCTGGAAGCGGCGGCACCGGTCTCCGACACATCCGCTCCCGCAACGGCCGCGGCCGAAAGCGGGAAGGGCCCTTCGGCCGGAACGGACGAAGGGTGTCCCGGGCGGGGGCGACGGCTTCTGCTGGCGGAAGACAACGCCATTAACCGGTTAATGGCCGAAGAGATGCTGGTGTCGGCCGGGTTTGAGATGACCTCCGCCGAAAACGGCCGGCGGGCACTGGAGCTGTTTGAAGAATCGGCACCCGGAACGTTTGCCGCCGTGCTGATGGATATGCAGATGCCGGTGATGGACGGCTGCGAGGCGGTCCGCCGCATCCGTGCGCTCGACCGGCCCGACGCCGTTTCCGTGCCGATTGTGGCGGTGACCGCCAACGCTTTTGCCGAAGACATTGCCGTGACCACCGAAGCGGGTATGAATGCCCATATTTCCAAACCGATTGATTTCCCGGCGCTTTACCGGAAGCTGGATGAACTGATCGGACAATCGGATTTCTGACTTGATTTTGACCGGATACCGGTATACAATCATTTTAAAAGAAAAAAATAAAAACTCGCCGGAGTTTTCAGATAGGTTTCGATGAACAAAAAGAGAAATATTTTCGTCACGGTAATGGCCGTGATGCTGGCAGCGGTTTTCTTTGCCTGCAAAGAACCGGTACCGGTCACCGGCGTGACGCTCGACCAAACAACAGTCAACATGATGCCCGGCGAATCGGTGACATTAAAGGCTGCGGTGGAACCGGCAAACGCCACGGTGAAAACGGTGAACTGGGTTGTTGTTGCGCAGGGCCGTGTATACGCGACCGATCATAAAGACGGCCGCTGCACGGTGAAAGCGGAAAACGAAGACGAAGTTGTCGTAACGGCGGTGACGGCGGACGGCGGCAGGATGGCTCACTGTCAGCTTTCGGTTCTCTGGCCGCGAATCGACAATCTTTATTTGATTAACGAAGTGGAATCTCAGACAGCGGCGGCAGGAGATCCTGTGGGGTGGACAAAAGAGATCGACGGTACGGTGAAGCTGACGCCGGAAAACCGGGAAACAATTCGGACGGTTACGGAACTGAAATTCAGTGGTAGTAATTGTACCGACCTCTCCGGTATCGAACACTTTACCGGACTGACATATCTGAGTTGCGTTAGTACTTCGCTGACATTGCTGAACGTGTCGGGTCGTACGGCGCTGACGACACTGGTTTGTAGGAATAACAATCAGCTGACATCATTGGATGTCTCGAACTGCCCGGCGCTGACGACGTTGGAATGCGACTACAATCAGCTGGAAGAACTGGATGTCTCGAACTGCCCGGCGCTGACGACTCTGTGGTGCTACGGCAATCCGCTGAAAGAACTGGATATAACGGCGGTTTCGGCATTGGATTCCCTGAAATGCTACGGAGCCGCGACGCTGATTTTGACGGAAGAACAGGTTGTGTTATGGGAAGATAAATGGAAGAATGATCCTTTCAACAAGTCTGTCAGCATCAAAGTAACCGGTTCGCCGGCGGTCAGCGGAGTGACGCTGGATAGAGGAGATTTTGATGCGACATTTGCCGACGGTACGGTAACGCTGACGGCCACGGTGAAGCCGGATTGGGCCGCCGACAAAACGGTCAGCTGGAGCGTCGAACCGCAAGGGGTTTTGGCGCTGACCGATAACGGATACGGAAGCTGCGGCGTTAAACCCGTTGCCGCCGGTGAGGCTGTGGTAACGGTGACAACGGTCAGCGGCGGCAAAACGGCCGAAGTCCGGGTCAGGGTGTTTGAAGAAGCCATAAAAAATTTCAATTTTATCAGTGCGGTCGGCGATCAGTGCCGGTGGACAAAAACACCGACGGGCCTTGTCTGTCTGTCGCCGGAGAATAAGAATCGGATTCAGTCTGTTGAGGAATTGAATTTGTCCGGTAAAGGATTGACCAACCTTTCCGGTATCGAATACTTTACCGGTCTGAAACGCCTGTATTGTTCTGCCAATAATCTTCAAGGACTGGAGTTATCGGCGAACACGGCACTGACCAATTTGAATTGCAGCGATAATCAGCTTTTAGGGCTGCATGTGTCAAAAAATGAAGCATTAGTTGAGCTGCTGTGTACCGGAAATCAGCTGAAGACGTTGGATGTGAGCGCAAACACGAAGTTGGTTTCACTTTTCTGCGGAAAACAGACGACAGGACGGTTAACACTGACGTTGACACAAACTCAGAAAACTTTATGGATCTCGGATTGGGGAAATAAACCCGATAACGCTGATGTTGATGTTCGGGATGCGAATTAAAGAGAGAGCCGGGTCGTTAAACGGTTCGACGGTGGAAGCGGAAAAAATACGATGCGGTGCAGCCGCAGGGAGGATAATGATGAAGGCAAAAACAGTCTATCGGACAATACAGACAGCCGTTACGGCGGTCATACTGATGCTGAGCGCCTGTGAGCCGGAAGCGGTGCCGGTGAACGGTGTCACTCTCGACCGGACAACAGTCAACATGATGGTCGGGGAATCGGTGACGTTAAAAGCCGTCGTGGCGCCGGCAAACGCCACGGTCAAAACGGTTCACTGGAGTGGCGTACCGGCAGGTGCGGCAACGGTGAAAGACCATGGAGACGGCCGCTGTACGGTGACGGTCGAAAAAGAGGGGAGCGTGACGGTTTTGGCGGCAACGGCAGACGGCGGTAAGGCGGCCGGGTGCCGCCTGTCGGCAGCCTGGCCTCGTATCGGTAACACGGCTTTCATCAAAGCGGTGGACACTCAGTGCGGATGGACGGTGGAGCCTGACGGTACGGTGAAGCTGACGCCGGAAAACAGAGCGGCGATGGCAGCGGTTACGGAATTGTCATTAGCCGAAAAGGGGTTGACCGACATTTCCGGTATCGAATACTTTACCGGGCTGACGACGCTGTTGTGCTACGGCAATCAGCTGACAGAACTGGATGTGTCGGCAAACACGGCGCTGACGACTCTGGACTGCTGTTACAATCAGCTGACGGATCTTGATGTGTCGGCAAACACGGCGCTGACGACTCTGAAGTGCTTCTCCAATCAGCTGACGGATCTTGATGTGGCTGCGAACACAGCGTTGACGACTCTGGACTGCTGTTACAATCAGCTGACGGAGCTTGATGTGAAAGCAAACATGGCGCTGGTAAATCTGAGCTGCCACGGCAATCAGCTGACAGAACTGGATGTGTCGGCAAATACGAATCTGGGGTATCTGATGTGCGGATATCAGAACGACGGTCCTGTAACGCAGAATCTGGATCTGTTTCTGACGGCGGCACAGAAAACGGCATGGGAGAATAATTGGGGAAAGGGAATCTATAACGATAAAGTCACCGTCAAAACGGCGGAGTAAGTCCTTTCCGTTGATGACACCGGCAGCCCCCGTACGGTTTGTACGGGGGCTGTTTTTTATGTATCGAATCGTCGAAAAAATTTGAGAAATTTGTCCGAAAAAATCTCTTTTCGCCATTATTCATATCGGAGACAATCCGGCCGCCGCTTTTCGATTTTTACAGTCAGAAACAAAGTGTTTCACAGTCAGAAACAAAGTGTTTCAACCGTATGAAACAGAGTGTTTCAACCCTATGAAACGACCATTGATACTCTTCCGTAAAACGGCTGCCTTCGATTCTTTTTATCTTTTCTCAAAAAGAGGTGACGGTTTTCCGAAAATTGTGTATAATAAACACACTGTATCGAGAGAGGTTGTATGAATCTGACGGAAGAGTTGCGCAGCCGGGTGCTGCTTTTTGACGGGGCTATGGGAACCGTTCTTTATAACAAAGGCTATTTTCTGAATGCCTGCTACGAACAGCTGGTACTGAGTGCGCCGGCTGTGATCGAATCGGTTCACGGCGATTATCTGGAAGCGGGAGCCGATGTGATTACGACCGATACGTTCGGGGCCAACCCGTTGCGGCTGGCCTCGTTCGGTTTGTCCGAGCAGACGGAAGCAATTAACGCTGCTGCCGTGCGGCTCGCCCGGCAGGCTGTCGAAAAAAAGCAGGTGCGGGCGTTTGTGGCCGGCGATGTCGGTCCCTGTTCCTTTTTCCGGCAGCCGAACCGGACGGCAAACCGCACCGCGGTGCGCGAGGCCTTCCGCCGTCAGATGTCCGCTCTGGCGGAAGCGGGTGCCGATTTTTTCCTGCTGGAAACCTTTACCCGTCCCGACGAGCTGCGGCTGGCGGCGGAGACGGCCGCCGAATTCGGTCTTCCGATACTGGCGTCGTTTACGCCTCCGGGCAACACCGTTTCCTCCGACGAAGTCGACGAAGAGGGAGTGCTTCACTTTGTTTCGCTTTTGAATGAGATGGATGCCGTCTCCGCCATCGGGCTCAACTGCGGCAGCGGTCCGGCAGCCGTTTTTTCGGCGGCCGAAACGGCGGTGCGCCATACCCATAAACCGCTGGTGGTGATGCCCAACGCCGGGCTGCCGAAAATGATTGACGGGCGGCTGATGTATCTGACCAATCCCGAATATTTTACCGAATATGCCAAACGGTATATCGCCATCGGTGTGCGCGGTGTCGGCGGCTGCTGCGGCACGACGCCCGAGCATATCCGCGAAGCGGCGGCGGCCGTCAAACCGCTGGCGCACGCGCGTGTTTCCGTCGAAGTTGTGCCGGCATCGGCAGCCGTTGTCAAAGAACCGGTTCCGGAGGCCGAACGGTCGCGTCTGGCTGCCAAAATTGCTTCCGGCCAAAAGGTGACTTCGGTCGAAATGGTCTCACCCGGCGGAACCGATCTGTCGCCGATGCTGGAGAAAGTCAAAATCTGTCACGAAGCGGGTGTCGATGCGGTCAACATTCCCGACGGACCGCGTGCCAATTCCCGTATTTCGCCGATGATTGCCGCGCTGGAAATCGAACGGCGTATCGGTATCGAAACGGTGCTTCACTACTGCTGCCGCGATCGCAACCTCATCGGTATTCAGGCCGATCTTCTCGGGGCGGCGGTGGCCGGGCTGCGCAATCTGCTGCTGATTACCGGCGATCCTCCGAAGCTGGGCAGTTATCCTCAGGCGACCGGGGTCTTCGACATCGATTCGGTCGGGCTGACGCAGCTGGTGTCGCAGCTCAACCGCGGTTACGATCCGGCCGGACGGGCGATCGAGCCGCCGACCGCGTTTTATGCCGGTGTCGGGCTGAATCCGTGTGCCGTCAACCTCGAGGCCGAAAAAGAACATTTCATTGCCAAAGTCAGGGCGGGAGCCTCTTTCTGTGTGACGCAGCCGGTCTTCGATCCCGAATCGCTGCTGTCGATGATCCGCTGGATGAAAGAAGAGGGCGTATTCATTCCCGTGATTGCCGGTGTCTGGCCTCTGACCAGCTATAAAAACGCCGAATTTATGAAAAACGAGATTCCGGGTGTGGTTCTGCCCGATGAGCTGTTGCATCGGATGGCGAAAGCCAAAACCAAAGATGAGGGGCTGAAAGAAGGTGTGGCTATTGCCCGCGAAATGGTAGCGGCTGTCCGTTCGGAAACCGCCGGAATTCAGGTCAGTGCTCCTTTCGGCAGAGCCGATATTGCGCTGGAAGTGTTGGGAGATCTCTTATGAAATTTTTCGATGTCCATTGTCATCTCTTTACCCGCGACATTCTTTCCCGTCAGGGTTCGGTGGCGCTCAATTTCCTCAACAGATTTCTCTCCGACACGAAGCGGAACGAGGAAGAACAGGAGTCGTTCGGACAGCTCAACCGACTGCTCGGATTTATCGATACCTCTCTGGCCGACAGCGCCGAGGAGACTTTCGCCCAGATGCGGAAAGTGTACGGTGACAATTTTGCCGTTTGTCCGCTTTGCATGGATTTGCGTTACGGAATGATTGATGCCGACGGCAAAACCAATGTCGAAGAAACGACGAACGAGGACCATGCCGCGGGAAAATCGGAAGAAACGGCTTCGTATTGGAGTTTCCGGCGGATTGTCAACTTTTTTTCGGGCAACCGTTTCAGTGCCCTTCCCAACATGTTCAACGACAGTTTTTTGAGTCAGATTGAGGAAATGGAGAAACTGAAAGCCCGTTACCCGGAACATGTCTATCCTTTTTTTCCGGTCGATCCGCGCCGCAACCGGGACTGCGACCTGATGGCGCTGATTCGGGAAAAGGTCGGACCGGGCAAACCGTTTGTCGGCATTAAACTCTATCCGGCACTCGGCTATTCGGTCACCGATCCGTTTCTTTACGGAACCGAAAACGAAAAGAACGGCCTTTTTGCCTACTGCGAAAAATATTCGATTCCGGTCATTACCCATTCCGGATTCAGCGGGTATGCGGCGCTGGCCAAACGGGTCGGGATCGACGGCGATATCTTTCACACCGAATCGGGGCGTCCCGTGCCCGTGCGGGAAATCTATCCCGACGGGATTGTTTCGTTCCCGATTAAAGAAAAGATGAGCGATATCAGTATGCGCGGCTATCTGTTCAATCATCCGGTTCTGTGGGAAAAAGTGTTGAACCGTTATCCGAATCTTTATCTCGATTTTGCCCATTTGGGAGGCGATAAGTTTATTCACCGCTATATCGACGAATCGCCCACATCCGGATATTATACGGCCGAAATTTTGCGTTTTATGGCGAAATACAAAAATGTCTATTCCGATTTAAGCTGTTTTGTCGACAATGCCAAAAAAGGATATTCGCTGCAGGCTCTCAAAACCGCGATCTACGATAAGGCCGGTTACTCTGTCAAAAAGAAGTTTCTTTACGGATCGGATTATTTTATCGTCAAGCTCAAAGAGTGTTCGCTCGAGAGTTATTATCACCGCTTTTGCGAAGTTTTCGGCGGCGAGATGCGTAAAATTGCCTCCGTCAATCCTTCGCGTTTTCTGAAATACGGGCTGAAACCGAAACGGATCTGGAGGCGATTCCTTTGGTAAAAACGGGCGACATCATCGGCGGATTCCGCATCGATGCGGTTGAGGATCTGCCGGAACGGAACGGCGTCGGGATTACGGCGCGGCACGAACGGACCGGATTCGAGGTCTTTCACTTTCTCACTGACGATCGGGAAAATTTTTTCGGTTTTGTCGTTTCGACGCCGCCGGAAGACGATTGCGGGATTCCGCATATTTTGGAACATTCCGTTCTGTCGGGATCGCAGACATTGGCGATGAAGGATGCCTTTTTTTCGATGGACAGGCGCAGTGTCGCGACCTTCATGAATGCGATGACCTATCCCGATGTGACTCTTTATCCCGCAGCTTCGGTCGTGCCCGTCGACTATTATAATCTTCTCGAATATTACGGCGACTGCGTTTTTTTTCCGCTGCTGGCGGAAAATACTTTTAAAACCGAGGGGATCCGGCTGGAAAAGGATGCTTCCGGGAAACCGGTTTTTAACGGAATTGTTTATAACGAGATGAAAGGGGTTTATTCGCAGTTCGATGCGGCGGCCGAGCAGGCGGCGGTGGCACTGCTTTTCCCCGATAACGGTTACCGTTTCGAATACGGCGGCGACCCCAATGCGGTTCCGTCGCTTTCATACGAACGGTTTTTGGATTTTTACCGCCGACATTATGTTCCGCAAAATGTGAAACTCTTTCTTTGCGGGTCGCTGCCGACCGAAGAGCAGCTGCAGTTTTTGGAAGAAAAGCTGCTGTCGCGGATTACCGTTTCCGGCAGCCGTGCCGTGATGCCGCTTCAAACGCGGTGGCAGCGGCCGCGCGCGTTTACGGTCGCGGCGCCTCCGGGTGAAGAGGGCGTGACCGTGGCGGTCAGCTGGTTATGGGATGAAGCGGTGTCGGCCGAAGCGTGCATCGAAGCCGAACTGTTGTCTTCCTGTCTGTGCGGTCACCAGGGAACGCCGCTCTACCGCAAGCTGATTGACTGCGGTTACGGAACCGATTTGGCCCCCTACATGGGCGGCAGCAGCGAGTTGCGGCAGCTTTTCTTTTCCTGCGGTTTGCGGGGCGTGAAAAAGCGGCAGGCGGGCGCGGCGGTGAAGGCGGTCGAAAAGGCGGTTGAAGAGATTGTGACGGAAGGAATTGCTTCCGATGTGGTGACCGGTATTCTCGATTCGTACGAATTTTCCATGCGGGAGAAGAAAGGGGGCGTTCCGCTCGGTCTCCGCTACCTGGAGCGGATGATGTTCACCTGGATTCGGGGCGGCGATCCGGGCGAGTGGTTTCGGACCGATTCGCTTTTCCGCCGGATTCGGGAACGGTTTTCCGATCCCGGTTACATCGTCGGACGCCTGCGGACGCTCCTGGCGGAGAATCCGCATCGGGCCGAGATTACGGTGGTTCCTTCATCCGCTTATTTCAGACGCTGGAAACGGTCGGCCGATGCGGCCGCCGCCTCTCTGATGAGAACCGTTTACCGGAAAGCGGGGGCTCTCGACCGAGAGACCGCTTTGTTTCAAGCGTTTCAAAACGAACCGGAGAACGAAGAGGCTCTTGACCGTTTTCCTCTTCTGACCCGCAAGGACGTGGAGGCGCCGCTTGCGACAATTCGTTACGAAATTGACGAATCTGACGGTTTGCGGCTTTTGAGAACGGATGATCGGACAAACGGGATTGTGTATCTCGATCTTATTTTCAATCTCGACAGCCTTGCGTTCGATGATTTACCGATTATCAATTCTTTTGCCAAACTTTTGTTGAGTGCCGGTCAGAAATTCCGTTCTTATGACGAAGTCGCACGTGAGATGACGGCCGTCTTCGGGCACATTTCTTCATTTATCGAAATCGGAAACGAGGTGCGCACCCGAAAACCGCATCTGAATTTGATGATTCGAACGCGCTTTTTGGCAGAGAAAACGGATGCGGCGATTGATGCACTGCGGAGAATCGTTTCGGAGACTGTTTTTTCCGATAAGAAACGGATTCGGGATGCGTTGACCGAGTCCAAAAACGATATGGCGGCCGATTTTACACAAAACGGAACGATTTACGCAGCCGGCCTTGCCCGTTCCTTTTTGTCACTGGCGGATGCGGCGGCGGAGTCTGTCGACGGCTTCGTGCAGTTTCGTTTCCTTGAAACAGTCCTGAAAGATCCGGACGGAGTCGACCGATTGGCCGGCCGTTTTGAATCGCTGTATCCCAGGGTGTGTTCGAAACGGAATGTTTTTTATGCCTTATCCTGTGAAGAGGAAGTGCGGGATCGTGTCTCTGCGGCTTTGCCTCGGTTGCACGAAATCCTCTCCGATGAAGGGGAACCGGTTGCCGAAAGGGAATCTCTTTTTGCATTCCCGCTGCCGCCGTTCGATTTAAAAAAGATTTACGGTGTTGCTTTACCTTCCGATGTAGCCTTTAATGCGTGGGCGAAAAAAACCGATCCTCTCGATTCGGTGCATCATGCTCCTCAACGTGTGATGACGGAGCTTCTCAAAACACGGATTCTCGATGAAGTGCGGGTCCGCTCCGGGGCTTACGGAGCTTCGGCCGCCCTGAAAAACGATTGTCTTCAAATGACCTCTTACCGCGATCCGCAGCTGACAGCGACTTTCGAGACCTTTGAAACAGTGCTTGAGCATCTGATCGAATCGCCGCCGTCGGCGGAAGAAACGGAAAATCAGGTTATCCGTTTCCTGTCGGACAATCTGAAACCGGAACGCCCGTCGGGGCGTCTGCTGAAAGCGGTGCTGCGTCACCTTTACGGACTCGACGACGATTTGCGCAAACAGATTTTTAACGATACGGCCGCCGTTTCTCTCGGGGATGTTCTTCGCGAAGCGCAGCGGTTGTCGGAATCGGCGGAACCGGCAGTCCGTGTTTCGCTGGCCGGCAGAAAGGCTCTGAAAAAAGCAAAAGCCGCTGTCAGCGGCCTTTCTTTGGATTAGATTTTTCTTTCGGTTTCGTTTTTTCTTCGATCTTTCCGATCATGAGATTGGAAAGTGTTTTGGGCCAGTCGGGCAAAACCTCGCTGTTTTCTTTTTCGTAAAAGCGCAGGATTTCGTAAAACGAATCTTCGGCATCGCGGTATTTTTTTTGCCGGTAAAGCAGATAGGCAATTTCGTAGCGGCATTCGATGCCGATCGCCTTGTATTCGGGAAACCGCTCCGTTACCGTTCGGAACAGGCCGATAACGGCTTCGTAGTCTTTTTTTGTTTTAATCTGTCCCTGCTGAACCTGCGCCTGAAAAAACATCTCTTCCGCCGACAAATCCCCGGCAAAATTTGTTTTGACCGTTACGCAGGAAAAAAGAAAAACCGAAACAAAAACAGGAATCAAAATACGGAATTTCAAACGCGGAACACCTCATCGTTGACGGGAAGTTTTTTCTTTAAATCTTTCAAATATTCTTCCTCGTCACCCATCGATTCGTAAGCTTCGCACTGATCCAGTTTCCGACGGATAACCGTGAAATATTTGTAATATTTTTCTTCCCCCAGTTTTTTCTTCCACATTCCGGCATCGCAGCGGACACGGAGCTGATATTCGCCTTCGTTCTGGGTCTGTGTTTTGATGACTTTGCAGTGAATGCAGTTGGCACAGTATATTTTCGAATCGTCGAAATCGTTTTCGGAATGAGTCTCGGTATTTTTCATTTTCCCAAAAAACCCCACAGTAAATAGAATCTTGAACCATTCTAATCGGAAATAAAAAAAAGTCAATATCCTTAAGCAAATATCCGCCGATTCGGTCCCGATACGGCTTCAAAAATGAATGTTTTTTAAAAAATCTCTTTTCTTCTTTCCGAATATGTTTTATAATAAACTGGCTTTTTGCAGGGAGGGAAAAGTGAGTATTATCGGTCTTGTTCTCAATGCGGTGACACTGATTGTATCCGTATCGATTGTCATCGTTTTCCGGATTATCGACCGCGACAACCGTTCTTTGGATAAACTGAAACGTTATGCAGCTTCTCTTCAGGAAGAAATTGACGGGATTGTCGACAAATCGGTCCGCGAACTGAAAAATACCGCTCTCGATTTGGAAGTGAATGCACGGGCGGGACGCGAGCTCCTGAATGATGTCAGTCAGGAAGATGCCCGGCTGAACGGACTTCACGACCGGATCGGAGAGCTGGAAGAGAGCGTCCGAAACTCCGAAACGGCAATGGACCGTCTGGCGGCATTGACTCAGAGTGTCGAAGAGAATATGAGAAATCTTCGGCAGGAGTCCGACTTTGTGACATCCGTCGCCAAAAAAGTGAAGGAAATCGACGACCGCTCCCGAAAAATCGAAGTTGTTCTCGGAGAAATGCTGACCGAGTTCGAAACGAAGGCTTCCGAATCTCTCGAGCGTGTTGCCGGTGATGTCCGTTCCGGATTCGAAGAAGATAAAAAAGAATATTCCCGTATTCTCGAAGATTTAAAAGATTCCGCCGAACGGGATTGGACTTCCTACGTGGAGAACGAGAAAGAAGAACTGGCCCAATCGATGGGAGAAATCCGTTCGTTTGTCGAGTCGCTCGAAGAAAAAGGACGGACAATTTCCGAAAATGCGATTTCCGAAATGACATCCGGTGCCGACGGGGTGATGGCTTCGTTCCGGATGCAGTGCGACGAACAGGTCAGACAG
This sequence comes from uncultured Spirochaetales bacterium, assembly GCA_949289575.1. Taxonomy (GTDB): domain Bacteria; phylum Spirochaetota; class Spirochaetia; order JAFGXN01; family JAFGXN01; genus CALXOJ01. The sequence continues at coordinate 71,214 of CASEOG010000005.1, read as the reverse complement.
GAACAGGAAAAAGCGGCAGGGGTCAGAGCGTCGCTCGATCATGTTCTGGAAGATTTGTCGGCACAGGTCGAAAACGTCAAATTTGCCCATCACGAGTCGATGGATCAGATACGGAAAGAAAAAGAGCAGATGGAGGAGCTTTTCGGACAGCTTCGCGGCAAAAGTGCCGAACTGAACGACCGGACAGCCGCCCAGATGAACGAGCATTCGCGTCGTGCCGTGCAGGCATTTAAAGAGGAGTGCGAACTCCTGAAAAAAGAGAACCAGGACCAGGCAGCCCGGATGAAAGAGTCCTTCCGGGAAACGCTTTCTACGGTTTCCGCACAGTTGGATTCCGTCAAAGGAACGCATGAGGCAGCTTTAAATCAGCTTCAGACCGAAAAGGCCCAGATGCTGGCTCTGGTTGCCCGTCAGAGGGAAAAACTGGAAGAGAAGATTAAAAAAGAAATTGCCTCCGTTTTGTCGGGGGTCAAAGAAAAAACGGATACCTATACCGCTATTTTCGACGCCAAGGTGTCCGACGCCAAAAGCCGCATAGAGAAAGATTTGTCCGTTCTCCAGGAAAAACAGAAGAGAGATCTGGCCGCGGTCCTGTCCCAAATGGAATCGGCGGGTCAGTCTGTCGATAAACGTCTCGAAAGATTTAAAGTTCAGGCGGAGGATGTCGAAACCCGTTATCAGCGCAATATACAGATGGCCGTCGACCGTTCACTGAAGCTGGAAGATGACATTTTCGAAAATCTGCGTCGCGATATCGAAAGCCGGGCGGGAAAATCGGAAAAGGAAATGGCGTCCTATCTTGCTTCTCTCTTCGGGAAAATCGAAGCAACCAATTCCGAGATTCTGCGTCATTTCGGCGAAATGCGCAGTGAAGTCGAGCTGAAGAAGGAAGAATCGAAGCGCGAACTCGAACAGCTGAAATTATCGATTTCGGGAGCATTGCATGAGGCCGATACATCCAACCGCGAAAAATTGACCAAGATGCTGACGGAAACGGAAAGTTCGCGCCAGCGCCTGAAAGAAGATCTCGATAATTTTATCGCTCAGGTCAGTTCGGATATGGATTCGTTTGAAAAACGGATTTCGGGTGAACTGACCAGGTCGGAAACCCGTCTGGTTGAGAATACGGAAAAACTCGACCGTATTTCGGCCGAAATAGACTCTTCCGGTTCCCGTATGATCGGTGATGCCGAACAGAAATTCCGTCTCTCTCTGTCGTCTCTTTCCGAAGACCTCGAATCGAAAATCGAGGGACTTAACCGTCTGTTTGAAGAACACAAAACACATTTCGACTATAAAGTCTCCCAAATCGATTCCGTCGAAGCCGATATCGCCCGGTATATGGCCGAGGCGGCTGTTTCCATGGAGAAGCTGAAACAGCGGACGGATGAGGTTATCGACCGTTTTGCGGCGGAGGCGGAGGAACGCCGGAACGAAGAATGGCTGAAAACGGAAGAAGGGTATAACAAAATTCATGCGACACTCGACAGTATCGGAAAAGAAATCGAATCGGTCAAAACGGCAGCGTACGAGAGCACTTCGAAACAGATGTCGGTATACGAAGATCAGTTCTTTGCCGATTTGCGTGAACGCACGGATGCGTTAAATTTGAAGGTAATCGAATGGCAGCAGCAGGCCGGAAAGGATATGGAACAGATGCTGGCCGATTCGCGGCGGCATCAGGCCGAAGCAGAGCAGGAGCGGCGGGCATCGATTGCCGAAGGTTTGAAGAAAATCGAAGAGCAGACCGATCAGGAATTTGTTCATCTGAATAACCGGATTCAGGCCCTTCAGGAAAAAATTTCTTTTGATGCCTTGCACAACGAGAAAGAGATTGAAGATTTCAAGATTCTGATTCGCAAAAATATCGAAGGCATCCAAAACGAGGCTCAAAGCGCTTTTGAGGTCGAGTTTTCCAAATACGATATGTCGGTAACGGCCAAATTAGGAGAACATCAGAAAAACCTCGAGGAGACGGTCGAGACAGCAAAAAACAAGCTCGAAGAAAATATTTCCGATTTAATGAAGCGCTTCGAGACCTCCCATTCCGATTTGAAGGTGATGCATTCGAATGTCATTCAACAGATGAAGAATACGGAGGCGGATCTGAAAGCAAAATATGCCGACCTGAAAACCTCCGTTTCCGAAAATGTCAACATCATCAAAGATACCTTTGCCGCTCAGAAAGAGGGGGTTATCGAGAAGTCGAAACGGGAAATCGACGACCTTTCGAAGGCTGTTCTGATTGTCGGTCAGGATATCGAAAAACTGGTTGCCGATTTGCGTCAGAAATCGGACAATGCTCTTGTCGAGCTGAACAAAAAATACGAAGAGTTTTATGCCGAATTTAATTACAAAACCGATACGCTTCTGAATGAACTGGATTACAAAACACGCGATTTCCGGCAGTCGAGTGCCGATACCCGCGAGAAAATCGAAGCGGTTCAGCAGAAGCTTCATAATGATGTCGAAGAGGGCCGCAAGAATCTGAGTTTTCGCCTGGATGAAATTACCAAGCGGATTCGCGATTTCGAAGCGCAGACAAAGCTTTTCGAGCGTGCCGATATCATGAAGAAGAAGCTGACGGAAGATATCGCTTCCCTCCGGAACGAAATCGATCAGCTGGTTATTAAAAAGAAGGAGTTTAAGGATATCGATATGACTCTGGCGAAGGTGAAGGCCATTGAGGCCGATATCACCGGAAAATTGGGTCAGCTGCAGGCCAATAAGCGGACGGTCGATGATTTGGAAAAAGACTTCAAGCGGTTGCGTGATACTTCCGCCGAAATCAATTCCCGTATCGATAAGGTCACCTCTTCCAACGATGTGGTGATGGAGATGCAGGCGCGTCTGCGTCAGCTTGATGATTTGGAAAAGCAGGTCGAAGATCAGTACTCCCGATTGGAAAAGAAAGAACATGTTCTGAATCATGCAACGACCGGAATCGATAAAAACTTCGAGGAAATGCAGGAGCTGGAAACCCGTATCAAAAACTTTGAGGGGACATTTAACGATTTTCTCGGAAAACTGGCTTCCGCATCGAAGCGGATCGATGTTCTGAGCAATAACAAAGAACGGGCAGATTTTGCCGTCGATAAGCTGATGGATCTGGATTCCATGCTGGGAGATATCGATGCGAAAATCGAGTCGACAGCCAAGGCCCGTCAGTGGCTGGCCGATATCGAGTCGCGGCTGGTCCAGCTGAATAATTCCGCCGTAAAAAATCTGGCGACTTTAAAAGAATTGACCGATTTGTCGTCCGGTGACGGGAAAGGAAAAATCGATCAGACAGATTTGGTTTTGAAACTGGCACAGCAGGGGTGGAGTGCCGGTGACATTGCCAAGAAACTGAATATCGGAGTGGGCGAGGTTCAGCTGATTATCGAAATGAATCTTAATAAATAGGAGAGAATAATGGATTCCTGTCTGTTTTGCCGGATTATCGCCGGGGAGATTCCTTCCCGGAAAGTTTATGAGGATGATTCGGTTTATGCCTTTTATGATATTAATCCGCAGGCCCCGGTACATGTGCTGCTGATTCCCAAAAAGCATATTGCCCGTATCGAGAATCTGGAGCCGTCCGATGCCGACGTGATGGGGCATCTTATGGTCGCGGCCCGGAAAGTGGGCGATCTCCTGGGCCTCTCAAACGGTTACCGGATTGTGTTTAATAACGGTGCCGACGGCGGACAGGAGGTGGAACATATTCATCTCCATCTGCTCGGCGGGCTCAAAATGGGATGGCCGCCTTATCAGTTATCCGCGCCCAGTTCCAACTGAATCGGGCAGTGATCGGATCCCGTTACCGCGGACAGGATGTCGCACGAAGTGACTTTTGCGGCCAGCGGCGGATTGACGCAGAAAAAATCAATCCGCCACCCGATATTGCGTGCCCGGGCCTGAAAACGGTAACTCCACCAGGTATACGCATCGGCTCTATCCGGATAAAATTTCCGGTAACAGTCGGTGTATCCCGACTCCAGAAACTGTTTCATCCATTCCCGTTCTTCCGGAAGATATCCGGGATTGGCTTCGTTCGATTTCGGATTTTTTAAATCTATCGGAAAAGGGGCAATGTTGTAATCACCGCACAAAACGGTTTCGTAACCTTCGGCCGACAGCCGGTCGAGCCGTTCCTGCATGGCGGCGCAAAAGCGCAGTTTGTAGTCGAGGCGTTTTCCCCCTTCCTGACTGTTCGGAAAGTAGGCGTTGATTAAAACCAGCTTCCCGAAGTAGAGAACGAGCGTTCGTCCTTCATCGTCAAACTCTTCGATTCCCAGTGTTTCGATACGATCGGGCGTTCGTTTGGTATAAACAGCGACCCCGCTGTAGCCTTTGCGCTTGGCATCGGCAAAACAGACATGATACGGTTCGAACTCTTTGAAATGTTTTTTCAGACAGTTTTCCTGTGCCTTGGTTTCCTGAAGGCAGTAGCAGTCGGCGCCGGCTGATGCCATAAATTCAAAAAGACCTTTTTCGTCGGCGGATCGGATTCCGTTGACATTCCATGAAACGATTTTCATAATTTTTCACATTCCTCCGTCGGTGTCAGTGCTGCCGGTGTTTTTTTCAGTATATCGAAAAGTTCGGGAGAGATATGCAGTTCCCGTTGCGGTGTACTCCAGTAGGCTTCTCCGTAATCGATGAAAATTTCTTCGTTTGTCCGGATGGGGCGTGCCGCATAAAAAACGATAATCCAGTTTCCTTTGTAAAGGAGATGGTCGGCAACGGCGTTGGGGTCGAACGAGTGGTTGGCAAACCGCAGTGCGTTGCCGCAACGGCGGGCGTCGATCTCAAGCCGCGGCAGTGTCGGCGCCGGTACTGCCCATGCGTAGTCGGTTTTGCGGGAAAACGGCATCGCCCACCGTTGTTCCCCCGTGTATTCGCCGATCCAGTCGCCTTCTTTCAGTTCCGCGGCGGCGAACAGTCCGTATCCGTGCACGGAAGAAGCGCGGACCTCTACCGGCCCGATTGCGCCTGTTTCAATCCGCCTGCCGTATTTTTTAAGCAGGGCATCGAACTCGCTCCGGTTGTTTTTGTGATAGAAAGAAGCGTTGTAAAACGGTTTGTGAACAATGCGGTTATGCGGCAGAACGGTAAAATCGGGGGGATAGGGCGATTGCATACCGTATTCTATCACAATTTGACGGAAAAGAAAACAGAAAAAAAGATTCCCTCCGTAAATCCGATTGCAGAAAATCTCAAATCAGTGTAGTATAAGACAGGAGTACCTTATGGAATCATCTTCTTCAATCGGCGGCGCGCTGGCCCGATTCGCCAATGCCCTGAATCAGAACGGCAGCAGTTTGAGTGAATTCATAGAGAAAAATTATCTGACAAAATGGAACGGTGATACGCTCTATCATGTGATGCGGATTCGCACCACCTTTGTCACATCGATGATCCGGTTTCTGACGGAAGAGGGATTGCTGAATTTGGAGCATGTCTCGCTGAGCCCGGTAACGGACCCGCTGGCGCACGATATCGAGCATTCGCCGACCATCCGTTATAAGGGACAGGCTTACAAAACAACCCACTCGATGATTTATTCGAAATTTCTGGCCTGTTTTAATCCGAAAGTGAAGGGAATTTTCGTTGATTCTCCCAATATCCGTCTCGAAATCGAAGATCCCAACGGAATCCAGCGCGGAAAGTATCTGATTGATTTTTCGCAGATGGATATCGAGCTGCGACGTTCCTATCGTCCGACGTTGGAAGAATATTATTACCGGACGGAGAAGGTCGAATCGATTTTAAAAGGGGAGATGGAAACGGCACTCTCCTTTTTCGAACGTCTGATTGTGGCGGCCGTTACCGATATTGTCGACAGGAATGCGGACGATCTGAAAGCTCTGAAGGTTTCGCTGACCGTTCCCGAAATTCCTTTTCCGCGGATTACACGCGACGAAGCGGTGCGTCTGACAGGAACAAAAGCGTTCGAGGCTCCTCTGGGAGAGATTTTTCATACCCACTTCTTCTGGATTACCGGACTGATGCGGGAGAATTACGATCTGATTTATCCCTATCTGAGCGAAGACGGTTCCAAAATTCCGCTTTCCGAGTTCGGATCGGATCAGATTTACAACTACGATCTTTGCGCCCGTTCCTGTTCATCCGACGGCGTGTGGGGGCAGCCGTATGAGATTCTTTCCGGTGCTTTAAGAGAGTGGCTGTACGAACCGATTGTCGAGCGGTTGATCGATAATAAAATTTTAAAGGTGAGACCCCATTTTTCCAAAGAGGGTGAGTTGCTCAATCCGGAGGATTTGGAGGGTTACGGGCCGTTTTTGTGTGCGGCGCACGCCCTGTCGAAAGAGGGAGAGCGCTATTTTCCGGCAACTTTCGGCGGCGGACTGGGAATCGAACGGTTCCTGTTCGCGGTTCTGAAAGGAGAAGCCGTGAAAGTGGTGGATGATGTGACCTATTTCGGAAAGAATCCCGACTCGCATCCGATTTATCTCTTTTAATCGAGATCGAAATAAATCAGTGTTTTCTCTCCGATTTCCTCGAATCCGCATTTGCGGTAAAGCTGCAGAGCTTTTTCGTTCTCTTTTTTGACAAAAAGGGAGACCGATTTTCCGATTTTCGGAAGTTCGTTAATCAGAAACCAGTTGAGCACTCTTTTGGCATAACCTCTCCGTCTGGCATCCCGTTCGGTGTAAACGCCTCCCAGCTGGACATACCGTTCTCCCGTCAGTGTCGTGTTCAGTTTCGAAAGAATTTTTCCTTTTTCATCGGACAGAAAATAGACACGGTAATTACGGATAAGCAGTCTCAGATTGTTTTCGATAACCTTCGCCGGCGGTGTGTTGTTGTAAAGGTAAACTTCTTCTTCGTAATAGCGGTAATGAACGGGCAGCAGCCGGCCGATATCTTCTTCGCCCGCACGGTAAATTCCCGGTTCGATTTGCGTAAACGGATAGGAGACCAGCGGGCGGTGCATGACGTAAAAGTCGGTTACGGACGCCGGCTTCGGCAGTGTCTGTTTGAACATTTCCGATGCCGGGTAGGAGGCGGCAATTTGGAAGAGGCCGCGCGGGCACTCGGAAGAGGCCTTCCACAACGGTGTCAGGTCTTCCCGTTTCAGCGGCAGCAGAGTGTGGCAGTAGAGGATGCCGTTGGCGCTCAGCGATGCGGCTCCGACGATTCGGCTGCCTGTACGCAGAAGAAACATCTTGACAGCGAAGGGGGGCGGCAGTACGCGTTTGCCGTTGCGAAGGGGCAGTGAGGCCAGTATATTCAGTGTATGGGGCTCCTGTTCGGTTAAGAAACGGTAAAGAAGAGGAAAATTTTCATTTGTTGCCGAAATCCATTGAAGAGGTATCATTTTATCGGTAGATGTCCTGTGGGAGCAAAATCACCGGCCAGCACCGAGAAGGCCGCCCGAAAGGATTCGTAACCGACTCCGTACAAGTAGACGATCTGCTGGCCCGGACGCAGTACTCCCGAAGCAAGGTAGGGATTTAAAGAAGAAAAAACGGTAAAAGGGATATTTCTGTCGTTCAGTACCCGGCCGACAGCAGCCGTTTCCGTGTCGGAAATCAGCAAAATAATTTTTCGTTTCTCTTTTTCGGCTGCGGCTGTAATGGCGTCGGCGACTTCGTACTGGTTTGTTCCGCGGCTGAAATCCTTAATAAAGAAAAAGGTGCTGTTTTTAAAAACGGTTTTTCCGGCTTTCCCCATGTTTGCGTAGCTTCCCGCCAGCAGAAGAGGGGTCGGCTTGTCGAAAACACGCAAAGGAGCGGTGACCGTAATTGCCCGCAGGGCAAGCGACTGCTGGTATCGCATTGATTCCTCCGTCGGCATTCCGGAAGCCTCTCTCGCGGACGGATAGAGGGGGACTCTGTCGTCCTGTCTTAAATACTCTGTTTTTGCTTTCAAAACGTGTCTGACTGCTCTTTCGACATCTTCGCGAAAACGGCTGTCTGAATGATACAGTTTCAGCATATCGGCAAAAGCATCCCGGTAGTATTTGTAATCTTTTGAAATCAGGACAATATCATTTCCGGCCCGGATACATTCCGCTATAATACGCGGATACCCGATCCCCGGTTTTCGTGCACCGCCCATCAGTAAATCGTCGGTGATAATCAGGCCGTCGTACTCCATTTCGCCGCGTAACAGGTCTTTCAGCACATGCGAAGAGAGCGATGCGGAGGTTCCCTCTCCGGTGATTTGGGGAAAATTAAGGTGTCCCGACATGATAGCGGGAATTTTTTCTTTTGCGAGAGCGGCAAAGGGAATCAGCTCTCTGTTTTTCAGCTGTGCCTCGCTTAAATTAATACGGGGCATATATATATGCGAGTCGATTCCCGTTCGGCCGTGTCCCGGAAAATGTTTTGCCGTGCTGAGAACCCGGGAGGCTTCCTGGCCGTGAAAAAAGGCAATGGCCAAAGCGGCCGTTATATTCGGATCACTCGAAAAGGTTCGCGGTCCGATCAGATCGGCTTCCGGATCGTCGAAAAGATCGACAACGGGTGCAAAATTCATGTTGATTCCCAGAAGCCGCAGTTCGGCGGCAATCAGGCGGCCGCTTTCATAAGCATCGTAAAGTTGTCCCGTTGCTCCGATGGCGTTGTTGCCGGGTGTCACCGAAGTTTTGCCTTTTACGTGACGGACCCATCCTCCTTCCTGGTCCGTGGCGACAATCAGCGGTACGGAAAAACGGGTTTTTGATGCGGCCCGTTGCATTTGTGCAACCGCTTCGGCAACCGCTTCCGTATCGGTTGCGTTCCAGCCGAAGACTTTGACATTTCCGACCCGTCCGGCCTCTATTTCTTTCAGAATAAAAGGATCGGGTTCGGCCTCCAGATAGCCGAGCATAAACAGCTGCCCGATTTTTTCTTCCGCCGTCATTTCCGAAGCGATTGCTTCCGTCAATTCCGCATCGCCGAGACTTTTCTGGAAGAACGAAAGTCCGAAAGAGGAAAAAGCGGACAGAAAAAAAGAGATCAGACAGACAATCTTTTTCATTTTACCGGTATTCGTTGCCTGTCAGTTTGCCGATATATTCTTCCGCAGCATGAGCGGCAACGGCTCCTTCGCCGCAGGCAACAACAACCTGTCGAAACGGTGTCGAGCGGACATCACCCGCACAGAAAAGTCCGGGAAGGGACGTTTGCATCGAGGAATCGGTCAGAATGTATCCCGCTTCATCCTTTTCAAGCCCGGGAACCGGCTCCGTATGGGGAACGGTTCCGACAAAGATAAAAACCGCATCGGCCGGTTCTTCCGTTGTTGTCCGGTCTTTGTTGTTAAAGAGCAGAACCGATTCGACTTTGTCGCTCCCTTTGATTTCCGTGACTTCCGTATTGAATAATACGCGTATATTCGGGTGGTTGAGTACCTTATCGGCAACTGCCTTTTGTGCCCTGAAACGGTCTTTGCGGTGAACAATAGTGACATCATCACTCAGGTGCGCCAGATAGGCGGCGTCGGTGCAGGCTGTGTCTCCGCCTCCGACCACGAAGATTTTTTTCCCTTTAAAAAAAGGACCGTCGCATGTCGCACAGTAAGAGACTCCCCGCCCGGAAAGTTTCTCTTCTCCCGGCACTCCCAGAGGCCGGTGGGCGGCTCCGGTAGCCAAAATCACGGCTTTGGCAGTCAGTGTCTGATTCGAGGTTGTTTCAATCAGGAAGCGGTCATTCTCTTTTTTCACCGAAGCCGCTCCCGTATATTCGATAACAGCTCCGAATTTTTGTGCCTGTCGGGTCATGGCCTCGGAAAAAGTGAAGCCGTCTGTTTTCTCGGGAAAACCGGGGTAGTTCTCCAATTCGTCGATGAGAAGAGCCTGCCCTCCGGGAGAGAGCTGTTCCAAAACAACTGTTTTCATGTCGGCCCGGGCCGCATACTGTGCGGCTGTCAGTCCGGCAGGGCCGCTACCGATGATCACAATATCCCAATCCGTGTTCATAGAATCTCCGTGTTTTGTTATTATAACCTACTTAACGGGAATAGTAAAGTCTGTTTTGCGAACTCTTCGGTTGAACAATTTTAGCCTGTGTGATATAATCGAAATGCCTTTGGGAAGTACCGTTTATCCATATATACCTCCTTTTTATGAATAAAATTTTCCGCTTCTCAAAGGTTTTTTTATTTATTTGAAACTTACGTTTTGTTTTTTTTCTGCCGAAAAGATATCGGGAGTCGGAATTTGAGTGAAGATGTTGTCAAAAATTTTCAGGTTCTCCTGAAGAACGAAGTCGTTTCTTTGAAGGAATGCGGTCGTCTGACCGATCTGCTGAAAACTGCGGTGATGAATCGGGATTCCCGATCGCTCAAGACACTGCTTTCCCGCCTTTCGGAAGAATCGGATCGGCTGAAAATGATAGAAGAGCGTCGCGTCGAGGGGTATTCCCGTCTGTGCCGCCGTTTTTCCGTTTCGGAAAAAACATCGTTTTACGATTTGATTTCCGTTCTCCCCTCCGAAGAATCTTCGATTCTGACGGTGTTGTACAGAGAGTTGAAGAGGGAGGTCGTTTTGTATCAGGGGCGGCTGAAAAATCTCGATGACTATGTTTATTCCGTAACGGGGACCGTTAATTCCGTTTTGGAAACATATACAAACCGGAATACGGGCGGCGTTTACAATCAGTCCGGTCGCTTTACCGCGCCATCGGAAGCGGGACGATCTGTCTTTATCTCTACCGAGCTGTAAAAATTCTTTTTTTCTAATCCCGGGCTCTTTTTTGACCGATAAATATAAAGGAAACTACTGCTTCAAGGAGTGAATTTATGCAGTCGTCATTTGCAGGGATAGAGTTGGGAAAAAAATCCATTGTCGCGCATAGCAAGGCCGTCGGTACGGTCGGGCATAATATCAGTAATGCGGGCGTGGAAGGTTATTCCCGTCAGCGGGTGCGCATGGAAGCGACCGAACCGCTTTATTTTCCTCACTTAAATCGCGAGAATACTCCGGGACAAATCGGACAGGGAGTCGATGCCGTTTGGGTCGAACGCATTGAAGACGAGCTTATGGAAAGCCGGATAGTCGGTCGTTTGGCACGAAGCGGTTACTGGGGGGTGCGCGACCACTATCTGCTTCAGGTGGAAAGAATTTATAACGAACCGGATGAAATCTCGGGGCGTGTTCTTATGGATAAATTCTGGACTTCCTGGCAGCAGCTGGTGAAAAATCCGGAAAGCATGGCTGTCCGGGATACGGTACGCGAGCGTGGTGCGGCTCTGATTGACAATATTCATGAAAACTACAATCAGTTAAAAACAGTCCGCAATATGCTCAATACGGAAGTGCAGACAACGGTATCCAGAATTAACGAGATTCTCGATAATGTGGCCGAACTGAATAAAGAAATCGCTCGTGTCGAAGGAATCGGTGATCGTCCGAACGATTTATACGATAAACGGGATGTACTGGTCAGAGAGCTGGGAACATACCTCAATATATCGACAAACGGACAGGATCCCGATGAATTCAATGTTCATACGGGAGGCCGTCATCTTCTGCAGGGCAAAATCGCCTTTCATCTGGAGACGGTGAGTGATCCCGTAAATGAAGGATACTTGCGCGTAACATGGTCGGAAAACGGGGAAGATGTGCAAATGAGCAGCGGTAAGCTGAAATCTTTCCTCGATTTGAGAGATACCGATTTAAGGCGGGAAATTGCCAAGCTGGATCAGATGACGGTTAACTTCATCGATATGGTTAATGAAAATCATCGGAAAGCTTTTAATCTGCAGGGAGAAACCGGAGTCGATTTTTTTACGGAATATCCGTTTGTGAATAATGTCGACGGCAATTTCGATGCCGACGGCGACGGAGTTATGGATCAGACACGGCTTTTCCGAATAACGGGTCAGAATATTTTGCAGCCGCAGGAGCAGATCGGATTGCAGGGGACATTAACGTTTGCTGCGGCCGAGGGGAATGTCAATATCGATTATTATCCGACCGATACAGTCGAAACCCTTGTCCGGCGTATCAATACATCGGGAAGCGAGGTGGTTGCCCGTCTCGACAGCGACGGACGGCTTCAGTTACGGGCGGTGACTTCTTCGGACAGAAATAATCCCGATTTCGTTATCCGATATGCCGCCGATTCCGGAGAATTTCTGACCAATTACTCGGGAGTTCTGGCTGCCTCGGGTGAGGCCGGTGCCTATAACTGGGCGCAGGCGGATGCGGTAACGGCTTTGCGTGCGGAAACCTATGCGACAGCACCTCTGGCTCATCCGGCCGGGTGGATTGAGGTCAATCCCGCTATTGTTGCCGATGTCACCAGAATCGCTGCCGGCTGGGGAGTGAACGGTCGTCCCGCAGAATTGGGTGACGGGCGGGGTGCTCAGGCCATTGCAAACATCCGTAATAACGAGGTGATGGTCGGACGTCTGAAAAGTTTTGATGCCTTTTTCGCCGAAAGGATTGCCGATATCGGTGTTCGCGGAGCGGTTGCCCGGGATACATCGGAAAACGAGCAGCTCGTACTGAAAGAGCTCAACGATATGAAGCTGGCTGTGACCGGTGTCAATGTCGATGAAGAGTTTACGGAATTACTGAAGTTCCAGCACGGGTACAGTGCCGCCGCACGTTTTGTCAACGAAATCGATAAAATGCTGGATATTATTATTAATCGGGTAGGAGTCTGATTGTATGGACAGAGTCAGTTCTCAAATGACTCCGCGTGATATGCAGTATTACATGCGCAGAAACGGAGTCCGAAGCAATGAATTGGCAAACAAAGTGGCCGGCAATACGCGGGTATTGGATCCCCGTGATAACCCGTCTGCCGCTTCCCATTCGGTTCTGCTCTCTTCCAAAATCGACCGTCTTCAGACATTTGTCGAGAATGCGGAGCAGATGAAAGATGACATCCGTCTGGCAGAGAACAGCCTGCAGCAGGCCAATGCGATTCTCCATGAGGTGCGCCGTTTGGCCGTAACGGCGGCAAACGGAACATATTCCGATTCCGACCGGAAAATTATGGCAAATCAGTTAAACGAATATTTATACGGCTTAATCGATTTGGCCAATACGCGAAACGAGGACGGGATTGCTCTCTTTTCGGGGACGCGCCGTTCTCCGGATGCCTTTAAAACAGTCGAAAGTTCGGTTGAGGGCAGCGGGCATCCGGTTGTTGTTTCCGTGGAGTATATCGGTGACAACGGCGGACGGACGACGGAAATATCGGACGGTCGATTTGCCGAGTTCGGGAATGCCGGCGATCATCTTTTTTGGGCCAATTACGATCGTCTGTATTCGCCGTTTAACGCACTCGGGTACCGTGTTCTGGAAGATTCCGCCATTATGATTGACGGAAAAACCGTTGCTTTATCGGCCGGAGACAATATCCATACGATTATCAATAAAATCAATCAGGCCGATCTGAGAGTCAGGGCCTACTTTGACGAACCGGGCGGAACCATGACGTTGGAAGCAACCGAGCCTCATCAGATTTGGCTCGAAGATGCGGGAACCGGTACGGTGTTAAGCGATCTCGGTTTTATCGAACAGGACCAACTCCCACCGTACAATTTGGCGGGAGGAGTGATTCGTTCCGGCGGATCGGTTTTTGACGAAGTCATCCGCTTGCGCGATCAACTCTACAAAAATAATGCGCTCGATGCCGGCGGAAAGGGTTTAAAAGGAATTTCCGTTGCTCAGGATAATCTGTTGACGAAAATTGCCCATATCGGAAATCTCGAACAGCGTCTGGATACGGTGATGTCGCGGCTGACGCTTGACATTCCGCAGTATGCCGATATGAATAACAAACAGTTGGGAAAAACACCCGATGATTTGGCACAGTCGATTGTCGAGATGCAGGATCTTCAGAACATGCATAAGGCGACACTTCAGACAACGGCAAAAGTTTTGCAGCCGACATTAATGGATTTTTTGAGGTAAAAAATGAAAATTAAGACAACAGTATTGGGTGAAGTCGAGATAGATGAGCGTCAGGTTTTTGATTTTCCCTGCGGACTGCTCGGATTACCGGAACTGACGCGATTTGCATTGATCGATTCGGGACATCCTCCTTATTTTTACCTTCAGGCTTTAACCGAGCCCTATTTGTCCTTTGCCGTTATGAGTCCCGAGGTTTTTCGTCCCGATTACCGTCTCGATGTCGACGAAGCCGATTTGCTTCCCCTCGACATGGAGCCGGGAAAAGATACGGAACTTCTGGTCTTTGTGATCGTTAACTTTAACGAAACCCCGATGATTACGGCGAACCTGCAGGGACCGCTTGTTTTTAACAAGCAGACGGGAAAGGGGTGTCAGTGTATATCCGGAAATCCGGAATATAAAACCCGACATGATGTGATTGCCGAGTTGGCGGCATTGAAAAACAAAGGAGAGTCGACATGCTGATACTGTCGCGCCGCAAGAACGAATCGATTATAATTGACGATCATATCAGAATAACGGTTGTCGATGTCTGCGGAGAAACGGTGAAAATCGGAATCGACGCACCCCGTTCCGTTCAGATTTTCAGAAGCGAAGTCTATGATGCGGTAAAACGGGCCAATCTCGACTCTGTTATCGAAAAGAAGATTTTGCCTCCGATTTTGTAAGAAATCCGGCGGAAAACCGGCGTTTATTTTCTATTTCGACTTATGTAATCAATATATGTTTTATCGAAATTAAGAATATGCTTGCACAGCCAGTTGTAGGCAATATTGGCAATTTCGGTGGCGTTCAGACACGGTATCCCTTTGTCTTTATTGGCTATTTTTTGTCTGACCTGTTCGGTAAACTCCTTGTGGGCACGGATATGCTCCGCCTTTTGCGGATAGGCGGTTGAGTTAAACCGCATCTCCTCTTCGCGGAAGTGGTATTCGGTATAATCCAGAAGTTTGTTGAGAACGGAAGAAATAAAATTTTTGTCGTCGCATTTGCCCGATTTCATGCCGTCGATAATTTCGTTCATGATCGAGAAAAGCTGCTGATGCTGAGTGTCTATGACCGTGTCGGATACGGAAAACCGGGGAGACCATTCAATCATATTTTACCTCACACACTATGATATTCATAATATTAAAATAAAAAATTATCGTCAAGAGATTTTTTTTATTGTTAAATTTTATTCTCCCGTGCTAAAATATAACATTCAATGAAACAAGGAAGGGCGTTATGGATCTATTTGTGATAGCGGCCGCAGGCGCCGCTGCTCTTTGTGCGTGTCTGTTTTGTCTGTGGAAAACTTTATGGATTTTCAGACAGCCGGTTGAAAACCGACGGCTGAAAGAAATTTCGAGGGCGATTGCCGGCGGAGCCATGACTTTTCTGTTCAGGGAATACCGCGTTCTGCTTCCGTTTGTGCTGATTATCGGATTGGCAATGACGCTTTTAAATAGCGGAATTCTTCGTTTTCAGGGCCTTGCTTTCGGGCTCGGGGCGTTTGCATCCGCTGCGGCCGGATTCATCGGTATGAAAGTGGCGACGGTCGCCAACGGGCGAACAACGGAAGCCGCTTTGAAAGGAGGGCAGCAGCGGGCGTTGCTGGTTGCTTTTTCCGGAGGAAGCGTAATGGGAATCGGTGTTGTCGGACTGACACTGGGCGGACTTGCGCTGATACTGGTTCTCTCGGTCTCTCTTTATACAAAGATTAGCGGTGTCGAAGTCTCTGTCGATTCGGCTTATTTCAGGGAAACGGTTTTTCCTCTTCTGTCCGCATTTTCTCTCGGTGCCAGCACGATTGCACTTTTTTCCCGAGTCGGCGGCGGAATCTTTACAAAAGCGGCCGATGTCGGTGCCGACCTGGTCGGTAAAGTCGAGGCGGGAATTCCCGAAGATCATCCTTCCAACCCTGCCGTCATTGCCGATAATGTCGGCGACAATGTCGGCGATGTGGCCGGAATGGGAGCCGACTTGTTCGAATCTTTTGCGGGTACACTGGTCGGATCGATGATTCTCGGACTGGCTGTTTCCGGTGCATCGCCGGATTTGCCGTTTCGTCTGGTTTCTCTTCCGCTGCTTTTGGCCTCTTTGGGCTTATTCTGTTCCGTAGCCGGTGTCTTTCTGGTCCGGACCAAAGAGGGGAAAAATCCTCAGACAGCATTGAATATCGGCACATTTTCTGCCGGATTGCTTGCGTTGATTCTTTCTGCCCCTTTGATTTATTTCTTTATCGGTGATCGGACTTACGGAAACGGGGTTTCCTGGTTGTATCTCTTTTTGTCGACAGTTATCGGTTTGGTCTGCGGAATTGCCATCGGGTTAACAACCGAATATTACACGGGAACAAACCGCCGTCCCGTATGCAGTATCGTTAAAGCCAGTGAAACAGGGTCGGCCACCAATATCATTACGGGATTGGGGGTCGGGATGCTTTCGACTCTGGTTCCGATTCTGCTGATATGCGCTTCTATTCTGGTATCGTACACTCTCGGAGGGCTTTACTGTGTTTCCCTTGCGGCCGTCGGTATGCTGATTACATTGGGAATTGAACTGGCTGTCGACGCTTACGGACCGATTGCCGATAATGCCGGCGGGTTGGCGGTGATGGCCGAATATCCGAAACGGGTTCGGGAGATTACGGACGGACTTGATGCAGTCGGAAACACGACTGCGGCAATCGGCAAAGGATTTGCCATCGGTTCGGCCGCATTAACTGCCATCATTCTGTTTTCTTCGTTTAAGCAGCAGGCCGGCGCCGATGATGTTTTTCTCAGTCTGACGCGGGTTCCTGTTCTGATCGGTTTGATCGCGGGTGCAATGATTCCGTATCTTTTTTCCGCTTTGGCGATGGGTGCTATCGGAAAAGCGGCGTTTAAAATGATCGAAGAAGTCCGCCGCCAGTTTCGCGAACATCCGGGGATTTTGGCCGAAACGGAAAAACCCGATTACGATAAATGTATTTCGATTTCGACCAGCGCGGCATTACGGGAAATGATTCTTCCCGGTCTTTTGGCAACCGTTACACCGATTGCCGTCGGATTTTTGGGCGGTATCGATATGCTGATGGGACTTCTTGTCGGTGTTACGGTCAGCGGGATTGTTTTGGCCATTTTTATGTCGAATTCCGGCGGTGCCTGGGATAATGCCAAAAAGATGATCGAATTCGGTTCCGGCGGCGGCAAAGGAAGTGATGCCCATAAAGCTTCCGTTGTCGGCGATACGGTCGGTGATCCGTTTAAGGATACGGCCGGTCCGTCTTTGAATATTCTGATCAAACTCATGGCCATTGTTTCTTTGGTCATTGCACCGTTACTGAAAGTATATTGGGGGTAATCAGTTATGGAATACACAAATCGTTTGTATGCGGTATTGCATCCGCAGGAAGCCTTAATTGCTTCACAGCTAAAGCCCGAACAGTTTGCCATGCATTACATTTCGGGTTCGACCCGTTTTTATGACGGAAAAGTTCTTTTTGCGGAAATCGATGCCGGATTTCGTTCCGACTTTTTCGATATCGATAATGCCTATTCATCGATGCATCCGCACAGTGACGGACGGCCGAAAGCAACCAAATTCATTTCCTGTTACCGGGTTCTCGAGCATCTGGAGCTGGATCGGATTCTTAATCTTTATCTGACAAATCCGGACGGTTCCGTATTGAAGCTCGATGCGGCCAATCCCGATCTTGCGCTCCGTTCGCCCGAAATCCTGCGTCTGTTTGCATTAATAAACCCGCTTCGAATGCTGATTCTTACACGGCAGAATTTTCTCGATTTCGGATCGAAAATTACAAAAAAAGAGAATGCCAAAAGCGCACCGACTGTTTTATATACACAACTCGAATTCGACGAAGAATCTTTTTTGTCCGAATGGGATAAAAACTCGCTGATTCCTTCGCCGATTCCGGGGATACATCCTTCCAAACTTCACTCCGCGATTTTGGAGCTTAAATTACGCCCGAACAAATTGACAAAAGGGCTCGGACTTGATAATAATTTAAACAGGATTTCCTATTCTTTAATTCGCCACGGATTTATGTTTGCTTCGGAAAAGGAGTTTAAATTCTTTGCGATGCCGAAGATGAAGGATCTCGAAGAAAATCATTTCCGTTTTTGGCGCGGAATGTTATAAGGAGAAAAAAGATGCGTTTGATTATTGAGCCGAATTACGATCGGCTGTCGAAATGGATTGCAAATTACGTGGCGAAGAAAATCAATGATTTTGCTCCGACACCCGAAAAACCTTTTGTTCTCGGATTACCGACAGGATCGTCGCCTATCGGGACTTATAAAGAGCTGATTGCATTGAACAAAGCCGGTCGTGTTTCTTTTAAAAATGTTGTCACATTTAACATGGATGAGTATGTCGGTATTCCGGAAGATCATCCGCAGAGTTACCATACATTCATGTTTCAGAATCTGTTTAATCATATCGATATCCCGAGAGAGAATATCAATATTCTGAACGGTAATGCCCCTGATTTGGTAGCGGAATGTCAGCGTTATGAAGAGAAAATCACTTCTTACGGCGGAATTCATCTTTTCCTGGGGGGAATCGGCCCCGACGGACATATTGCATTCAATGAACCGGGATCGAGCCTTAAATCACGTACCCGTGTCAAAACCCTGACATACGATACGATTGTCGCCAATTCCCGCTTTTTTGACAACGATGTCAATAAGGTTCCGAAAACAGCCTTAACGGTCGGTGTCGGAACAGTCACCGATTCCGATGAGGTTCTGATTATTATCAACGGGCATAACAAAGCACGTGCACTCCAGAATGTGGTCGAGCAGGGTGTTAACCACATGTGGACGGTTTCCGTTCTTCAGCTGCATCCGAAAGCGATTATCGTATGCGATGAAGAAGCCACATACGAACTGAAAGTCGGAACTTATAACTACTTTAAAGATATCGAAAAAGATAATCTGTAATCAGCCGTTGCCCTCTTCGGCCTGACTTTTTCTGATATAAAAAGGACCTGCTGCCGGCGAGTCGGTTTGACCGTCGGCATATTTTTTAAGAGCAATCCGACTCCACTCGGCAATTGCTGGTTTTGTAAACGGTTCGGCAATTTTCCATGAAGCGGGAAGCATTCCTCCCAGTGCGGTTCGGAATGCCTCCGCATCGTTTCCGCAAACAGCAATCGTCCCGGAAGGTGCGGCTTTAACGATTTCGGCTGCCGGCAAATCCATATAATCACCGATTTGCTCTCCGCTGCCGTAAAACGCGGCATAAAAGCGGTTTTTCCGACCGTCGATGACAGGAAGAAGAATATCGGTTGTTTTCTCGGAAAAGGCCTTGCAGCTGTCGAATCCGCAGACCGAAACCATCGGAATCCCGGCGCCTTCCGCAAGACCTTTTCCCGTGGACATGGCAATCCGCAGGGCGGTAAAAGATCCGGGGCCTTTATTGCAGGCTATCAGATCGATTTCTTTGAGCGGTGTTTCCGTTTCCTTTAAAAAATGATCTATCATTTCAAGGAGGAGTTCGGACGGTTTCTCTTCCGTTCGGACATTTTTAAAGATTTCCGTACCGTTTTTGTTCAGGAAGAGTTCGATGGATTGAGGCAGCAAATCAAAGGCTAACAGATTCAAAACGTTTGTCCTCCGTTGAAATAATGCGGTTTTGTGTTTCCGGATCGACGGAAAGGAAGACGGCGGCGGTATGCGGCGGCAGAAACGACTCGGCTTTTTCGCTCCATTCGATCAGAGTGACTCCGCCGGCATAAAAAAAATCCTCACCGCCGAGCAGTTCGAACTCCTCTTCACATCCCAGGCGGTATAAATCCATGTGCGTCAGCACCATTTTCCCGTCGTATTGGGAAAGAATTGTGAAGGTAGGGCTGGTAACCGGTTCCGAAATGCCGAGAGCTTCGGCAATACCTTTGACGAAGGTCGTTTTTCCGGCTCCCAGAGTTCCGTGCAATGTGATAACATCGTTCGGCGCCAGCTTTTCTCCGAATTTTCTGCCGAGAAGTATGGTTTCCTCGGTATTGCGGGTTATCCATTTCATTCCGGATCTCCCTGTTCGAATCGTGTTCGAATATATTCTTCGAGCTTCTTTTTGGCCGGCAGAAGCGGGTAGTTGATAGGGTCCTCAAACTGAATAATCAGTTTTCTGCTTCCCAACGCATTGTATTCAAAGACAAAAATGATATTGGCCAAATGTTCCGCTACGCCGTCGATTGTATAAACAAGAACGGCCGAATACCGTTTTCTGTAGTGAATGTGTTCGTTTTCCCTTTTAATATCACGCAGTTCGATAATTTTCATCGTTTCAGGTTCCGGAAATAAAGTCATTTAAGGAGTGAATCAGAGGCAGCATTTCGTATTCCAGTAAGTCGCCCGTCAGTGTGATATCTTCGTTTTCGAGTGATGTGTTGATTTCTTTCAGCAGCGTGTTAATTGTGTCCGTGAATTCACCGAGAGAAAGGTCCGGTCCGATTTTCTTTTCGGATGTAAAAATATGTTCTTCCGTCAGCCGTGAGACAGTCATAATCATTCGCCTGATTTCGTGAATGAAATCGGCTGCCGTTGCAAAGGCTTCCTGCGCCCGATCCATTTGTATATCGACGGCAAATTTTTTGACCTCTTCTTCACGCGTCAGAAGCCCTTCCGTTATGTTTTTCAAAAGTTCTTTCGGATTTTCATGAGTCCATATCGTACGAATCCATTCCGCCGGTGTGTATCCGATTTCGATTTTATCGATTTCCCGATGGGATTCGTCTTTCAGAGTTTCAAAAACATCATCAAGGGATTTCCCGTCTATCGAGAATGAATCGATTTTTCCTCCGTCGTTCTCGAGCCAACGAAAAAGGGTCAGGACAATTTCTCCGACTTTTTCCTCGGGATCTGCTTCGAAATCAATTTTTTGCCGGTTCAGAAAAATCTCCATAACATTCGTTCTCCTTTGTTACTTATTGTTCCCGTTACTGCTGTTCAGAGAATCGAGTGCTCTCGAGCTGTCCTTCAGCCGTTCGTACATCGCTTCCATATTGCCGAACTGACGTTTGTAATCGGCTTCTTTTTTTTCCATTCTGTCATTAAAATTTGTAATATTTTTTTCCTGTTGAGTAATTTGCTGATTAAAGGTTTGTATTTTGCCGTCAATAATTCCGCCCTGTTTTGAAAATGAACTTAAGTAGCGGTTTAACAGGAAGGCAATTCCGTTATCCGTAATATAGTCATTATTGGTATCATATCCGAATATTTTTTCCAAATCGGTAATATGGTTACGAACCGCATCGTCCAGTTTGTTTTCGTCGATTTCCAGATATCCGCGCATTTTCGCCGCCGAGTAGCCGGAATAGGCCGAAAGATTTGAGCCGATTCCCAGTTGAAAAAGCATCGAAATCCGGTCCGGAGAGCCGATATCGTAACTGTTGTTAATAATTTCCTGCAGGCGGTTTTTAACCTGAATCAGAGTGATATCCCCCTGAAGTGTCCCGAGCATCTTCTTTTTTTCTTCTTTTTCCGTATCTTCAAGATAGGATAATTCACTGATTACCCGTTCGTCCTTTGTCGTGTAGACGGTAATATCTTCGATCAGTTTGTTGTAATGATAGGCAAACTGAATCACTTTGTCTTTGACTGTTTCCGCATCGGTTTCGACCTTCAGGGAAACCGGGTTTGCGGTCGGAGCATTGAGTGTAAAAGTCATCTGTTCGTTTACATCATCTATCCGATTGCCGGGACGTGTCAGTTTAATGCCGTCATATTCGAATACGGCGTCGCGTGCCGTCTCGAGTGCGTTCACATTCCGTTCGGATCCGTTGCTTTCCCGACTGCCGTTTCCGGTCAGCGCAACAGAGTCCAGGAGAACGGCGTAATGGCCGGAATTGTTTTCGATTCGAATCGAACGGACCGGAACATTTAACTCGGATGGGGTGAGAGAAACTGATTGCGGTGTTCCGACAGGTTCCGTCAGCGGGATTTGCCGTCGTCCGGTTTCGCTTTCAATATAAATTGCAATTTTCTCCGAGGCAATATCCTTTGCGGAGTCGGAAGAGGGGAGAGACTGGCTGTTCTGCGGAAAGAGTGAAATTTCGTTTGTTAGAGTGACATCCTTAAAGGATGCCGACCCGATGATTCCGGGTTGAAACGGTTTTGCGGCTGTACGGAAAGAGGGGGAATCGTTGAGATCGACAACCTTAAAACGCATTGAAAGACCGGTTCCGTCTTTATAATCAACAGGAATATTGATTTGCTCTTTCGGATTTACCAGACACTGGTCTGTTGACTGAGCGATATTATAGAGATCGGTACTCCCGAAAGCCGCAACGGGAATCGGTTCCTGTGTAATCAGGGGATCGTTTTTTTGTGTATTTGTTATCCATCCGATTCGACGAGCCAGTTCGGTTGCATCCCCTTCGAAAGTGATAATGTTGGCAGATCCCGTTAACTTTGATTCGAGAAGAATGACCTGTTCTCCCGGTTTAGCCTGTATAATTTGTGCGCGCAGTAAATCGGGTGAGCGGCGGTTGAGACCGTCAACGAAAACTTTCGGTGTTCCGCCGTTGAAAAAATAGGAAACATCTTTTTCTCCGATTCTGAAAACATAATGTCCCGCAGGAATTTTTGTGTTTCCGTCTATCGGAGAGGAAATGAGTTTGTCGGCTGAGGCGGTTTGAATCACTTTGACGGTATGTTCCGTTAAATCGGCATTGCGGACAGCCGTTGCCGTTACCGCACCGTCGGTTGTGGAAACAACCCTTTCGCCGAAAGGGTTGTCATAATTATATAAAGAAGCACACTGAGAAGCCAATTCGGTGATTCTTGTTTTCAGATTTTGCCAGATGATTTTGTCCGATTCCAGTTTTTCGGCACGCGCTTCCATTTTAGTCAGAGGTGCTTTTTCGACCTTCATCAGATCCTCGACTATCTTATTGGTATTAAATCGGGAGCTGACGCCCGGAATATTGATATCAGACATACCGGTATTATAACTTTTTTAAGCTTTTTGGTCTACAAAAACACCCAGGATCCCCATTGCCTCTTTCATTTTTTTGTGAAGTTTGACAAGAGCTTCCGGCGGGAGTTCTCTGATAACTTCGTTTGTTTCTTTGTCGACAATGCGGACAATGACTCTGTTGGAATCCGTATCTACAGAAAATTTTACTTTCCGATTCAGGACATCCGAAATCTGAAGGACTTCCTTTAAAATTT
Source organism: uncultured Spirochaetales bacterium (assembly GCA_949289575.1). Classification (GTDB taxonomy): domain Bacteria; phylum Spirochaetota; class Spirochaetia; order JAFGXN01; family JAFGXN01; genus CALXOJ01. The sequence continues at coordinate 48,189 of CASEOG010000005.1, read as the reverse complement.
GAGCCGATTCGGAAGAAGTATTATCTCCCAATATCTGCGCTGAAGATGTATTTCGGGAAATCGTTTCGCCTGTTTGCTGATGTGTTATAGAAGATAATTTTTGTACGGCCTCTGTGCCGTTTAAATTAATCGGTTTCACATCCATGTTAACCTCCTGTCCTTTATAAGAGAAGATCGTGCGCCGAAATCTTCTCACACAAAAGATAAAATCCGGTAATCTCTTGTGTTAAAGGAGTTGCAAAATATTCTGGGTCCGCAAATTCGCCTGAGAAAGCATCGCTGTTGTACTGTTTGCCAGAATGGAATTCTTGACATATTCGGTAATTTCCGATGCCATATCCAGATCGCGAATCCGGGACTCGGCGGCCTGCATATTTTCCGCAGCAATACCGATTCCTCTCGACGTTTCTTCCAGACGATTCTGGTAAGCTCCCAAATCGACCCGTTGTTTTGTGACTTTTTTTAAAGCCGCATCAACAGTTCCGATCAGTTTGTTGGCATCTTCGATCGATGCCAGGCTTCCCAAATTGCCTTCCCCGTCAATCAGATTGAGTGCCGCAGATGTCATTGTGCCAATGTAAATACGCTCATTCTGGTAGGCATTTGCTCCAAAATGAATGGCCATCTCTTTTGTGGCCGCATCGGATTGGGCAAAATCCCCGAGCAGCAAATTCATTCCGTTGAATTGTGCATGGCTCGCAATACGGTCCACCTCATCTATCAGCTGGGAGACTTCGACCTGCAACATCAGTCGATCTTCGTCGCTGTAGATTCCGTTTGCAGCTTGAACCGACAACTGACGGATACGCTGTAAAATGTTTGTTGTTTCTTCCAGATACCCTTCCGTAGCCTGAAGAAACGATACACCGTCCAGTGTATTCCGGTTTGCCTGATTCAATCCTCTGATTTGAGATCTCATTTTCTCGGAAACAGCCAGTCCCGACGGGTCATCGCCGCCGCGGGTAATTCTCATCCCCGAACTGAGTTTTTCGATGTTCGACTGGAGATTCGAATCAACCAATGATAACTGTCTGTTCGCATAAATGGAACTCATGTTATGATTGATAATCATATAACCCTCCTTGGCTTAGGATTGCCTGCAAACACATAGTAGTGGCGCACGCCTATACATATCTGCAGTTATCCGATTTTTTTCGCAAAAAATCGGATAAGCAAGAAGGGATTGTCTGTCAAAGAACCGAAAGCAGAGCCCCTTGCGGGGCTCTCTTTAATCAATCTTCTTAGCTGAGCAACTGAAGAACAGTCTGTGTTTTCATGTTAGCCTGAGCAAGCATAGCTGTACCCGACTGAACAAGAATGCTGTTCTTTGTGTAGTCAACCATCTCTTTAGCCATATCCACATCGCGGATGCGGGATTCGGCAGCCTGCATGTTTTCGGCAGCGATATCAATACCGCGGACAGCATGTTCCATACGGTTCTGATATGCACCCAAATCGGCGCGCTGCTTGTTGACAATCTTCAGAGCGGAATCCATGATTCCGATTGTCTTGTTGGCATCTTCGATTGTCAGCAGGGAGACGATTTCACCACCGGTGCTGGCACCCAATGCTTCCGCAGTCATAGTGCCGACGAACAGTCTTTCTCTCTGATCCATGTTGGCGCCGGTGTGAATCCACATCGAAGCAGTGACAGTGTTCAGACCGGTTTCTCTGGCGAAGCGGCCTGTCAGCAGGTTCATACCGTTGAACTGGGCATGCGACGCAATTCTGTTGATTTCATCAACCAACTGAGAAACTTCAACCTGAATCTGCATTCTGTCTTCATCCGTGTAAATACCGTTGGCGGCCTGTACGGAAAGAGTTCTGAGGCGGTGAAGGATGTCCTGAGTTTCCTGCAGATAACCTTCTGTCGCCTGAATGAAAGAGATACCGTTCGACACGTTCTGAGAAGCCTGATTCAAACCGTAAATCTGAGCGCGCATTTTTTCGGATACTGCCAATCCGGAAGCATCGTCACCGGCGCGATTGATTCGAAGACCTGAAGACAGTTTCTCAATGTTCTTCGTGACGGAAGTGTTGGTAACTCCCAACGTGCGGTGTGCATACATTGCACTAAGGTTGTGATTGATAATCATAATGTTCCTCCATGATTTTCTCTGGGCATCCTTGCCCGTTTTTTTGTGAGAGACCACCTCTCACATACAATTATCGTCATCAACTGACTTTATTTTAACATGTAATTGAAAAAAAAGAAATATTTTTTGAAAAAAATTATAAAAAACCCGCACCGCCGTTTTGATGGAAGACTCTTGACCTTTTCGTCAAGTGGGTTGCCTGTTTTTAATCTCAGTTGTGCGTAAGCGAACATCGGTTAAAAAAGACGGCATCCCGTAAATTTTATTATCCCAAGAGAAATGCATCAATAAACACGTACGGCGCAGGTGTCAATCAAAAACATTGGTTAAGCCGGTCATTGATATCGGAAAGCTGTAACAGGAGACGGTTTTCCCATTCGGCCTGAGGTTTGAGGTCTGATGTTTTTGTTATCAGTTCGTCCGTGACGAACAGACCGGCAATCAGAGCCAGTTTCAGCGGATCCGATATTTTCATTTTATCTTCAACCGTTTTCAGCATTTCTTTGTATTGTCTGATAACGGCACTTAAATGATCCTTGTCTTCGCTGGTGCGAATTCTCATTTTCGTGTTGAGGAGTGTGATTTCAATAATATCTTTTTCGGGTTGTATCATCGTCAGTAAAAAATATCCAATTGGGAATACGGAACCGGTTTTGCGGGTTCCGGTTCCCGGCCGGCAGGTGACCGGAATTCCGTCCGGGGCGGTTCTTGCGGTGAATCGTATTCGTTTCCGGTTTCGGTTTCGCTGTCGTACGAAACTGTCGAATCATCCGGTTCGGGTTCGTAGCGGGAAAAGGCGTCGAAAAAGGGGTCGAATTCGAGCCCGTTATCCGCAGGGGAATCATCCTGCGGTTCGGGTTCGGAGAGTTCGCCTTCGACGGAATCGGTGTTCCGGAAGAATGCAATAGCGGAATAGTCCGGTTCGGACCGGGGAGCGGCTGACGGGGTCTCCTCAGAAAAATCCGAAATAAACGGCGGTTCCGGTTTGCGGTTTGTGCTGTCGGATATTGCTGTATCGGATTCCGTTCGGACCGGCGGCTGCTGTTCTCTGCGGAAAGAGGACGGTACAGTCGGATCTTTCGTACTTTTGTCCGATGCCGTATGTCCGTTTTTTTCGATCAGTATCTGATTTTCTGTTTTTAAGCGTGAAATTTCGTTCAGAAGCGAGGCGGTTTGGGCCTGTGCCGAAAGCAAACTCTGTTTTAAAGAAGCATTTTTTGCCTTTAAAGAGCGAACGAGCTGTGCAACAGCATCAGCCCGTTCCTTCAACAGATTGATTTGTTCGGCAATCATAAATCAGAGAGCCTTTTTGGCAATTTCGACAACTGCCGCAAATGCATTCGAGTCTTCAATTGCCAGATTGGAAAGCGCTTTCCGGTTAAGAACAACGCCTGCTTTTTTCAGACCGTTCATAAGCCGGGAATAGGTGATATCGCAGTTTTTGCAGGCTGCACTGATACGGGCAATCCACAAAGTGCGGAAATCGCCTTTTTTGTCTTTGCGGCCGATGTAGGCATACATACCGGCTCTGCGTACGGCGTCTTTGGCAATGCGGTTATTGGTGCTTCTTCTGCCGAAAAAGCCTTTTGCTTTCTTCAATATTTTATTTCGTCTGTCTTTTCTTTTTGTTCCGTCAACAGCTCTGGGCATATTCTACTCCTGAATTGATTTATTGGTAAGGTAACAAGACTTTTGTTTTTCGGGTTTCCGCCTTGCTTAAAACGCCGGCGTGTCTGAGGTTTCTTTTTCTCTTTGTCGATTTCTTTGTCAGAATATGACGCAGTCCCTGCTTTTTGTATTTGATTTTTCCGTTTGCAGTTACGTGAAATCTTTTCGAAAAAGATTTTTTTGTTTTCATTTTCGGCATGATCTGTCTTCTCCCGTCTGTTTATTTTTTAGTTTTCGAACTCAAAATAATGGACATTGTTTTTCCTTCCATCGTCGCCGGCTTATCCAGATTAAAACCCGCTCCGCTTTCGTTTAAAAGATCGACAATCGTATCCAACACTTCTTTCCCTAATTCGGGGTGGGCCAGTTCCCGCCCTCTGAAGCGGATAGTTACCTTTACTTTCGATCCTTCATCCAGAAATTCCCGGATATGCTTGGTTTTGAAATCAAGATCGTGGCGGTCGATTTTGGGCTGCATCCTGACTTCTTTAAGACGAACAACGGTCTGCTTTTTCTTGGATTCACGTAAACGCTTTTCCTGTTCGTAACGGAATTTCCCGTAATCAACGATACGGCAGACAGGCGGAACGCTGTTCGGGGCAATTTCAACAAGGTCCAATCCCTGGCTTTCGGCCATGCGGATTGCTTCCATCGTCGGTACAACGCCTCGCTGGATTCCGTCGCTGTCGATTAAACGGACTTCGGGAATCCGGATTTGTCGGTTCGTTCTTAATTCTTTTGTAGCCAAGATAACTCCATTCCTCTTGATATTAAATTACTTATATAAAAAAAATCGCTTCTTGTCTATATATTAGACCGAGAATATTGATTTTTTTCTTTTTTTTATGCAAACTGAATTTATGAGTCTTTTTATGTGTTTTTTCCCGCTTCTGTGGGGGGCTGCCGTTATCGGTCGTTTTCGTATTCGTCTCTCGTCCGGGGAAATCCTGACGGTCGGATTTCGTGCTTTGTGGACTTTCTTTTTTCTGTTCCTGCTTGTTCTTGTGCATCAGCCGAAAACAGTTGACGGTCTGAGCATACTTTCTGCCTATCTGTTTTACTTCTCCAATTTCGGATTGTTGCCTTATCTTTTTCTGATTTTCTTTATTACGGCGGTATTTCATCTCTTTTTGAAACGGCATCATACCTTCGGAGAGAGCTTTGTTTTTTTAATGATTGTACTTTTTTTGACGGAACTCTTCAGAGCCTGTTATTTTCAAAACCATTTAAATGTTTACCAGGCGTTGGGGCAGCCCTTTGCGGATATTATTATGATGACGCTGCTTACGGATGCGGTTCGGGAGAGTCCGTTTTCCCGTTCCGGCCGGAAAAAATTTCTGACAGCGGCAGGTACGGTGATTGCCGTATCGCTGATGGTTCCGTTTTTCGGTGTGGCGACAGAATACGGCTGGGGGTGGATTGCCGTCAGTGTGGCGCTCTTCTGTTTTCTGCTGTTTCGCTTTCTGTTCCTGAAGAAAAACCGTCCCGTGCTTTATGTATAGCACATTTTTTGAAACGCTGATTTAAAAACGAAAAAGGCGCATTCGGTGAATGCGCCTTTTTTAATCGGATCTTAACCGGTTACTTCCGTGATTCGAAGTAAAGGGTTCTGGTGGTCAAATCACAGACCGAAGAGGGGCCGTAATACTGAATGGCACCGGGATAGGTGTAGCAGGTCTCTTCCGCCCATTTGTCTCTGTTGGCTGCAAATTCCCGGAACGGAGCCGAGTCGAGTTCGACAAGTGCTTTACGGATAACAGGTTTCAGCATACCGTGGCGCTGCTCCATGTTCATCATCATGGTCAGAGGAATTCCTCCGGGAATCCACTGATCGGCCGGTGCGGCAAGATTGCGAATCGAAGAGAGATATCCGCTCAGGCCGTTGGCAATCAGAACCGAGGCATTGTAGCCGAGGCTGTAGCAGTAGTCGGCGTCGAAGTTCGACGGGAAAGCACAGCGTCCTTCGTATCCGAAAAAGTGGTGAAGAGCGGAAAATTTAATCTCTTCTCCGCGGGCTTTGATTGCTTTTTTGACCATTTCGGAGAGCAGTTTTTCGGTTTCGATCAGCGACACCTGAACGTTTCCGTGCGGGTCCCGATCCAGAAGCAGCTGTTTGGCAATGCCTTCGGGGAGAGAATCGAATGCGGCAGCCGAGTCTTTCGAGAAATGTTGTTTCAGCCATTTTGTCTGAGCAGAGAAATCGGCCAGTTGAGAGAATTCGGCTTCGTTTTGAGCCATCAAATCGTTCAGTTCGGCAATGAGCTTCTTCATTTCGGGAATGAATTCGATCAGTCCTTCCGGAATCAGACCGACACCGAATGTTTTTCCGGCTTTGGCCCTCGTAATGACAATGTCGGCAATCTCCTTGGCGACCTGCATCAGCGTTTTCTGTTCTTTTTCGACTTCTTCGGAGATGATGCAGAAATTCGGCTGTGTCTGCAGGGCGCATTCAAGTGCGATATGGGAAGCGCTTCTTCCCATCAGTTTAATGAAATGCCAGTATTTTTTTGCCGAATTGGCATCCCGTTCGATATTGCCGATCAGCTCGGCGTAAGTTTTGGTCGCCGTGTCGAATCCGAAGCTGGTTTCGATATATTCGTTTTTCAAATCGCCGTCGATGGTTTTGGGGCAGCCGATAACGGAGATGCCTGTCTTTTTTTCGGCGAAATATTCGGCCAAAACAGCGGCGTTTGTATTGGAATCATCGCCGCCGATAATGACGACCGCGGAAATATTCCGTCTTTTGCAGACATCGATGCATTTATCGAACTGTTCCACTGTTTCGAGTTTTGTGCGGCCGGAACCGATAATGTCGAATCCGCCCGTATTGCGGTAAGCGTTCATCAGGTCGTCGGTGATTTCAACGGCTTTGTCGTCGACAATGCCGGAAGGTCCTCCGAGAAAACCGAAAAGTTTGTTCTCTTTATTGCCGGCTTTCAATCCGTCAAAAAGTCCGGCAATGACGTTGTGTCCGCCGGGAGCCTGGCCGCCGGAAAGAATCACGCCGATATTGCGGGGGGCGGCAGCTGCCGGATTCGGACCGGCTTCGAAAAGTGCCACGGGAGCCCCGAAATGATTTTTAAAAATTTCTTTCAGTTTGTCGGCATCGGCATAGGCAGATGTCGGTTCGCCCAAGACAGCTTTAATTTCCGTCGGGTTTTTCCTGAGGAGCGCCGGCAGCTTCGGTTGATACCGGTATCGTTCTGTTTGCAATGGTGAGAGATCCATAATTCCTCCGAATTAAAGAATAAAGATGATGAATCTATTTTATACACTATCGTCCTCTGTGGCAAGCGGAAAAAGGATTTTTTCCGCTTTTCTGCATGGTATTGACAAAAGAGCCGAATCGGGTAAGATAAAAAAAGCGAGAATAATGATAATGAAGAAAACCGGATTATTTTTGATTGTATTGACGGGTTTTTTCCTGACAGGGTGCGGCCGTTACGATGTCGATTTTCCGCCCCCTTCCGATTTTGCCGGAATCACGGAACTGTTTCCCGAAAAAATTGACGGGGAGCCGATGATGCAGACGGTCTCCGGTTTGGACCAGGGACTGGCTTATGCGTATAAAGGCATCGGCTCGATTTGGGTTTATCGGACCGATTCCGATGAGTCGGCTGCCGTTTATTTCGATAATAATGTATTGCCGGCACTTGCCGATGCTTCCTCCGTCAGAAGATGGAATATCAACGGAAAGAGACAAGTGCAGACCAAAAGCCGTGACGGCTATTCGGTCGGGTGGACGAACGGAAAATGGCTCTTTCTGATTCGCAGCCCCGACAAAACGGGTTTGAAAAAAATCATCAAAGCTTATCCGTGGATAGAAAATTAAACCGGGATATGAAAAAAGCCGCCTTGAGAGGCGGCTTTTTTTGTTTAACGGATACAGTCTGTCAGACGATCGTTGTTCCTTCGGCCCGGACTTTAATCGGCGTAACCGATCCGGAGCCGAACATGTTTTCCATGTAGGCAATATAAGATTCGGTATATTCGCTTTTGATGTAAACCTGAATGGTGCCGGCAAAGCCGCCTCCGTGGACGCGGCAGACACCGATAGAGGCGGGCCCCCGGTCGATAAAGAACTGTTCGGTGACGGCCAGTGCCGTTGTCACGCCCTGGTGACGGATATCTTTGACACTGGTGCAGTTTTGCAGAAACCGCCATGAGGAAAGACCCGATTTTTTAACCAGTTTCAGGTAATCAATAATTCTTCCCGCCTTCAGCGCTTCTGCCATTTTGGACGGGCGCTCGTTTTCGTTGATAAAATGGAGGGCCCGCAAAAAGGCTCTGTCCCCGCACTTATTCCTGATTTCGGCGGATTTCGACATCAGGTCCGCAACGGTCAGTCCGCGCAGGAATTGACGGCCGAAAAGTTTTGCGACACTCTTCATTTCCGCGGGTACGGCCGCATATTCGTCGGTCAGGTCGGCGTGACTTCCTCCCGTATTGACAACCAGAAGATCGTAGCCGTATTTCTTAAACGAAAACTGAACATCGTTGATTTTCGGATTTTGGGGATCCTCAAAATCGATGGCGACAATTCCGCCGTAGGCGCAGGCAATCTGATCCATCAGTCCGCACGGCTTGTCGAAATAATTGTTTTCGGCCCATTGTCCCGTTTTGGCAATGGTGACCGGATCGATTTTTTTGCTGTTGTAGAAAACACTGAAAATATTTCCGATCAGATCCTCGACAGCTGCGGAGGAACTCAATCCGCTGCCGCCCGGTACGTTGCTGGTTGTGTATGCCGTAAAGCCGCCGACCTTATATTCAAGGTGCTTCAGACGGGCGGCGATGCCGCGGATTAAGGCTTCCGTTGTCCCTTTCTCGGATTCTTTCTTTTCGATATCCTTAATATCGACAATTGCGGGAGGGTAGCCCTCCGAAAAAATCTCGACAATCGTGTCGTCGCGTTTTACGGCAAAGGCCAGAGTGTCCAGCTGGACGCTGGCGGCCAGAACGCATCCGTGGTTATGGTCGGTATGGTTTCCGGCCAACTCCGTTCGTCCCGGATTGCTGAAAATCGTGAAATCTTTATTTGCCAGTTCTTTGGGAATCATTTCCATAGCCTTAAGATAGCGGGCGATTTGCGATTCGACTTCATCCGCTCCGTACAAGGCTTCCAGTCGGGTATTGTAAGCTCCGCTGTTCAGTTTCTTTGCAATTTCTGCCAGTTTCACAATGTGCTCCTTGAAAAATTTAATCTTTCATAATAGAATATCACGGAAGATATAAAAAAACAAATCTTTTTTTTGAGAATGTTATGAATATTTTTGTCGATGCCGATTCCTGCCCGGCCGCAATCCGGCCGATAATCGAAAAAGCGGCCGAGCGGCGGGAGATTCCGACCGTTTTTGTTGCCAATCGTCCGATTCCCGTTAAAAAAAGTTCTCACATTACATTTGTTCAGACCGGAAAGGAAGAAGGGGCCGCCGATGACTGGATTGCCGAACGGGCTCTTCCCGGCGATTTGGTTATCACGCGCGATATTCCGCTGGCGGCACGCCTTTTGGAAAAAGAGGCGTCGGTTATCAATGACCGCGGAGTCCGCTTTACGTCCGAAAACATCAGAAGCCGGCTGAGCGAAAGAGATATCATGAAAGAATTTTATCAGTCCGGACTGGCTGTTCAGGGGCTGAAAAGTTTCGGGAAAAAAGAGATATTCGAATTTGCCAACTGTTTCGACGCGATTCTGACAAAATTGACGAAAAAGCAGAAATGCCCGAGACCAGACTTGAACTGGAACGACCGTTAACGGGTCGGGGGATTTTAAGTCCCCTGTGTCTACCGATTCCACCACTCGGGCTTGTTTATATTTTTATAATAAAAAGTGGGTGAGGTCAAGATGTCGAGAGCGTTTTTTTTAAATTCGCCAGCAAAGCCATCGGATCGAACTCTTCGGCTTTTTTCTGAGGATCGTGATAGACGATCAATTCTTCGGGAATTTCTTTCAGAAAAGGGGACGGTTGCGCGGAAATCCACACATGACTGCGTTTGCGTTTGGCGCACGATGTCATGATAATGTGACGGCGCGCACGGGTAATGGCCACATAAAACAGCCGCCGTTCCTCTTCGATGTTTTCCGGGTTTTCCTCCAGACTGCGCTTGTGGGGAATAATTTCTTCTTCGATGCCGGCCAGGAAGACAACGTTAAACTCCAGTCCCTTTGATGCATGAATCGTCATCAGATTGACTTTGTCTTCTTTGTCCGAATCGGTGTTGCTGTCGGTAATCAGTGTTATCCGGTTGAGGAATCCCGACAAAGTTGTGATTTCCCGTTCCGGATCCGATTCCCACCGCCGGATCATTTCGAGGAACTTGGTCACATTGCCGAATTTAAATTTGATCAGTTTTTCGTTGTTTTTGTATTCGTTCATAATGAACGCATAGTAAAAGAGCTCCTCCAGAAGAGAGGAAAGCGCCGCCGAGACTTTTGTTTTCGGATCGTCGAATTTTTCCCGGTACGATTCGATGATTCGGACAAAATCTTCGATGGCATCGCCGACGACTTTCGGGAAAACCGTTTCTCTGTCCTGCGATACGGCAATTTTGCACATGGCCGTATAAAGGGAACAGTGATGGGAGCCGGCAAACTGGCGCACTTTTTCGACCGATTTAACACCCAATCCGCGCCGCGGGGTATTGATAATGCGCAGAAGGTTGATTTCGTCATCGGGATTGACGACGACTTTCATGTAGGCGATGATGTCCTTAATTTCTTTGCGCTGAAAGAAGGATGTCCCGCCGGAGACGGAATAGGGAATATTGTTGCTCAGCAGTTCCTCTTCCAACGGTGTACAGAGTGTGTTGGTCCGGACGAGAATGGCAAAATCGCGGTATTTTAAATGGTGATCGAAACGAAGCGAATGGATTGTGGAGGCGATAAAGGCCGCTTCCGCCGTTTCGTCGGCCGGATAAAAAAGCTCGATATGGCGTCCCGATTCTCCGCCGGTCCACAATTTCTTGTCTTTTCGGTTGTGGTTGTGGGCAATGACATGGTTGGCGGCATCGAGAATATTTTTGGTCGATCGGTAGTTTTGCTCCAGTTTGATTTCTTTTCGTTCGGGGAAATCCTTTTCGAAACTGACAATATTCTGATAATCGGCACCCCGCCATGAATAGATGGACTGATCGTCATCTCCGACCACACAGAGATTGCGGTGCTCTTCCGCCAGAATTCTGACAATCCGGTACTGAATCGTCGATGTGTCCTGAAATTCGTCGACCAGAATGTAGCGGTACCGGTGGCGGCAGGCCGAGAGAACTTCTTCGTTCTCCGTCAGCAGTTTCAGGGGAACGGCCAGCAGGTCGTCGAAATCGACGGCGTTAAACGCTTTCAGACGGCGGTTGTAGAAATCGTACCACTCTTTGTACGGATGGGAATCGGAAAGCGGGGCTGTGCGGCCTGTCTTGACAGACGAAAAAAGCTCCCGAATTTCGAACCAGTTAACGGTTTCGCACGGGATGTGAAGTTCTTCGGCCGCTTCCTTCATGGCGGTTTGGGTGTCGTCCGGGTCGTAAATCGAAAAACGGGCACTGTAGCCGAGAATGTCGTGATAGCGTCGGATCAGCTGCAATCCGAATGCATGAAATGTGGAAACGGTCAGCGGTTTGGCTTTATCTCCGATCAAATGACGGATACGGTCTTTCATCTCGGCGGCGGCTTTGTTGGTAAAAGTCAGAGCCAGAATATTTTTGGCATCGATGCCGAGACATTCGATCATGTGCGCCATTTTGTAGGTAATCATGCGGGTCTTGCCGCTGCCGGCGCCGGCAATAATGAGCTGAGGTCCGTCGGCAATAGCGGCCGCCTCGGATTGTTTGTCGTTGAGTTCTTTTTTGATGTCGATCATTGTGTCCGGGGCTGTTTACGGAGCCGGAACCGCCGCCGGTTCGGCCGGAATCACGGGGTCGGCGGTCAGAAAATCGAGTCCCGTCAGTCCGAGTGTAACGACCGCCGTGACGATAAGACCGGAAATCATCACACCGCCGATGACTGCCAGCATGGTTTTTGTTTTGTCCAGTCCCAAAATCCAGGAACCGACGGTTCCCGTATAGGCACCCGTAATCGGAAGGGGAACGGCCACAAAAATCATAATTCCCCAGTAACCGTATTTTTCGACTTTGTCGTGAATTTTGCTTTGCGCTTTGGCGACGAATTTATCGAAAAAAGCGGCATAACGGCGGCTGTGCCGGTATAAAATTTTGTGAAATGTGTTGAGAAAAAGGTAGACAAGAGGAGCTACCAGCGCGTTGAAAAATACGGCGAGCGCGTAAGCTGCATAAAAAGGCATGCCGCCGGCCATTGCGAAAGGAATGGCCCCTCTCAGTTCCGAAATGGGTGCCAGAGATAAAAAGGCCGTAAGAGCAATGATTTTGAGCATAATACCTCCTGGAGAATCCCATTATACACAAATCTCCGAAAATGAAAAGCTTATCGCTCTTCTTTTCGGGAATTTCCTCTCTTTCCGATGCGGCAGATAAAAAGCGGGCCCATACCGTCGCAGGTATCGGGGAGAATCAGTTTTCCGTATCGGGTCGCTTCTCCGGGCGCCGGAAACGGGAGGATTTCGACGGCACCGGCCCGTCTGGTCAGCAGTTTGGCGATGACGCCGTCGTTTTCGTCGGGAGCAATGGCGCAGGTGGAGTAAATCATTTCGCCGCCGACTTTGAGGGCATCGAGTCCCGCGGCCAAAATCGCAAACTGCCGTATGCAAAGCGAGCGGATACGGGCCGGGCTCCATTCCGTCAGCAGCTGCGGTTTGCGGATCAGGTGGCCTTCCGACGAGCACGGAACGTCGGCCAAAACGCGGTCGAAGCTTTCGGGCATCCGTTTGCCGAAAAGTGCCGCGTCGCTTCCGGTAATGCCGACGACGGCAGCGATTGCGGGCGGCAGTACCGTTTCGATTGTCTTTTTCAGCCGCCGCCTCCGTTCCGGGGAGATGTCGTTGGAAATAAGGCGGCCGCGGCCGTTGAGGGCGGCGGCCAGAATGACGGTTTTGCCGCCGGGTGCCGCGCACAGATCCAGTACCGCGTGTCCCGGTCCGACGCCGAGGGCGCGGGCGCATACCGCCGAGGCGCGGTTGAGGGCGTACGGTTCGCAGCCGGGGAAGGCGACGGTTTCGTAATCGGTTTTTTCCGCTTCCAGTGCGGCACGCAAAGAGGGCCACCGCTCTCCGTAAAGAGTTCCGTAATAAGATTCGAATTCCGCGGCTCTGTCGGGTTTCTTTTTCATGGAAAGACTATTTTCGAGTAAGTGTTTTCATCCATCTCTTCCAGATCTTTTTTGACCTTTTCCAGACGGGCAATATCTTTTTCGATGATTTTCTGATAATCCAATTGACCGGTGCGGATGCGCCAGGCATCTTCCTGCCATTTGTAAATCGAATCGAAATGGATGTAGCGGTACTGCGGTTTTCCGGTTTCTTCGGCGTAGGTTTGCACATCGGGCCAGCAGGCCAGCGCTTTGCGGTAGTTGAGCAGCGCGACCTCCAGGCTGCGGAGAATGATCTGCCGGTACGGCTGATTGTAAAAATAGGCTTTTTGTTTGTCGAATTTCGATGCCTGTTTGCGGTATTCTTCGAGCATCAGCTGACTGCATTTCATGCGGAAAAGAGCCCGGTAGCAGGCCCATTCGTTTTCGTTTTCGATTTTTGTCAGGGCGTTCAGCGGATTGGCAAAATCGGCCTTGAGTGCCTGTTGTAAATAAAAGATATTTTCATCGGTGCTTTCGACGGTCGCGTAGAAGTGCTGATGATAGAGTTTGTAATACTGTTCGGCGTAAAGCAACGGCCATGAAAATGCGGAAAGAGAAGAGAAAAGAAACAGAAAAAAAACGGTTTGCCGTTTCATGTTATTTTATCGTCATTCCGGTGCCGATTCTGAAGACAAAGAATCGAAGACCTGTTTTTCCAGTGTATCGGGAGAGAGCCCGGCATCCAGGGTGAGAATCTTCATTCCCTCATCGGAGAAACGGCTGATGATTTGGCGGTAACGGCGGGCAATCCGGTCGAGGTAATCGGCGGTTTCGTAAATTTCCTTTTTTTGTCCGCGCTTTTCGATGCGTTTCAGAGCGTCGGAGGCCGGAAGATCGAGAAAAAAAAGATATTCGGGCAGAGGAAAGGTTTCGTTAAAAGAAAGCGCCTCTTCCGGATCTCCGAAAATGCCCTGGTAGGCAATTGTCGAAAAGAGGTAACGGTCGCAGAGAACAATCGTGCCGTCGGCCGTTGCGGCGGCGATTCCGTCCGGTCCGTAAAGGTGAAGGGCACGGTCCAGAGAAAACAGCGCACTCATTGCCGTATTGTACAGCGGATCTGCCGGGTTACCGGTCTGCAGCATAGAGCGGAGACGGCGGCCGACAGCCGAAGAGGTCGGTTCCGCATCGCATCGGTGGCGGATATTCCGCTCTGTCAGACGGGCGGAGACACGGTTGAGAAGAGTGGTGGTGCCGCTTCCGTCGATACCTTCGAAAACGATAAAATGGCGTATAATTCCTCTGGACATATTTCGGATTATATACGATTTCGGGAAAAATGTCATAAAAAAAGCGCTTTTTCATCCTTAAAAATGTTGTCACCCATACGCGGATTCTGATATAGTGTCATGAGGATTTATGATGAAAAAATGGATTGGCGGACTTCTGTTTTTGCTGATTTCTCAGGTAATGCCGGCGCAGGATGTTCAGTGGTATATCGGAAAGCCGATAGAAAACATCTCCTTCGACGGATTGCAGAATGTTCCGATGCAGCGTCTGGACCCTATTTTAAAGCCGTTTATCGGAAAAACTTTTACCGACGATCTCTTTCTCGATCTGCAGACAAAACTGTATACACTTGACTATTTCGACGAATTTTATGCCAATGCGGTGAGTGCCGACGGTTCTTATTCCAAGGTGACGCTGGTCTTTGTCGTCACCGAACGGCCGATCATCGAAAAAATTGTTATTAAAGGAAATACGCGGTTACGCGAATCCGATATCATGGGGGAACTGATTTCGAAAGTCGAGGAACCTTATAAAAAAGCCAAGGTCAGAATGGACCGCAATTCCATTCAGGTGCTGTATCGGGATAAAGGGTATCCCGATGTGAAGGTCGAGGCAACATCGGTGCGCAGCCGTTCGACCAATCGGACAACGCTGGTTTTCGAAATCGAAGAAGGAAATCAGCTGGTCATAGGAAAGGTCGAGTTTGAAGGAGTGACTCTTTTTTCCGAAACCTCGCTGAAAATCAAACTGGATTCCAAAGAGAAAAATATTTTTGCGGAAGGCCTTTTTTCCGACGAGACACTGAAAGCCGACTGCGATAAAATTGTATCGCTTTACAAAGAAAAAGGCTATATAGAGGCAGCTGTCACCGCGGTCGACAAAACCATTCAGTATAATCCCGAAAAGAAGCGGAACGAAATCTTCTTAAAGTTTCATGTCAGAGAAGGTTTTCAGTATGTAATGGGGGATGTGTCCGTTTACGGGAACCGTCTTTACACGAACGAGGATATCCTGAAGTTTTTTAAAGTCCGGAAAGGCGAAATCCTTAATTACAATCGAATTGCGGCCTGCTATGCGGCTATCGGCGATTTGTATTATAATGACGGATTTATTTTTAATCAGGTGGAGATGATTGACGAAATCGACAGAGAGTCTCTTTCCGTTAACTACCGGATTGAAATTGTGGAACGGATGCGGGCACATATCGAGAAAATTTCGGTTCGCGGAAACGAGAAAACCGATATCGGGGTTATTCTTCGCGAGCTTCCGTTCGAAGAGGGAGATGTTTTTTCGAAGTTTAAAATCATGCACGGTCTGAGAAACCTTTACGGATTGGGTTATTTTGATAAAATCGATATCGAAACCCCTCAGGGATCCGCCGACGGGCTGATGGAGCTCGTCATTATCGTGCAGGAAAATCAGAATAAAGATATCCGTTTCGGACTCAATTTTTCGGGGTCGGTTTACGAATCTCCGATTCAGCTCTTTGTGCAGTGGAACGACAACAATTTTCTCGGGAAAGGATACGGATTCGGGGTTACGACCAATCTGTCGACGACAACGCAGAACATCAGTTTAAATTTCAGTGATTCGTGGCTCGGCGGGGAGCGTGTTTATCTCGGAGGTTATTTGGGTTTCGAACATTCCACAAGGGGACGGATTCTTCAGGATCTGATGTCTCCGAGTGATACGGGTGTACCCGATCCTTACGAGGGGTATTATGTTTACAAGTACGATGTTTACGACGGCGATAAAGTCGTTCATAAAGCCGGTGAGGTATATGCGGGAGTTCCGACCCGAGACGAAATCGACGAATATGACCTGGTGACCGATTACGAATATGCCCGTTTTATGAATTTCCCCATGGATGACGATTTTTATATGCATTACGAGACTTTCAATCTTAATTTCGGATTGAATGTCGGATATACATGGGCAACCCATATCGGCAGATTTTCGTTGAGTACCGGTCCCGGGTTTATGCTTGAATATATCGATTATGACGAAACTATTTACAGACCCTATTCGCAGTACCTTCGCGATAATTTGAGAGATCCCGTTTTTAACAACCGGTGGAGTTCGACTTTCGCATGGGATTTCAGAGACAATGTCAACACTCCCAATCAGGGATTTTATCTGAAAGAAACGTTGTCGTATGTCGGCGGTCTGATGCTGGGAAATGTTCATTATGTGAGGTCTCGAACCAATTTCGAGGGGTACGTAAAGCTTTTTGATATTCCCGTTAAGGAAAATGTCTGGAATTACAAGACCATATTAAAAACGAAAACTTCTTTCGCCGTTATTCTTCCCCAATATATGTACGATAAAGCATCGAAAACATGGCGCAACAGTACGGAAGCCGATTTGACAACCAACGATTTGCTTTTTACGGACGGAATGAATACGATGATCGGATGGGATATAGAAACCGATCTCTACGCCACGTGGCAGAATTATATCGCCTTGCAGATGCCTCTCTACGAGCAGTACGTATGGGCGGAACTGTTTTTCGAGGCGACGGGGATTTGGGATAATCTGAACGATCTGACACCTCGGACGAAAAAAAACGGACGCTCCTCTTTGGAAGATCATTTTTATTATACAATCGGGGCCGGATTGCGGCTGACGGTGCCGGGGCTTCCGATCGGATTTTATCTGGCAAGACGATTCCGTGTCCTGAACGGAGAAGTTGTCTGGCAGGAAGGAAACGGATTTAACGGCAAGCTCGACTATGTGCTGTCGTTTAATTACGAGTATTAATTAAGGAGATACGGGATGAAAAAGATTTCATTGGGATTGATGATTCTGACGTTGTGTGCTGTGTCCGGGTTTTCGGAACAGCTCTCAAAAATTGCCGTTGTTGATGTCGGACGTATTTTAAAAAGCTATTACCGCGAGTCTTCGGGTATACGCGAATATGATTCCATTCGCGAGGATATGAACAGAGAATTGGGAAAAATCCAGGAAGGAATCGATAACCTGAAAGTCCAGATTGCCGAAGAAGAGGCTAAGGGGAACAACGCCAAAGTTTCGGAGCTGAACGGCAAGCTGAAAAAACAGGTAGAGTACAAACAGGAATATTTTGCCTCCATGTCCGCAAAGTTGGCTTCCAAAGAATCCGATTTAAACCTGAATTCCCGATTCTATTCCGTTCTTTATAAAGCAATTCAGTATGTAGCCGAATCGGAGGGCTATTCCCTCGTTCTGAAAACAAGCGATGCCGATTTGGTCTGGTATCATACGGAAATCGATATTACCGATAAAGTTATCGCCAGAATCAAATCTTCGAACTGAGCCAGAGCGATGTCTGCCGGCGGAGAACCGAATCTGACGCCCCTAATGCGTCAGTATAATGAAATCAAAAGTGCTCATCGCGATGCCATCCTTTTCTTCCGATTGGGTGACTTCTATGAAATGTTCGGTGAAGATGCGAAGGAAGCCTCCGCATTGCTGAATTTAACGTTAACAAAGCGTGTGTCGACACCGATGTGCGGCATTCCTTATCATGCCGCCCGAAGTTATATCAATCGTCTGCTGAAAGCGGGAAAAAAGGTTGCCGTCTGCGAACAGCTGACACCTCCGGGGGCTCAAAAAGGTATCGTTAAACGGGATGTTGTCGAAATTCTGACACCGGGAACGGTGGTCGAGGAGAGCTATCTTGACGGAACAGCAAACAATTATCTGCTCTGTATAGCCCGTTGCGGTATTTATCTTTCTCTTGCATACATCGATCTTTCGACAGCCGAGTTTGAAACGGAGGCCTTTCTTTTCGAGGATCGGGCACTGAAACTGCGTCGCGAACTGATGAGACTGGCGCCCAAAGAGGTATTGATTCAAAAATCCCTTGCCGAAGATCCTCTGATTCGGGCTGTTTTCGAAGAAGAAGATCGTTGTCTGCTGACAACTGCCGAAGACTGGAAATTTGATATCAAGAGATCGTACGAGCGCCTGACCGGACAGTTCCGGACGGTCAATCTGAAAGGATTCGGTTTCGAAGAAAACGATCCGGCTTTGGCGGCTTGCGGCCCTCTGCTGGATTATATAGAACTCAATGTCAAATCGATATTGCCCCATCTTCACCACCTTTCTCTTTACAGAGAAGATTCTTTTTTGGGTTTGGATGAGTCGACACGGCGAAATCTGGAACTGACCGTAAATTCACGCGACGGAGGGTTGGCGTTTACGCTTTTTTCCGTTTTGAATCATACCCGTTCCGCCGCCGGACAACGCAGGCTGCACCGTTGGGTATTGAATCCGCTGAAGGATCTGAATACGATTCGGGGGCGGCTGAGCCGTGTCGATTTTTTTGTCCGGAATACGGCTGTAACCGATTCTTTCAGGGAGACGTTGCGGGGCTGCTACGATCTCGAGCGTCTGGTTTCCCGCGTTGTGATGGGGAAAGCGGGGGCCCGGGAACTGACGGCCGTAAAAGTATCGCTGATGAATTTTCTGTTTCTTGCCGATTTGCTGACGGAAAGCGACAAAGAAGCTTTATTCGAAATTCCGCCGAAACTGAAAGAGACCGCATCGGAAAATATCGATCTTCTGGAGAAAGCCGTCGGAGAGGAACCGGGGGCCGATATCGGGGACGGCGGATGGATCCGCCCCGGGTTTTCGGATGATTTGGATCGGCTGCGGTCGCTGCAGGACCATGCTCAGGAATATCTGAACCGTTACCTGGAAGAAGAAAGAGAGATTTCCAAAATAGCCAATTTAAGAATACGGGAAAACAATGTCGTCGGTTATTTTCTGGAAGTGACAAAGAGCCACAGCGAAAAAGTGCCGCCCCATTTTATCCGCCGTCAGACACTGACCAATGCCGAACGGTATACAACCGACCGGCTGATGAAACTGGAATCGGAAATTCGGAATGCGGCCGAACAGGTGACGGTTCTCGAAAGAGAGTTGTTTGCGCAGGTTTGTGCCCGCGTGGCAGACTGTTGCGGGAATTTGTTTCGGATTGCCGATCTCGTTGCCGATTGGGACGCGTTTCAGAGTTTGGGGTATGCGGCCGTTTTAAGAAAATATACGGCTCCGGTCGTCGACGAAGGATCCGCTATCGATATTCGTGACGGACGTCATCCCGTTGTGGAAAAAGCTTTGCCTCCCGGAGCCTTTGTTCCGAACGATTTTCATCTTGATAATCATGACATATCCTTTGCCATGATTACGGGGCCGAATATGGCCGGAAAATCGACATATCTGCGTCAGACCGCACTGATTGTTCTGATGGCCCAAATCGGCAGTTTTGTGCCTGCCTCGTCGGCGCGCATCGGTATTGTCGATAAAATATTTTGCCGTATCGGGGCTTCCGATTATCTGGCACGGGGTGAATCGACTTTCCTGGTTGAAATGAACGAGACAGCCAACATACTGCGCGGAGCCGGCGAACGGAGTCTGATTATAATGGACGAAATCGGACGGGGAACCGCTACGGTAGACGGACTTTCGATTGCGCAGGCTGTCTGCGAAAATTTACTTTTACGAAAAATCAAGACAGTTTTTGCGACACATTTTCATGAACTGACACATCTGGACTCTCCTTCGCTGAAAAATTATTCGCTTCAGGTTTCGGAAAGCGGAGGAGAAATTACTTTTCTGAAAAAAGTCAAGGAAGGCCCGTGCGGCAGTTCTTACGGTATTCATGTGGCCCGTCTTGCAGGGTTGCCTTCTTCCGTTATTATCAGAGCCTCGGAGATTCTGGATGACATTCAGAAAAACGGATATTCTTTCTCCGAAAACAGAGAGCCGCCTGCGGTTCAGGGCAATCTCTTTACGCCCGAAGAGATTGCCGTTGCCTCATTAAGAAGCCTCGATATTTACAACCGTTCTCCGTTGGAGGTGGTTGCCGAGATTGAACGTATTCAAAAAGAGCTTTCCGAAGGGTAAAACATTAAGGATGAAAGATGAAGATGAAAAGGCAATCTCTTCTCATATTCTTTATTTTGTCTGCCGTGACGTTGCCGGTTCCGCATGTTTTTGCGGATTACTCCGTTGCCGGATTTTATTTGCCGGATGATTCTCCCAGAAAAGTTTTTTCGATGAATCCGGGCTGGCGGTTTTCTCACGGTAATCCCGATAATGCGCCATCCGTTAAACCGGACGGCAGTGAATGGTTGCCCGTTAATCTGCCTCATACGCTGAATCTGGTTCCGTTGCAGGGAAGCGGAGGGGTGAATTTACAGGAAGAAGCCTGGTATCGAAAATTATTTACCGTCCCGGTTGCGGACGGATGCAGCCGCTATTACCTTCATTTCGAAGGAGTCATGGGTAAAAGCGAATATTACCTCAACGGGGAAAAAATTTTTGACCACGAGGGCGGCTATTTGCCTGTGCAAATCGATATTACCGATTATGTCGAGCCCGGAGAGAAAGCATTGCTGGCTGTTAAAGCCGATAACCGCGATGATTCTTCCTATCCGCCCGGGAAAAAACAGTCTGCATTGGATTTTTCCTATTTCGGGGGAATTTATCGCGACGTTTATCTGATTTGTCTACCGTCCCTTCATATTACCGATGCCGTTTCATCGGAAACCGTTGCGGGCGGCGGTCTGTTTGTCGCTTTCGATGATTGGGATGAAAATGGCTGTACGGCGGTTGTTTCGGCGGAAATCGCCAATTTCGGGAAGCAGGAGGTTTCGGCCGATGTGACGGTTCTCTTTTGCGGGTTACAGCGGAAGCAGACAGCCGTTATCCGACCGTCATCGAAAGAGAGCGTCCGTCTGGAGTTTCGTCTCGAAAATCCGAAGCTCTGGAGTCCCCGTCATCCGCATCTGGAGCCACTCACTGCTACCGTTTCCCAAAACGGTACGGTTACGGACAAAATTGTTGTTCGCTGCGGAATTCGCCGTATCGAGATAACGGCGGAAAACGGTTTGATTCTTAACGGGAAACCGTATCCCGGAAAATTGATCGGGGGAAACCGGCATCAGGATTATGCTTATGTCGGCAATGCGCTTCCGAATTCGGGACAATATCGCGATGCCCTTAAAATGAAAGAAGCCGGAATGGAAATTGTCAGGGCAGCCCATTATCCGATGGATCCGGCTTTTATGGATGCCTGTGACGAACTCGGACTGTTTGTTATCGTTCCGACTCCCGGGTGGCAGTTTTGGAATCCGGCGCCTTCTTTCGGGAAAAAGGTTATTGCCGATATTCGGGCGATGGTCCGTCGGGATCGGAACCGGCCGTCGGTACTGATGTGGGAGCCGGTTCCGAACGAAACATTCTATCCGGCGTCGTTTGCGCCGAAAGCTCATCGGGCTGTACATGAAGAATATCCGTTCTCCGGTTGTTATACAGTGGCCGACAAGACGGCATCGGGCAGTTCGACATTCGATGTCTGTTATGAGCATCCTTACAATAATTATCTTTATAAAACAGACAACATCAGCGAAAAAATGTTAAAGAAATCTTACGAAAAAGAAAAGAAGCCGATTTTTAACAGGGAATGG
Organism: uncultured Spirochaetales bacterium; assembly: GCA_949289575.1. Taxonomy (GTDB): domain Bacteria; phylum Spirochaetota; class Spirochaetia; order JAFGXN01; family JAFGXN01; genus CALXOJ01. Next base: position 26,488 of record CASEOG010000005.1, on the reverse strand, counting down.
GGCGATAATGTCGATGACTGGAACAGTCATAATTCTCCGAGCCGTGTATTGAGAGAGTGGGGAGAAGCGCCTCAGCTGATACAAATGCTTCACTATGCGATCCCCGATTACGAGTATACCGCTTATAACACATTGTTTCTGAATCCTCCTCAATTTATCGGAGGCACTCTTTGGCATACTTTCGATCATAACCGCGGCTACCATCCCGATCCGTTTTACGGAGGAATTTTCGATGCATTCCGGCAGCCGAAATATTCATATTATTTGTTCAAGGCCCAAAACAGCGACAGCCCGTTCGTTAAAATACTCCATGAGCTGACACCTTTTTCCGGAAAAGATATTTGGGTTGTTTCCGATTGCGATGAAATCCGGCTTTCGGTTTTCGGAAAAACAGCAGTTGTGAAAAAATCGACAAAAGCCCGATACGGGATGCCTTATCCGCCGATTTGTTTCGAAGATGCTTTCGATTTTATGGAGTTAAAGTCATTGACGAGAAGCGGATTGTCTCTGAAAGCATCCGTGAAAGCCGAAGGCTGGTCGAACGGCGTTAAGGTTGCCGAAACGGAGATTCGGCCGGCCTACCGCCCCGAAAAAATTGTATTAAAGGTCGATGACATGGGAGTCCCTTTGAGAGCCGACGGCGGGGATTTTGTTCCGGTGATTGCCGGTCTGACCGACAAAAACGGAACGGTGAAGAGACTCTCTTCCGGGTTTGTCAGATTCCGGGTTGAGGGAGAAGGACAGCTGATTGATGACGGCGTCATCGGAGCCAATCCCGCTCCTTTGCGTTGGGGAGAGGCGGTGGCATTGGTCAGGACGACAACCGTACCGGGAAAAATAACCGTGACAGCCGAACCTCATTTTCCCGGGATTTATATGCCCGAACCTGTGTCCGTGACCCTGACTTCGGTGGCTTCGGAGTGGCCGTTTACGGATAGCGGCCGCTTCGAAAACAGATACGGGGCCGCCTTTTCGGTAAACAACGGAACCGGCCGGTCGGCCGCCGATCTGGAAGAGGTGAGCCGTCAGCAGACTGCCTTCGAATAGTTGAAAAAATCGTATTTTTGTGGTAAAATAATCGGAAAGGAGATTTTATGTCAGGACACAGCAAATGGTCTACGATTAAGCACAAAAAGGGTGCTGCCGATGCAAAACGCGGCAAAATTTTTACAAAGATAGGAAAAGAAATTATGGTTGCCGTAAAACAGGGAGGCCCTGCGGAAGAATCGAATGCCGCACTCCGTGCAGCCATCATTAAAGCACGTGCCGCCAATATGCCGAAAGACAATATCGACCGGGCTATCAAAAAAGCGTCCGGAGAGAACGACGGCGTCGTCTATACACAGCTCACATACGAAGGCTATGTCCCCGGAGGTGTCGCTCTGATAATCGAAACGCTGACGGATAATAAAAACCGTACCGCTGCCGATGTCCGGTCGACTTTGAGTAAAAACGGCGGTTCGCTCGGAACAGCGGGCAGCAGTTCGTATCTTTTCCAGAAAAAAGGAATTATTTCCATTCAGACTTCCGATTTCGATAAAGTTTTCGAGGTGGCCGGAGATGCGGGAGCCGAGGATGTCGTTCAGGATGAAGATTATGTCGAAGTGATTACCGATCCTGCCGATTTCGAAACCGTCAGTAATGCATTGTCCGAAGCCGGATTTACACCGGAAGAGGCCGAAGTCAAAATGGAGCCGATTACCAGAGTGACTCTCGACTCCGAAGGCACGGCCAAAGCTTTGCGGCTTATCGAGAAGCTGGAAGATTTGGATGATGTGCAGTCGGTTTTTAACAACCTGGAGATTCCCGACGATTTTGAAGGGGATATTTAGTGGTTCTGATCGGGTTTGACCCGGGGTTGGCCCATACGGGGTGGGGTGTGATTGAGGATGCGGGAGGACGTTTCTTTTTAAAAGAGTACGGCGTCATCGAAACCGCGTCTTCCAGACCGACGGCGGAGCGGCTGATGCATATCGGCGATTCGGTTCGCCGCCTTTTTGAACGTTTCGAACCGGATACGGCCTGTATGGAGCGGCTGTTTTTTGCCAGGAACAGAACCAGCGCCATTCCCGTTGCCGAGGCGTGCGGGGTCATTTCGGCCGAAGCGGCAAGGTGCGGAGTTCCCGTCGGAGAACTGACGCCGATTCAGATAAAACAGGCGGTAACCGGCGACGGACGGGCCGACAAAGAAGCGGTTCAGATTATGGTTCGCCGACTGCTGAATTTAAAGGAAAATCCGCACCCCGATCATGCGGCCGACGCACTGGCGGCAGCCATTGCCGGAAGCCGTTTTTCTCTTTTTCGAAAGAAGGTGATGAATCGTGTATAACAGTTTGACCGGAACGGTTACTTATGCCGAAGGACAGTCTCTTTGGCTTCTGATTAACGGTATTGAATACGACCTGACGGTACCGACGGTTTTAACTTCTAAAATCGGGACCGGCGTTCTTCTGAAAGTATATACCTATCTGCATCATAAAGAAGACAGTATGCGCCTTTTCGGATTCGAGTCGGTCCGCCAGCGGGATCTCTTTTTACAGCTGCTGAAAGTCGACGGAGTCGGACCGAAACAGGCGGTTTCCGTTCTCGGAGCAGCTCCTCCCGCCGAACTGGCGGCATTAATCGAGAAAGAGGATGTCGGAGCTTTATCGACCATTCCCGGACTCGGCCCCAAAAAGGCGGCAAAGATTATTCTGGCGTTGCGCGGCAGGCTGACCGCGGAGACGAGGAGCTCTGCCGCCGCGGTGCTTTCTCCCTATGCCGATCTGGTGCGGGCGCTGGCGGATATGGGGTTCGCCGCCAAACAGGCGGAAACAGTCGTTGCCGAAGTGGCGGCCGGCCTCAATCCCGACGCCGATGACTTCGAACAGAAACTCTTCAGAGAGGCAATTGTTCGTCTCAGCAGTTTTTAACGGAGTCGGCAGTGGAAGAAAGAGAGATTTACGACAGCCAGTTTAACGAAATACAGGATCGAAACGAATCGGGAATTCGTCCGCTTTTTTTGAAAGATTTTCAGGGACAGGATGAGCTGAAAGAAAACCTGAAAATTTATATCGAGGCAGCCCGGCGCCGGGAAGAGCCGCTGGACCATCTCTTTTTATCGGGTCCGCCCGGATTGGGAAAAACCACGTTGGCCAATATTGTTGCCAACGAGATGGGGGCCGAAATGAAGATGACCAGTGCCCCCGTTCTTGACAAACCGAAAGATCTGGCAGGTATGCTGACGGCGTTGGAGCCGGGGTCCGTCTTTTTCATCGACGAAATTCACCGCCTGAAACCGGCAATCGAAGAAATGCTTTATATTGCAATGGAAGACTTTGAAATCGATTGGGTTATCGGCCAGGGAGCGGCAGCCCGTTCCATACGTGTACCGGTTGCTCCGTTTACGCTGATCGGGGCGACAACCAAGGCCGGCTCTGTTTCTTCTCCGCTTTACAGCCGGTTCGGGATCGATTTGTCGATTCCGCTCTACGATGAAAAAGATTTACGAAAGGTGATTCTCAGGACATCGTCGATATTGAATATCGACATCGAAAAACCGGCAGTTGCTCTTCTGGCTTCCTGTTCCCGCGGGACACCCAGAATTGCCAACCGCCTTTTGAAACGGATTCGCGATTTTGCCGAAGTGGAAGGAAACGGCGTCATTACCCCGTCAATTCTCGAATCGGCGCTTGCCCGACTCGAGATCGATACACAGGGACTCGGCCGTCAGGACCGGAACATCCTGGAAACGATTATATCTGTTTACAACGGCGGCCCTGTCGGTGCGGAAACGCTTTCGATTCATATCGGCGAACCGGTCGAATCTCTGGAAGATTTTTATGAACCGTTTCTGATAAGAAAAGGATTTCTGCAAAGGACTCCCCGGGGACGGACGGTCACGGATGCCGGATACCGTCACCTGGGGTACGCCCCTCGGATCGGAACGAAAAACGATGAGAACGGACAGCTTTTATTTTGATTTACCGAAAGAACTGATTGCCCAAACGCCGACGGAACGGCGCGGCGAGTCGCGGCTTCTTGTGTATAACAGGGCCGACGGATCGATGACCGATACAACCGTATCGAGACTTGCCGATTTTTTGCCTTCCGACACATTGCTGGTGTTCAACAATTCCCGGGTTCGCAAAGCGCGCGTTTATGCCGAATCGGAAACCGGAGCCCGCGTGGAATTTTTGTTTCTGAGACGGATAGACGATTTTCATTGGGAAGCCGTTGCCTCGAAGCTCAAAAAACAGGTTGTCGGGAAAAGTTACCGGTTCTCCGACGGGAGTACCGCGGTGATCACGCAGGAGCTGGACCGGACCCGGATTCTCGAATTTCCGTTTCCGGTGCGCGAACCATTCTTCGAGGCTAACGGGACGATTCCCCTGCCGCCTTACATTAAACGCCGGGCGGTTGAAAGCGACAGTGACCGGTATCAGACCGTTTATGCCGATTTCGCGAAAACGGGGTCGGCCGCCGCTCCGACTGCGGGGCTTCATTTTACCCCCGATCTTTTGAACGAATTGAGGGGAAAAGGAATCGAAACGGCTTTTGTAACACTTCATGTGGGATTGGGGACATTTCTGCCGGTTACGGTCGAGAATGTGGAAGATCATAAGATGCACACGGAAGATTACGAGGTCTCGGCGGAAACAGCCGCTGCCGTTAACCGGGCCAAAGCGGAGGGACGGCCGGTAACGGCTGTCGGAACCACTTCTGTCCGTACGCTCGAATCGGCATGGAACGGAGAAAAACTGCGAAACGGTTACGGAAAAACCGATATTTTCATCTATCCCGGATACCGTTTCGGTGTTGTCGACAAACTCTTTACCAATTTTCATACACCCGATTCGAGCCTGATTCTGCTGGTTTCGGCTTTCGCCGGAACGGAAGCGGTTCGGGAATGTTACCGGCATGCGATTGCCGGGCAGTACCGATTCTTTTCTTACGGCGACGCGACACTTTTCTTATGAACCCGCCTCCGATTCGAGAGAGATTGTCCCGTTCGACTCCGTATGCGGCAGAGCCTCCGTTCTCCGATTTGCTTGCCGCATTGAACGGCTGGTTTGCTTCTGCGGCGCGGATTTTGCCGTGGCGTTCCGATCCGACACCTTACCGGGTATGGATTTCCGAAATCATGCTTCAGCAGACGGTGGTCGCCACTGTTATTCCTTATTTTCGGCGCTTTGTTGCCCGCTTTCCGGATGTCAAAAGTCTGGCCGATGCTTCCGTCGACGAGGTGCTGACCTTCTGGTCCGGTCTCGGGTATTATTCGCGGGCAAGAAATCTGCATAAAACGGCCCGGATTTTGGCAGACAACGGGTTTCCCGAGACAAGAGCGGGTTGGGAAGCGCTGCCGGGAGTCGGTCCGTACACAGCCGGAGCGGTCTTATCGATAGCTTTTGACCGGCCCGAAGCGATTCTCGACGGAAATATCGAGCGGGTCTGGGCCCGTTTCCGCTGTGTGCCGCGGGGTGACCGCTTTAAGGAACATCTGTGGCGTCTTTCGCGGTATGCTGTCGAAACGACCCTCCGTTGCGGACTGAGCCCTTCCGTGATCAATCAGGCTTTAATGGAGCTGGGGGCGCTGGTCTGCCGTCCTTCCAAACCGGAATGTCACAGCTGTCCCTTTTCGCCGCGTTGCCGGGCCTGCGCGAGCGGAAAACAGGACGACTATCCGCAGCGTCGGACCGGAAACGGGGTTGAAACAATAGAAGAAACCGTTTATGTCTATATGCTTGTCGACGGTCGCGTTTATCTTCCTCCTCCCTCCGAGTCGCAACGGTGGAGAAAGGGAATGAGGGACTTTCCGACGGAAGAAATCCCCGGGTGGCGACCGTTTGTCCGTTATCTCGGCCGTTCGGTAACGACCCATTCGGTGACCCGATATAAAGTTATCCGTACGGCGGAAGTGTATATGATGGAATCGCCTGCCGTCGCTCTCCGTTTTGCGGATTCTTTTTTCGGGGATTTAACGGGTATTCCTTACAGTGCCGCATGTTTAAAAACATTTAAGAATCTTTTCAATTTTCGTTAATAGTTACAAAAAAATTTTCTTTATTTTAATAACTTTTAGTTAAAATTTTGATTTTTTAATTTTCCCGGTGATATAATTATAAAAAGTAAAAAAGGAGAGCTTATGTTTGAGTTTAGACGAATTTTCTTTTTATCGCTAATGTTTTTTCTGTTCTCGTGTGCCGTCGATTTCTCCAATAAAACGGATATCGGAGGAACCTGGATTCGTTATTCGACATCTGTCCGAAACGAAAACATAAAAGAGGAATTGACGATTGAACTCAGTAACGAAAAATTTAAAAACGCGGAAGGGAAAGTGGATAAAACAATTATTCCCGGAAAATTTGTCTGGAACTATTTTACGGACGGCAAAGCCGATAAAAAGCTTTCTTTTTCGGGAACGCTTCAGGTGTCGAAAACCGATTTCACCGTTGCCTTTATTCCGTCCGACGAATCGGTGACGCCCGTTATCCGTAATTTCATGCTGGCTCAATTCGGGGAAAGTTTGTCTCTGGTCGATACCGGGAACGGAGACCGGACAGCTGTATATTTAAAAAAAATAATAATAGGAGAGTAGTATGGTTCGCAGCAGAATAGGTATTCTTTTTTTACTTGTAATTTTATCGTCCTGTGATTTGCTGAATCCTTCCCGTTATGCTCTGACCAACGATTTGAACAAGGATTCTGTTTTGGATTCGCTGTTTTCCGGCAAGGAGATTCTGCCTCCGTCGGGAGCCGATTATTACATCGAAATTGACGGAGCCGATCATATTGTGACTCTTTTCTGGGAGATAAATCCCTCTGCCGCAGGCTATAATGTCTATTATGCGGAACGCAAAGACGGTTCTTTTGCGAAAATGACGGAAAAGCCGGTCGGCGAAAATCTTTATGTGCTGCCTCCTTTTTCCTTCTCGCAGAAGGCGTCGGAATATCACCGCTACGTCAAGCTGACATCCGTTTCCGAATCGGGAGTCGAGAGTGCGTTTTCCGTTGTGCTGGATATAGCCGTTTTGAAGAATTCTTCGTTTACCGGTTCGATGAATTCGTTTTCCCTGACGCGGGGAACTTCGAGAAACATCGAATTTTCATGGACTCCCGCGGTGGATGCGTTCCGCTACGAAATTTACCGTAAGATGAACGGAGCTTCCGAGGAGGACTGGCAGTGCATCGATGACTGCTTTATTCCGTACGACAACACGGTTGCGACCATTGTCTACAAAGATCTGACGGCCGATGAAGGAATTATCTACGATTACGGAGTGATTGCCTTTGACAGATACGGCGCCTCATCCGAATTCCGGTCGGTCACGATCGGTTATATTCTGCCGGCACCGTACGATCTCGAGGTTGTCGGGTTGCCGACCGACGGGTTTACCCTTTCGGATGATACTCAGATTCTCGAGCTGACATGGAAAATTAATTCGAAAATCAGAAATGCGGAAAAAGAATTCACTTTGGGCAGCGATACGGAACCGCTCGGGTCGAAAGTATTCCCGTTTCCCGAATATTCCTCTTCCGGCTGGAAGCCGTCGGTTTTGATGGAACCGGGAAATCCGAATTTCAAAGATCTCTACAACACCGTTTTTAAGCCGTCATTCACCTGCGCCAACGACACAGAGCACGGGTTGGAGCTTCTGCAGGAAATTTCCGAGACAAACAAAACGTTGAACCCGCCGGACGGGTTTGATAAACAGGCGGGAGGGCTGTTTTATTCGAAAACCGATGCGAGCGGAGTTGTTACGGTTAAATACCGTGTCGAGATTGAAAAGCCCGGATCATCATCAACCGGCGAATACACATATAAATGGAAAAAGCCTGTTTACTTTAAAGTAAAAGCAGTCTACGAACACAACGATACGGTGCGGTGCTACGAAACGCCCGACAGCGGTCTGTTCGGCGGATATGCATCCGATCCGGCCGGTCCGAAAATGACGTCCGGTTTGGATGTAAAAGCGGAGCTGAACGGCAATGAGGTAACGGTGACTTTCCCGCCGGCACCTGACGTTGCGTCCTCTTATAATGTGTACCGGAGAACGGCCTCCGATATCCAGTATACACTGGTCAATGCGGAACCGGTTGTTCCGAACGGGGAATCGACGATTACGGTCACCGATACCAAAGAAATTGCCGGGCAGTCGTTCATCGACTACAGGATTGAGTACATAGATAGTAATAATGTGTCGTCATGTCTCAGCAGCAAGGTGACGGTTACCGTTGAGGAATAGGAGGTCTTTGTGAAACGAATTGTACTGTTTTTGTCTTTTATAATGTTTGTCTCATGTGCTCAAAATAGTCTGATCGGTAAGACATTGAATTACAATGCGGTTCCCGTCGGCGAGGCGAAGGAGCCCGAGGCAGATTCTTCACTGGTTATCGAAAATGATCTGGAGCTGACCGTATCGCCCCAGATTCCGGCTCCTATCGGAGTGACGGCTTCGAAAGGAGATTACGAAGACAGAATCGAAATTACATGGAAGCCTGTTGTTTACGGCAACAAAACGGCACTCTATTATATTTACCGTTCCGTCGATAATGTGAATTATGTTCTTCTGAATACACAGCCTCTGTATTCGAATATTTATACACAGTATCTCGATTCCGACGGTCTGGATACGGAAGCGGTCTATTATTACCGGGTCAGAGCTTATTCCGACGCTTATGACCTTGCCGGAGATTTGAGTGTGGCCGCACAGGGGTATCTGGTCAAAGGACCTTCTTATTTTTCCGCTACCTTGCGCGACAGATCCGATTATGTCGAGTTGAGGTGGAACCCCGTCGACGGGGCTTTGTATTACACTCTCGAACGGGCCCGTGTCGAGACCGGAGGTGATGCTCCGCTCAGTGACAAAGCGTATACCCGTATCGGGAACCCGATTACCGAGTCCTCGTTTGATGATGTAACACAGCAGTTTGTTTATCACGATTTTTCGACATCGGACGGCGGCGAATTGATTCCCCAGTACGATTATTTTTACCGCTTGTATGCCCACAAAGATGCCGATACCAAAAGCCGTCCCAGCTATGCGGCCCGGGGTGCTCTGCTGGCAGTCGGTGTTCCCCCGCAGCCGGCTATTCTGAATGTTACAAAGGGTCTGATTCAGGATAAAATTCGCATTACATGGAAAAGCGTTAACTGTGATTCGTATTTGCTTTACCGGATAACGGAAGACGATATTGCTGCCGGGAATACGATGGGAACCGAAATTCCGAATATTAAGGATTCTCTCATTACCGGTGCGGATACCGTGACCTATTATGACGGCGATCCGGCTGTCGGCAACGGTTCTTCATTTTATTACAGAGTTGCCGCCAAAAACAGCATCGGTATCGGCCGTTCCAGTGCCTTCGAATCGACTGCGGAGCGGACCGCCTCTTACGGATACGGAATTCGCAATTTCGAAGACGAAAATATTTCCGTTCTGGTCAGCCGGGAGGGATTTAAGGTCGAATGGGCACCCGTGTCGGGCGCTTCTTCCTATTATGTTTTCCGTTACGGTCCCGTCAAGTCTCCCGGATCGGTAGCCGGAAGTTCGATTCAAGCGAATGAATGGACCTTTGCCTTTGAAGCGGAAGGAAATGTGACTTCCTGGCTGGATAAAGAATCCGGAGCCAACCTGGAACAGGAGGAAATGTTCTACAGAGTTGTCCCCGTCGGTTCGTTTAACGGGATCGATTTCCTGCCGAAAGAGAACTCGATTTTTGCTGATGGTTGGTCATTCGCGCTTCCCGAAGATCTGAAATCGGTTGAATTGTACGAAGGGGGACCGACTCTTGAAGAAATAATGAAAGAATCGCAGCTCGGAAGCAGCAAAATCGGCTGGAGCGGTTTCTCGGCTCCGAACAGCGATTACACGATTCCGGTTCCCGAAATCATTTCGGTTTCGGCGACTCAGGGAGATAAAAATTATCGCGGATCGGTTCGCGTTACCGGAAAAATCAATATTTCCGATGCCGAAATTAAAAATCTTTCCCGTCTGAATTTCACTCTGAAACGGATTTGCCGCTACGGTGACGAAACAGGCGTCTATCCGCTGGCCGAACCGCGAAAATCGATCGGCGGTGTTTCGTTTGAGAAAAAGGGACAGCCGCATATCGAAGCGGTGGAGATCTACGATTTGAACAAATATTTCAATACATCGTCCAAGCAGTTTGTGTTTGACGATCCGATGCACGATTTCCGTGACGGAAATCCGATCCCCGATTCGTCCGCATCCGACGGATATCGGCGGCATACATGGGATTATTCGGCATGGGACACCGAAGCGTGGAAAGATATCAAACGGCAAAAATCGTTTGATATGGAGCGGGCGGTTAAAATCGAATATGTTGTATCAATCGAAAGAAAAGGGGATCCGGAGTGGAGTCCTCAGCATAAAGAGGCTGTCGGCTGGCCCGCTTTGACCGATTTGGAATTTGCTCATTTGGCAAACTGGATGAAAGATACGGCACTTAACCGTCTTTCTATCATTATGATTCCCCGGTACGCATGGACCAAAACGATTTCCTACCTGATGGGAGCCGATCAGAAAGTTTACGGAGAAAACTCCAAAAGCAAAGCGGCCGCTTATCTGACCGTTCAGGTTAACGGTTTGTCGGGAACAGGTCGCGGCGGTATTCAGAACGGATATTCCGACTGGAAAGGATTTACCATCAAAACCGATAAAGAAATTGCTTTAACGGCAGGACTTGACAGCAACAAACGGCAGACAGTTACCTTTGAATTTTCTTTTACAACGCCGATGTATAGCGGCAACTGTAAAATGCAGATCGGAGTCCGTGACTACAACTACCAGTGGGGATTGTGGGATAATAACGGATACGTGAATGTGACTTATAACGGAGTCGGCTCGGCTTCTTTTAGACCGGATAAGATCATTCCTTATTATGAGTCCACAAATGTCGGCAAATCCAATCTTTTAAAAAACGGACAGGCTCTCGGACGAGAGGCTTTTGATGCCGGAGGAGAGACCTTCCCGTTTGAAGGAGATACCAACTCGATGTGTTTTACACGGATTAATTTGAAGTATCGTCCGATTCCCGTTAATGCCGATTTTGCGAAGGAAAGGTATCCGGAAATGTATTACGGTTATCAATATTAATGGGAGGAGAGAAAGAAATGAAGCAGCTGTTTTTTCCGGTTTTGTTTGTCTGTTGTCTGATCTCCTGTTTCCAGGAGCAGAAAGCCGATATTGTCGGAGAATGGTATATGGAGCAGATGAACAGCAACGGTTCCGTTGTGAGAGAAGAAATTGTTTTTAATGATGACGGCACTTATCTCTGGACGCGTTTCCTGAAGGAGAAAGCCGGTTCGAGCGTCCTCGATACCGATAAAGGCCGATATGAAGTCAGAATTCGCTACACGCACGATTCCGTTGCCGTGCCCCGGATTCGGTTTATTTCCGAAGACAGGAAAGTGGCAGCGGTGACAATCAGCTACGTTGTCGACAGTACCACGCTGACACTCATAGGCGAAGAACTGAATACTCTTTATACTCGAGTCGGTGAAACGGGAGGTGAAAAATGAAAAAGATAACCCGGTTACTGATTGCGGCATTTATATTTACAGGATGCACGCAGGCGGTTGAGGATCGTATCGTGATTTCTCTTCTGGGAACACCGGTCGTTTACGTTAAAACGGGTGGTTCTTATATCGAACCCGGATATGTTGCCAACAGCACGATTGACGGAGATATTTCATCCCGTGTCTGCGTGGATAAATCAAGTCTTGATTTGGAGACTCCCGGATCGTATTCGATTGTCTACTCGGTCTCTTCACGCAACGGCGGAACGGCGGAAGCATTTCGCGCGGTCAATGTTGTCTCCGATACGGGGTCTCTGACCATGAAAGGGGAAAGCACTGTTGTTATCAATCTTCTCGAGCCGTTCGATGATCCCGGAATCGAAGCTGTCGATACCGACGGGACGAATTGTCTTTCGCAAGTCAGTGTCGAGTCCAATTTCGTAAACGATGTTCCGGGCAATTATACAATCAAATATTCGTTTACGGATTCTCTCGGGATTCTTCATTCGGCTGTCAGAACCGTTCAGGTCGTCATTCCCGAAGAACCGGTGATTGTACTGTCCGGAAGCGGAAAAACGCAATCCGATCCTCTTCGGGTCGGTCAGGCAAAAGACGAAACACAGTATCTGGCCGGAATCAAAATGGTCGAGCCGGGATGGAGGGCTTACTGCAGAGAATACGGAGATGTTTCTTCTTATGTCCTGCCCGATTACAGCGGTGTCCGGTTCACCGAGATCAGTTTTACACCGCAGACCGTTTCTTATACATTGACTCTCGACGAGACGACGGTGTCCGTGACGCGTTATATTATTATTGTCGATGATGCGGTTCCTCCCGTTATAACGCTTGTGAAAGAACCGTATGAAACATTTGCGGCGGACAGTAAGCGTGATTTCACCGATTCGAAGGGGCTTTTATCCGAATTCGAGGCCACGGACGACACTTCCGAAGTCAGCAAATTCGTTTCGGTTTATAAAATCGATAATATCGACAATCCGACAGTCGAAGAACTTGTGTCCGAAGATGATTTGAAAAATATTCTTAAAGATATCGGATTATACAAAATTGTCTACACAGCTACCGATAATTCGGGAAACAGTGCCTCTGCCGAGCGTTATATCGAAGTTTATGATGTGACTCCGCCTGTTCTGACAGTGACTTTACCGAAAAAGACACAAACCGATCCCGAAGAAGAAGGGGCAGAGCCTCAGACGGAAACAGTCTGGGAAGATTTGGTTTTGACATCGGATCTTGTCGAGATTCAGGAGATTCCTTACAATTCGCCGAAAAGTCTGATTATTTCCGGTGTCATTGCCGTTGACGAATCGGCTGCCCGTGATGTCCTGAAAGTACAGAAAACAGCTACCGATCAGATTGATACGAGAATTCCCGGTACTTACGAAACGGTCTACTACGGTGAGGATACGGCAGGAAACCGTTCTTACAGGTTCACCCGAATTGTCCGGATTCTGCCGCCGCCGCAACCGGTTGTTCAAAATTACAGTTTCGAAGATTATTCACCCGCTATCGGAGAGCTTGATAAAGATACAAATCAAATTATCGGATGGCAGTTCGAAAATGTTCGTGCGTATAAAGTTGCGGGAACTTATTCCCAGTGGGGTGAGGTTTACACCGGTGTCGGACCTTACGCCTACAGCGACCGTTTTGCGTCGGTCAATTTTGCCGAAGCATCGGCATCGAAAGGATCCGTCGGATACAGTTCCGCGTTTCTGTGCGGCGTTATCAGAACGGCCGAAGAAGAGAAGGATCCGATTATCGGGGCTATTATATTAAATGCGGCTCATTATTACACGCGGACGATGGGCGCGATTACCCAAAAGAAAATTTTTGTTTATGCCGATGTCACGTATAAACTGAATGTCGATTTTATGTATCAGATTGATGCTTCTTCTCAGGATATCGAATTTGTTATTTCCCGATCCGATGCTTCACCGTCGTTAAGATTGACAGGAAAAACATATAAGGCGGATGGATCGGTTCAGAATGTGAATAACGGGACTCAGATTTCACGCTATGTTTCAACGAGAGGTTTAAATCGGCAAAACACATGGAATCTCATTGAATTAGAGTTTACTCCTTCTCAAGACGGCTATATAGATTTAATCTTCACAAAAACAGACATCGGATCGGGCGCCGATAGAAACGGAACTTCGACATGGTTTGATAATGTCCGGATTATTCCGGTAAAATATTGAGGAGGCGGTGCATGAAAAAATTACTTTTGATTTTGTCTGTTATATTCCTTTTTGCTTCATGTCCGGGCGAACAACCGACGCTTTCTTTCGAGTACCGGAATGCGGCACTCTCGGAAAACGGAATCGATTTTTCCGAGTTTTCGGTCGACAAAAAGATGATTGCTTTGAATTTGACAAACCCTTCGGGACAGACGGTGGTTGTCAGTTCGATAAAATCATCTTCGGCCGACTTTAAGATCAAATCAGTCGGTCTGAATGATATCGTATTTCCGTTCGAAATGGAACCCGGAGAAAAATTTTCCTTTGTCCTGCAGTATCTTCCGGCATCTGTCGGAGAGCTTTCCTGCACGGTGACCTGTTCTTTCGCTGCTGCCGACGGGAAAACTCCGGCTGCGGTGATTTCGTTTCCCGTAAAAGCCCAAATCAGTTCTCTGGCACAGGGAATGGGGAACAGCGGCCTGATTTTTGCGGGGAATATGACGACATTGCGTTTCGGAGATGTCATTCGCGGCCTGACGGCTGTTAAGGAAGTCTCTTTTTCAAATATAACATCGGAAACGGTAACTGTAACGGCCGTTTCCGCAAACGATCCTTATTATCCGGGAAGTTCTTTCGAATTACCGGTTTCGGTCGCTCCCGGTGCGCAAATCAAAATCCCGATTGAATTTCGCTCGCACGATCTGCTTTCTTCCGGTCTGATTGTGGAACCGGTAACCGTGACAACAGGAACAGGATCCTTTTCGTTTAATGCGGAAGGTTCTCCGATTGTTTCCAACGAGCCTCTTCTCGTTCTGACGGCCGGTGGAGAGTCAATAACGGAGGGATCTGTTTACCGTTTTTCCGAAGTCGCGGTTAACACAAAAGGAACTCCGGAAACATTTCGGGTGACGAACAAAGGTTCCAATCCGTTGCGTATTTCCGGTTTGGAATTTTCTTCGGGATCACAGGATTTCCGTTTTGCGGAAACCTATTCGCTGCCGGTTCTGCTGAATGCGGGAGCCTCTTTCGATTTTAAAATTTATTTTCATCCGACACGAATCGGCAATATTTCGTCTCAAATGACTGTCCGGTCCAATTCCGTTGATCAGCCGAACTTAAATTTTACGTTGTCCGGTTCGGTTCTTCAGAACAATATGCCGCGATTGCAGGTTCTTTTTGAGGACAGTTTGTTATCCGACGGTGATTTGATTTCGTTCCCGCAGCTGACTCCCGAGGATGAGGCTGTCGAATTGCCGATTCTTCTGAAGAGTACGGGAACGGCATCGTTACGTCTCTATTCCGTTACCTGCGAAAATACGGAAGGAGAAGCTTTTTCGCTGAAAGACGGAGAAATTAACCAAAAAGTTTTGGAAAGCGGGAAAGACCTCACAATTTACGGAGTCTTTAATGTTTCGGGAAAACAGAAAGGCAGTTACTCCGCCAAAATTGTGATTTCTTCAAACGACAGCAGTGCCGAGACCTTTACGTTTTACCTGTCCGGTCTTTGCGACGATTCACGCGAACTTTTGCCGCCTGTCGTGACCGGTCCTTCGTTTTTCGGTGAAGAAACGGGCGATCCGCAATTTACTCTTTCCACGCCGTTGGGTTCTTCGGGAGTCGGAAAGTTCGAATACGAAGTGCAGCAGTTTGTCAGTCAGACATGGTCAGCTTTGTATCGGTCGACTGTCGAAAAGGGAGAGGAGACTTCCGCCGTATTGAATTTACAAAGCGAAGACGGATCCGCTCTTCCTTCGGGAACCTATCAGCTGATTGTAACCGAAAAAGATGCCTCCGATCAGTCTTCGAACAGTGTCCGGCTTAATCTGATTGTTTCCCGGGAGCAGCCCGCACCTCCCGTCATCACGATCACATCGCCTCATTCGGTTTATCCCGACACCGGAAAAACGGAATCACTGAAAGGACGGATTCTTTCTTCTAGCAGTAAACCGGTGTGGACGTGGACGGCGGATTCCGATGCCGTTGTTTCCTATCAATGCCGACTCTATTCGGCATCGGCCGGTGCCGACGGTGTCGAATGGACCGGTCAGGCGTCGAATACCTTTTCCCGCGGCAATGTGTCACTCTCTTCCGGTGAATATGTTTTCGAAGTCCGCTCCGTCGATGCGTACGGTCGGGAAGGGGAAATTGCCCAAAGTTTTCTTCTGATTGATACGGTTGCCCCGAAAGTGACGCTGAAAAAACAGCATGAGAGTGCGGCAACACCTATTGTCATTATGCCCGTATTGTACAATTCGACACTCCAAATTCAGGATTTTGATCCGGGACTTGAGTATTCGGACAATAACTTTTCAAACGGAGATCTGAAATGTACGGTCAGTTATGATTTGATATCCGCTTTCACCGAGGGAATTTACAAAGCCACTTATACTGTCACGGATCTTTTGGATAATTCCGTTACGGTGGAACGGCAGTTTGCTGTTTTGAATCTTTCGACGGCCCAAATCACGATTACCGGAAAAAATAATTACGACTCTGTCGATTTCCCGATTTTGGCGGACGGGATCGGACTTGATTTAAAGAAAGAGTCTCTTTTACCGACGGAAAGCGGATCGTATATGTCGCAGTGGCTCGGTACCGATTATCCGCAGCTGACGTTTCAGTATTCGATCGAGGGAACCGAATTTACCGATTTGGCATCGTCGTCTTCACGGCGGGCATCGCTGGTGATTCCTTATGCGCAGGATGCTTCGGTACGGGAAGAGAAGCCCTTTACCGTAACGGCATCATTCCGGAAAGCAGACGGAACCGACGAAGCGGTCACACTGACGCAAAATCTGACTGTTTACCCGCAAATCGGACTGAAAAATCCGAGTTTCGAGACCAGTTCTTATTCCGACTGGCTTGTCCGCACCATTCCGCGTGTGCGGAGCACGGGAGCACTCAATATTGCGTCCTACAATTGGGATTTGAGTACCACTTATAATTCCGATAAACCGCTCACGGAGGAAATGAATATCCAGTCTTCGAGTAACGAACCGTACATTCGGATTATTAAAGGAAATCCTTCGAGTAGCAATATCAGCGAGCCGACGGGCGGCCCCGCACAGCTGGAAGGCAATAATGCGTACCTCAAGTTTTGTGATTTGAATTATCTGGTTCATACATCCAACGGAACAACCGATACCGTCGGAGCCCTTTCGGCCCTGTTCCAGAAAGTACCGGTGATTGAAGGGCAGAAATACCGGGTCACGGTTCGGGCCCGGAATTATTCTCCGCATACCAACAGCTGGTATCCGAATCGGGTGCAGCTGCAGGTTCACAACGCTAGCATGAAGACAACTCTTGTGGAAACTTCCGGTGACGGCTTCTGTCCCGGTAATTTCGAGGCGTATGTCAGCAATTCCGCAAATGCAACGACCAAAAACAACGGGTCGTCCGCCAACAATGACTGGCAGACCCTCGAGCTTGAATTTACGGCACCGGCAGGAGGATCCGTTTCGTTGGGAATTTTTATTAACAATCAGGGCGTGACCGACAGCTGGCATGCGGTTCTGATTGATGATTTCCGGATGGAGTATGTAAAATGAAAAAAGGAGGCGGATATATGAAAAAAGCAATTGTCTGGATGATTCTGATTATGACACTCGGATGTTCCGAGAAAGATTTGTCGCAGTCTCTGCTGCTGCAATACAATCGAAAGAATATTCCCGATGCCGGGATTTCTCTTTCGTCGGATGAATCGGCATCGGGGGTTTTTCTCTTCAGTAATGCGCATGAAAAACTGCCGGCTGTCATTCGCGCCATTTCGGCCGATGATAAGAGTATCGTCTTTTCGACCGATGCCGAATTTAATTCCGGGATTAATTTTCCGTATGCCATTCCGGCCGGAAAATCCGATGTTTCGTTTTACGTTCGTTATGTCGGCGGTCCGGTCGAAAAAAATGTGAATGTAACGGTGACCTATTCATACGATTCTTCGGAAGAGATTTACACCAAAACGATTGTTTTGAAACTCGAAAAAACAGCTTCCGAGGATTTTGCTTCTTCCGGATTGAGAATTGTTAATCCCGTTAACTGTTCGATCGATTTCGGAACGGTCAGCAAAGGAGCGTCACAGTCGTACACGGTCCGTGTCGCCAACATTTCGTCTTCGGCTCTTTCTGTCAACCGTATCTATTTCTCGGGATCACAGGATCTTCGGATCGAATCCAACGGAACGTTTACATATCAGCTTTTGAACGAACGGCTCGAACTTAACGAAACCAAAGAGTACAAAATTTATTTTACGCCTTCCGCTTCCAAGGCGTTGGATGCTGCCGAGCTGATTTTCGATATGGGTTCGGGGAAAACGGAAACGGTTTATCTGAACGGACACGGAGTCGTCAGCGAATCGCCGATTCTTTCTGTTTACAAAGACGGCACGCTTCTTTCCAACGGGGCTTCTTTATCGTTTCCGTTGACAACAATCGGAAATACGTCGGAGATTGTTCTGAATCTGCGTAACGAATCGACGGGACGTCTCGAAATCAGCAAGATAGCGCTCAGCAATTCCGCTGTGTTTTCCGTGGACCAATCGGTTCTGTCTCTTGCCGGAAATGCGACTTTTAGTCTTCCGATCCGTTTTACTCCCGATGCGGAGGGGGTATCGGAATCGACGATGACGCTGGCAACCAATTCTTCCGATCCCGACAACCGTGTATTCCGGCTTCTTTTATCGGGAACGGTTCTTAATGTCGACACACCGACTCTTGTTTTGAGCGGAGCGGGAGTGGCTTCTTCCTCGGAAGAAGGGATTGATTACACACTCACTTTTCCGAATGTGGCATTGAATGAAACGTCCGAACGAACGGTAATTTTTTCCAATTTGGGATCGACCCCCGTCACGGTTGAGTCGCTGAGTGATTTGTCATCGGAGGGAATCACGGTCGATTCTTCGGCTCTTGTCGGACAGCCGCTCAATAAGGGAGCCGATATACCTCTTGTTTTTACATTTTCTTCCGCTGCGGAAAAAAATGTCGATACCGTGCTGACGGTTGTCAGCAATACGGGCGGTGTTCCCGGCAGCGAAATCCGGATTCGGGTCAGTGCGGTGGCCAGCAATGTCCTGCCTGTTTTACCGCCTGTAATAACCATGAAAGATGCGGTCGATATCGGCGACGGTAAAAAATACTCGACAGCCAAAACTCCTGTTTGGACTTTTGCGACCGCCGAGGGTTCTTCCGGAACGGGACGGTTTGATGTCCGTCTTCTCCAGGACGCAAACGAAATCCTGACACAGCCGAATGCGGGATCCGAATATCTTTGCGGATTCGATCTGTCGGACGGCGAATACACACTCGAAGTCACCGAATATGATGCCGACGGAGAGACGGCCGCAGCCCATTATCCTTTTGCCGTCGATGTGACGCCGGCAGCGGCTCCCGCTCCTCAGATTGCGGCGGGTATCGATTGCGTGATGAATCCCACGACTAACAGTATTTATACCAAATCTTCTTCGTTATACTGGGAGTGGGTCTCCGTTTCCGATGCGGGATCGTACAAATATGAAATTTTTCAATCCGGAAACGCCACGCCTCTTCTTACGCAGACGACAACCCAAACCAATACGGGAACGGTCGCTTCTAACGGTGACGGGGAATACATTGTCAAAGTCTGGTCAATCGACCGTTTCGGCCGCGAATCTTCTTCCTACGGAAGTTCCGCTGTCCATGTCGATCAGACACCGCCGGTTATCACGCTGAACGGCAATCTGTCTGTATCACAGGAGGTCAACTGCAATACCGGTGCTTACAGTGATGCAGGGGTTACCGTAACCGATGACGGATCGGGCGTGGAAAACAGCAGTGAAGCCCAACTGGTATGGGGCGGTTCGGGAATGTGCAACGGTCGGAAAACGGGAACCTATACTCTCAAATACAGGATTGCGGACCGGCTCGGCAATACGGCCGAATCGACCCAAACGAGAACCATAAAAATTGTCGATACGACAAAACCTGAAGTGACGGTTCCGAATGCTTTTATCGATCCCGGCTACAGTGTCGTGTGGGCTTCCTCTCAGACCGGTGATGCCTTGAGAACCATTCTTGCGACACAAAATGTAAACGGAGAGACTGTTTCCATTTCCGATTTGTCCGGTGATACGGTTGCCAACGGACTGACGGTCACTATTCAAACAACGGCCAACACCTTTAAGGCGGGACGTCAGAAGATTAAGTTTACGGTTACCGACAGTGCCGGAAACAGATCGGATACAAAATTTATTGCGATTAATATTCAGCCGCCGGGAGAGTCCTATTACGGAAACCTGCTGCAGAATCCGGGTTTCGAGACGGCGGAAACGGATGTCATCGAGAATTATGCAAGCGGAGATGTCAGTCTGGCAAAAGGTGTTTTCTACACGGCCGGCGGATGGACCGTAAAAAATGCAAAAGTCAACTACGGTGAGGCGGCCGCTCAGACAAATACTGCAGCATATTATGCCAATTTGTCGACCAGTCATATCAAACTCCTGGATGATTCCTCCTCTTCGTTTACAGGCGAAGTGACCGGTTTTGCCTTGAGAGGTCATTATAATGCGGATACGTGGGGGAATACCTACGGGGATAACTGGTACAACACCGCGGACAATAACACTCCCGGCCGGAATCCGGGTGCGGTGGTTCTGGCGGCGGCGAAAGCCTGGTCGTACGGGAACGCACAGGCCTTACGGGTTCCGAATCCCCGAAGCGGATCGATGTCCCTTTATTTCGCCCGCGGGTATAATCATTATAGTCCCAATTCATGGAATGATAAGAGGAATTACAAAATCGGCGGTATCGAGGCCGATGTCTATCAGGATGTGACGGTCCATAAGGGCATTCATTATCAGGCATCGGGATGGGTCTTTTTCGAACAGAGGGGACCGGCTCAGTATGCGGGAACCGCATCGCTGCTCTACCGTAAAAACGGGGAGGAATCGGGAGAGAAGTCCTTTGCCGTTAACAGGGGGAGCTGGTCATCGGTCACATTGGATAAGGTCATTGTGCCGGCAAATAACGGTGATCCCGCCACCCAGTCATGGGGACTTCTTTTAAGAAAGCGGCTCAAGAAAGCGGGGTCCGGTAATTACGAAGAACATTGTGCCATGCTGGCCGACGACTTCGTTTTCCAAGCAGTGGGGTATGAAACTCAACCTTCTTTCGATTCCCAATAATCATTCTTTCGGCCGCCCTTTCGGGCGGCTTTTTTTTCGAAAAAGAACGCCGGACGGTTACATAAAACGTCCGTGCGGTGTATAATCGGATACGGAGTGGTTGATATGAATTCGGATGCGATTCTGATTGCTTTTTTTATGACACTTGCGGCCGGTCTTTCAACCGGCATCGGAGGTGCTTCCGTTTTCTTTTCACGGAAGCCGAGGCCGGCTTTTCTGTCCGTTTCTCTCGGCTTTTCGGCCGGCGTAATGATTTATGTATCGATGATCGAGATTTTTCCGAAAGCGAAAGAAACATTGGAAACCGTTTTTCCCACGGAAACAGCCTCCCTGATAACGGTTCTCTCTTTCTTTGCCGGCATGGGAGTGATTATGCTTATAGATGGTTTGATTCCCGAAGAGGAGAACCCGCACGAAATAAAAGATTTCGCAGATTTTGATCAAAGCACTCTTCCCGTTTCCGGAAAAAAGCTGCTGCGGATGGGGCTGATGTCGGCATTGGCCATCGGTATCCACAATTTTCCCGAAGGGTTGGCAACTTTTATGAGCGCGGTTCACGATCCCCGTCTCGGACTATCGATTGCGGCCGCTATCGCCATTCACAATATTCCGGAAGGAATTGCGGTTGCGGTCCCGGTCTATTATGCGACCAAAAACCGCCGCCGGGCATTTACCCTCTCGCTGCTGTCCGGACTGGCGGAGCCGGTAGGGGGTGCCCTCGGTTTTGCCCTTCTTTTTCTTTTTGCGATGCGGACCGCAACCGTCTCGGCCGTTTTCGGAGTTGTTTTTGCGGCAGTAGCCGGTATTATGGTTTACATTTCGATAGACGAGCTGCTTCCGACAGCCGAAAAATACGGTAAACACCATTATTCGATTTACGGGCTGGTTTCGGGAATGATTTTAATGGCATTCAGTCTGCTTCTTTTCGGTTAGGGCTTGACCAATTTGCCGAAATGCGGTATAAAAAATTATTCGGGCCCGGTAGAGGGAAGGTGGTGATAAAAGAATATGGCTTATATTAAAGTTGAAGACAACGAACCTGTCGAGAAGGCAATCAAACGCTTTAAAAAAGTTGTCGAAAAAGAAGGCATTTTGCGTGAATGGAAGAAACGCGAATATTACGAAAAGCCCTCTACAATCAAGAACAGAAAAAACAAGCAGCTTCAGCGGAAAAAACTGAAGAAACTGCGAAAAAGTCAGCAAGGAAAGGCTTACTGAGAAATCCCGCCTCGGCGGGATTTTTTATTGTTTCACGAAATGAAAAAAGAGAGTTGACTATTTTTCTTCTTTCTATCATAATAAAAGGGGGGGAGGATATGAGTCAGTTAGCATGCTCTTATTTGGGACTGAAACTTAACAGTCCTTTAATTGCCGCATCGTCGCCTCTGACAGCGGATATCGGACATTTGAAAGAGTTGGAGAGAGCCGGAGTCGGAGCGGTTGTTCTGAAATCGGTTTTTGAGGAACAGATCGAAGCGGAAGCCGACAGCTCCGTTGCCAATCTGAATACGGGCGGTTTTGCCGATGCCGATTCATATTTTTCCGGATACGCAAGAAATCGTATAATAGATGAATATCTGACTCTTCTCGAATCCGCAAAAAAAGAATTGACGGTTCCCGTTATTGCAAGCCTTAACTGCCTTCGAAACGGAGAATGGTTCGATTATGCCCGACGTCTCGAAAATCTCGGTGCGGATGCTTTGGAACTGAATCTTTTTGTCATGCCTGCCGATGCGAAGGAGAGTTCGTCCGAGATTGAAACGGAGTATTTACGTATTTTATCCAGAATTACACGGACCGTTTCGATTCCCGTTTCGGTTAAGCTCGGCACTTATTTTACCGGCATGGCGCATTTCCTTAAAAAGGCTTCCGAAACCGGTATTAAAGGAATGGTTTTGTTTAACCGTTACTACAATATCGATTTTGATATCGATCAAATGAGATTGATATCGGCTGATGCGCTGTCGTCGCCAAACGAATACCTGCAGAGTCTCCGTTGGATTGCTCTGATGTCGAAAGAAATAAATGTCGATTTATCGGCGACAACGGGCGTCCATTCTGCCGAAACAGCGATTAAAATGATTTTGGCGGGAGCCCGTTCCGTTCAGCTTTGCTCTGCCCTGCTTAAAAACGGAACTCATACTGTTTCCGGTTTTCACGACGAAATGAAAGCCTGGATGAAAGAGAAAGGGTTTCATTCGGTATCCGAATTTTGCGGAATGATGGCGCAGGAATCGTCTTCCGATCCGAAACAGTACGAGCGTCATCAGTATCTTAAATTTTTATCGGGAGTCTGACGGAGAATGCATCTGTTCGGCAGACACAGTGCTCCCGCTGTGTACAATTTTGATGATATCCGCTCATTTACCGACGAAGAAGCCGTTAATGCGTTGAAAAAACTTGCCGATGACCGTTCTTTTCTGGATATGGTTGCTTCGTATTTTCTCTCGGACAAACATCCTCTGTTTCAGACTTTTGTTAAAAGAAGAGCGACGCAGAAGCTGGCCGGATTGCTGCAATCCGTAACGGGGATAGAGGATTTTCAGAAAAGAGTGATTTTGGATCTTGTTATTACGGAGATTCGAAAGCGTACGGTATCCGCTTTTACCTCATCCGGATTTGACAGACTGAATCCCGACGGCAGATATATCTTTTTGAGCAATCATCGCGATATTGTCTGTGATGCCGCGTTTTTTGAGGCCTGTATGGCCGAGCACGGCTTGCCGACAACCGAGATAGCGTTCGGCAGTAACCTTCTGATTAACAGACTTGTGGAAACGCTGATTCGCAGCAATAAGGGCTGCATTGTTTACAGAGGACTTGATATGAGGGCTCAGTACGAGGAGTATACAAAATTCTCCGCATATATCCGTAAGCTGATGGACGAAAACAAAAGTTTATGGATTGCCCACCGTCAGGGGCGTTCGAAAGATGCTTCTCATATTACAAATCCCGCTATCTTAAAGATGTTTTATCTGTCTCAGCGGGAATCCGGTTATTCGTTTTCCGAGTATCTCAATTTCTGTAAAATTGTACCGGTTGCCGTTTCTTACGAAAGGGATCCGGCGGCGGCTCTGATGGCAAAAGCCCTTGTCGGCGAAGAGAAGGAGGGGTCGTACAAAAAATCGAAAACGGAAGATCTCGAACACATCATGAGAGGTGTGACCGGATTTAAGGGCAATGTTCATATCAGTGTCGGGTCTCCCGTCGATTTTACCTCCTTCGGACGGAATGCGGAGGCTGCCGCTGCGGAAATCGACCGGTTTATTCATACGCATCTTGTCCCCGGACCGTTTCACTATCTGGCTTATGACAGAATGTACCGGACCGACAGATTCTCTCCGATGTATGCCGATGATGACGAGGCCGAATTCGACGAGCTGTACAGACATTGCGAACCGGATATTTATTCGAAAATTCTGCTTCAATATTCGAATCCTGTAAAAGTCAAAACGGAGGCCGAAAGCTGAATTTATGAAAAAGATAAGACTTGCAGTAATTCTTTTAATGATATTTTTCTGTGCCGGATGCGAGGGAGCTCCTCCGGAAATTACCGATACTTTTGTTCAGGTGACTGTTTTCAAAAACATGCGGACACTTCAGACCGAAGAAATTCTTTCTCTTTTTCTGGTTGTCAGTGATGATGACGGAGAGGAAGATCTCGAATCGATTTATCTTTTAAATGACAGGCAGGAGCTTTTTTGGAAACTCGATCCTCTGAATTGGGAAAAAACAGATCGCAAAGGCAGCCGTTGGATCGGCAGCAGTTCGATACAGATGCCGGACGGCAGTGCCTTTCCTCGGGGAAAATATCGCGTTATCGTCTCCGATCAGGCGGGAGACCGTGACGAGAAAGAGATCCGGATCAGTGTGCCGGGTGTCGATTTAAGCAAATTTGTTTTTCCAGAACTCTCTTTTGAGAATCAAACGGCATCCGTTATTAATCGGGGAAAGAACGGCAAATTTCTTTATTTTAATTCATCGGACCGTTTTCTGGATTTCAGTTTTATTCCCGAAGAAGTTCTGACGGCACAGAATTTTCCCCGCCTGAATGATTTGAGATCGGAAACGAATAACAAGCTTTATCTGTATCATTTCGAGCAGGAAGAGGGCTACGGTGTTCTTGTCGGTCCTTATTACAGAGTTTACGAGAGGTTGACGGAATGAAACGGGTTTTATCGTGGATTGTTTTTATGAATTTCTTATCGGTCGGTCTCGGTGCCCAAACTCTTTCCGATGCTGTTTCGCTTCTTAAAGAGTCGAGATATACCGAGGCAATCGACGTTTTAAAAAGTTGCGAAGGAACGGAGGGATATAAACCGGAATGGTATCTGATAACGGCTTCCGTGTATGAAAAGCAGGGGCTTTTTGTGCAGTCTGTCGATCTTCTGAAGCAGGGGTATTACAGGCTGGGGAATCAGAAGGAAATAGCGTTCAACCTTGCCAATAATCTTTTTGCTTTGGGAAAGTGGGATGAGGCGGTCGAATTTTACAGCAGGGCAATCGAAGCGGACAGTTTATTTTATCAGGCATATCTGAACAGAGGAAATTCTTATTTAAAGTCGGGAAGGTATAATGAGGCTGTCAGCGACTACAATCGGGTTTTGAGTCTGAATCCCGCGCATCCTCAGAAAATAAGTATCGAACGGATGATCGCCCTTCTGACGGATGAAGAGCGCCAACAGGCCGAGCAGGCACGTCTGGCCGAAGAGCGGCGCCGGGAACAGGAAAGAAAGATGGCCGAAATGAGGGATCAGGCTGCAAGCGAACTGTCGGATTCCGACCGTTCACGCAATCTTCAGGTCGATAATACGGGATTGGAAGATTATATGTTTAATTTGGATATTGTGGAGTAAAAGGATGAGGAAGGAATTTGATAAGAAAACATTATTGAAGAGTATCGGAATCGGTGCGGCAGCGGCTGCCGTTATTCTTTTGATTTTACTTTTAAGTCTGACTCTCGGACGGAGTACGGAAGATAAAATCGGATCGGGCAGAGAAACGGTTCTTTCCGAATCGGTAACGGATTCTTCTGATGCCGACCGGCTTTCCGATTTGGAGGAAGCCGCACGCGAGGCCCGTCTGAGGGAAGAGGCGGAAGCCGCCCGTCGGGCAGAGGAAGAGAGAATTGCGGCGGAAGAGGCGGCGAGACAGGCCGAAATTAAACGCATGCAGGAGGAAGCAGCCCGTGCGGAAGCCGAAGCGGTACGCCGGGCAGAAGAAAAACGGCGACAGGAGGCCGCTGCTGCGGCACGCAGACAGAATAAAGAAGGCGCAAAGGGTGATACCGCACAAAAAAACGCATCCTGGCGGGAGCAGATGCTGCGTTATCAGTTGGAAGCCATTTCCGATCGCGAAAAAGCCCGTTCGCAGTCCGAAGCCTATAATTTAAGCGACGAGGAAAAGGCCGAGAGAGAAAAAAAAGCGGCATTGCTGGCTCGGGAAGAATGGAACCGCCGCAGCGGCTCCGGGGATTTGACCGAGATGGATGAAGAGGCTGCCCGGAAACGGCAGGCGGAGGCCGAGGCGGCGCGGCAGGCGGAGCTGAAGCGGCAGCAGGAAGAAAAGGCGCGGGCGCAGGCGGAAGCCGAGGCGGCGCGGCAGGCGGAGCTGAAGCGG
>CASEOG010000004.1 GCA_949289575.1 uncultured Spirochaetales bacterium | reverse complement strand
CCAAAGAGGCGGAGGGCGTTTACGAGCTGAAAAATATTGCAGTTGTTTCCGGCTGTCGTCGACGGGGATACGGCAAAAAACTGATTGATTTTCTCTTTTCCCGTTATCCCGACTGCCGAACGCTGCTTGTCGGAACAGGAGATGTTCCTTCGACACTCGGTTTCTACCGCCGATGCGGTTTTACGGAGTCGCACCGTGTCAAGAATTTTTTCACGGACAACTACGACCACCCGATATTTGAAGACGGCAGGCAGCTTTCCGATATGGTTTATTTGAAACGGGAACGGTGAGGTCCCGGATTACATCTGCAATGTCAGCACGAATGCAAATAGATTGTTTTTTTATTTCTGTTGGATAAACTGCCTCTGAATAATTTACACAGGTATAAATAGCGTTCTTGTTTTCTGATGTCATTGTCCAAAATGGATATTTAATGATGCCTGGTGTATTTGCTCCAACGCCCAGCTCAAAAAATAAAATATGCAAACCTTTATGGCGTCTGATAAATTCCTCGTAACGCTCTGCCGCCGCATACCACCCTTTATCCTGCACAAAGGTGTTGTCGCACCGCAGGTTCATAGTCATTGGCCTGCCGCAAACAGGGCAATACGGGATAAGTTCTGTGGGGACACGCATATCTTTCTGCACTGTGACCATACGCCGCACAGGTTCCTCATTGTCCCAAGTCTGTTGACAGCATGGCTTTGAGCATTGCCACAGACCGTAATCTCCCTGCATATAAAATAGTCGTTTTTTATCAAAGCCAGCCAGCTGGAATTGGTGATCCACATTGGTGGTCAATACAAAATAATCCGTATCTTTTATCAGCGTCAACAGGTCGGCATAGGGCTTCCCGACAGATACATCATAACGGTTTATAAAAATATGCCTTGACCACCACGCCCAATATTCCTCCAATGTGTCATAGGGATAAAAACCTCCGGAATAAATGTCCCTGATTCCGTATTTCTCATGAAAGTCTGAAAAATATTTCTCAAACCGTTCCCCGTCATATCGCATTCCTGCAGAGGCGGACATTCCCGCACCAGCGCCGACTATAATAGCGTCGGCTGTTTCAATCTCAGTTTTCAACTTTTTAATTTGTTCCGAGTAATTCTCGATAGATTTTATAGTCAATATCCTTGAAAACATTAAATATCACCTCTATTTCGCTGTGTGTCTGGGCCTTGAAATCTTTTATGCTCTGAACAGCAGTTTCTGCCGCTTTATCATTTGGGAAATGAAATTCTCCCGTAGAAATACAGCAGAACGCAATATTCTGTAACCCATTTTGCTCCGCCAGCTCCAAGCAGGAATGGTAGCAAGAAGCAAGCTGTGCCGTATCTTTTGGAGTAGGGTATCCATGAATAATCGGACCGACCGTGTGCAGTATGTAACGGCTCGGTAAATTATAGGCAGGCGTGATTTTGGCGTTGCCCGTTTCTTCTTCGTGACCTTGCTTTTTCATCATGCTGGCACAAGCCAAACGAAGCTGCACCCCTGCAAAGGTGTGAATGGCATTATCAATGCAACCGTGATTCGGGCAGAAGCAGCCGAGCATCTGGCTGTTGGCTGCGTTTACAATACCGTCGCATTGCAACGTGGTAATATCCCCATGCCAGAGATATATCCCTTTTTGAACAGGCTCTAAGTCTGATAAAGCTGTAACTCCTTTATTTCGGGTTTCTTCCTGCAAATAAGCGTCCTGTACTTTCAGGAATTCATCTGTTACAGGCATGGGCATGCGAATATTAAAAAGTGAACGGAGTAAGATTTTTTGTTCATTCTCACTCGGCGGGATTTTGATTTTAGAATACTGCGGCTGTTCTTTTAGAAGTGCCGCTATTAAATATCTTCGTCTTTCGGTTTGAGTCATTTTCTTATCCTATCCGTATAACTGCTTTTTGAGGGCAAATGCTGAAACAGTTGCCGCAATGCAGGCAGTTTTCCTGCCTTATTACCGCAGGTGCTGTTGAAAAATCAATACAATCCTGCGGACATACATTTTGACAGGTTTGGCAGCCAATACATTTTTGCGTAATTTCATAGCCCTGCGTTTCTTCCTGTTTGTTGCCGATTGTGAAAGAAGCCCGGTCAATCGGCTTTTTTGAAAGGTCAAACCATTCACCACTGCCCTCATAGAGATGAAAAACAGTAAGTGCCTGTCGGGATTGCTCAGTAGGATAAATTTCATTCATATATGGATTTTTTTCAAACAACCTTTGTAAAGGCTCATTTCCAATTTCTTGTATTTTCCCTCGCACAGAAACAGCTACACGGGAAAGCGTATCGCCTGCGGTTATTCCTGTTAATGCAACATATTCGTTTTTCTTTAAGCGGGTATAAAAGCCTTTCCCTTTTGCCGTTAAAAAATACACCCCTTTTTCGTCACTATCCATTATGTCAATCGCACAGGTAACAGGCAGTCCGTTATCATCAATAGTCGCCATAATAACCGAATGAATTTCTTTCTCTAAAAATTTTAGGATTTCATTTGTACGCAATTTTGTCTGCCTCCTTGTTTAGAAAAACAGGACTGCCGTATTGACAGCCCCGTCACTGTATTAGGTAAAGAAAAATCCTGCCGTCATATCAAGATAGTTCTGACCACTATATGCAGGATACTGTTTCTGTACTTCCTTTTTGAAGCTGTCGGCGTCCGAACAATTTGCCGCAATTCTTTTAAGATTTTCAAGATAATCGATTTTTGTCTGTGCATCTTTTAGGTCCTCCGGTGTATAGTGGGAAGTCAGAATCAAATCGTAACCCTTTTCAATATAGCTGTGCAGTTCAGCAATGATTCCGTCTGCGTGACCTGCACCCGCCACGATGGAATGACAGTCGTGTCCGAGCATATGGGTGTAAACAGCATTAATTTCAGGAATCACAATGTCAAAGGCGTCTGTGGTCTGCTTGATTTCAAAATCAATGCCGCCGATTGTTAACTTGCCTTCCCCGATCACATTTGTGATTTTATGAACGGAACTATCAAAAATCTCTCCGAAAGTATTTTTGAAATTATCAATAATCGCTTTTCCACCGCCGTTTACCGAGTATTCTACGGCATTTTGTGTTGAGTATTTCGAAATCTCCGGAAGAAAGCTACCACCTGCATCGTGGTAGGCGATGAGCATACCTTTTACCTCAATATCTTTCAGGTATTCTGCAAGCTCTTTGTTGTTATCAAAGAAACAGGGCGATTCAATGATAACTGCTTTTCTATCTTTTTCAACGATAAAAACTTCATTATCGATGAAATCATTTGTTTTATAAGCATGCAATTTCACGCTGCCGAAATCGTAAATATTCATTTCGCCTTTTGCAAGTTTTACGGTTGTAAAAGTGTTCTTGTTCATAAAATAACCTCTGTTGATATAAATTCTCCTGTTTTTAGAAAGCTGTAAAATGAGCGCTGATTACTTTCTGACAACGCTGATACGCTGCTGAATATGATTTCCGTTGATGATTTCATCGATCATCGCGATAGCATAGTCTGCATAGCTGATAATGCTTTCGCCGCGGCTATTCAGAGTAAGTTCCTCACCTGCGAGAATGTACTCACCGGTTCTCTCGCCATCAGCCTGGAAATCACCGGCAGGGCTGATAAATGTCCACTGTACATCGTTTCTCTTACGCAGTTCTTCAAGTGCTTTGCCTTGTGCTTTTGCAAGCGGCAAAAACTGCGGCGGAAAATCCGGGCTGTCGGATACAACGGCGGTATGCTCTGGGTTGACATACAGACTACCCGCGCCGCCGACAACCACCAAGCGGGTCTTTGTACCGGAAAGGATGTCGCACAGGTGCATAAGAGATTTAGTGTGATTTTGGAGTTCTTCTTCTGCCCAAGCACCAAAAGCGTCCACAACAACATCGAAGCCTTGTAAATCCGCTGTGGTTAGGTTGAACAAATCCTTGCAGACATATTTTTCTGCTGCTGATTTATTCTCACCTCTTGCAATCGCCGTTACGTCCAGCCCTCTGTTGATAGCTTCTTTTACAACCAATTTGCCAACTCTGCCATTTGCACAAACTACTGCAACTTTCATTTTTTATACCTCCAGTGAAGTGTCGTTTTATTGTAACCTTTATGGTTACAATAAGAATATACAGCTGTTTTGTTGTAATGTCAATGGTTACAATGTTTTTTTATATTATCCCAAAAAAAAATTATGTTTAAAATAATCTTCCCGTATCAGGAAATAGCATTGTTTTTGTTTTTATTTTCTTCTGATATATAATATTGGGTTTCTTTTATGATCTCTGCCAGTGTAATTTGTTTTAATTCATTTTCTAGAGCATTTTGTACTTGTTCTAATTTACTATCCAAAATATTGTGAATATTTCTTCCTACAGGACATTGACAATTTGGATTTTCATGGAAATGAAACAGTTTTCCTTTTTCAATACATTCTACAGCATTGTATATATCAAGAAAATTAATGTCTTTAAGTGCCTTTGCAATTGTTACGCCGCCGCTTCCGCGTTGTGTTTCTACAAGACCTGCATTTCTTAATTGCAATACTATTTTTCTTATAATAACAGGATTGACATTGACACTTGAGGCTAAAAAATCACTTGTAATCTTATAATTATCTTTAAAAGTGTCAATGCAAGCAAATATATGAACAGCTATTGTAAATCTACTTGAAATTTGCATAAATATTCATCTTTACTCTTCTTGATACGATAATTCTATCACCTGGTTGGAGTTTGCAAATAAATGACCCTTTTGAGTATCTTGTCCCCATCCTATGAGTACA
This sequence comes from uncultured Spirochaetales bacterium, assembly GCA_949289575.1. GTDB lineage: Bacteria > Spirochaetota > Spirochaetia > JAFGXN01 > JAFGXN01 > CALXOJ01. The sequence goes on along the minus strand of CASEOG010000004.1, from coordinate 195,321 downwards.
CATTTGTTATTTATCATTATATTTAACAAATCATCGAATTTTCGATCTCGCCTAACATTAGGGCTGATAACGTAATATTCTGGTTTCTGTTTCATAATAATCTGTCGCTATGATGTTATTTTCTGTTGATATATATTCATAGTATAAAAGATAACAATGATTATGCAATAATAAATTTCAACTTTTTGGGAATAATCACCACTTTTGAGAAACTATATGGAATATATCCGGATCTGAAACAGTGAGCGCAAGGTGTCGCAACTTTGTTTAATGGAATAGTTTCGGTAATCCGGCAAGCCTGATGCTTGACCGGACGCTTGATCTGCAGCAGAGCGGGGCGGTTACGGCACATCCCCCATACCCGGCAGGCATGTCATCCGATACTTACAAAGTATTTGACATTCTTTTTCTCCGGTGCTACTATTTCTTCGCCGATGAGGTTCCGGAACAGACTCGAGGCGCGGTTTCTGACTGAATACGGAGGAAGAAAATGAAGAAGAGAAGATTTCATTGGGGTGAAGTTTTACTGTTGCTGCTGGCCTCTCCGCTGCTGTATGCGGCCGAAAAAAAGGGATCGGCAGACGCCGACAGCCGGAACGGAGAGGCGGCGGGAGAAGCGGCATCGGCCTTTCATTTAAAGCTGACAGAGGAATGGGACAAAACCTTTCCCCGAAGCAAGACTGTCGAACATAAAAAAGTCATTTTTCACAATCGTTACGGAATTCCGCTGGCGGCCGATATGTACATTCCCAAAGGGAAAAAAGGAAAACTGCCGGCGCTGGCCGTTTCGGGGCCTTTCGGAGCTGTCAAAGAGCAGTCTTCCGGCCTTTATGCGCAGACACTGGCCGAAAAAGGCTTTCTGACAATCGCTTTTGATCCTTCTTATACCGGAGAGAGCGGGGGCAAACCCCGATATGTGGCCTCGCCCGACATCAACACGGAAGATTTTTGTGCCGCCGTCGATTTTCTGTCCGTTCAGGAATCGGTCGATCCGAACCGCATCGGCATTGTCGGCATTTGCGGCTGGGGCGGAATGGCCCTCAACGCGGCGGCCGCCGACACCCGTATCAAAGCGACCGTAGCGGTGACCATGTACGACATGAGCCGGGTTACGGCAAACGGCTATTTCGATACGATGGACGAAGAGGCGCGATACAAACTTCGGGAATCCCTCAATGCGCAGAGAACCGCGGATTACCGCAACGGAACCTATGCGCTTGCCGGCGGCGTTGTCGATCCGCTGCCCGAGGAGTCTCCCTTTTTTGTCAAAGACTATTACGCCTACTACAAAACGCCCCGCGGTTATCATCCCCGTTCCCTGAACTCAAACGGCGGCTGGAATGTCACCTCGGCACTCTCTTTTCTGAATATGCCGATTCTTGCTTATGCCGGCGAAATCCGCAGTGCCGTTTTGCTGGTGCACGGCGAAAAGGCTCATTCCTGCTATTTCAGCAAGGATGCCTTTGCCAAACTGAAAGGGGACAACAAAGAACTGATGCTCATTCCCGATGCGGTTCATACCGATTTGTACGACAAGACGGAAATCATTCCTTTTGACAAAATTGCGGAGTTTTTAAACGCGAATTTAAGATAAAAAACAACGAAAAGAAGAAAGAGACTTGATCATCATTTAGGAGGAACAATATGGAATACATTCGGCTCGGCAACAGCGATCTCAAGGTGTCGCGGCTGTGTTTGGGAGGAATGAGTTTCGGCGATCCGGCAAGCCGGATGCATGAGTGGACGCTCGATCCGCAGCAGAGCGAGGCGGTTGTGGCTCATGCGCTCGATTTGGGAATCAATTTTTTCGATACGGCCAACTGCTACTCGGCGGGAACGGGGGAAGAATACCTCGGCCGGGCACTGAAAAAGCTGACGTCGCGCGACAAAGTGGTTCTGGCCTCCAAAGTTTATTTCAACGACGGTCATCTGTCGCGGGCGGCGATTGAGCGGGAAATCGAAGGGTCGCTGCGGCGGCTGGGAACCGATTATCTCGATTTGTACATTATTCACCGCTACGATGCCACCACACCGCCGGAAGAGACGATGAGAGCGCTTGACGATCTGGTCAAAGCGGGCAAGGTGAGGGCGATCGGCGCTTCGGCCATGTACGGGTTTCAGTTTCACAATCTTCAGCTGCTGGCGAAAGAGAACGGTCTGACGCCGTTTGTCTCGATGCAGAATCATTATAATCCGCTGTACCGGGAGGATGAACGGGAGCTGATTCCGATTTGCCGGCAGATGAATGTGGCGCTGACGCCTTACAGTCCGCTGGCGGCGGGGCGGGTGGCGCGCGCCGACTGGAGCGGCGATACGGTACGCAGCCGCACCGACAAGGTGGCGCACGCCAAATACGACACAACGGAGGCGGCCGACCGGCAAATCGCGCAGAGAATCGCCGCCCTGGCGCAAAAATACGGCACAACGATGACGGCCGTTTCCCTGGCGTGGCATTTTGCCAAAGGGGTGGCGTCGCCGGTCATCGGGGCGACCAAAACCGCCCATCTCGATGAGGCGGTCGGCGCCTTTGCCGTTTCGCTGACCGCGGAGGATGTCGCTCTTATCGACGAGTTTTATTTACCGCATAAAGTGATGGGGGCGTTGGCACCGTAACCGCGCGCGGTTAGGGCACCAGGCGGCCGCCGTCTGTTGCCGCATACCGTTCGGCCGTGTAACGCCTGCGCTTTTCCGTGGCTTTACCGTACTGAATCGCCGTTTGCGGGCAGGCGTTGAGGCAGCGCAGACACTGAAAGCAGTTCTGCCGCGTCCAAACGGGGCGGCCGCCTTCCAACGCAATCGCTTTTGCCGGGCAGTTGCGGGCGCAGGTGCCGCAGCCGTTGCGATCACGTAATTGTTCGGCATGGCCACACTCCAGGCGGCCGACAGCGGCCGGATTTTTCCGGCTTTTTTGAGCGCATGACCCGCATCGGCGCCGCAGGTGACCGCGGCAATAGAGAGAAGGCTGCTGTTTTTCTTTCCCGTTCGAAACAGCGGAATCCCGTTACAATTTTACATCTATTTCCGTAAAATCGCTTGACTTTTTTTTAAATTAATGCATTCTAATATTGTTAGATTTGATTAATGGAGGTTGTTTTTATGACAGACAAAATTCCTTCTTTTATGATCGGCGCTCTTGTCGGCGCTGCCGCTGTTTCTCTTTTGCGCAAACCTCTTGTCCGCAACGGTGTTGTCAGATTAATCGGTGCCGGGTTGCAGCTTAAAGAGGAGGCCTCGGCATTTATGGAAACCGTGAAAGAAGAGGCGGAAGACATGGTTGCCGAGGCAGAACACAGAAAAACACAGAATGCAACGGAGTAAGTGAGTATGCGGTTCAATGTCCGGCACTCTCTTCCCGGGCGGATGCGGGTCGGCTATGATAAAAACAGGCTGACTCCGCGGCAGGCCGCTCTTGCCGCAAACCTTCTTTCTCTTCAGGACGGATTTGTCAGTGTCTCCGAGAATTCTCTTTCGGGAAGTTTACTGATTTTTTATCGGACGGAAAAACAGACCGAAGATTCTGTTTTGTCTTTTTTGCAGGTATTGGATCAAAAATATTTGGAAGATCCGAAGCTGCTGGAAGCGGTCGAAGAGCCGGAAAGACAGATCGGTTTGGCGGAAACGCTTGCATTGATGACTGTTTCGTATTACGTCAGACGTTTGCTGCCTCCTTTTATCCGTCGTATGATAAGAATTCGCAGCATCGCTCCCCGAATTTTTAAGGGAGCGGCATCTGTTTTCCGCGGTCATATTTCCTGCACCGAGGTTCTCGATGCATCAGCGCTGCTGGCGGCTGTCGTTTCGGGACAAGGAACAACAGCCGATAACATTTCGTTTCTGCTGAATGTCGGAGAAACAATTGAAGATTTTACCCGAAGAAAGTCTTATGCCGATTTGACAGAAACTCTGCTATCAGAAGAAATCCCGGTTCGCCTCTATTCGAAAAATGAAGAAAAACAGATTCCGTTTCACATGCTGGCTCCGGGTGATACAATCGTTGTCAGAACCGGCGATATGATTCCGGCCGATGGCGATATCTTGAGGGGCGAAGCGTTGATAAATCAGGCAGCTTTGACGGGCGAACCGCTGGCCGATGAAAAAAGAAAGGGACAGAGCGTCTACGCCGGAACGATCATTCAGGAAGGCGAACTGCATATCCGCGTCCGTGCTGTCGGCAGCAATACACGGATACGGGGTATTTTGAATCAGCTGGAATCATCTCAACAGCTGAAAATATCATCTCAAATCCGTTCCGAACAGCTGGCCGACCGGCTTGTCCGCTACAATTTTCTTTTGGCATTTCTGATATGGGCGGTTACCCGTAACACGGCAAAAGCGGTCTCCGCACTGATGGTTGATTACTCATGTGCCATGAAACTGGCTGCGCCCATTGCCGTTCTGACGGCGATGAAGGAAGCGGCCGGAAAGGGGATTTCGGTTAAAGGCGGAAAATTTCTTGAAGAAGCCGCCAAAGCCGATGCGGTCGTTTTTGATAAAACAGGCACACTGACAAATGCGGCCCCCGTATTATCACGGGTGATTGCCTTTGACGGCAGAAGCAAATCGGAGATTCTGAGAACAGCTGCCTGTTTGGAAGAACATTTTGTTCATCCGGTTGCCCGTGCCGTTGTCGATGCGGCAATGCGGGAAGGGCTTGTTCATCCCGAAAACCACGCCAAAGTGGAATATATCGTTGCTCACGGTATCGCCTCGCGGCTGAACGGAAAAAGAATTCTGATCGGCAGTGCCCACTTTGTTTTTGAGGATGAAAAAATTCAAAAACCATCGGAGTGGAAAGAAATATATAACAGTGCTGTCGGCAACGGAGAATCGCTGCTTTATCTGGCTGAAGAAGCGTCTCTGATTGGTATCTTTGCAGTCAGAGATACGGTTCGTCCCGAAGCGGCACCGACGTTATCCGTTTTACGCCGACAGGGGGTGCGCTATCTGGGGATGATTACCGGTGACGATGAAGGCGCTGCCCGTACGGTTGCGGTTGAAGCCGGGCTGGACAGCTGGATTTCCCGTGCTCTGCCGGAAGACAAAACGGCCGAGATTCGGCGTCTTCGTGACAAAGGCTACAAAGTTATGATGGTCGGAGACGGGATCAATGATGCTCCGGCATTATCGGCGGCCGATATCGGTGTTGCCATGGGAAAGGCGGCCGCTGTTGCCGGAGACACGTCGGATATCGTGCTTTCCGAAAAAGGCAATTTGACGGATTTACCGAAAATAATCGAAACCGGACGCCTGCTGTTAAAGCGCATCGATGAAAATAATCGGGGAATTATCGCCGTCAATTCGGCACTGATTCTGGCCGGACTTTTCGGCGCATTGGGCGCGTCTGCCGCTGCCGTACTGCATAATTCGGCAACTGTTTTTTTCTGTGCGCGTGCCGCTAAACCGTTTACGGGGAGAGAAAAATGATCACATCCTTTGTTCCGGGACGAATCCGTCTTCGTTCTCCGATGTTTTTCGATACGGAAATCACACAGACGCTGCTGGCGGTTTTGCGGCGGGTAAAAGCTGTCCGGAAAATCGATTTGAACGGAAAAACCGGCAGTCTTCTGATTTTGTATTCGCCGGAAGCCGTTCCGGCAGAAAAACTGAAACCGCTGCTGCCGCTTGCCTGCGAGCTGAAACCTGCTTTTCTGTTTTATTCGGGGAAGGACAAACAGACTGTTCTGAAGGCGATTCGGGAGACAGCGTTGTTTCTGGAACGGGAAGGATTTTTCTATTCCGAAATCAATTCGGAGAAAGGAGTCTGATATGCTGAAGGTATTAATGGAAAACTGCAAGTGCCCGCGGGGCGTGTTCGGACGACTTCTTGCCAAAACGATGAACAAAGGTCATGCGTCCTTGAGCCGATGGGCTTTTTCGGTCTGTCCCCCTGCGGACGGTGAGTCGGTTTTGGATATCGGGTGCGGAGGAGGCGGGAATCTTCTCCGTCTTCTCAAAAGCTGTCCCCGCAGTTATGTTATGGGCGTAGATTATTCGGAAACATCGGTTGCCTGCAGTCTCAGGCTGACGTCGGAGTGGAGGAATCGGTGCAGCGTTATCTGTGCCGATGTCATGAATCTTCCTGTCGATTCCGGCCTGTTTGACCGGGCTGTTTCGTTCGAATCGGTTTATTTCTGGCCGGATCCCGTCATTGCTTTGACGGAAATCGCAAGGGTTCTTAAACCGCACGGAAAAGTGACTGTTGTTACGGAAATGAGCGATCCTCAAAAAGGAAAATTTTGGACGAAGCGCTGTCCGGGAATGACGGTTTATACGCCGGAAGAGCTTGTCTCTTTTTTGGAAAAAGCCGGATTCTCCGATGTGCACGTCTATCGAACGCATAAAGTGTGGTGTGCGGTCGAAGGAAAGAAAAAATAAAGGAATAAGAGAATCAATGAGTGTGACGGAATATAATTTGGGAAAATATTGCGGTATTACTTTTCCGGGGTACCCGTTGGAAGATGTGCCGGAATATATTGCGGAACCTTCTGCCCGAACGAAACTGTGCGGTTATTGGACAGTTTACGCGAAGTTCAGCGAAAAACAAAAAGTTTTTGAACGGTACAGAAGGTGTACGGACTGCATTTGCCGACGAATGACTGCCGTAGACTCTCTGACCGAAATATTTCGTATCGGATGAAACACAGTCATGTGTTCGGAATAAACAAATTCTGCTGCTCGGCTGTCCCGCAATGGGAGCGGAAGAACTCGAGCCCGAGGAGTTTGAGCCTTTTTTTGCGTCAATCGAAGGAACGCTTCAAGGCAGAAAAATCGGTTTGTTCGGTTCTTATGAGTGGGCAGACGGTGAATGGATGCGGACATGGCAGGCGCGGACGGAAGCGGCGGGAGGCATCATGATCGCCGACGGTGTCACCGCTTACGGTTACCCCGATTCCGAGGCGCTTTCGGTGTCGGACGGACGGTGAAGGTGCGCCGGTCGTTTTCGTCGGGACGGCGGGTCAGAAAACCGCTTTCGGTCAGTTTGCTCACCGTCTTGGCAATGACGCTTTTGTCGAGCGAAAGACGTTTGGTCATACTTTGTTTTTTTGACTCTTTTTGCGCTTTCCTTTCCCGCGTTTATCGTTTTTCCGGTTTTCGGATTTCTGATGGCGGTCCGGCTTTTTATGGGGGCCGTTTATTCGGTCTGCGCTTCCGCTGCCATGACACTGGCCGGCGATGTGCTGCCGCCGCTTGCGGTGACCAAAGGCATCAGCCGCTTTGCGCTGACCGTTTCCATCGGAATGGCGTTCGGTCCTTTCGTCGGAATACAGATTCAAAACCGCATGAGCAGCCGGGCGGCATTTCTGACCGTTTTTGCCATGACCGTTGCGGCGCTGATTCTCCTTGCGTTCGTCCGAATCGCTTACCCGAAAAAAAAGCGCCGGCCGTTTTCGCTGCGGCAAACGCTTCACCGGCCGTCGTTTCCGTTTACGTTTAACATGACATTTTTTATGATTCCTTACGGAGCGGTGATTGCCTATTCGGCCATTCTGGCGCAGGAGAAGAACCTGAGCGGCGTGCTGCCGTATTTTTATATCTGTCTGGTGGCCGGAATGCTGAGCTCCAAACTGTCGACCCAGAAAGCGATTGATGCGGGACATCATCGGATTCCGGTTTATGTCAGCATTCTTGTCTTAACCGCGACCATGCGACCGCTATTACCGCATTCGGAAAGACCTTTACGATGAAGCCGAAAAAGAGGCTCAGGCCGCCGGATAGAGGTGAGGGGAAATTATTCGGAAAAATAATCGGTCAAAATATCTTTGATATAATTGTACCGTCTGGCGTAGGTGTTCGGCACCCGAATCAGTTTCAGTTGATGGCGTTCGCATATTTTTTTCTTGCTTTCGTCGCACTGACGCCGGGTTTTATTTTCCCTGTGCTCTTTTCCGTCAAGCTCCAGTATCAGAACCGGATATTCCGATCCGGGGTATTTTTCGTAAAGAACAAAATCGAAACTGCCGGTTCTGTACAGTTTTTCGTGATCGCCGGGCATAGAGTCGAAAAGATGGGCAATTTGTACCTGCGTTCTGACGACCAGATTTCTGTTTTTGAGGATGATATTGGAAAGAGCCTGGTTTAGCGTTTGCAGAAACGCAGTTTCGGTTTCTGTTGTGTACGGTTTGATTCCCAAGGCACGGGAGGCTGTCTGATGAGCGGCTATGCGGGCTTTCCCGTTTGTTCTGATATGCATAAACAGATCATAAAAATCATCCGTTTTTTCCTTCTTGTCCGAAGGATGAGCGTGGAGATTCCGAATCACTTTTTTGTTTCCGAAAAGCACCAGTTTGCTTTTTGCTCGGGAAACCGCAACATTAATCAGCTCGCGGTTTGTTTTCAGCCATTCGTAACTTTTGGGGTGGGTCGATTTCGTCAGCGCCGATGAAAAGAGAATAACATCTTTTTCATCCCCCTGAAACGAATGAACCGTGCCGCAGGGAATCTGATCCCGACTTGCTTTTTTCAGCAAATCATCAATCAGAACTTTCTGGTTGCGAAACGGCGTAATGATTCCTATATTCTGATCCGGGTGGTTTTTGACGTAATCGACAACGGCTTCGGCTTCCGAAAACGAAGTATTGCGCTCGAATCCGGATACGCGGTTTTCGCATACCTCGTAATAGATGAGAGCGTCATTGTCACTTTTGCAGGAGGATATATCCAATCGGTTGTTGTAGTATTTTTGATTGCTGAAAGCGATAATTTCTTTCGAGCAGCGGTAATGTTTGTGCAAAAGAATCTCTTCCGACAACGGGTCATTGGCAAGGAAAGATTTGTAAATGGAACTTTTGATATAGTCGTAGCCGTCATCAATGTCATACTGCTTTTTCAATTCTTCGTTTTTCTGCGGATCTAACGTAATCACCGGATTCAACTGCTGGGGATCGCCGACCAGCATCAGCCGTTTTCCGCGTGCCACCGGCATCAGAGAGGCAGCCGTATTGCATTGTCCGGCTTCATCGATAATGGTTAAATCAAAAAGAGGCTGCGGTCGGCCGATTTTGTGCGACGAAAGGCAGGTTGCCGTCATCACGGGAAAAACCTTAAGCAGCTTTTCCACATTTTCCGGTACCGACATATATTTGTTAAAAGCCGTAATCTGACTGTTCCGGTCTTTTTCGTTCAGAATAGCCATAAAATCTTCGTATTCCGGTTCTTCCAGTTTTTTCAGGTGACCGATAGAGGTATAATTCAAATATTTCAGAAATTCCTCATTTTCATCCTCTTTCAGAAGATTTCGGGCTTCTTCTTCGGAAACGGTTCCGATTTCCCGTATTTTGCGGCTGATTTCCGAAAGCTCACGGGTTCCCAGTTCTTTTTTCAATGTTCTGCTTTTTTTGGCCCGGATCATGGTTTGCATGGTTTCCCGGCGTTCGTACAGATAGGTTTGTTTTTTATGCTTTTTTAAAAGAAGAGTCAGCTGCCGCATGCTTTCTTCTTTTTTCTGCTTCTTCTTTTTTAAAGTCGAATCGTACACGGGGACGTCCGCCACTTCGGCCAGCGTTTCTTTCAGCTCTGCCAGAACAGCCGGCACCGAATCATTGTTGGCAATTTTTAAAACAGGAAACGGAATGCGGCGGCCTCTGTATTCAAGCGATTGCAGACTTTGCAGCACACTGTCTATCGGATGGTTGTTGTACGACGAAAAAAGAACCGTCATTTCGTTAAAATAGGCGGTGGCGATTGTATTGAGAATGGTATTGGTTTTTCCGGTTCCGGGAGGCCCCTGGACGTAGGTTACGGGATAATTGACGGCGTTGTAAATGGCCAGAAGCTGATCCAGATTGACTCTCTCATTAAGAAGCGTCGGCGGACAGACTCCGGGCGTTGTCGTGTTTTGGTGAAGTTCGCCAAAAAAGGCCTGAAGGGGAACGGTTTTCTCCCCCCGGTTCCAGCGTTCGGCAATGGTATTGAACTCATCCCGCAAACGGAACGACTGGGTTTTCTGCATCGGAAAAATATGAGGGCAGTCATCGACAATCAGAGCGGAGTTGTTTGTCAGAAGCTCTCTGATTTCTTCCGCATTTTTTTCGAAATCATTCAACAGCCAGCAATCTTCCTGCGGTATGTATTGGGAAAGAATCTGCTTTTTTCCGTCAATGAAAAATTCCTTCGAGAAATGAATTTCCTCCGACGCCTTGAGTGTTTTTCTTTGAACATCCAGCTTGACCTCACGGTACGCCAGCGGATAAATTCCCTGTTTTGACCGTATGCTGAGAAGATTCAAAGCAAGCGTTAAAATGCGGTTTCTGTTTTTCGGACTCTCTTTTTCGGTCTGAAAGCCGGCGACCAGTTCGGCAAACTGTTTGTCCGAAAGGCGGTAATCTCCGTTTCGAAACGAATCATCGTCTATCGATTCAATCAACGTAAAATCGCTGCACAGCGACGGTTGCCCCTCCTGCATCATACATTCGGCCAGATAGGCAAGCACTTTCAGCGCATCCGGTTCGCCCGTAAACGGTTCGTATTTTTCGGGATTTTCGAAAATATCGTCTACCAGCCGCTGATTGACGGGAAAATAGGTTTCTTCCAAAATGTCGGCCGATTCGATTTTTGTAAAATCGATGGTAAACTCCTGTATCGTATAATGTCCCAAATGCAGCCCGGTTATATCGAGTTTTCCGGTATCGGGATCGAAATCGCGGACGGCCATCCAGTAGCGGGTCAGCGATTCTTTGGCATTTCTGTATTTGATTGTCAGCCATTTCCCTTCGTGAATGGCTCTGAAAATATTTGTCGTAAAGCGTACTTCTTTATCGTCCATGTGTCGGTTTTATTTTAACACGCTGTTTTGCCCGGGTCAAGAAAAGGAAATTTTTCATTTCGGATTTTTTCGTGGAAAAAGGAATCCGTTTCGTGTATAATAAATCATATTAAAAACAGGGTTGGCGAATGTTTTATCAAATGATACAAAACAAATGCAGACAGTGGTACGAATCCGGGGAATGTACCGTCGGCAATATAATCGAATATATCAAAAAGACAGGACAGTTGAGGGATGCTCAAATCGAGGCCATTCAGGTTTACCTGTTTTTAAAAATTGCCTGCCGATGTCAGTCTTTGGAGGTTTTATTCAGAAACGGCTTTTTCAATACGATAGACTTAAATACGGCGGAATTATCGACTGCTTCCAGAGAATATCTGTCTCAAAACCCTGCCGCCGCCGCTTTATTGGAATATGCCTGTTTAAAGAACGATAACGGCGAACAGGTTTCTGCGAAACTGGAAGAACAAATCAAAAAAGAGCCGCAAAGCATTGACTGCGACCGCTTTTTTCGGGATTCGTTTTACAATGTGAGTTATACGGACTATTTATTCAGTCTGCCCATGGGAGCCGGTAAAACTTTCTTAATGGCTGCCTTTATTTACCTTGATTTATACTTTGCTCTCAACGAACCGTCCAATCCGGCTTTTGCCCATAATTTTATTATTTTGGCACCTTCCGGACTCAAATCGTCCGTTGTGCCCAGTTTAAAAACAATTCAGAACTTTAACCCGGCATGGATTTTACCCGAACCGGCGGCAGGCGACATTAAACGCAAAATTATTTTCGAGGTTTTGGATCAGCAAAAATCCGACAAAAAATCAAACCGAACCCGAAACCCCAATGCGCAGAAAATAGCCCGGCATCAACCGTTTTCGGAGTTATTCGGTTTGGTTGCCGTTACCAATGCCGAAAAAGTCATTTTGGACGGGATTAAGGAAAAAAACGGACAAATCGATTTATTCGAAGAAAGTGAAGAAGAGCGGGAAAGACAGGCAAACGAACTGCGTCATCTGATCGGTAAATTACCGTCTCTCGGTATTTTTATCGATGAGGTTCATCACGCCGTCAGCGATGAAATCAAACTGCGGGCAGTTGTCAATAAATGGATGGAAAATGAAACCGTTAATTCCGTTATCGGTTTTTCGGGAACGCCGTATTTGGAGAAGAAAGAAAAAATAACCGTTTCCGAAAAATTAGCGGTTTCATCGCAGGAGATTGCCAACGTTGTTTACTATTACCCGTTGATAAACGGAATCGGAAACTTTCTGAAAAAACCGGTGGTCAAAATATCGGATATAGCAGACAGCACACTTTTGATAGAACAGGGTGTCAGAGAGTTTTTTGATACGTATAAAGAAACTGTCTATGAAGGCGGTTTAACGGCAAAATTGGGTATTTACTGCGGCAGTATCGAAAAATGCGAAGAACTGGTTTACCCGCTGGTTGCCCGCATTCTTGCCGAATACGGTTTGCCTGCTTCCGCTATTTTAAAATTTCATAAGGGAAACAAAGAATATGCACAACCGGCAGACAGTCAGCTATTCTTTGAGACATTGGACAAACCGATTTCTCCCATTCGGGTGGTGCTTCTTGTTCAAATCGGAAAAGAAGGATGGGACTGCCGCAGCTTGACAGGAATTATTCTTTCGCAGGAAGGCGACTGTCCCAAAAATATGGTTTTGCAAACCTCCTGCCGCTGTCTGCGTCAGGTTGTCAGAAACATGCCGGAAACCGCTTTAATTTATCTGAACGAAAGCAATGCCCAAAAACTGAACACCCAGCTTATGAAGCAGCAGCACATTTCTTTACAGGAATTTTCAACGGCGGAATATCGCACCGTTACTCTGAAACGCTACGACCGAACCGCATATTTAAAATTACCCCGCATCGATTATTATCAGCTGAAAGTCAATTACGACACAATTATTATCGATAACGCCCCCGATACGGAAGGCGAAATCAAAGCCGCCGCGGATACCGCCAAAACGGAGAATATCGTTAAAACCACCGATTTTACCATGAAAATCCGAAAGACCGAAATCCTCTCTGAGGAAAAGGGGATGATGCCCGCCGCTTTTACGCCGTGGCTTTACGGAATTGTTAAAGAAAGTTTCGGTTTTATGACCATGGAACAGTTAAAAACGCAAAAAACGGTGCTTGCGGAACTCTTTAATAAAATTACATACGAAAAAGAAGGCGCTCGTTATTACAGTTCTCTTTATGACCGCAAAAAAGCGGAAGCGGCAATCCGCAAAGCATTTTACGAAAAAAGAGATTTTACCACTACCGAAGAGCTCATTCCGAATGAAGCAAGCCTTTTAAATATTGCCAACTTTACGGCGGAAGTGACGGCAGACAGAATCGAAGATTATTACCCGGAACAGCAAATTGTCAAAAATATCATTGCCGACGATGAAGGAAAACTGCAGCCGGATGAAAAAACAAAACAGATGATGCAGCTGGACGAAGAAACCGGACAAACCGCCATTGTCGAAATGTTAAAGGAACAGGTGACTTCCCACCCGCAAAAGAACCGCTCTTTTCACTATATTCCTTACCGGACAGACAGCCGATTCGAGCAGAGGTTTTTGGAAGAAGTTCTGACATTAAAAGAAATCGAAACGCTGGGGCTGGAAGTTTATTATAACGGCGACCGGGCCCTGACGGAATTCAAAATAAAATGTTACCGGCAGAACCGCAACAAATGGCAGTACATCGGAATGTACATCCCCGATTTTCTGATTATCCGCCGCAAAGAGGGCAAAATTCATAAAATCATTATTGCGGAAACCAAAGGCAAACTTTATGCCCACGACCCGACTTTTACGGATAAACGCCGTTTTATGGAAAGCCAGTTTACCGGACAAAACAATGCGCAGTACGGTTATAACCGGTTCGAATACCTTTATTTGGAAGATTCCCTGCCGGACGGCGAACGCATCAGACTGACTCATAAAAAAATATGCGAGTTTTTCGGAGAAGAAGCGTAATGAGTGAAAATAAAAATTCGATTCTACCTGATGTTATCGAACCATTATCTAATGCTATTCGGCAAAACATTCCTGAGACTGCCAAACAGACGGATAGTGCTTTATCCACTGTTGTCGGTTTTTTTAATAATGTCGTGTTGTATCCTGTAAAAAAGGCTAATTTAACATTTCGATATAAACTGGATGCTTTTGAAAACGATTTAAAAGAAAAGACCAAAAACATTCCTCCGGAAAATTTGCAGGAGCCACCGATAATGATAGCAGGACCGACATTGGAGGGATTACGTTATGCATACGATGAGACAGAACTGCGGGAAATGTATGAGAATTTATTGGCTTCCGCTATGGACAGCAGAATTGCATCGGGAGCACATCCTTCTTTTGTCGATACAATCAGGCAGTTATCGCCTCTCGATGCAAGCGTTTTAAAAATGTTTTCTGTAAGAGAACAGTATTGTTGTGTGACTATTCAGTTTGTCATGGAAAAAGATCCGTCAAAACATTATCCAGATGCGATGCCTGATTACTTCATTGAAGAGTTTTGCTCATTAGGTGACCCATTTTTCATATCTGCATCGCTTATAAATCTAAAGCGATTGGGTATTATTGGTTTTGAGCAAATTTTGTTATCGCCCGGAATATATTATTCCATGAAAAAAAATCCTTATGTTATGGAAAGAGAAACGTTATATAGAAAACAAGGAAACGATGACTTTATCATGGAAGTAATTGCATATAGAGCTTTTTTAAATAATTATGGCAAACAATTTATAAATATCTGCTTACCGAATAAAGGAGACCGCTAATGCCGATTAAATATGTACCGTTTATACCCGAGCCCATTGAAGGGCAGGCCGTATTGCAAAATTTTAACAGAATCCTGAAATACAAAGGTGCCGACGAAACCGCCATGGTTTTGCAACGGGGAATGCCTTTATACGAAACGGAAAAGCAGGAAACCGTAGGCGAAAACAAAGACGGCAATCTGGTTATTCGCGGGGAATGTGTTTCTGCCTGTGCGTATCTGAAAGAGCAGGGAATAGAAGTCGACCTTGTGTACATCGACCCGCCTTTTGCCAGCGGTGCCGACTATGCCAAAAAAGTGTATGTGCGCCGCAATCCCAAAGTAGCCGAAGCCATCGAAAGAGCCGAAGAGGAACTGGATATCGATGAGCTCAAAGCCTTTGAAGAAAAAATGTACGGCGATGTGTGGGACAAAGAAAAGTACCTTAACTGGATGTGGGAAAACTTAACGGCGATTAAGTCGGTGATGAGCGAAACCGCCTCTATCTATGTTCATTTGGACTGGCACATTGTTCACTACGTAAAAATTTTAATGGATGAAATTTTCGGAGAAGATTGCTTCCGGAATGAAGTGATTTGGTGCTATCAAGGGACAGGGAATGTATCGACCTATTACAAAAAAAAACATGACACTATTCTTTTTTATTCAAAAAGTAGTAATTGGCATTTTAATATGAAATTAATTGCAAAACAGTTAAGCGAAAAACAAAAAAAGAAATTTTCTGGATGTGATGAAAATGGATACTATAAAGAATTCACCCATCCTGATGGTAAAAGCCATAAAGCTTATTTATCAGAAGACACATACTTGCCTATAAATGATTGGTGGTCAGATATTTATGTTATACAAGATCATTCGGAAAGACAAAATTATGCGACTCAAAAACCTGAAGCTCTCCTTGAACGTATTATAAAAGCTTCCTCCGACGAAAATATGCTTGTTGCCGATTTTTTCGGCGGCAGCGGTGTAGCGGCGGCGGTTGCCGGTAAGCTCGGCAGAAGGTTTATTCACTGCGATATCGGAATCAACTCGATTCAAATCACCCGCGACCGCCTTGTGGCCGACGGGGCGGAGTTTTCTATATTGGAAATTAAAGACGGCGTTCAGCTTTACCGCAATCCTGTTCAGACCATGGATAAAATCAAATCGCTGATTCCGGGACTGAAAAACGAAGATTCTCTCGACGCATTCTGGGAAGGAGCCGTTTCGGACAGCAAACTGGGAACCGTTCCCGTCTACGTACCGAACCTGACGGACAGCAGTACCAAACTGTTGGATAAAGTGCTGATGAACCGGATTCTTCATCAGGCGATTCCCGAGTTAAGCAGCAGTGTCAAAAAAGTCATTGTTTATTATGTCGATATCACCGACGAAGATGAAATCCGCCGCTTTATTGCCGAAGACGACAGTACCACGGTCGAAATCGAACTGCGCGATTTAAAAACAGTTCTCGATGATGCGGTTGCCGAAGATTATGTCGAATTTCATGCGGAAACGGTGCAAACCGATTTGTTCGGCGGCTATGCGCTTGCGGTGGATCGGTTTGTCAGTGACCGTGTTCTTGCCAAAATCAATGCCCATAACGAAAAATCATTTTTAAATTCAAAAAAAGACAAACCGTATCGTCCTATCGAAATCAGCAACGAAGGTTTGGAAACCATCGAATATCTGAGTATCGACGCCACCGCCCGGGACGGAGTATGGCATTCCGACAGCGAAATAAAAATCGACAAAAACGGGTATGTGATTCGAAACGGCCGCAAAACAAAAGAGTTCTGGGACGGCAAAATACTCAGTGAAAAGAAACCGCTGCGCCTGAAAATCCGCAACATCTGCGGCGATGAAACCGTATGGAACGTAGAAAACCTTTTCGGATGAAAAAGTTTTTGTAAAACCGGTATCGGTTAAAATTATCGGAAATAAAAGAGGGGGTAACCGAAACCGGTTACTCCCTTCTTTTTAACGTTGATTCGCATCGTAATGTAATTTTTCAATTTGACTGATTATTTCTTTATCAATAAAAGGATTTTTGCGTATTTTGGCACAAATTTTTTCAATCAGTTTATTATAATTATCGACAAGGTAATCAAATCGTTCTTGAATTTTCTCCTGTTCGCTCTTCACCTCCGGGATGATATCCTTTGCGGTTTCTTTCTCAACAGTGCTCATTTTCTTCCGATAATAATCTGTTTTATATTTATCGATTCCGCTCCTGATCTCCTCTAATGTCCGCCTACATTCATCAGGCTCACAGTGTTCTCTTTGAAGAAAATAGACAAATTGCGGAAGATTTCTGAAAAAATTGATTGTATAATATTTTTCTCCTCCGTAAGACTCTTCTACGAAAAAATCTTTAATCGGGTAACTATTGATTTCCACGGTCGGATTTGTTTCTGTTAGTTGGTCAAAGAGCATTTTGACTTCTTCTTCAACTACGATTCTCGGGTAATATGCTTTTTTTTCGAGTTTTGCCGCTTTGACTAAAGCTTCCGAGACAATAATTCCATCATTGATTTTTATTTCTTTTTTTGTGTGCGGATCATAAAATTTTCTGTCCGATGTGTTGTACATTTTTCCTTTGACAATGGCCCCCCGGGAGAGGAGGCCTTCTTTTATAAGAAAATTATATCTTATATTCTCAATTATGGCGGCTATTTTTAATAACGATTCTGCAGATTCCTCATACGAGTATACTAAAAAAGTATCCGATAAGATTTCCATATGGGTAGTAGAATTGGTTATTTTCAGTATCACTTTCAGGTTGTCAACAATCTTAATATAGGATCGTATTGCCTGATCTTGTTTTTGTTCGACAAATTCTTTAAATCCCAAAACATCCACCATTCCGAGGATTGCTTTCTGTGGCAGATGATTACCAAAATCATTTAATACGGCAGACCATTTATCACCTTCTTCCATAGCGCCTTTAAAATTATAACACATGTTATTTCCTCCATTTTTTTAAAACAAAAAGGGCAATTCGCCTGATATCAGGCAAATTGCCCGCAGCAGAAATACGCGACCGCCGCGATCTGCTGTTGCTGTTTCGGATTCCGGACATCCGGATACAGCGCCGTTAACATGGCATTCTCCTTTGGGTGGTGTGGTCACCCTTGGGAAGGATTGTACGGGTTTCGTTGACCGATCCGATCACGACCGGGGAACGAATCTTCCGTTAACCCTTCGACCTCCTCTTGCCGAAACCGGGCGCTTAATCGACTTTTTCAAAGTGCGTTGCGCTCAGCTTCCTCTTCAATTCGACACCGGGATAAAAGAGAACCCGCAGGCTCTTGATTTCCCTTGCCGTCACGTCGTCTGCCGTTCCGCGCCCCTCACCGCTGAATGAAAGTTTCATCAATCCGAAATCTCCCAGACGGACGGAATGACCGTTCATCAGGTAATCGGGCAATTCGGAAAGAAGCGCCTCCAATACAGCCGTTACATCGGCAGGGGTCAGCGTACAGTGCCGGGCAATCAAACGACATAACTTCGATTTTCGATTCCGTCATCTTTTCCGGAAAGAGAGAACTCCCGTCCCGACCGTTTGGCGTATAAGCCGCGTACAAAAAACGCGGTATGTTTCTAAAAAAACATAGGACGTTTTTTTAAAAACGTAGGAGATTTTTCCGGCGGAGAAAACGTTTCCGAACGGTTCTCTTTTGCCACTGTTTTTCTCTCCTCGTGCCCGGTCTTAAAACCCCATTGCGTACGGGTGGGGGGAGTCGGCAGTTCCGATTTCATGGCAAAGTAACCGATGAGGATGGTGCCTGCATAGGCCATTGCCCGCATTGTTTATTCTCCTTTTGTAAAATGTCGTTTGAAGGCGGCTTTACGGCCGAACCGAGGCGCGCAGTTTTTCGATCTCTTCGACCGTCAGGTTTGTTAAAGAGGCGATGGTTTCGACGGAAAAACCCTGTCGGAAAGCTGTTAAGACGACGTCCCGGAGACTTTTTTCGCGACCTTCTTTGATACCTTCTTTACGACCTTCTTCTTTTCCTTCGCACCATTTATCGTATAAATCCAATTCGTATTTCATATGCGGTCTCCCGTCGGGAAAGTGTCGTTTGAAGGCGGTCACCTTTTCGGCAAGAGTACGGGCTTCGTCGGTAACGGTCTCGGTCGAAAGATATTGCAGCAGTGCTTTGAGTTTCGGATTGTCCGCTTTTTCAAACGCACTTACATTATAAACGATTTTTGTCTGTCCGTCACCTATTTCTTTTCCGTTTTGTCGCCACGTTGTGATACTTTCGTACACCGGAAAACCGTCGCCGCATAAGTCAAAGTTGCAAATGAAAATCACAAAAGATTTTTTCAGCTGATCGTACGGATTACCTCTTAACAGCGAATCGACATCGATAGCGGAATGGTAGTATCGCATCCGCTTAACAAGGTTTGTCTTGCGCACTGTCTGCGCACTGTCTGCATCTCGATGTTGTAAATCTCCCCGTCGCCTTCGAGATAGACGTCCATACGGATGCCTTTCGACTGCGGAAAGAGATTGACCTCTTTCTGCGCTTCGAGATAAACGACCTTTTGAATTTTGATTCCCATAAGCATCTCAAGAAAAAGCTTGCAGAAATCTTCTTCTCTCATGATCTGACTGAACAGGTAGTCGTCGGTTAATTTTAAGTCCTGCCACGATTTCATCGGATTACCTCCGATATGAATAATGGCGAAAAGAGATTTTTTTGAGATAAAATTCGGATTTTTATCAGCGGCCGGCGTTTTCGCGCCGTTTGGCGCGGCGGACGCGGTTGATGTGCCGTTCGAAGTCGCCGCTTTCCAGCAGTTCGGCGAGAACCAGCTGTTCGAAGGTGGGGACGGTGCAGGAATAGAAGCCGGCTTTCTGTTCGAACAGCGGCAGCAGCGGTTCGGGCAGAACCATGTAGCCGATACGGAGAGCCGGCGAAACGGTTTTCGAGAAGGTGTTGAGGTAGAGGATGCGCGCATCGGGACAGAGGGCAAAGAGGGTTTCTTCCCGTTTGGGGGTGAGGGCGAACTCCGATTCGAAATCGTCTTCGATGATGAGCCGGTTGCCGCGGGAAACCCAATTCAGATATTCGTACCGTTTGGAAGCCGAGGCGGTCACACCGGAGGGAAAGCTGCGGTACGGGGTGAGATGCAGCACCTCGGCGGCGGTGGCGGCCAACGCCCGGCTGTCGATGCCGTCGTGACCGAGCGGCAGCAGGTCGCAGCGGACGCCGGCGTTGCGGTAAACCTTTTCGATTTTTTCGTAGGAAGGCGATTCGATGGCAAACAGCCGCCGTTCACCGAGCATCAGGGCAATCAGACTGTAGAGGTATTCGGCACCCGACCCGATAATCAGGCGGCGGCGGTCGGTAAAAATACCGCGGTTGCGGGCCAGATAGCGGCAGAGGGCGTCGCGAAGCGGCGGCAGACCGGCGTTGGGCGACTTTTCGAGGATCGTTTTGCCGTAGCGGGTTAAGACCCGCCGCATCGTTTGCGCCAGAACCGAAAAGGGAAAGGCGGTTTCGCTGCCGTTTTCGTCGGCATTGGTGCCGTTTTCGGCGACGGAAGGGTCGGAAACAGCGGCGGCGGTCGGCGGGGGCGGCGAAGCGGCAAAGCCGTCGCTGCTGCGGAAAAGGACAAAATAGCCGCTGCGCTGCCGCGCTTCCAGGTAGCCTTCCTCGCATAAAAGCGCGTAAGCGTGTTCGGCGGTGATGATGCTCACCCCGTTTTCCGCCGCCGTAACCCGCTTGGAGGGGAACCGGCTGCCGTAAGGGAAAGCACCGCGGAGGATTTCTGTTTTCAGCTGCCGGTAAAGCCGCAGATAGGCGGGCGACGGCGGGCGCGTTGTATCGGAAAATTCGTTCATCTGGTTATATAAAATTCTTTTATTTTGGTTATTTCAATAAGGTCAGAATGATTCTATACTATTCTCTACTCAAAATCAAGGAGAATCATCGACGATGAATGAAAACAGGTACGATTTAAACCGGGATTTGGCCCGGATGTTGAAAGGCGGCGTCATTATGGATGTGACGACTCCCGAACAGGCGAAGATTGCCGAAGAGGCGGGCGCCTGCGCCGTTATGGCGTTGGAGCGGATTCCGGCCGATATTCGGGCGGCGGGCGGGGTTTCCCGTATGAGCGATCCGAAGATGATTAAGGGAATTCAGGCGGCGGTTTCGATTCCGGTGATGGCCAAATGCCGGATCGGTCACTTTGCCGAGGCACAGATTCTTCAGGCAATCGAGATCGATTACATCGACGAATCGGAGGTGCTCTCTCCGGCCGACGACCGTTTCCACATCGACAAAACGCAGTTTGCGGTTCCGTTTGTCTGCGGTGCTTCCGATTTGGGCGAAGCGTTGCGGCGTATCGAAGAGGGGGCGGCGATGATCCGCACCAAGGGCGAGCCGGGAACGGGCGATATCATTCAGGCGGTTCGTCACATGCGCAAAATGCAGGCGGAGATCCGGCGGCTTGTTTCGCTTTCCGAAGACGAACTTTACGAGGCGGCCAAAACTCTGGCGGTGCCGTACCGTCTGGTGCGGTACGTTCACGACAACGGAAAACTGCCGGTGGTCAATTTTGCGGCGGGCGGTGTGGCGACTCCGGCCGATGCGGCGCTGATGATGCAGTTGGGAGCCGAAGGGGTTTTCGTCGGTTCCGGCATTTTCAAATCGGGCGACCCGAAAAAGCGGGCGGCGGCAATCGTGCAGGCGGTGACTCACTACCGCGATGCGGCGTTGCTGGCGGAGCTTTCGGAAGATTTGGGCGAGGCGATGGTCGGCATCAATGCGCAGGAAATCGAGTTGCTGATGGCCGAGAGAGGAAAGTAAGATGAGAATTGCGGTTTTGGCGCTGCAGGGCGCTTTTCGGGAACATGAAGAGATGCTGTCCCGTCTGGATGTTTCGTCGTTTGAGGTGAGGCAGACGGGAGATTTGTCCGCTCCTTTCGACGGTCTGATTCTGCCGGGAGGAGAGAGTACGGTTCAGGGAAAGCTGCTGCGGGAAACGGGGCTTTTCGGGCCTTTGCGGGAGAGAATCGCTGCGGGACTGCCGGTTTTCGGTACCTGTGCCGGTCTGATTCTGCTGGCCGAAGAGATTGAAAACGAGGCGGTGCGGCATTTGGCTTTGATGAAGATTCGGGCGGTGCGCAACGCTTACGGCCGCCAGCTCGGCAGTTTCTTCACCGAAGGCGCCTTTGACGGGGGCGCTTCCGTTCCGATGACATTCATTCGGGCGCCTTATATCGCTGCGGCCGGCGAGGGGGTGCGCGTTCTGTCGGTAACCGACGGGCGCATCACCGCGGCGCGTCAGCGGAATATGCTGGTGACCGCTTTTCATCCGGAACTGAACGACGATCTCACGGTGCACCGTTACTTTCTCGAAATGGTTCGGGAAGCGAAGGCGGCTGCCGCCGGCAACGCAGCCGCCGTTTAACGGGCGGCTGTTGCGTCGGTTTCGGCCGCACTCCCGGCCGTTTTGCCGTTTTGCGAAACGAAAAAGCGGTAAGCGATGGCGGAGATATCGGCAATCAGCCGGTCGTTTTCCGCATCCGTCAGGGCGCTGTCTTTGATGAAAACGGCGATAAAATAGGTGCGGCCGTCGGGCAGTGTGACAAATCCGATGTCGTTGCAGGCGCTGAGGCGGCCGTCGGGCAGGCGGTATCCGCTGCCGGTCTTGTGGCCGATGACCGCGCCGCTTTCTTTTAACGGCGCCGGCAGTTTGGCGGCGCCCGTTTCGCATTCGATCATCAGTTTTTTGATAAAGGCGGTCTGTTCTTCCGGAAGAATTTCATTCTTCCACAGCCGTTCCAAAAGGCGCACAGCCGCCGTCGGTGTCGTGCTGTTTTCGTAAGCGCGCATCGGGTCGGCCTGCATTTCGGCTTCGTTGTAGCGGATTTTCACCCCGTCGATTCCGGCTTTTTCGCGGATAAACGCATCGGTTTCTTCGGGCGAAACAATGCGGTCGAAGAGAATGTCGCAGGCGATGTTGTCGCTTTTTTTCAGTGTGTATTCTGTCAGTTCGGCGACCGAAAGGGTGATTCCGCCGTTCGGGTAGCGGTCTTTAAGGGGGCTGTACGTTTCGGGAACCATGTCTTCGGCTTTGACAGCGACCGCCTCGTTGAGGCTTCGACCGCTGCCGTGCAGCCGGTCGCAAACGGCCAGTGCCTGATGGAGTTTGAAGACGCTCATCATCGGGAAATCTTCACCGCCGTTGACCGCCGCCGATTCTCCGGAAGGGGAAAGCACCGCGATACCGACCCGCGCATCGACTCCCTCAACCGCCTTTTCCAGCTCCCGCCGCAGCCTTTCCGTCCCGTCCGCCCGGCACCCCGACAGCAACGCCACCATCAGCACCGACACAGCCACCGCCAACGCCGTTCCGATTACTTCCCAACCGGTTTCCCGCTTCATAAACGCCTCCGTCCTCTTCCCAGTTTACGACACGGAAAATGAGTTGTCAAGGAAGAAAACCTGTTGTATAATCGAATGTATACAAAAAGGAGTCGTCCATGTTGAATGTTGATTTTTCGATAAATCCGCTGACGAACCGTCGTCAGATTGCGATTAACGGGGCGGAAGAGCGGCTTTCGGAATGCTGCGGAAGCCGTGATATCCCGCTCGAGGAATGGAAAGGAAACTGTTTCGAGGTTCTGGCCAAAAAATATAATGATGATGTTCTCTCCGTTTCGTTTACGGGAATGGCCAAAGATTTTCGCTTTCTTTCTTACCTGAAAAACGGAGCCGAAACGGAAAAAAAGCTGCAAATTACACTGACGGAAAAAACGGTTTACGAACCGGAAAAACTTTATCGGGAACTCGGTGAAGCAATTCGTGAGTATGACGCATCCGAATACGATTTTCTGCATGAGGAATATCGAAAGATTGCCGGCGGAACTACAGAAATTGTTTTTCTGACACCCGAGGCGGGATGGACTTCGGACCGGCTTAAAACTTTGTTATATGATCCCGAAAAAAACAAATATTATGCCGAAAGAAAAGTGACGGTTGTCGATGCCGCAACGGCAGACAGTCTTCCCGAACCGGAACACGCCCTTTATTATATTCATCTTTGCGACTTGGACGGAACGGCTTTTAAAAAGAGTAAACAGTATTTGGAAAAAATTCGTTCCCTTTTGGAATCCCGAAGCAGGCGAACGCTGCCCGATACTTTTTTCCTGTGTGAATACGATTTTGAAAGCGAAGAATACGAAGATCTTTGCGACCGGATCGATTCGGTGTTGAAAGAGAACACAATACTGCTGCTTGCGTTTAACCGGGAATCGGTCTCCGAAGAAGTCAAAAAAACAACGGAAACCTTTTTCGGGGATTATGTTTTCGGCGGATGTCTGCTTGGATATTTTACTCAAATTAATGACTCCCTTTCGAAACCGATTCGGAAAAATGCCTCCGAGGTGGAAAAACTGAAAGAGGAAATCGAGGCAGCGGAAAAGGATCTGCGGGATTTGAAAGCGCAGCGTGAGGCTTTACGGAAAGAAAAAGAACAGTATCGGGAAATACCGAAAATTCTGGATCGAAAAAGATTTGAAGAACAGCTATGTAAATATTTGGATCGCTACAATTCAGAATCTAATTCGGCTTATTGTATTCAATACCACGAAAGAACTCTTTCAAGAGATTGGGATTGTGAACCCAATTCTATTTTTTATTATTCAGGTTGGCATTCCGATGAATCACGCAATCGTATTTTCGTTGAAAAGCTTAGGAAATTTTTTCGATTGCGGGACTATTCGGCACTTCAAAATTTTGCGGATTCATTGAACCCTCCTCAATATAAAAAAATAAAAAATGAATATTCCCATTCTTTTTTATCCTTTTTAAGTACGAATCGGAATAAAATCAGCTGGGAAAAAATTCGGAAAGTTTCCTTAACAGAACAATTTATTTCCGATTTTTATGACCAATGGATGACAAAAGAAAAATTCAACCTGTTTTTGCGATATGAAAGTCATTTGTTGAGAAATATAGATTGTGCCAAAGTCCATTCTCAGTGGGAGGAGAATTGGAATAGCATCGGAAAACGATATATCATTAATTGGAATCCGGTCAAGTCTGTTTTAAAAGAAGTCTATCCCCGTTTGATGGCAGATGTTCTCTCATTTTTGGACGATTTGGAAGCTTATACTTTGGAAAAAGTCGGCTTTCTGAGAATTACGTCCGAACTTAAAGAACAGTTTTTCCAACAGGAACAAAAGTTGATTGCACAGGAAAATTCGATTTTAGAAAAAATACAGCTTTTAAGAATGCAGATTAATGACAGTGAAGGAGTCGGAAAGCTTTGGGATTCTGTTTTGTTGAAAATTAAGTCTTATTTTGTTTTTTTGGAGTAACAGATTATGGGAAAAGAAAAGCCAACAGAAACAATACCGGTGCCGGCAGTGCAGGACTTGCTGCCGGCTTTTGAAATTACCGACACCATTTTAAGTAAATCGTATTTACCGGAATTGAGAAATGCCGATCTGATGTTGTCGGCGGACAATGAGGAAACGGAAATCCGTTTTATCAATATCAGTCAGGTGGTTGTTGACCGGCAGGAAGATTCGCGAAAGAAACTGGTTTCGGTGTTTCGTTCGGTATGGGAAACCGGCGGGACGTTGCTCTTTTTCCTGCACGGGTGTAGGACGGGAAAAGTTTCGATTTATTTCGGTGTACGGCATGAAAACCCGCAAAAAGCCAGTGTCTCTCATCAGATTCTCGAAGGAACGCTTCACGGCAATTTTCCGGGAATCGAAATTGACAGGTTAAATAATGTTGCTATAGAAGAAAATATAACAACAGTGATCGATTCAATGCCTCATATTGCGACTGTTACCGGTATAGCGGGCGATAGAAGCGAGGAGGGCAGCCGCGAGGACTTTGTTCAGGGATTGGAAAAGTTAATCGATTCGATGAGTCGGATTCGGATTCCTCAGAATAATCCCGATTATGCCCTTTTACTGATAGCCGACCCGATTTCCAATGAAGATTTGATACAAAGCCGCCGCAGTCTCGAAAATTTGTACAGCCGTTTTTCCCCGTTAAGCGGTGTCACTGTCTCATTGGGAACAAACGAAACGGTAACGGCATCCAAGAATTATACAAAAGGATTTTCTCATGCTGTCAGCGAAAGTCTGGCGGTTTCCGTCAGCCATACGGTGGGCACTTCCCATTCGGCAAGTAAAACAAAAGGGAAGGCTGTGGGCATAACAGGCGGTAAAGGAAACGTGGGGATGAACGCAGGTGTTTCGTCATCTCATTCCTCTTCATCGGGTGAATTTGAATCGACGACAACAACGACAACCAAAACTCACGGAACAACCGATACGACATCGACCAGTTTTTCGGAAGGGGTGGCAAAAGCGGCCGGCACCAGCACTTCGTTTCAGTACAGGGAAGAAAATCATACCGTAACGCAGATTATGGCGAAAATCGATGAGCAGCTGAAACGGTATGATGAGTGTGCCGATTTGGGCATGTGGAACTGTGCGGTTTACTGTCTTTCCGATACACCGATTGTTTCGCAGCTGGCAGCCGATACGTATCAGGCGTTGATTCGGGGAAAAAACTCTTCGCTCGAAACCGGCGGAATAACGGTCTGGGATGATCAAAAATCCCGGGAAATATTGCCTTACTTAAAGGCTATGAAACATCCCGTTTTATCGACACCGACGATTTCATCGGTTACGCCGGGGACTCTGGTCAGCAGTGCGGAATTGGCGATTCATGCCGGATTACCGAACCGTTCCGTATCGGGAGTACCGGTTATCGAATGTGCCCGGTTCGGCAGAAACGTATCCGAGTTTAACGGCGGAGGCGGTGGGTCGCAATCGGAAGAGCGCATCGAATTGGGACATGTTTATCACATGCATAAAGAAGACGCAAGCGCCGATGTCGGTTTGAGTTTGAAACGGTTCTGTTCCCACACTTTTATTACCGGGTCGACCGGCAGCGGAAAATCGAATACCGTATACACCATTTTGGGAAGTCTTTTAAAAGTGCACGAAATTCCGTTTCTGGTCATCGAACCGGCAAAAGGAGAATACAAACACGTTTTCGGGAACCGGAAAGATGTGACGGTATACGGTACCAACCCGCAGCTTTCGAAGTTATTGCGGATTAACCCCTTTTCTTTTCCGAAGGGGATTCACGTTCTGGAACATATCGACCGTTTAATCGAAATATTTAATGTCTGCTGGCCTCTGTATGCGGCGATGCCGGCTGTCTTAAAGGATGCGATTGTCAGGTCGTACGAGGATACCGGCTGGGATTTGATGACATCCGTCAACCCGTACGGCGATTCCTATTACCCCGGATTTGCCGATGTCGTTCGCAATATCCGCACCGTTATCGATTCGTCCGAATACGATTCCGAAAACAAAGGAGCTTACAAAGGGTCTCTGATGACCCGCCTGCAGTCACTGACAAACGGTATCAACGGCCTGATTTTCGGATCGGATGAAATTCCGGCACACGATTTATTCGATAAAAATGTGATTGCCGATTTGAGTCGTGTCGGTTCCGGCGAAACCAAAGCGCTTTTAATGGGGATTCTTCTGCTAAAACTTCAGGAGTACCGAATGTCCTGCGGCGGTATGAACGAAGATTTGAATCACGTTACGGTGATCGAAGAAGCGCACAATCTTTTAAAACAGCCTGTTAACGGTACGGAGTCGGCTCTTCAGGCAAAATCGGTCGAGATGATCACCAATGCGATAGCCGAAATGCGCACATACGGTGAGGGCTTCATCATTGTCGACCAGGCTCCGGGGCTTTTGGACAAGGCGGTCATTCGCAATACCAACACAAAGATTCTGATGAGGCTTCCCGATAAAGCGGATCGGGAGCTGGTCGGAAAGGCAGCCAATCTGAACGACGACCAGATTATCGAATTGGCTAAACTGCCTTGCGGCGTTGCGGCCGTTTACCAGAACGAATGGATCGAACCGGTTTTGTGTAAGGTCGATCATTTTCAGCAAAAAAAAGAGAAATCTTTTGTTTTCGAACCGGAAATCGTGAAGGAAAATGTCGATTTAACGCAAAAAAGATTGGAAGTGGTTCAGTCATTGTTTCAAAAAGAAGAAACCGATACGGAGAGAATACATTTGCTTTTGGATGAATTGCCGTTATCCGGTTCTTCAAAGGTTGCCGTTATTAAGACGATGGACTCTTCCGATGAACCGCGTTTTACAAAACTGGCGCCTCTTGTCTGCGAATTATTACCCGGTTTGAAAGAAGTACTGACAAATACCTTTTCTGTAACACCGGAACCGAGAGCATGGACATTGGCTGTCGATAATGCCATTCGTGAATTAAATCCTCGGATTTCAGTTGAACAGTTACGAAATATTCGGCAATGTGTTATCACACAGTATTTGTATAACGAACTTTCCGACAATCAATCTTACAATAAATGGAGGAATGAAGGAGTATTATGATAGAATCACTCGGTGCAATCGGTGAAAAAGCCGTCGAACATGCAGGGAAAGAGGTCGGAAAGCAGGATTTAAAAGGGAGATATGAAATTGATCCCGATAAATGTGCGGAGATTTCTTCGAAGTCGGAAATGAAATCAAACGATTTTGATCCGGACAGCAAAGCCGAAGTTTCCGAAAAGAAAAAAGGCGGCAGTTACGGTGAATTAAAAGAAGAAGGACACGGATGGAACAGTGATCCGCCGGAAGAAGTGCACCATATGCCTTCGGCGGAAGCCAGTCCTTTGGAGCGCAATGACGGACCGGCAATTGTCATGGAAAGAGAAGATCATCGGGAAACTGCCAGTTGCGGTAACTCGAGGGAAGCCCGCGAATACCGGGAAAAACAGAAAGAATTGATACAGGAAGGCAAATTCGAAGAAGCCATGCAAATGGATATCGATGACATTCGCGATAAATTCGGAGATAAGTACGATGAAGGCATCAAACAGGCGGAAGAGTATTACAAAAGCATAAAGGAGGAGAAAGGTGTCTGAGATGATTTTTAAACCTTACATTTCGGTGGGAACAATCCTGTTCGGAGAGGAAAGAGGAACTGTTCGTAAAGAAAGCGGTGATTCGTTCCGTGAATTTAAAAAAACAAAATTCAGTCAAAATACGACAGATGATTTCGGCGGATACCATGTTTTTTATGATGGTTCCGATAAGGTAGAAGCTGTGGAGGTTTTTCCGGAAAATTCGGTTCTTTACCGTGATAAAAATCTTCTGCAAATTTCTTATGCGGAAGCGGTTAAACTTTTAAAAGATCACAATTGCCGTGAAGATGAATACGGGCTTATCGATTCGGATGCGGGGATTTCTGTTTATGCCCCGGATCATAATCAAATCGAGTCGGTACTGCTGTTTCGAAAAGGTTATTACGATTAAGAAAGTTTAAGATTGAAAATCATAAATGAAAGAGGGAGAGAAATTCTTTTCTCCCTCTTTTAAAATAATCAATCATTCGACCGTCATCCGCTTCCGCAAGTCATCTTCACTGTTTGTCATGATTTTCTTCTCCATTTTCCCGAAACATTTCCAATGCTTCGTAAACCTTCCGCGTTCGCTCGTCGTTTTCGCCGTATTTTGCTTTGTAAAGAGCCGCAACGGCGTTACGAAAACGAAGCGGGGCATCCGGATCCTCCGACAAATATCGGGAGAAGGCGTTGAGATCTTTTTCCCGTATCGGTTTTAATTGCGGGTCGGAGCGGAGTGTTTCTATGAGCGTGAAGATGTGCTCCCGGACAAGATCGAAATCGAAACCGCCGTTCAGCCAATACAGCAGGTGAAAAAAAGGGCGGGGAAAAAAGCTCTTTCGATACATTCCGTAAAAAAAAGTCCCTTTGACCTGCAAATAGCGCAAATGAGATTCGGCAAAAATCGTCCACAGCTCTTTGTGTAGAGGCGACTCTTTACCGGCCGATTCGGCGCTGCGAAGAAAAAACCAGAGAAACGCATCGGTGATGGTTTGTTCGTTTTTCAGTTGACGTGCCGCTTCCCGAATGGCATTCCCGCCGATGATACCGATGCCGGTTAACGGGAGGGCGATGTTTTTTCGAAGCAGTTCCGGCGCCAGTCGGACGAAGCAGGTCGAAATGTTTCGGGCTGCCGCTTGGGTTTCTTCCGTTTGAAAATCGGGCGGCAGATTTTCGATGATTTGAGAAGCGTATTCGATTTTCCACCGGTAAAGGAGGGCGGAATCATCCGAAACGCACCGGCCGCAAAGGCGCAGCAGCTGAAGGGCCAAAAGAGGGCGTTCTCTGTAAAGCTGCGGGTTCGGGCGGAAATTGTCGAGACGGGGAATCGACGGGGCTTCTTCGTTTTCCGGAAAAGCGGACAATTGTGCCGTAATCGTTTCCCACTCCGTTTCCGACAGAGAGGAGAAGCCGTACAGATCGGTCAGTAGAGTGATTTCGTGCCAAACAGTAAACGGATTGCGGCTTTCGGCTGCTTTTTGCAGTAAAAACAGTTTCGATGTTTCCCTGACTTTTTGCAGCAATTCATCTCCGTTAATCCGGCGGCCGGACGCGTATCGGCTTTTGGCAATCACTTTTTTATAAGAGAGAGAGGCCGCGGATTCGAGAAAGTGTTCGACCTTTCGGGCGAGGTTCTGGTTTTTTTCGGTCTGATCGGGTTGCCGGATTGTTTTCATATCTCTTTATGTTTTTTTGTGCCAACATTCTGTCCATCAGCGAAAGAATGCGTCCGGAAGGATGGGCGTAATACACCGGCGAACCAAAAACGAAACCGTCAGCTTTTTCGGCTTTCTGCGTCCATTCGTTGACAACATCATCATTAAAAACGCAGCGGCTGTTCTGAGCGCAGAAACCGCAGGCAATGCAGTCTCGGAAAGCGCCGTTTCCGGATTGCAGAATTTCCGTTTCGATACCTTCGCTGTTCAAAATTTTTGCCACTTCTGACAGTGCCGTAAATGTGCAGCCGGTCGGTCGGCTGCTTCCGTTAAACAAAAGGACCTTCATTTTATTCTCCTTTACTCTGAAATCAAACTGAGAGTGATTTCAATTTCTCCTGCGCCGGCGGACAAAAAATCCATCCATTCATCTTGAGAAACGTCTTCGGCACGCCCGAGGCGGGTATACGACCAACTGTTGTTTCCGTAAAACAGAACGATTTGATTTCCGGAATAGAGAACAATATCACCTGAACGAACGTTTGTTCGGGTATCGTTTCGAGGCAAATTACATCCGAGCGGTCCGACTTTTTCAAATCCGCCGTAATCGTCGACGGTACAGGTGATTTCATCTTCCTGAAGCCGACGAATCAATTCCTGCGCCGCCTCGTTTTCTTCAAGTTTTACAGTTACCGTTTTTCCTCCGGCAGTCACACCGATGATCATAGATTCTCCGTTTGAACCGATTGTTTGAAGCGGTCGATTTTCTTCGCATGAAGCACTCTGCAAAACACAAAAAATCAGCAGGGAAACTGTTATTCGGTTCATGGCAGCGAACCCTCCGATTATTTTTCTTAATCATAATCAGAATCGGCAAAAAAGGCAAATGCTTGTTATCTATTGTTTTTGATAGCAAAAGAGAATGACTGTTACGGAGTCTTTAGAACCTTTTTGGCGGCTTTTAAAAAGGCGGCGGCAGCTTCGCTGGGGTGTTCGGCATGCATCAATCCGCGCGGAATGCGAAATTCCCAATCGACCGGAATGGTCACCAGTGCCGGATGAACATCTTTCCAAATGCTGAGCGTCAACAGAACGCTGCCGGAGTGTTCACAGGTGTTAAAAACTTCAGCATCGTAGTAGTGCGGCAGATCGACAATGCGGATTTGCGGATATTTTTCTCTCAAAAAATCTCTGAGTTCGTCCAAAACGGGAGCGTCGCCCCGTCTGCACATCAAAAGCGCTTCCCCGTTTAAATCTTCGGGCGCAATTCGTTCAGCTCCTGCCAGTCGGTGAGAACGGGCGACGGCGACACACACATCATCGTATCCCAAAATCAGAAAACGGCAGCGGCGCGCGTACGCCTGCGAACCGCACGGTCCGACCAAAAAATCAAATTTCTTTCCGAGTGATGAAATAACGGAGAGCATGGTGGTGCGGTCGTCTTCAAACGGAACAATTTTGATTTGAAAGCGTTCGTCTTCGATTTTCTCTCTCAATTCTGTCAGCCCCTGAACCGGATTCAGAAGCGACGTTCCGACGCGTACGATAAAAGAACGTTTTCCGTCAACCTGTTTGGCTCGGGAGATAACGGCTTCCGTTTCCGAAACGAGCCGTTTCCCTTCGTCGTAAATCAGCCGGCCTGCGGAGGTCAGCGAGACTCCGGACGGTCTTCGTTCAAACAATGTCAAACCGAGCTCCCACTCTAAATTGTTGACTTGGTGCATCACCGACGCAGGCGTTGTATTCAGTTTTTCCGACGCCGCCGTAAAACTGCCGCTTTCCGCGGCGCAAAGAAATGTCAGAAGGGCACGATTGAGCATATCAGTCTTCGTATTGAAAAAATCTCAATACCTTTATAGCTGAATTGGTCATTCCGTGTCAACGTCAAAAATTGTATAATTCAATCGAATTTTTCTTCAGAGGTTGAAAATGAAAACGGTGATTTTAAATAACGGCGTTCGGATGCCGCTTCTCGGTGCGGGTGTTTTCCAAATTGACGGAAATTCTCTTTGTGAAAAGGTCGTTGCAGAGGCTTTGGAAAACGGTTATCGTTTGATTGATACTGCCTCATCTTATTTGAACGAAGAAGCGGTCGGTGCGGCTGTAGAAAACAGTTCCGTCGACCGCAATGAAATTTTTCTTTCGACAAAGGTGTGGGTTCAGGATTTCGGTTATGAAAAAACAAGACAATCGGTCGAAAACTCGTTAAGAAAATTGAAAACCGATTATATCGATTTGGTTTTGCTGCATCAGCAGCTTTCCGATTACTACGGCGCTTGGCGGGCGTTGGAAAAGCTGACTGAGGAAGGAAAGGTGCGTTCTATCGGCGTTTCCAATTTTTATCCCGACCGCTTGGCCGATCTTTGCATGAATGCCGAAATCAAACCGGCGGTCAATCAAATTGAGTGCCATCCGTTTTATCAACGAGAGTACGATTTGGAAGTGATGAAACGCTTTTCGGTAGCACCGATGGCGTGGGCGCCGTTTGCGGAGGGCGGACATGATATTTGGAACAATCCGACGCTGAAGAGTATCGGCGAAAAACACGGCAAAAGCGTCGCTCAAATCGTTTTGCGCTGGAATATCGAACGAGGCGTCTGCGTCATTCCCAAAACGGTTCGAGAAGAGCGGTTAAAGGAAAACGGATGCGTTTTCGACTTTTCGTTGGACGACGGAGATCGGGAGGCGATTCGGAAACTTGATACGGGAAAGACGCAAATCATCGATCATTTAAACGTCGATACGGTCGTTTTTCTCAATTCTCACCGTATTCACGATTGAGAGACGGCGGATAACGGAAATTTGATTAAATCGATGCAAACGATACGCTGTCGAATGTTTTAACGAAATTCTTTTTGCATGATCCATTCTCAAGCGAACAGGAAGAGTTTTAAAGACAGACGGCAGTCTTATTTTAGTCATTTAAATAAAACGGAGGTTTTTATGGAAAGGGTGATTTTGAATGACGGGAACGAAATTCCCGCGGTTGGGTTCGGCGTATTTTTGATTCCCGCCGACGGATCAACTTACGAAGCTGTGAAGACGGCTCTGAAAATGGGTTACCGTCACATTGATACGGCGGCGGCTTATTTCAACGAAGAGGAGGTTGGCCGCGCGGTTCGCGACAGCGGCATTCCCCGCGATGAAATTTTTGTTACAAGCAAGCTGTGGCTGCAGGATTACGGTTTTGAAGCAGCCGTTAAAGGAATTGATGCGTCTCTTCGGAAACTGGGCCGCGATTTTATCGATTTGTATCTGCTTCACCAACCTTACGGAGACGTTGTCGGCGCCTGGAGTGCGTTGGAACAGGCAAAAGCGGCAGGAAAAATCCGCTCCATCGGAGTCAGCAACATGACGCCGAATCTTTGGCAGAAGTTTGTTCCTCACTTTGAAACGATGCCTGCCGTGAATCAGGTGGAGTGTCATCCTTTTTTTCAGCAACGGCCGCTTCGCGCTGTTCTACAGCCGC
Source organism: uncultured Spirochaetales bacterium (assembly GCA_949289575.1). Classification (GTDB taxonomy): domain Bacteria; phylum Spirochaetota; class Spirochaetia; order JAFGXN01; family JAFGXN01; genus CALXOJ01. The sequence continues at coordinate 161,717 of CASEOG010000004.1, read as the reverse complement.
TGAATGTAAAAATCGAAGCGTGGGCTCCGCTCGGACAAGGCAATAAAGCGCTGTTTTCCCATCCGCTTGTTCTGAAAATTGCCGAAAAGTACGGCAAAACAGCCGCTGCCGTCATTCTCCGATTTGAAACTCAGGACGGACTTATCGTTCTTCCGAAATCGACTCACGCAGACCGAATGGAGGAGAATCTCGCTATTTTCGATTTTTCGCTGACACAGGAAGAGATGGCGGAACTGAGGAGTCTCGATACCGGAAAAGGCATTCACGATCCTGAAACTCCCGGTCTTGGCGAGCGGTTGTCAGCCGCTTATAAAGTGCACGACTAACCGACGCGTTTCAACGCGCCGGCTGCCTGAAATTTCAGAAAATGCAGCTGGCTTTACGATTTTTTTTCTTTCCCGATTGACAAATTTTGTGAAGCGTGCTATTTTTTAATTGTAATTGAACAGTTGAAAAAATATTCAATTATCGAGAGTTATGAACGAACGAAATGAAACGCTGCGGCGGCAGCTGCCGGACGACGAGGTGATTTACGAATTGGCCAATCTCTTTAAGGTATTCGGCGATCCGACGCGGGCAAAGATTTTGGGTTGTCTGCAATTCGGCGACCTGTACGTCTACGAAATTGCCGAAATTCTCGGTATGAGTGTTTCGGCGGTTTCGCATCAGCTGCGGGTTTTGCGCGGAGCGAAGCTGGTAAAAGGCACCAAAATGGGAAAAGAGGTCAGATACGCCCTTGACGATGACCATGTGACGAAAATCATGGAGTACGGTTTGACTCACATCAACGAAGATCGGTAACGGGTCAAAGGGAGCGAATTTTAATGCATTATAATTGAATAATTGTTCAAGAAAGCAATTATTCAATAAACGGAGGTCTATATGAAACGAGTTTACAAGATGGAAGATCTTGACTGTCCAAACTGCGCCGCGGAAATGGAGCGGGCGCTCGCCAAACTTGAGGGAGTGGAAGCGGTCAACGTCAATTTTATGGGCTGCCGCCTGACATTGGAGGCGGATGAGCAGCGCTTTGATGAAATCATGAAACGAGTCGTCAAGACCTGCCGAAAAATTGAACCGGATTGCCGTATTTTGTTGTAAGGAGATTTTATATGAAGTTTTCCGACTTGAGCCGAAAAGAAAAAAAGAATCTGATTCGTATTCTTGCTGCCTTGATGCTCTTTACTGCTGTTTTTGCAGCCGACAAGGCAGTGGGACTTGACACCGTTTTTGCGGGCGCTTACGGCTGGCTGCTTCCGTTTGCATGTTACCTTGCCGTCTATCTTCTCATTGGGTATGATGTTTTGCTGAGGGCGGTGAGAAACATCTTTCGCGGCCGCGTTTTCGACGAGAATTTTCTGATGTGCACGGCGACACTCGGCGCTTTTGCGTTGGCAGTTTCCCGCGGTGCGGCAGGACAGCCGATTGTCGGTTTCGACGAAGCGTGTGCGGTGCTTCTTTTTTACCAAGTCGGAGAGTTTTTTCAGAGTTATGCGACAGGAAAATCCCGTCGGTCGATTTCAACATTGATGGACATTCGTCCCGATTATGCCAATCTTAAACGCGGCGAAGGAATTGAAAAAGTCGATCCGGCCGATGTCAAAATAGGCGAGATCATCGTGGTTAATCCCGGTGAAAAAATTCCGTTGGACGGCACGATTGTCAGAGGAGCCGCCGTTTTGGACACAAAGGCGTTGACCGGCGAATCGCTTCCTCGCGAGGCGCTCTGCGGAACTTCGGTCATCAGCGGCAGCGTCAATCTTTCATCTCAAATTGAAATCAAAGTTGAAAAACTTTTTTACGACTCGACAGTCTCTAAAATTCTCGAGTTGGTCGAAAACGCCTCCGGCCGCAAATCGAAAGCGGAGAATTTCATCACAAAATTTGCGCGTTGGTATACGCCGGCGGTCGTTGCGGCAGCGCTTCTCTTGGCTGTTATTCCCGGTTTTTTAACGGGAATGTGGTCGGTCTGGGTTTACCGTGCACTGAGTTTTTTGGTCGTCTCTTGTCCTTGCGCCCTGGTCATTTCCGTTCCGCTCTCGTTTTTTGCCGGTATCGGCGCCGCCTCCCGTTACGGCATTCTGGTGAAAGGTTCAAACTACCTTGAACAATTCAACAAGTCAAAAATCTTTGTTTTCGACAAAACCGGCACTTTAACGAAGGGCACTTTTTCCGTTGTCAAAATTTCACCTGCCGAACGCGCTGACGAAATCCTTCGGCTGGCGGCGGCTGCCGAAGGCGGTTCGAGCCATCCGATAGCCGTTTCGATTGCCGCCCGTTACGGAAAACCGATCGAAGAGGGTTTTGTGCCGACCGTCGAACCGGGCGAAGGCGTTGCTGCCTTCCGCGGAGGCGAAACCGTTTACTGCGGCAATGAAAAACTGATGCGCCGTCACGGAATTTCCTTTATTCCCGAAAACGGAATCGGGACTGTCGTTTATGTCGCCAAGAACGGTGAGTTTATCGGTTCGCTTCTGATAGCCGACGAAATCAAACCGGAATCGAAAACGGTTGTCGGCGAACTGAATGCAATGGGCTGTCGCACCGTTATGCTGACCGGCGACAACGAAGCGATTGCCGCGGCTGTCTCCCAAGAAATCGGTGTGAGCGGGTATAAAGCCTCTCTGCTGCCTCAAAACAAAGTGGAAGAGGTGGAAAAATTGATGAAAGAAAAAAAGAGCGGCGAAACGCTTTGCTTCATCGGCGACGGCATCAACGACGCACCGGTTCTCATGCGATCGGACATCGGTATTGCGATGGGCGGTGTCGGCAGTGACGCAGCCATTGAAGCCTCAGACATCGTTTTAATGAACGACAACCTGACGGCCCTGCCGCTGGCCAAGAGAATTGCCCGCAAAACCATGAGCATCGTATTTCAAAACATCACCTTTTCGATCGCCGTCAAACTCGCGATTTTGATTCTTTCCGCATTCGGTCTGGCGGGTATGGGCTTTGCCGTTTTCGGCGATGTCGGCGTAGCGGTGATCGCAATTCTCAACGCCATGCGCGTCAACACAAAGTATAAAATTTCCTGAATTTTTAGGGCGTCCCGACCGCCTGCGGCGGTCGTCGGCGCACTCCGGGCGCGGTCCTTCGGACTGAAACGGGGCTTTCGCCCCGTTCACCCTTCGTGCGCCTGACGCATTATTTTAAACGCTCTCCGCCGCTTCTTCCGAAATTTCTTTACATTTCGTTTCGTCGGCGTTATAATTAATTCGGAGAGAGAAACGATGGCATTTCAACGAACCCGCGAATCGGAAGAGATGTATTTGGAAACAATTTTACGCCTTTACGACAAACGTCCGGCGGTGCGCGCCGTCGACATCAGCGAAGAGTTAGGATTCGCCAAATCGAGCGTTTCGCGGGCTCTCGGATTACTGAAAAAGCGCGGATTTATTTCGGTTGACCGCCGATCGGGACAAATCGTTTTCACAGAGGCGGGAAAGTCAAAAGCCGAATCCATCTTTGAACGGCACCGGGTTTTAACCGAACTTTTCGTCAAAATGGGCGCCGAACGAGGTTGCGCCGAAGAGAACGCCTGCCGCATTGAACACGTCATTTCCGAAGATTTAATGCTTGTCTTCAAAAATTTTCTGAATCGCTGATTTCTCGGCATCAAATTTTTCTTTAAAATTCAATAATAAACAGAGAAGTTCTTGACGGATTTCTCTGTTTTTGTTATTAATTACAAAAAACATAATAAGATTAAACTAATTAAATACGACAGGGCGAATATAGTTACCATAGGTTCCCAAATGACAGAAAACGAAGAAATGAATACTGTTGCTTTTATGATTACGCTCTTTTGCCGCAAAAAGCACAAATCGCAGCGGGGAAGACTTTGTCCCGATTGTGCGTTTTTGCTGGAATACGTCCGATTGCGGAGGGAAAAGTGTCCGTGGGGCAAAGATAAACCGTTCTGTTCGTGTTGTCCGATTCACTGCTACCGTTCGGATATGCGGGCAAAAATCGTTGAAGTGATGCGGTTTTCCGGACCTCGGATGCTCATTTACCATCCGGTGACAGCCATTCGACACATAGCGGCGACCATAAGACAAAAAAGAAAAACGGAAAAAAGGAGGAGCCGTGTTTGACAAAGAATTGATTCGCCTGCTTGGGCCGAATAAAAAATATGTTGTTTACGCTGTTTTTCTGATGATTCTGGGAACGGCTGCCGGCGTCGGTGTGACGGCAAGTATCTGTTTTTCCATTTCACTGTTGATTCGCGGTGCCGAAGTTTCGGCGTATGCCATTCCGGCAGCGGCGGCGGCCGTTTGTATTGCCGTCCGTTATATCACAAGCTGTTCCGTCGGCCGCATCAAAGACTTAATCGGCCGCAGTGTCAAAAAAGATCTGCGCATGCGGGCTTATGATAAAATTTTGAAACTGGGTGCAGCAGCCGACGGCGGTTCGGGTCAGGCAGGATTGACTCAGATTTGTTTGGAAGGAATCGAACAGCTTGATTTGTATTATTCGCTTTACCTTCCGCAGTTCTTTTTCGCGCTGAGTGCGCCGTTTCTGCTTTTTTTCATCTTTATCGGAATCGATGTTCGTACAGCGGCGGTTCTTTTGGCGTGCGTTCCCCTTATTCCGCTTTCGATCGTTGCCGTTTCCAAATACGCTAAACGAATTTTTGCGAAATATTGGGGAAAATACACATCGATGGGCGACACCTTTTTGGACAGCGTGCAAGGTCTGAATGATTTGAAGATTTTCAACGCCGACGCCGCCCGCCAAACAAAGATGAACCGCAACGCCGAAGAATTTCGTAAAATGACGATGAAAGTTCTTGTTATGCAGTTGGCCAGCGTCACGATCATGGATCTGGTTGCTTTCGGCGGCGCGGGAGTGGGAGCAGCGGTTGCGCTCTCCGGTTTGGCGGCGGGACGGATTTCTCCCGCTGAAACGCTGTTTTTAATTTTAACGGCAGCCGAATTTTTTCTTCCGCTGCGCGCTCTCGGTTCGGCGTTTCACGTTGCGATGAACGGCGCAGGCGCCGGTAAAAAAATTATTGCACTTTTAAATACTCCTGATCCGATTTGGGGCGGCAAAGAGATCTCTTCAGCCGCTGTCCGCTTGGAAAATGTCGTTTTTTCCTATGACGGTCACCGCCGCGTTGTCGACGGAGTGAATATGTCATTTCCTTCAAAAGGAATGACCGCTGTTGTCGGCGAAAGCGGTTGCGGTAAGTCAACCGTTGTCAATCTCATCATCGGGGCTTGTCGGCCGCAATCCGGCAAAGTGCTTATCGGTGGCGAACAACTCGAAAATCTTTCAAGGAGCTTGTATTATTCCCATTTGGCGGCAGTCTCCTGCAATGGATATCTTTTTAACGATACAGTCAAAGCCAATTTTCGCATGGTGAAAAAAGAGATTCGTGATGCGGAAATTTACGAAGCGCTGAAAAAGGTCAATCTGGATGATTTTGTCCGTGAAAACGGCGGTCTGGAACGTGTGATTTCCGAAGACGCCAGCGATCTCTCCGGAGGGCAAAAGCAGCGGCTGCTTTTGGCAGCAGCCCTTGTTTCCGACAAAGATATTTACATTTTTGATGAGGCGACAAGCAACATTGACATTGAAAGCGAATCGCTGATTATGAAAAATATCGAGGAACTGAGCCGAAATCATTGCGTCATCGTCATCTCTCACCGCTTGGAAAACGTCGTCCGCGCCGACCGCATTTACTGCATGGAAGAGGGGAAGGTTGAAGAGAGCGGCACTCACGAAGAGTTAATGAGTCTCGGCGGAAGATACGCGAGGCTCTATGCAACTCAGAAGGAACAGGAAGAGGGATATAAATATTCGGTTTCCAAGCAGACGGAGGTGAACGCATGAAAGAGAAACTGCGCCGGAGCGGAATCAAAATTGCCGTCGGTTTGGCGGCGCTGCTCGGCTCGCTTTCGTTTGTTATGGTCGCCGCAGTTGTCAACGGTGCCCTCGGATTCTTTGCGGCGATGGGAGTTACCGTCTTTGCCTCGCTCGGAGTCGCTAAGGCTCTCGGTGAAACGGTTGCACTTTCTTACGGGGCCATTGCCGCGGCCGCTGTTGCCTGCGGTGTTTTACGCGGCGTATTGCGTTATTTCGAACAGTACGGCAACCACTATATTGCGTTCAAGCTGCTGGCTGTTCTTCGCGACCGAATTTTTTCCGCACTGCGGTTGCTGGCACCGGCCAAAACGGAGGGGCGGCAAAAAGGAAATTTGATTGCAATGATTACCTCCGATATTGAAACTTTGGAGGTGTTCTACGCTCACACCGTCAGTCCGATCTGTATTGCCGCCGTTGTTTCGGTTTCGGTTTTTCTTTTTGTCGGATTGGCTGCAAGCTGGTATTTGGCTCTGACGGCTCTTATCGGATATGTTGTTATCGGCATTGCCTCGCCGTTGCGCGCTTCTGCCAAGTTAAAAGCCGGCGGAGTGAATTACCGCCGCGGTTTTGCGTCGTTCAATGCGTTTTTTCTCGACAGCATCAAAGGAATTCGGGAGATTGTTCTCAATAACGGCGGCGAGGAACGGAAAAAGGAGGTCAACCGCCGCTCCGAAGATCTTCTGAAAGAGACCGAAAAAATGAAGAATTCCGTTGCAAAAAATTCGGCAGCCGTTGAGTTGTTGATTTCGCTCTTTATCATCGCGTCGTTTGCTGTCGGTGTTCTTCTTGTTTCAGAAGGAACATTGAGTTTGGGCCGTATGATCATCGGCGTCACCGCCGTTTTCGGCAGTTTCGGTCCGGTAACGGCGCTCTCCGCTTTGCCCGCCAATCTGACGCAGACTTTTGCCTGCGGCGACCGGGTTTTGAATCTCTTGGAGGAACAGCCCGCCGTTCAACCGGTCATCGGAGGAAAAACCTTTCGCTTTGACAGAGTCAATGTTGATCGCCTTTCGTTTGCTTACAATGATGAAGCAGAGATTTTAAAGGAGATTTGTCTGAACGCTAAAAAAGGCGAAATTATCGGCATCGTCGGCAAAAGCGGCTGCGGCAAATCGACACTGCTGAAACTTTTGATGCGATTTCGGGAAAAAAACAGCGGTCGGATCGATTATAACGAGACGGAAATCGGTGAAATCGATTCGGTGAATCTCACCGATAACGTAACGATGGTTCCTCAAAACGTTTGGCTTTTTGATGAAACTGTTGAAGAGAATTTACGGATAGCGAAACCGGAAGCGACGACGGAGGAGTTGGAGGCAGCGTGCCGGGCCGCGGCAATCCATGAGAGGATTGTTTCGCTTCCCGACGGATACAGAACCCGCGTCGGTTTCGGCGGTTCTCGGCTTTCGGCGGGGGAAAAGCAGCGTCTTGGCGTGGCGAGAGCCTTTTTGCGTGGCAGCGGACTGATACTTTTGGATGAACCCACCGGCAACATCGACAGTCTCAACGAAGGCATTCTTTTAAAATCGCTGGTGAATGCCAAAAAAGACAAGTGCATCATTTTAGTTTCCCATAGAGAATCGACGATGTCAATCGCAGATCGGATTTATCGTTTGGAAAATCATCGTCTGCATGAAGGAGGGGAGAATGGTTGACGATGAAACGCAATCGCTTGCCGAGTCTTTGATTCTCCACACGGAAGAGATTCGGAAAGCGATCTCCGAAAAAGAGGCTGCTGTTTCCATGAAGAATGAAACGGAAGAATCTCGGATTTTCCCGGTATATCGAATTAAGGATATTGTTTTTTTGGCTGTTATGGCTGCGTGTATGTTGGTCACGGGAGCCGTTATGCCTCTCGTTGGGCAAATTCCGATTTTTGGAATCATTCAGCTGGCGCTTGCTCTTCAGTTTTCACTGTTTCCTGTTATCGGAATGATGAAGGTTCGCAAACCGGGAGCGCTGCTCTTTACGGCATTTTGCTGCGGTGCGCTGTTGATTTTTATGAATACGGTCATGTTTGTCTGCATGCTGATTTGCGCGGTCATCGCCGAAGGTGCGGCGCTGCTCATCTTTCGCAGTTACAGAAAAGACGGCGCATGCCTGCTGGCAGGAACCGTTTTCTTTCCGATGACTCTTCCGTTTTTGTATCTTTATTACCGCTTTTTTTACTCATGGAGCGGTTCGGAAGGGAAGGCAGTCAGCGCATTTCTGGGATCTTCTCCGAGTGCGGCGATCGGCATGTCGATTGCCGTTACAGCGCTCTGTTTTTTCGGTTCTCTGATCGGCGTTTTGATTTCCCGCGAATTAAAAAAATCAGGGGTGATAAAAAAATGAATTTCTTTCGTTTTAACCGCAAACTGTATCCGACAGCGGCGCTTTTCGCCGGAGTTTTCATCATCATCTTTGGATTGGCGGAAGCAAAAAATCTAACGTTGTGCTCCGCCTTTCTCGGATTTTCGTTGATTTGGCTGATGATTTTCGGATGCAGCGCCGCCGCAATGAGGATTTTTCCGTTTTATTTGGCGGTTGCTTTGATTTTCTTCGGAATTTTTTATGCGGCAACCGGGAGTTTTGAAGCCGGTCACGCCATGGCAAACCGATTTGCCGCCGTCTTTTTGGCAGTTGTTCCCGGTATGGCGACGGAACCGGTTCGCATGACGCGGGCTTTATCACAGATGCGCGCACCGCGGTCGGCAACCCTCGGTATTCTCATCGCCATGTCCTTCATGCCTTTGTTAAAAACCGAAATCAAACGGGTTCGGGAAGCGATGAAAACGCGGAATGCGGGCTCCGTTTTGAATCCGCCGGTTTTTTACCGCGCATTTTTGGTTCCTTTTGCGATGAGATTGGTTTCTGTTTCGGATACTTTGGCTCTCTCCGTCGAGACACGAGGATTTACGATCGGAAAGGAGCCGTATACGATTTACAAAAAAGAGAATTTTGTTTTCTCCGATTTTCTCTTTCTCTTTGGATTGACGGCGTCGGCTGCCGTAACGGCGGTGTTATGAAAGCGATCGAATTTCGAAATGTCGGTTTTACTTACGACGGAAAAACAATGATTTTTGAAAATGCCTCTTTTTCCGTCTCTTACGGCGAATTGGTTCTCTTTTCAGGCCACTCAGGCGAGGGAAAGAGTACTTTGATGTACATCGCTTCCGGAATCATTCCCGATATCAATGGCGGCAAACTTTCCGGAGAGGTTTTTATCAATGGCGAAAATATTGACGGAAAAAAAATCGGAAAAATTTGCCGAACCGTCGGCGTTGTTCTGCAGAATCCGGATGAACAAATCGTGCAAAAAATAACAGAGGATGAAATTGCATTCGGCTGTGAAAACGAGGCTTTCCCTCCGGAAAAAATCGGGAAACAGATCGAAATTGTCTGCCGGTTGATGAATCTCGATCCGCGACAGGCGTGCCGTACTCTCTCCGGCGGACAAAAACAACGGCTGATGACCGCTTCGACATTAGCAATGGGCCAGAAAATCATCATTCTGGACGAACCGCTAGCCAATCTCGATAAAGAGGGTGCGGAAACGCTGATGAAAACGCTGCGCGCACTGACAAAAGTCGGTTATTGTGTGATTGTCATCGAACACCGCTTGGATCGTGTTTTACCTTTTGTTGATTCAGTTTATCATGTCGGCGGAAAGCGGATAAAAAAAATTGAAGATAAGCAAACGTATTTGGAAGAGCAAACGGCAAAAATTCGTGATGACTGCCCCGTTTTTTCCGCAAACAGACCGGCGTTTTCGTTAAATCGGGTCGCTTTTTCTATTAAGTCGAAGCAGATTCTGAACGATGTGACTTGCGAAATTCCAAAAGGCGGACGAACGGTTTTGCTTGGAGAAAACGGATGCGGAAAAACCACCCTTCTGCGGTTATTGGCAGGACTGTACCGGCCAAAATCGGGAAAAATTGACCGGTTTTTTGATAAAAAAAGCGGTTTCAGAAGAATTTTCCCAGAAAATCGGTTTAAAAAAATTGGATTTGTCTTTCAGAATCCCGATTATCAGCTTTTTATGCCGACTGTGCGCAGGGAAATCATGTTTTCTGCTGTTTCACCCGAAAAGGCTCTTGAAACTGCCGCGTTGTTCGGTTTAGAACCGTTTTTGGATCGCCATCCTCACTCTCTTTCGGAGGGGCAAAAGCGGAGACTTTCACTTGCGGCCGTTTTGGCAGGAGAACCTGAGGTTTTATTGCTTGACGAGCCGACGGTTGGACAGGATTACGACGGTCTCTGTTCGATGACGGAAATTCTCAACGGAATTCATCAAAAAACGGGAAACACAATGGTGACGATTACTCACGATCTCCGCTGCGCCGAAGCGCTGTGCGATACAGCCTTTTTAATCCATAACGGAACCATTGTCCGCCGCGGCGGAAAAGATTTAGTTTGCGAATATTTCGGAGAGGGAAGAGTTTTGCAGGAGAAATAAAAACTCTCCGCGGAAGGGGGTTTCCTTTTCGTCAGGAGAATCACAGGTTTATTCTGAAAAGGGAAATCTATTATACATAGTTCGCCTAAGCGAACCCTAAAAGCCGTTTCGTCTTCTTGAGAGCTGTCGATAGCGGTTGAGGTTCGCATGAGCGAACTTTAACCGGGAATCCGTAAGGGCACGGATTCAAGAAAGAAGGACTTTAAGGTTCGTATTAGCGAACCTTGGAGAATTTCAATGCTCGTCTTTGAATGACAAAGGGGCAGCTGCTGCCTTTGGTTCGCATACGCGAACTAAAGAGAAGCGATTTTCTCTTCTCGAAACAGCGGATGAGTTCAAAGGGGAGAGACAGAAGGAGATCGGATTTTGATCTTTTTAGGTTCGCTTGAGCGAACTTTGTAAGCGGAAAAATCGGCTTCGGCCGAAAACAATATTTCGGAGGTAAAAATGAAATTTTTTCACACTTTTTTCTTTATGGTTTTATTTTCGTCTTCGCTTTGGGCGTATCAATCGACGGAAATTAAAGAATTTATGAATGCGGAAAGCGCCGAGTGCGGATCAGGAGTGCCCTTGTTTTCGGAATCGGATGAGTCACCCACTGTACGCAATCTTCTGGCATGGAGCTTAGCAAGGCAAACTGTCGGCAAAACGGAGAAGTACCGCATTCTTTCCGCCGAATTGGAGGATGATAAAAATCTCGAGGAATCGGATGATATTGACCTCATGCTTTCGGCAGCGGAATTAATGTTTGATATCGTTTACTGTTCCCGGCTCAGCGAAAAAATTTCTTACGGAAAGAAGAGCAAAAAACTCTTTGAACGGGTGCTGTCATTGCAGCCGGACAACGTTTCGGCTATGCTCGGTCTCGGTATCGGGTTTCTGCACACCCCGGCAATTTTCGGCGGCAGCAACGAAAAGGCGCTCGAGTGGTTTTTAAAAGCACAAGCAGCCGCTGTCGAACCGTACGAACGTTATGCGGCAGACGTCTGGCTCTCTCAATATTACTTCAAAATCGATGATGAGCAGAATTACCGCCTCTTTGTTGATAAAGCAAAAACTTTGTTTCCCAACGGCTATCTTTTGAATCAAGCGCTTGAACGCAACGAAAACGAGCGTAAACCCTTATAAAAATTCGGAGGAGATCAATGAAAAAAAGCATCTGTTTAATTTTAATGGCGACAGGAGTCATTTTCCGGGCAGCGGCTCAGGAAACGGAAGAGGTGCGGCAGGAGGCGGAAATTTCCGTCAAAGAAGCCGATGAGTTGACAAGTGAAGAAGAAAAAGGCGGTTTTACGACTGAAAAAGACAACCGCTTTTTTTCCGTCGGTCTCTTCAGCAGTGCCGATTCGATTAAAACCAGCGTTAACCTCGAATTGGGCTTTAAAGTCTTCAAGAAAGACCATTTCGAAATGAAGAGCTTTACGGCTCTGGTCGGTTCGAAAATTTACGATGATGAACCGAATCTTTACGAACTCGGACTGATGCAGAAGTTCACCTTTGGAGGGAAGGATATTTACTTGGATGAAATTTCCATCAGCCGTTACGGATTTATGTTCGGCAGTTTCGGACTGCTCGCTTTCGACGAAAACAAAGCGCCGAAATTTCTCTTTTCGGCACCGTTTTACTGGGAAATCGGCGGCGGTGCCGGGTTCAATATCAATGTCAGCAAAACGGTGGCCATCGTCATGGAGTTCGGAGGCGGGATGCATATGATCGGTGACGGAAAAACCGATTACCCGTCGAAGGTGGCCAAAGCCGGTTACGGCCGGATGAGTCTCGGCGGCCGTTATTATTTCGGCAATCTGAAAAAAGAAAAAGAAGAAGATCCGTTTGCGAAGGCGGCGGAAGGAGCCGTGAATGATTGACCGGCGGCTGATCCGGTTTATGGGGGGAGTTCCCGTAAATATATCGCCTTTCATGTCGTCTTTCAGCTGGCGGCACTGCTACTTAATATCGCGGCCGTACTGGCGCCGGCCTTAACGGTGCAGCGGCTGGCGGACGGCTGTCTGTCGCGGCGGTTCGCGGCGACGGCGGCCGCCGTTTTCGGCGGTGCGCTGCTTTTGCGGCTGCTGTGCGCCTTTGCGGCGGCGCGGCCGTCGGTGTCATTTTTGCGGTCACGGGACTGGTCGGCGGTTCGGTTTCGTTGGGCGGTGCCTTGATTCTGATTCTGCTGTCGGCCGAATTTTTTATTCCGCTGCGGATGCTCGGTTCGCTCTTTCATGTGGCGCGATGAACGGTCTTTCGGCCTCCCGTCGCCTCTTCGAAATTCTCGATACACCCGAACCGCAAACCGGCCGGGAAGCGTTGACCGGGGATGAGAAGAGTGTGCGTTTTGAAAATGTTTCGTTTTCTTATGACGGCGAACGGACGATTCTCGACCGCTTTTCGCTTACCGTGCCGGGAAAAGGGCTTTACTGCCCGGTCGGTCTTTCCGGCTGCGGGAAAAGTACCGCGGCACCGCTGCTGCCTTTGGATGAACCGACAGCCAATCTCGACAGTCTGAACGAAGCGGTTGTGCTGCATTCGATTCGCGAACACAGAGGCGAGAGAACCGTTGTGCTGGTTTCCCACCGGCGGTCGACGCTCGGAATTGCCGATTCGGTTTACGAAATGCCCTGAAATCCGGCCGCAAAAACCGTTCTTTGTTTCAAAAAAATCCCGATTCCCCATTAATGAGAGTATGAAAGGTCGAATCTGGAAATGGATATCGCTGATGCTCGGACAGGCTCTCTGTCCGATTTGCGGTTGTTTCGAAACCGGCATTTTATGCGAAGAATGTGCTGCGGAACTGCGGGAGGCATTCGAACAGAGGAGAAAGGGACGGCAATGCCGCTACTGCGGGCTGCCGCTGATTTCGGAAAAGGAGGTCTGCTGCGATTGTCGGGCGGAAACGGAATGTGCGGAAAATCTCTATTTTCCCGAAGGAGAGGCGCTTTTTGCCTATCAAAAGACACCGAAAGAGGCTGTTCGCATCTTTAAATTCAAGAACGAACGTTCGTTCGGTCGTTTTTTTGCCTCTTTGGCGGCATTTGTGCTCGAAAACAGGCGCGATTCCTTTGTTTTGGTGCCGGTTCCGGGAAACCGTTCGAATGTCCGCAAACGCGGTTGGGATCCCGCCGCCGTTATTGTCGACGCTTTAAAGGAAAAAGGGTTCCGCACCGCGGTGCTTTTGGAACGGAAACGGCGTTCGGCTGCTTTAAAACGGTTAAGCCGCGAGGAGCGGCTGCGGCTGGCGGCCGACTGTTACCGGCTGCGGGCGGGGGCGGCTGTTCCCCGTCGCATCATCTTAATCGATGATGTCAGAACCACCGGCAGTACGGTGAACCGGTGTGCCCGTCTGCTTCGGGAGGCGGGCGCCGAAGAGGTCCGTTTTTTGGTTGTTGCGGCCGCCTGAGCAATCCGGTCTTTCGGTGCCGCTGAAACCGTTTAAACAATCCGTCCGACCAGTTTGAAAAGATCGGTGCGTGTCAGGCGGAACCAGATCGGACGTCCGTGGGGACAGTGCGGATTTTCCAGTGAAAAGGCGCCGCGGATGATCTCTTTGGCGGCTTCCGGCGAGATCGGGTCGCCGTCTTTGATGGCCGATTTGCAGGCGTGTGTCGCCGTCAGCCGTTTTTCGAGTTCGAACAGAGAGGTGAACGGACGGGCCAGTTCTTCTTCAATCAGCGATTCGTTTCCTTCCCAGAAACGGCCGACAGCGGTCAGGTAGAGACCGTCTCGGCGCCGTTCGATTTCGATGCCGGTTGTTTTCAGACTTTCGAGGACCGATTCGATTCTTTCCGGTTCTTCGAGCTCCAGTTTCAGCGGAGCCAGAAGCGGCTGTCTCTGCGGCGGTGCGTTGCGGAATTGCTCGAACAGAATCCGTTCATGGGCGGCATGCTGATCGATGATATAAAATTCGTTTCCTTTTTCCGCCAGCAGAAAGAGGCCGAAGATCTGACCGCGGTAAATAAAGTCGTCCCGGCTGTCGGCCGCGGCGCAGCGGTAAGCGGTTTCCCCTTCGCCGACTGCGGCCGCAGATGTCGGTTCGAACGCGGTGCTTTTCCCGTTTCCCGGTTGCGGGTATTCGAAACGCGGTGCGGTGCGGAACGGCGCCGCCGCTTCCTTTTCCGGCCGGGATGCCGGTAGAGATTCCGGTCGGGACAACGGGGGTGAAGGCGGGCGCACCGTTTTCGGCGGAAAAGCCGGTGCTGTATCGCGTATGGCCTTTGTGATTCTGTTTTCTTTTTCATGCAGCCGGTTGCCGAACGGGTTCGGTACGGCGGCGGTGACGGCGGTCGGTGCCGGTGCGGATCCGAAAAGCCGCATATCGTCGAACAGATCGGCGGTAACGGCCGGTGCCGGCGTTGCCGCTTCGGAGCGCCGGTGACCGTTTTGCCCCGCGGCCAGAGCCCTTACCGTTTCGACAACGGCGTGGTGAACCTCTTCTTTGTTGCGGACGCGGACTTCCCGTTTGGCCGGATGAATGTTAAAGTCGACAAGTGCCGGATCGATTTCGATAAAGAGGTAACAGTAGGGGAAACAGACCGACTGCATATATTCGCGGTAGGCAAATTCGACCGCCTGAACAAAGGCGTATTCGACAATCGCCCGTTTGTTGAGAAATACCCGGATATATTTTTTATCTTTGCGGTAAAAACCGGGATCGCAGCCGACTGCCGCAATACGGAACCGATCGTAAGTTCGTTCTCCGAAGCGCAGAGCTTCCGGCTGCAGAACTCCTTTCAGAATCGCCGCCACACGCTCTTTGAGACCGGATTTCGGGAAGAAGAGTTTCGGTTTGTCGTTGTTGAAAAGACGGAAATCGATCTGCGGATGAGCCGCCGCTTTTTCGATGAAGATGTTTGTGCAGGCATTCGATTCTCCCGACGGCGAAGAAAGAAACTTCTTGCGGGCCGGGATGTTGTAAAAGAGTTCGCGTACGGTGACGGTTGTACCGGGAGCGCCGGCGGCCGGCTCGATTCGCGGTTCGCCGATATCGTGGGATGTAAGGCGGAAGGCGGCGTCCGAACCGGACGGGCGGGTCAGAATTTCCAGCCGCGCACAGGCCGCAACCGAAGCCAGCGCTTCTCCGCGGAATCCGAGAGAGGTTATCTTTTGCATATCGTCCGCGGTGGCGATTTTACTGGTGGCATGGGGCAGAATACTGCGGCGCAAATCTTCTTCGTCCATTCCGCAGCCGTTGTCGGTTACCGAGACGGAGCCGATTCCGCCGTCGGTCAGTCTGACTTCGACCGTATCGGCTCCCGAATCGATGGCATTATCGAGAAGTTCTCTCAAAACGGAAGCGGGCCGGTCAATCACTTCGCCGGCGGCAATTTTACGGGCCACCTCGGGCGGCAGCAGATTAATCTTTGGCATGACAGTTTCCTTTACTGAAATAGGCGTTGTATATGTGTTCCCGTGTCAGAGGATCGATTTTCGTCATCATCCGGACAATCTCTTTCACATCTTTTCTCAAATTGATTTCTTTGTAAGGGCAGTCGATTTCGAGGATCGGGAAGTCGAACGCCTGAGCCAGCCGTCTGACGGCCGATTCTTTGACCAGACAGAGAGGGCGGATCACTTCGATTTTTCCGTCGAAAAAGGGAGAGACCGGTTTCATCGGGTCGAGATTGCCCCGGTGGAAGAGGTTCATCAGCGAGGTTTCGACCAGATCATCGAGGTGGTGTCCGAAAGCGATTTTGCGGATTCCTTTTTCGGCCGCATAGTCGAACAGGATTCGGCGCCGGTTACGCGCACAAAGATAACAGTTGAAGCGGCCACCGAAACTTTCCGGCTGCATCCGATACGTGAGAATGGTCAGCGGCATGCGGATAGTGCGGAAAAATGTTTCGAGTTTTTCTCTGTATTCGGTGGAGAGCGGGTATTCTTTCCATTCGATCATGACCGCTTCCGGTTCGTATTTGATGGGAAGCCACTGCCGGCGCAGAGAGAGCGCGAGTGCCATGGCCAGCGAATCTTTTCCCCCGGAGACGCCGACAATGACCGCATCGCCGTCGGTAATCATTTTGTGTTCGTTGATGCCGCGTCCCGTCTGTTTGGCGAAACGGTGAACCCACGGCGGCACACTGCCGTCGAAAAGCGCTTTCAGCTGAGGATTTTCTGCCATTCTTCGCTCCCGAGCCGGTCGCTGTAATCGGGGTGGACAAAAAGCCTGACCTGACGGAGACAGTCGGAGAATCGGCTGCTGCTGCCGGCATCAAAAATCGACGGATTGCCGTTTCGGATGCGGTGGTTCCGGTCGAAAAGGGTGATTTCCGTTTCGAACCGGATCGGTTCCGGAATGTCGAGAACCAGCGGCAGTTGCGTATCGGTTTCCGGAAAGCCGAGGGCGGCGGCGGTTTCGCGTTCGAAGCGGCTGCGGAGTTCGAGTGAGGTCAGTTCGGGGTGCGGCAGCTCCGAGAACCGTTTTTCGGCAACGCAGCGGTAAAAGCGGCCGTCGAAAATATCGGTAAAAAAGCGGTGTAACGGAAAGCGGCTGTCGGTTACGGCGGCAAAGAAAGAAGCATCGGTTTGGCGGTAGAGCGATTCGGGTGTCAGCATACCGCCGTTTAAGGCCGTAATGAGACCCTTTTTGATCAAGGCCGTTGCGTTCCGGACGGTTTTGTGCCAGTAAACGCTTTTGTACATCGAATATTTCGAAAAAAGAATATTTTCGACCGAAAGGATGCCGTCTTCGTAAAGTCCGATACCGTTTTGACCGTCGGTCGTCATTCTGTCAATCACCCGGTCGATATCCTGAATCCCGTACGGGACTCCGCAAAAGTAGGCATCCCGGTTCAGATAATCGAGTTTGTCGGGGTCGAGCGTTCCCGAAAGAATGTTGCGGTAAAATCCGATTTCCCGGTTTTCCGTCGGAATGCGTGTATCGATGATTGCGGCGCAAAATTCCGGATCGGCTCCCGCCGCTTTCAGCTTCGAGGCCAGCGGTTCCTCGCGAACCATTTCACCGCTGATGGTTTCGTGATCTTTCAGCGGCAGTTCTTTCAGCGAATGGGTAAAGGGAAAGTGTCCGGTGTCGTGAAGCAGACAGGCAGCCAGAAACGATAAAGCACCGGTCTCGCTGATTTCGGGACAGTAAGGATCTTTCAAAAGATGAATCAGAATCCGCTTTCCGATTTCGAAAACGCCGAAACTGTGGGAAGCGCGTGTATGCACCGCCCCCGGGTAGACCCAAAACGACGGCCCGAGCTGGCGAATCCGTGTCAGATTGATAAACGGCCGCGTGCGGGTAATGTCGAGAAAAGCGGCATCGAGATAGATGTGATTCCACAGCGGATCGCGGATCGGACTGTCGAACCGTTGAAAAAGTGTCTGCGCCGGATGACCGTTTGTCATGACTGCTCCTGTTGCCGATCGGATTTCGATCAGACTTCCCAAAGTTTGAAATTCCGGAATCCGACACGGAATCCTTCGTTTTGCGGCGAGGCGGCAAAAAGACCGCAGACCGTTTCTTTTTCCCGGGAATGGAGATGAGTCAGGCGGATCGTCTGCCACTCCGTATTGAAATTGGCTTCGATAACGAAATCCTGACCGGTTCGGGTGATACGGAATTTGACATGCTCGATGTTATTGTCGAGAACCTGCGCCGAGGCGTCGGAATAGCCGTTGTTGGTGACAACGGTCACCAGTTTCGGTCCTTCGTCGGGATTGTATTCCACGGCGGTTTTTATCCAGTTTTGCGAATCGATGCGGACAGCCAGTCCCCCCTGGTCGTGGAGATGAACCGGTCTGTAAAGGCATTCGGTTTCCATGGCAAAATTACGGTCGGTTTTGTAAAAAAGAAAATGGGCACTGTCGTGGGCGTAGTCGTAAAAGGTTTTTTGCCATAAGTCGGTCTTTCCTTCCGGCTCGATCCAGAGACAGTGGTCTTTCATTTTCTTTTTGGCCGGTTCGTTAAGCCATTTCATTTTGCGGACGGAGAGAGGATTAGTCTGAAAATTGACGGCAAACTGTTCGTTTGACTGAAAAAAAACTTTCAGATTTCGAATCCATTTCATCTCAGTGTTCCAGTCTCGCTTTGGTGTAGTTCAAAGCACCGCCGGCCAGCATCACTTCGACGGCACGGTCGGCCAGTCCGTGAACGGCTTTGAATTCCCGGTTTCGGGTTTCGTTTTTCACCGTGACCGGCGCCCCCGATCTCAACGCTTCGACAACGTTTTGAAGGACCAGTCTGTCGCCTGAGTCGACCGCTTCGTAATCGTCCGGATTCTCGAAAGTCAGAGGCAGAATGCCGAAGTTAATCAGGTTGGCTTTATGGATGCGGGCAAAACTTTTAGCAATGACCGCGCGGATGCCGAGGTACATCGGTGCCAGTGCCGCGTGTTCGCGGCTGGAGCCCTGTCCGTAATTTTCGCCGCCGATAATGACCCCCTGTCCGGCCTCCAGAGCCCGGCTGTAAAATTCCGGATCGACCTGTTCGAAAACATGTTTCGAAATTTCGGGGATATTGGAACGCAGCGGCAGGATTTTGCTGCCGGCCGGCATGATATGGTCTGTCGTAATGTTATCGCCGGTTTTCAGAACCACCGAAGCGGCGATTTCTTTTTCGACCGGTTTGGCTTTCGGACATTCTTTGATGTTCGGCCCTTTGACGATTTCGACCGCGGCGGCCTCCTGTTCGGGAAGCGGCGGAATGATCATGCTGTCGTTGACGGCACAGAAAGAGGAGTAGTCGCGGCGGACAGCCGGTGCCGTTTTGCGCGGATCGGTGAAAACGCCGGTGAGAGCCGAAGCGGCCGCCGTTTCCGGAGAAACCAGATAAACGGAAGCGTCGGCCGTGCCGCTGCGGCCTTTGAAGTTGCGGTTAAAGGTGCGCAGAGACACTCCGCCGGAGTTGGGAGAAAAACCCATGCCGATGCACGGTCCGCAGGCGCTTTCCAGAATCCGCGCGCCCGAAGCCACCAGTTTGGAAAAAATACCGGCTTCAATCGAGTTAAGCATCACCTGCCGCGATCCGGGTGCGATACCGAGACTGACATTTTCGGCGATCGTTTTGCCGTCGAGAATTTCGGCGGCCGCGCCCAAATCGTTAATCGACGAATTGGTGCAGGAGCCGATACCGACCTGGCTGACCGGAAGGCCTTCCAGTTCGCTGACCGGTTTGACAATATCGGGCATGTGGGGGCAGGCGGCGTAGGGCACGATTTCCGAAAGATTGATATCGATAATGCGTGCATATTCGGCATCATCGTCGGCTTTCAACTCTGTCCAGACCGATTCCCGTTTCTGAAGTTTCAAAAATTCGAGCGTCTTTTCATCGGACGGGAAAACACTGGTTGTCGCTCCCAGTTCGGCGCCCATGTTGGTGATGGTGGCCCGCTGCGGTACCGACAGCGTGGAGACGCCTTTGCCGAAATATTCGTACACTTTTCCGACTCCGCCTTTCACCGTTTCGAGTTTCAGCAGATAAAGGATGACGTCTTTGGCGGAACACATCGGCTGCAATTCTCCCGTCAGCCGGACACCGATGACCTGCGGATAGTTCAGATAAAAAGGAGCTCCGGCCATGGCGCAGGCCACATCGAGTCCGCCGGCACCGATGGCAATCATTCCCAAACCGCCGCCGGTCGGTGTGTGCGAATCGGAACCGAGCAGTGTTTTTCCGGGAATCCCGAACCGTTCGAGATGCACCTGGTGACAAATCCCGTTCCCCGGACGCGAAAAATAAAGACCGTATTTGGCGGCCGCCGACTGCAGAAAGCGGTGGTCGTCCATATTCATAAAGCCGGCCTGCTGGGTGTTGTGGTCGATATAAGAAACGGAAAGTTCGGTTTTGACGCGCGGAATATCCATCGATTCGTACTGGAGATAAACCATGGTTCCCGTCGCATCCTGCGTCAGAGTCTGATCGATGCGGATACCGACCTCTTCACCGGCGACCGGTTTTCCTTCAATCAGATGTGCCTGT
Organism: uncultured Spirochaetales bacterium; assembly: GCA_949289575.1. Taxonomy (GTDB): domain Bacteria; phylum Spirochaetota; class Spirochaetia; order JAFGXN01; family JAFGXN01; genus CALXOJ01. The sequence continues at coordinate 141,498 of CASEOG010000004.1, read as the reverse complement.
AAAATTTTATCCGTTAATGTCTGTTTCAAAACGTTTCTCCTTTTCTGTCAACGACATTTTGTTTCTGATTATAACATTTTTTTGCGGAAAAAAGAAACTGTTTGACAATAAAAAAATCTTCTGATAAACTGCTTTTATGAAGCGATTTGTGCCTCTTTCTGTCGCGTTGCTTCTTCTTTTGGCGCTTTTCGGCTGTAAAAAAAAGGCCGGAGCGGCGGAAGAGGAAATCCGGTCGGCAGAATCGGTTTCCGAAACCAATTTTATTCCCGAACAAAAAGAAGAGGGGGATTCGACGGCCGCGTCGGACAATCCCTCTTCGGACGATACCGTTGCTTCCGAGCCGGTCTCTCCCGTGCCGGCGCCTCCGGTCTTCTCTTCGAAAACGTCCGCCTCTTCATCATCCGACTCCGCAGACAGAAATCTTTCCTCCGGCGACCGGATTGACGATATGTTTATTTATAAAATGACTCTGAAACGGGTGGTTCCGGAAGATTATCTGATCGGTCCTCTGGAAAATCTTCAGAACACCGATTATCGGGTTTCCCAAATTCTGAAAACACTCAACACTTTTTTCCGTGATTTGCGAATCGGGACATTAAATGAAGACTGCATTCATCCGAGTGCCGTTCTGCTGCTTTCTTCCTCCTTCGGCTTTTATCTGGAGGAAGAAGCTGTGCCCGATGTGGTCAGAATCGGGAAAGTGGAAATAACCGGAAAATCGGCCCGGGTCAATATGCGGTTTTACAGAGGAAACGGAGTGACCGACGGTGAGATGATTCTGGAAGAAACAACTGTCGATAAGACAAAAAAATGGCTGATAACGGATTGTCAGGCAGATTTGATGCAGATTCTCGATCCGTACAAACCTTCCGCGGAGCCGTTTCAGCCGGGTGCTTATAATTTTTATAACTGGGAATAAAGAGATGGTTTGGTTGTTGGTGGAATGGGGCGGATACCGCATGAAAAAAAGAGCGGTTCGTCGGGAAAAAAACTTTGTGCCGGTTACGGAATTGTCGGCTGTTCTGAGAAAGGAACTGCCGGCCGAACCGGTTTGCGAACAGGATGATCTGTTTTTATACCGTGTCGCCTATGATTCTTCCTGCGAAAACAGAATGGGCAATACTTTAGCCGAAGTTCTCGAATTCTTCGAAGCAAACCGGCAGTCACGATTCGATTTTTCCATGCTTCTTTGGGAAGAGGAGGGACGAGGGAGTGCTCCTTTAACCGTTATCGATCGTCTGAAAAACCGTCTTTTTCTTCAGAAAGAAAGAAACACCCTCTTTATCGATACCGAAGTCTCTTTCCCGTACGAAGATTTTTTTCTGGGACATTACGATAATTCTTTCTTTGTTGTCGATAAAGGCGAAAACGGGTGGCTGCTGCACGGGTCGCTCGATTCCGATTTCAGAGCCTTTAACAGAGAGCTGGAAGACCTTTTTTCGGAATGGCAGGAGTCCGGTTCCGCGTCCGCAATCGAGGTGTTCGGCGGATTTCCGTTTCTGATGAGAAATTGGATCAGGGAACATTGGGAGATGTCGTATGAAATCAGGATTTGCAGGCCCGGAGTTCCGTTAAAGAAAGGACGTCGCAAAACATTATTTCTGATTTCCGCTTATACGGAAGAAGAGGTTCAGTCGGCCTACCGGTTTCTCCGGGAGGAAGAGATTGACAGCAAACGGGAAATTCCCGTTATTATCCATGCCGGCAACCGGTCCCTGTTGCCCGACGCTTCGGTATTACCGATTCAGGCTGTTTTTGCCGATCCCTCCCGGTGGGAGCGGGATCTGATTCGTCTGTTCAGTGTCGTTATTTCCGTGAAAGATTTTCTCGAAATTTCCCAGATTCCGAAACTGCTGAAACAGCTCGATGAATTTCCGGCCGGCAAAAGTGATTTTTGTGTCAAAACCGCTTTACTGTTCGGATTCTGGAACCTCGATCCGGAGGATAAAGCCGATTTTTCCGCTTTCGGTTCCGCTCTGAACAGGGAAATTATCGAAAAAAAAGAAGAATTTTTCGATCATCTGAATCATCTGATATTCAAAATGTTCGGGGCCGGAGAAATTCATTATCCGGAAGCCTACGCCTCGTATCTGTTAAAACAGAAAGACGACCCCGAACGGTTTTATAAAATATTGATAGTGATTCAGACGCTGCTGCAGAATCTGAGAATTACGGAATCGGATATTGTCCTCGATTTGCTGAATGACTGTTCGGCCGATTTGCCCGACGGGTCGGAAAGAACGCTGTTGGATGAAATGATTCTTCTGGGCCGGTTTCACCGTGCCAGAACGGCGTACGATATTCCGTCTGTTCTCTCATGCGGCGAAAAAATTCTGAAACTGCCGGCTTCTTCGGGCAGTCTGAAAATCGATTTCGAACGGCAGGCGGCAACGGCGATTTTTCACTATATGTTTTACCGTATGGAAGAGTCTGTCAATGTTTCCAAGGAGGTGCTCTTCCGTGTCAACGAAATTTCCGACAGCGACAAGATTCGATATAAATTACTGGGAAATTTTCTGATTGCTTCCTCGATGTTCGGAATGCAGAAGTTGTACGAAGGTTCGTGTTATTTGAATTTTCTGTTCGACACGGAACCGACGGAAGGAGCCCATACCGTTTATTATGTTCAGGCACAGCTTTTACGTGCGGCTTCGCTTTACGTATCGGGACAGTTTCGGGAGCTGGAACGGTTTTTTTCGGAGCCGTCGGATCTTTATACCGACTCGCTTTTCCGCAACAGGTTTTTTTACCGCTTTCTTCAAAGCCGTTTTTATTTTGATTTGGGACGATACGGACAGGCGGAGGAAATTCTTCTGGACTTAATGAGGGACTGCGCTTCGGCAAAAATCTCGGATCCCGAACAGACGATAGCGGTTCTTCAGGCATGGGTCGGGCGTATTTATATTTACAGCGGCCGTAAGGAAAAGGCAAAGCGTTGCTTTGCCGCATTATCCCGTCTCTCTGCCGATGCCTGTTTTTTTCAGGCGGAAGGAGCTCTGTGGGAAGGTCGGATTGACGATGCGCTGAAATTCATAGCTTCGGCAAGAAAAAACCTCATGCCGTTTTCGACACAAACAGTCAGTCTGATGACCATCAAAAATTTTCCGTCCGGATTCGAAGAGATTGAAGATCATTTTTATTTCTTTAACTCCCGGCGTTCATTCCTGCTGCAGTACATAGATTTTCTTGACAATCTTCTTCGGGCGATAAAAAAAGAGGAGGGGGCTCTTCTCAAACTTTCCAAATTCATCCGAATGCAGTTTATCCAGAAGCCGGAACCCAACTTTCTCTTTTTTATTTATACGAATACACTGGCGTTGCATTTTTTTGCCAAAGATAACGGCGACGAGATTAATGAAGATACTCTCTCGACAAAAATTCAGCTTCTGTTCTATGAAAAGAAGTTTTTTGTTCCCGGAGTTTCCGTCTGTCAGGAATTTCTGACAGGAAATTTTTGGACCCGTTTTCTGAAAATCGACGGAAATAAATTTCAGTAACTGTGTTGACAAAAATCGCAAAACCTGTTAGATTGTCCTCATAATTGGTGGCGTAGCTCAGTCGGTAGAGCAAGCGGCTCATATCCGCTCTGTCAGGGGTTCAAGTCCCTTCGCCACTAATTTTTTTTGTCTTTTTACTCCGGGTTTTTATATATCTTATGACTTATATCTTTATTAAATTTAATTAAAAATTTAATTTGCAACTCAAAAATAAACTGTAATAGAATAATTTATAATCTTTAAAAATTCATAGGGGGGAGATATGAAAAGATTATCGGTTTTTCTATTTACGGTTTTTCTGTTCGGATGTCCGCCTGTGTCGGATCCGGAAATCAGCCGGACTTCTCTTCAATTAAGTGCGTTGAAAAAAGCCTATCTGCTCTCGCTCGATGAGACATTTGCTCCTGTCGGTTATGAAATTTCCGGTCGTTTACAGGACTGGTTCAACGATTCACTGAAAAAAGAAATTAAGACCGACTTTACCGATCCGGAAACCAAAGAAAAGATTTCGATACGGGCCTCTGTTGTCTACGGGCTCGAAAACAATGCGGGAGGTCTGGTCTCTCTTTCGGGCCAGACTTTTTCCGTCGGTTCGAATCCCGACGGCGTTTCCCGTTCGTTTTCCGTATCGGTAACACTGAAAATGGGTGATGACAAGGTTTCCTTTTCTCATCTGTTTACGGTTGCGCCCGATGCGGTGCTGGTGGCGCTTCAGCCTCCGGTGATTAAGATTTACCGCTTAACGGAGACGGATTATACGGTTATCGGAGAAGAAGACTGGAATGTGCCGCTGACACCTGCTTTGTGGAGCGGTGATTGGATTGTCGTTAAAGGATTTGCCGACGGAATCTTTTACTACTCCTTCAATAACGAAGCCTATCAACAGTTGGCGGATACGGACGCACTCGACAGCGGGACATATAAGATTCAAATTCCCGGGGAAAAAACGGGAGAGGTGACTTTTTCCGCCTATGTCGCACCGAAAAGCGAAGACGAGGATAAACTCAAAAATTCCCCTGCCGTTACGCGTACATTAGCGGTCAATACCGAAAATTTGTTTCTTGAATCAACCATGTCGGTAACGGTCGATGTTTGGGATTTTAACGAACTCTCGAAGCTTTATGCGGAGAAACCCGATGGTTCCGCGACGGAAAGCTTTTTGCAGGCGGATGTTAAAAAAATATTGAAGCCGCTGGTCACTTTAAATCCCAATTTCGGTGCCGATTACTATGATAAAAATTGTTCCGTTCGAATTAACGAGCCGAAGGCGGAGGATACGGGACTGACGGTTGCCGTGTTCGATACGGCCGGAAACGAAACACCCGAATCGAATCTGACGTTGAGGTACAGCATCAGTAACGGCGGTCGGTTCCGAATGACATCTTTTTTTGATAAAAAATCTTTAAATGCGGTTTATGACAGCAGCAGTGACGATACGACAGTTCAGTCTTATTTTACGGAACTGAAAAAAATCAGTCAGACCTTTACCGTTATCGGGGCCGTGAAGATTGCAGACAGCGGTTTTGCCGCAAATACCGCTTATCCTTTTTTTGCTTTTTCGCAAAAGGATCAGAATCGGCTGATTTCCATGCTGATGTGGCCGGCGTCCGGAAGTTTCGGTTTTGCGTGGCGGCAGTTTAAAGATGCGGCGCCGACAACCGGATTGAAATTTACCAAGAAACAGGTTCCGGGCGGTTTTTATATTTTTGTTTTCACTTCCGGGCCGGTATCGGGCACAGGGGAATCGTATATGAAACTTTATCCGGTAGGATCGGACGGAGTTCTCGGTACGGAAGCTCTCGGAACCACTTCATACAATCCGGCCGGATATACAAACGGCGAAGAGGTCGTATACCGGAATCTGACCGATATTCTGACGCCCGGGAACGGAACGGATACCGTTTCGTTTGCACTCGGGTCTTTGCCCTCGACCGTCATTGCGAATACCTACCTTTCCGAAAAGAACAACTTGAATCCGTCTTCTAGTGCTGTTTGGGAAGGTTTAAAATGGGGCGATCCCTCTTCTTTCTATACGATTTATCATTTTGAGATTTGGAATTCGCTGACGATTGAACAGTCGAAAACACAGAGCGGGGCGGTTGCTTCCCGATTGGCCGAACGCGGTCTTTTCGAATTACCTTAAGGAGGAGTCATGAAACGGTTTTTGATTTTATTGATTTTGCCGTTTGTTATTACGGCGTGCGATCCGTCGAAAAAAGAATTGAAAGCAATCGGGGAAGAATACGACGCCTTTATCTCGAAAGAATTAAAAGAAATCGCTTCGGTAGTCTCTTCAAACTCGGAGCTGGATTTCTTTCCTTTTTATTTTAAAGGAGCCGATGTCACTTATACCTCATCGAATGAAAATGTTCTTTATTCGGAAGGTACGGCGTTGTGTGCAGCCCGTCAGCCATACAGTGACGAATATTGTCTTTTGAAAGCGACTTTGACTTTGGGAGAGGTCTCCGTTTCATATTCGTATGTCCTTTGTATTCCGGCTGCCGAACAGAAACTGCTGGCTGCCCCGACAGTCCAGCTTTACCGGAATCAGATTCCCGTAGACGGATTTTATCTTGACGGGTATGTTTTTCAAAACGGAGATCAGTTACGGCTGATTCCTCCCGTCGGAGCTTCCTGTATTTTTACAACGGACGGCAGCAATCCGCACAAATCGGAGACAGTCGGCAATGAAATTCTGATCGACCTGCTGGAAACCGGTTCCCTTACTTTGAAAGTGGGGGCGGTCCGGGACGGATTTTTACCGTCACCGGTGGTGGCTGTCAACGGATATGTTTTGGGAAAAGAACCGTCGCTGACGTCCAACGGCAGCCAGGCTGTTGTGTCCGTGTCCAAAACCGAGTGGGCGAGTCTGACCGGTGCGGAAAGTGTATTTATAAACGATAGTGTGACGCCTCCGGAAGAAGCGGCAACTTATTTCAAAACATTGGAAAATGAGTATTTTTCGGCGTTCTACGACCAATATTATGTTCTGAATTTTCTGGATTATGCGGTAGGCGGTCACGAATGGCCGGGAAAAGATTTAAAAGAAAAGGTATTTCTTCCTTATTCCGCTCAGGTTGAAGATCCCGGAATCGAAGAAAATTATATTTTGTTCTATTTGATTAATAGGGAAGATGCAGACCGTATTTCAGCGTCGGAAACACCTTTCGAGCATGTCCGGCTTTCCGTCGTCGATTTAAACGGAACACCGTCGCCGGTAGTCTCGCTTCCGGTTTTCCTGAGCGACGATACCTTTTCATACGATAAACGTCTCCTTTTTGATTCGGAAGAGTATTTGACTGCCCGTAACCGTGGTGAGAAATCCGTGTATGTGGATGCACAGTCCGAAGGATGCGGCCTTATCGATTCCGCTTTGATGGAAACCGTTTTCCCGTCATGGGGCGAATATATGTTTTCACCTTCGGAAGTGACGATTGTTGTTAAGTTTAAACAAAACGGCGGTGATGCTGCCAGCGGATTGAGGGCGGTATTCGGTTATGCGGCCGGCAGTGAAACAAATAAATATATGGGAACTTACTTTAATTCCGGATTTACGACGGCCGGTTTTGAATGGAAAGGGAATAACGGGAGTTCCGCAAAGGCATCGTTTGTGACTTCCGTCAGCGGAACAAATAATCCCGGAATCTTTTTTATTCAAACCGCAAACGGAACACAGACAACCGCGAAATGGGGCGCTGTTAATGCCGAATGGAGTTCGTTTCAATCGGCAACCGCTGCCGATTGTAAGGTGACCCCTTCGAATCTGAATTACCGTGCCGGCAACAATGTCGGAACATTTTCGCTCGGAGCGGTAAACCGATATGCCGCCTCCGCCAACGCTTACTGGAGAACTAAAGGATGGTTCCATGCCCGCGTTTACGAAGGGATTTTAAGCGATGATGAAATGAAGGCGGTTGTTACGGAAATGAAAGATACCGAAAAATATCTTTTGGTAGACTGAGAGAAGGGAGGAAAACATGAAAAAAACAGTTATTTTGCTTTTGTCGCTTTCGCTTCTTTCTTCCTGCGGTAATTTACCCGAAGAAATCAGAGGCAGTTCGTGGTACGGTTCACTCGAGGTGATGAAGACCGGCTACGAAGGCTGGACGGAGCCGCAGGTATTGGATGTCACGATTTATTTGCATGCTTTCGGCTATGCCGAAGTGACGGGACTTCCGAACTTTACGCCTTCTTTGACCGGAAACTGGAAACAGAAAGGAAAGGCACTCCAAATCGGAGGAAATTATGCGGCCAACAGTTATCAAAAAGATCCGGCCTATGCTTTTCTCGAATTTGACCGTTCCGGAACGGAGATGGTTTTGAAAAAAGGGGATGCCCACCGGTATACGGCGGCTCTCGATAAGGAGTCGACCAGTTATATTTCCGAATACCGGTTTACGGCGGTGGAAGGAAAACCGCTGACTCAGGGACTCTATTTCCGTGATTTGGAAGAAACGAAATGGGTCGGCGATATCACCTTTGAAGCCTCCGATTCGGGATATTCGTACGCAAAAGACGGCGGGGAACTGATGGCCCGTGTCGAGCTGATGATTTATCCGCAGGTTCAGGAAGCCAAGATGAGAATGCTGGTAACGGCGCTGACGCCGAACTGGAAAGATCCGACCGACAGCTCGAAGGTTCTTCCTGTCGGAACGACTCTCTACGAACCGAATAAATTCAAAAACTGGAGTGTCTCGAAAGAAACCGTTTCGTTCACTTCGACTCTGAACGGCGAAGTCACTTTTACAGGTATTCCGAACAATATCACAGATTACAGAAATTTTACACAAATTCTTTGCAAAAAGGGCGATTGTGTCTTTAAAGTCGACAGTCTGTCGAATGCGGCTGACAATACGGGCGGTTCCCAACTGGTGATCAAAAACGATATTGTTTTCAAACGGGATAAATCTTATTCGACGTCTCTGAATAAATTCTGACAGGAAGGAGGAACTGTATGAAGAATTTCTTGATTTTGCTGATGACGTTATTTTTTCTCGGATGTACCAACGATCTTTATAAAATTCCGGATTACTCGAATATCGCTCTCGACGCAGCCAAAGCCGATCCTGTTTCGGCATTACTGGGAAACGATATTGTTTTAACGGTCGATGCCGTTGTTCTGAATCAGGTTGCATCGGTTTCCGGAAAAATCTATGACGAAAGCGGAAAAAAAATTCTGACACTGGATTCCGTATCCGATATCAAACGTACCATCACGCTGACCCGACGGGTCAATCTGCCGAATCCGGGGCGTTATACCGTTGTCTGGACATTGAAAACGGCCGACGGAAAATCGGTAAAAACCCTTAAAACGCAGTTTTCGGTTATCGAAGAAGGAGCACCGATTCCGGTTGTCGATTTTGTCGAGAATATTTATGACCTCAAAATCGGCGGAACCGTTCAGATTCAACCCGCATCATCCGTTCCCGGTGCGGCTGTCAATGATGCCGTCATTACGGATGTGATTTGGGAAACACAGTATCTTTCCGGTAACAACGAATGGGTTACGGCGGTTGAAACCGATGCCGATCACTATGTTGTTTTCCCGGCATCCGCTTATAAACCCGACCTTTCTTCTTACTTTGAAATAACGTTGCCCCGTACGTTGGGAACATACCGTTTTGCTCTCACATTAACCAATTCATACGGAAAAAAGGCTGTCGGATACTCGCCCGAAGTGGCACTGGGATACCAGCCGCTTCCTCCTTCGGAAAATGTGATTTTCTTTTCCTTTGCCGGTATGATCGGACCGTTTGATCCGGTTCGGCAGATTTCGTCCGAGCAGATGACTTCTTACGGAAAAACCGTTTTCGAATCGGTTTCTCTTTTGGACGGAATCCGAAAAGCGGGCGACGATAGTTTTCTCGGCCTGCTGATGCCTTTCTCATTCATCATTGCATCTACCGACAGTGACGAACAGACTCTGTTTTCTGTCAGCGGAAACGATGGTTCTTACTTTTCCGTTTATCAGAAAGGAAAAAATATCGGAATGAGAATGACGACAGAGAACGGCAGCCGGGATCTGTTTAATCAGAATAAGGCCGTTGATCTCGCCGTCGGCGATGAAATTCCTCTTGTTTTGGTATTCGACAGAACGACATCCGCTTATATTCTTTACGGTTCGTTCGGTTCGATACAATATTCCGCGGCCGCCGGCGATCCGCTCTTTTTCGGCGAAAACAGCTCTTCGGTTTCGCTCGGAGCGGTTAACCTTAACAATTCGGCTCTTAACCCGGCCGAAGCAACTTTGTCGATTTCCGGTTTAACGATGTACAATGTGACTTTCAGCGAAGAAATTACCGCATGGGCTGTTTCCTATACGGAACGTTCATCGGTCGATCAGTCGCCGATATTCCCGAATATCGATTATCTGGCCGATTTTAAAATGGTGCAGGCCGGCGACGAAACGCGGTCCCAGTATTTCCGTATTCCGGTACTTCTGACATTACGCAATCCCGACGGTACTCTCGATAATACGGTTCTTGCTATTCAGGACGTCCGCTATTCGGGAAATTCCGACTCGCCTGCCAATATCGATACGGGTATACGAATTTCGACAGACGGCGGTCTGACTTTCGGACGTCACATGCTGATTCCGAGTCTTACTTTCGATGATCGTCCGCGTACTTCCGGAACGGCAGGACGGTCGGCCTCATATATCGATCCGTGTGTTTTTCAAAACTGGGCGACCGGGCGGATTTTTGTGGTTCCCGATGCCTTTCCGTGGGGCGCCGGACTGATGGGCGGAAATGTCGGAGTCGGAACTCCTTTCCGGACCGTCAACGGAAAAACCGTTATGAGTCTGACACCGACGGCAGAGGTTTTGAACGGTACGGCTCCGAAAACGTCGGATACGATTTGGGAGACCGCCTGTAAAGATTCCGATGTCACATCGGTCGGGACATATTACGTGGAAAATGTCGATATTTTTCCGGAATATGTAACAGACGGAAACGGGTCGATCCAATTCGATGAGAACGGTTATGCTCTTTTGCAGTCGCCCGTTAAACGGAAAATTTATGACAACAGGAATGTTTACACCAATTATTTTCTGAACGAACGGTTTGAGGTCTGCTACGATGACGGAAGCGATCGCGGTCAGATTCTTCGGGTACGGCAAATCGGCGGAGCCGAGACGGTACCGATGAATATCATGTATCAGTATTCGATCTTTCAGATGTACAGAACATCGTATAATTATGTCGTTTACAGCGATGACAAGGGGAAGACCTGGTCCGATCCGATTAATATAACCGGACAGGTCCGCAAACCGGAAAATCACGTTACTTATCTGATTGCGGGACCGGGAACCGGTCTTTATATCGACGACGGTCCGTATAAAGGACGTGTAATGATGTCTCTCTATTCGAATAAGTCTGAAGACGGTATTTTGAATAATGAGATTGCCTGTGTGATCTGGTCCAACGATAACGGTCATACGTGGACACGGGGAAAATTCCCGACAACTTACGGGAATACCGGAAAGCTTTCCGAATCTGTTCCCGTAAAAATGCCGAACGGAAATATTCGTCTCTTTTGCCGGACCTCCGTCAGCTATGTCGGTACGGTATTGTCGACCGACGGCGGAGAAACATGGGGAGAACCGAAACGTGTCGACGGAATTTATAACTCGACCTCCAGCGGTTGTCAGCTGACAGCCTTTAATTATCCCGTCAAAATCGACGGATATCCGGCTGTCATACTGGCGTCGCCGCAGTCTCAAAGCGCCCGAAGTGACGGGACAATGTGGGTCGGTCTGATTAAAGACCAGAACGGAGATGATATCGAATGGCGTTATAAACGGCTGATTCACCAGGGCGGATACAGTTACTCCTGTGCGGCACCGCTGCCGATTTATTCCGCTGCCGGCTTGCCCGCAATCGGTCTGTATGCCGAAATCACCGGTAATGTTATGTCCTATGTGGCATTCCCGTTTGAGTATCTGCAGGAATAGGAGAGGAAAGTCAATGAAAAAGCAAATTTTTATTTTACTGATTTTTTTGCTGACAGCGGCGACATCCGTATTTGCGCAGGATGCTTCCGACGGAAAGATCGGTTTCGGTATGGCCGACTCTGCGTTCGAAAAGCCGGGTATGACGATGTTTACCGGTTCCGAATTCCTGATAAAAAATACGGATCCCGGGTCGTCATCGACCCTGGCCGATTTTTCTTTCTGGACGGGTGCCCGTGTCGCTTTGTCGTATAACTGGGATTTTTACACAATCGCGCCCTTTTTCATGACCCAGATTTACATGAATATGACTCCGAAAGTCGAAATTGAGGACGGTGTCTATTATTCGAAAACTTCGACACTGATTCTGCGAAGCCGGACTCAGTTCGGATTCGAGAATAAATTCAAGATTAACGACGCCCTGATGTTTACTCTCGGACTGTTGGGGCGTTTGCAGGTCGATTTCGACAGTGTTAACCTGAGTAACAACAAGTATATTCCCGAAATCAGGTTTACACCGAGTCTGACATTAAACGGAAGCAAGTCCGGTGTGGCATACTTCTTTTCCTACAGCTTAAGTCCCGATTTTTATATCGGTTCTTCCGATTATTCCCGCTTTAAAGATAATATGGAAATGGCCGCCAAATTTTCACTGGAATATAATTTTCTTCCGCTTCTGGTTTCCGATCCCGATTATGCCTGTAATATTATTTCCGAGCTCAGTTATTCCAATACTTTTACAAAAAACGACTCTCTCCGTTCGGAGGCCGCAAAACTTCAAAATGCGCTCGGATTTTCATCCTATGAAGTCGAGTATGTTCTGGGTGTTCGCGGTAAAGCGGATCGAATTATTCCGCAACTCGGCCTCTGGACTTATTCCCGTGACAGCGTCCGTATAAACGATAAAGTTGTCAATAATATTTTCATGGGAGCAAAAGTCGGATTGGGATTTTCGGGCGACACATGGACTTTCTCTTTTGATTACAAAGGAGGGCGTCAGGTCAACACGGGAAGTGCCGTTTATTTTATTCCTCAAAGGAATTGGAACAAAATGTCCTTGTCAGCATCAATGCGCCTGTGATATAATAAAAAAGTACATTAAAATTCATTTTACAATCGGTAGTGGATGAAGGAGAAAAGAATGCGTAGACGGTTCGTAATTTTGTTGTGTTTGAGTGTCTGTTTTTTTCTGTCCTGTTCTCGGAAAGAAAACAGCGAAATGGCGTTTAACCGACTGATGACCTGGTCTCGGGAGGCGTCGCTGCCTGATGAATACGGTCTGGCCGGTGCGTTTGCGGGATATCACAATAATGCCGTTATTTTTGCCGGAGGCTGTCATTTCGCAACGGATGAATGGCGTGCCGATGCTGTTAAGATTTATTCGGATACGATTTATGTATTAACGTCGGATACGGCAGGCACCCGAAATTGGCAGAAACAGGATATCCGGCTGCCTCATCCGGTGGCATACGGTGCTTCCGTGACGCTTCCCGACGGTGTTCTCTGTTTCGGAGGAATGAATTCCGAAACGGTTTTCGACATTGTTTATTTGCTGAAATGGAATTCCGCTGTCGGAACGGTCGAACTTGTAGAACTGGGAAAAATGCCCATGCCGTTGGCCAATACACAGGCCGCACTTCACGGAAAAGATGTTTACCTGATCGGCGGTCAGACAGGTATGAACAGCACGGAGACCATGACGGATGCCTTTTTGAAAGGCCGATTTCGGAGCGATGCACAGCCTTTGGAATGGACAGATGTGAAAGGCTTCGATGCGGAGGGAAACCTGTATGTCAACCGGATTCCCGGTGATCCCCGGATTCTCGCGGCGGCAGCGACTCAGTTCAACGGCGAAAGCGAATCGGTTTATGTCGTCGGCGGACGGCAGGAGCTGGGAAATAACCGTTTTGTCTTCTTTTCGGACACATGGGAGTTTAATCCGGTCAAATCTTTGTGGACACGCCGTGCGGATGCGCCTGTTCCGCTGATGGCGGCTTCGGCTGTCTCCGTCGGTATGGCCCATATTTTCGTTCTGAACGGAGCGCAGGGAGATTTACTGACGAAGCTGGTCAACGGAGAGATGACACAGCAGGAGCATCCCGGTTTCCACAAAGAAAGTTTTGCATATTATACGATTACGGACAGCTGGATGGAAGCCTCGGCCACACCGGCGAATCAGGTGACCACTCCGATTGTCCGTTGGGGTTACGGTAAAAATGCACCGATTTACATTGTTTCGGGAGAAGTGAAACCTCAGGTACGGACAACGGACGTCTGGCGGGTTACTCTGAACGATGTAAAGCCGTCATTCGGCTGGATTAATTTTTCCGTTATCGGAATTTATCTTTTGGGTATGGTCGGTGTCGGTATCTTCTTTTATTTCCGTAATAAAAGTACGGATGATTTTTTTAAAGGCGGCGGACGGATTCCGTTTTGGGTGGCGGCATTCAGTATTTTTGCGACCATGCTTTCTTCGATAACGTTTATTGCCGTTCCCGGCAAGGCGTTTGCCACCAACTGGGTGAACTTTGTTCTTCAGTTTTCGATGTTTATCGTCACGCCGATTGTCATTTTCTATTTTCTTCCGTTCTTCAGAAGAATTACTTCTGCCAGTGCCTATGAATATCTCGAAAAACGGTTCAATCTGTTTGCGAGACTTTTTGCCAGTGCCTCTTTCATTATTTTCCACATCGGAAGAATGGGAATTGTCATGTACTTGCCGGCAATTGCTTTATCGATGGTGCTGACAATCAGTCCCGATCCGCAAACCAATCAGGTCATCTGTATTCTGATTATGGGAATTCTGTCCATGCTTTACTGCGCCATGGGCGGGTTGGAAGCGGTTGTCTGGACCGATACGATCCAAAGCTTTGTTCTGTTAAGCGGCGGGATCATTACTGTTTTACTGATTATGTTCTCGGTCGGCGGTCCTTCTGTCTTTTTCTCGACGGCAATTGCCGCAGATAAATTCAGGCTGATAGAGTGGGACTGGTCGTCGGCCAGCTATATGATTCCCGCTTTTTGGGTCGTTCTTTTGGGCGGTTTCGGGCAAAACCTGGTTCCGTATGCCTCCGACATGTCGATTGTTCAACGGTATATGTCTGTGAAAGACGAAAAGGCTGCGAAAAAATCGATCTGGACCAACACAATTATTTCCGTTGTGGCCAGTGCGCTTTTCTTCTTCCTCGGAACGGCACTGTTTGTTTTCTACAAAACCAACCCGACTTATATCGATCCGCTTATCGATAAAGTCGACTATGTTTTCCCGGTTTTTATTGCACAGGAATTGCCTGTCGGTGTTGCCGGACTCGTTGTGGCGGCCATTTTTGCGGCGGCGCAGTCGACGGTTTCCACCAGTATCAATTCGGCAACGGCAGCCATTGTCACCGATTTCTTCCAGCGGTTTAACCTGGCTGTCGATTCGAAGAAGGGACTGATGCTTTCCCGGATTGTAACGGTTCTGTTCGGTTTAATCGGAACGGTGACCGGTGTCATCTTTGTTTTCCTGTCCAGCCGTTCGCTGTGGGACAACTTTATGACGATTCTCGGTCTCGTCGGCGGTGCGATGTGCGGTCTGTTCTGTCTCGGTATTTTTACGAAACGGGCGAGCGGACTGAGTGTTTCGATTGCCACAATTATCGGTGTTGTTTCGACCTGGCTGATCGGATTGTATACGCCTGTTCATCCGTATCTCTACGCGATTATCAATGTGGCGATTACCTTCGTCAGCGGTTATCTGCTCGGTTTTGTGTTTAAATCCGATCCGGAGAAGGCAAACAACTATTCGATTTACAACAGAAAAACGGCGAAATAGGCTTTGCCGGGTATAAAAAAGAAAGGCTTTCCGAAAGGAAAGCCTTTTCTTATATCGAAGGATACGGCGCACAGTCTACCATAACCCGAGCAGATGCTGGGCAATCAGACTGACAGCCGTGATGACAAGCGAGCAGCAGAAACCGAGAATCAGCGGTTTACCGCCGGTGTTGTGGAGAATCCGATGAGACCTCCCAACGTCGGAAAAATCAGTGCCGCTACGACGTTAAAAAAGAAGATGACAGAGACGGATTGCGCCACTTCATCCTCCCGTGCGTCGATAACGGGAGCGGTCGCCGCAATCGCCGATCCGCCGCAAATAGAAGAGCCGACACCGACCAGAATCGACGTATTCGGATGAATCTTCAGCAGTTTACTGACTGCGTATGCGATCAGCAGCGATGCTGCTATCGTTGCCAGAATAATCGGCAGCGATTCGATACCCGTGACGGCAACGGCTTTCAGGTTCAGTCCGAAACCGAGAAAAATCACCGCATACTGCAATATTTTTTTGGCGGTAAAGCGGATTCCGCCGCCGAAGAGACCTTTTTCTTTCCAAAAAACAGCAATAATCATTCCGATCAGAATCGCGAAAACCGCTCCGCCGACAACAGGAACCTGTTTACCGAGAAAAAACGAAGCCGTCGCAATAACGGCACAAAGCAGAATGCCGGGCAAAGTCTCTTTTATAAAATTCATTTTGATTCTTCGTTACGGTTATCCGTCGGCTTCTGCATCCGGAAGCGAATCATGCGGTCTCTGTCAAGTCGGATGTTGCGTTCGTACGGAGTGAGATGTTCTTTCACCGCTTTCATATCATAGGCCCCCGAGCGGAGTTTGATCGAAAAATAACCGTTTGCATCGGTCTGTCCGTAAAGAGCACCGTTCAGGAAAATGAGAGCGTTGGGCTGATTGCATTCTACCGAAAGACGGTACATCGAACCGTCGTATGTAGCGGCCGACGGATCACGGGGATTCACCGAGCTGTCCTTATAAGCGGCGCCGGCCAGACTCAGACAGGAAACTGCCGAAATCACAAACGAAACAATAATCAAATGTTGAAATAATTTCATAATCTCTCCCGTGAGATTATAGCCGAACTTTTCAAAAAAGTATATCTTTTTGCTATCATTTTTGAGAGTTATCGAATATAATCGAAGGATGTGGGAATATGAATTTAAATCGGCGATCAACGACCTGCCGAGTATTCGAAACAGATTGAAAATGCTTTGCGGAGAACACTCCTGTTTTATTTTAAAAAACGATACTTATTACGGGGAAAACAGTCTTCCTCTGTTTCGCCTGCGCCGGATGAAAAACGGGGAGACGGTTTCCTGTATTGTCACATCGAAATCAAAAAGGACCGAAGGCCGATCGGAAATCAGCCGCGAAACGGAATTTACGGTTGATGCTCCCGAATCATTCGAAGAGTTTTGTTCCTCCTTGGGATTTCATCCGGTCATCAAAAAAGAGAAAAAAACGGAGCTGTTTCGTTACGGAAAGTGGAATCTTGAGTTGAATGAGGTCGAATCGCTCGGTTTTTTTCTGGAGGCGGAGTATCTGTCGGAAGAAGAACTGCCCGAAGGCGTCTGGGAGAAAGAACGGTTGTCTTTGATGAGCGACCTGGGGCTGAAGGAGACGGATCTCGAGATTCGTCCTTATACGGAACTGCTGTCGGATAAGGCAGCCGGAGAGTCTCCGCGGCAACCGGGCGATGTCATAGAGATTTACAGCGACGGCGGCTGCCGTCCCAATCCGGGTGCGGGCGCCTGGGCTTTTGTGCTGCTTGACGGGGAAGAGTTTCGCGGTTGCGGCGGAGAGGCGGAGACAACCAACAACCGCATGGAACTGACCGCAGCGATTGAGGCGCTGGAGGCGTGTCTGAGACGGAACGGCAGCGGCACACCGGTTCGTTTTCACATCGACAGTCAGTATGTCAGAAACGGTATTACCTCATGGATTTCCGGATGGAAAAGAAAAGGGTGGAAATCATCGACCGGAGAACCTGTCAAAAATATCGATTTATGGCAGCGTCTGGACGCCTGTCATCGGGCCCTGACCGTCGAATGGATCTGGGTCAAAGGACATGCCGGGAACGAATACAACGAGATCTGCGATACCCTTTGTTCCGAGAAAATTAAGGATCTCAAAAACAGAAAATAAACCGCCGCTTTTTTGTAAAAAATTGATTTTCATACATTATTAATCAATGTATGAGAATATTCGGATGTTTGAATATCGGTTATGAATCGGTTCCGGTTGAGATTGAGGCCGAATTCCGTCAGGGACTCCCGATGATTCAGATTGTCGGATACGCGGGAACGGCGGTTCGCGAGTCTTCCGATCGGGTTCGGCTGGCACTGGCCAATTCGGGCTTTGTCTGTCCGATGAAAAAAATTTATATCAATCTCTATCCGGGAAGTATCCGCAAAGAGTCGGCCTTTTTGGATTTGGCAATTGCACTCAAAATTATGGAAAAAGCCGGGCTGATTCCCTCTCTGCCGATTTCCGTAACGGCGATGGGGGAGCTGAAACTTTCGGGAGAGGTGTGCCGGTGCGACGGAGTCATCGCCGGAATCGGTGCCGGTTCGGCTGCCTCATCCGATATTATTATCGTTTCCGTCGAAAACAAAAACGAAGCCGCTTTACCCGGGAAAAAAGGGGTTTATGCCGTTTCATCCTTGAAAGAAGCGGCATCCGTAATCACGATGCTGGCCGAAGGGGAAAGGCCGCCGCAGGCGGTCGGTGCGGCAGCCTTTCCCGACAGGCCGGAAACGGAGGGCGGTGACCTTTCCGATATTCTCGGCGAACCGTTACTGAAAGAGGCTTTGATTTATTCCGCTCTCGGCTGTCACCATCTTCTTTTATCGGGTCCTCCCGGATGCGGAAAAACAATGGCGGCGTTTCGGCTGAGAACATTACTCCCGGATCTGACGGAAAAACAGCGGCTGGAAACAATGCGTATTTATTCTCTGGCGGGAGAGCTGACCGATGACCGGATTCTGACACGGCCGCCTTTCCGTTCACCGCATCACAGCTCTTCAACGGAGGGCGTTATCGGAGGGGGACCCGGTCTCAAACCGGGAGAAATCTCGCTGGCACATAACGGGATTCTTTTCCTTGACGAAGCGGCCGAATTTTCCTCTCCGATCCTTCAGGCGCTTCGCGAACCGCTCGAAGAAAAATCGATTCTTCTTTCCCGGGCCGGTATCCGCTCCCGTTTCCCGGCCGATTTTCTTCTGGTCATGGCGGCCAATCTCTGTCCCTGCGGCAATCGGGGAAGGCTTTCTCAGGCCTGTCTTTGCTCCGTGAAAGAGATTCAGAGATACCGCAACCGTATCGGAGGTGCTGTTTCCGACCGCCTTTCTCTTCATTGGGAGTGGAAGGCCCGGAGCAGGGAAGATTCGGATGGATTCTCATTTTCGGATAAATCGATAAAAATAAGGGAACGGATTGAAGAAATTCGGGAACGAACTGTCGGAGAACGGGGTGCGGTCAACGGTTTACTTTCTCCCGATACAATCCGCCGATATTTTCGTGTCGATCCGGAAACGGAAAGCTGTTTTTCCGATTACTGCCGCCGTTACGGTTTATCGATGAGATCCGTTTTCAATATTATGAGAACGGCACTGACAGCCGCCGATTGGAGAGGTTCCCGTAAAATCGAAAAAAGAGATCTGAATGCGGTGTTTCGGTTAAGGAAGGAGTGATTTTCACGGGAAAGGGTGGTCGAAATCCCGAAAATAGAGTATATTATTTCGGGGGATGAGGAGTTCCTATGAAATTTTATACTCAAAAGCAGTTTCTGACAGCCGTTTTTCTTTGTTTTCTTGCCGGAATTTCGGTAGCATCGGTTACGGCGGGATTTGTCGCCGCCGGTAACGGAAAAAACAATCAGCCCGTTGCGGCTATCCGAACGGATTTCCCCGTTGCACAACCGGATCCCGATTGGAACGAACTGCTTCCCGGACAGGCCGAGGCATCGGCTGTCGAAATAGCGGTTCCTGCGCTCACCGAAGATGCCGTGTTGGAAGACGAGAAAAATTCCATGGCGATTTACGAAAAATACAATGCGGCGGTTGTCAACATTTCGACCGAAGTTATCGGATATAACTGGCTGTTCGAACCGGTTCCCCAGGAAGGCAGCAGCGGCTCCGGTGCCGTTATCAGTGAAGACGGTTATATTTTGACCAATACCCATGTGGTTGCCAAAGCCTATAAAGTTTACGTCACACTTTCCGACGGTGATTCATACGAAGGAACGATTACGGGACGCGATCCGGAAAACGACCTGGCTGTTTTAAAAATCGATCCGAAAGGGAAAAAGTTAACCGTTATTCCGTTCGGTTCTTCCGATTCTCTGGCAGTCGGACAAAAGGTTTTGGCTATCGGCAACCCGTTCGGTTACGACAGAACTCTGACACAGGGCATTATATCCGGTGTTTCCCGTCCCGTCCGCAACGGAAATAATCTCATCATCAAGAATATGATACAGACGGACGCTTCCATCAATCCGGGAAATTCCGGCGGTCCTCTCCTGAATTCCGCCGGTCAGCTGATCGGGATTAATACGATTATATACTCGCCGAGCGGCGGTTCCGTCGGTATCGGATTTGCCGTTCCCGTCGATACCGCAAGACGTGTTATTCCCGATTTAATCCGCTACGGGAAAGTCAATCGGGGATGGATAGATATTCTTCCCGTTCAGATTGATTCGAGGATTGCCCGTTATGCCAATCTGCCGGTCAGCAGCGGTATTCTGATTTCCGAGATTCCTGCCAATTCGCCGGCCGGAAAGTCGGGGTTGCGGGGCGGCGACAAAAACCGTCCGGTTCGCTACGGTAACGGTTATATTTATTTCGGCGGTGATATTATTACTGCGGTCGGCGAAACGGATGTCCGGACCTTCAGTGATTTATTCGGTGCTCTGGAAAACACCCGACCGGGTGAAACGGTGTCGGTAACGGTTGTCCGCGGTAAAGAAGAAAAAAAATTCGATGTTCTTCTTTCCGACCGTACGTTTACCCTGCAGTAACGGAATCGTCCGATGAAACTGATGAAACCGTTTCTCCTCCGTTCCGATTACCGGCCGTCGGGAGATCAGCCCCATGCAATCGACGAACTGGTTAACGGAATCCGCAGCGGCGAAAAGCAGCAGACGCTGATGGGAGTCACCGGCAGCGGTAAAACCTTTACCATGGCAAAAGTGATCGAGGCGGTGCAAATGCCGACTTTGATTATCTCCCACAATAAAACACTCGCGGCCCAGCTTTACCGCGAATTTAAATCTTTTTTCCCGGAAAACGCGGTCGAATATTTTGTCTCTTATTATGATTATTACCAGCCGGAAGCTTATGTTCCGTCGAAGGATCTTTACATCGAAAAAGATGCTTCGATTAACGATGAAATCGAACGGTTGCGTCTTTCGGCGACGTCATCGCTTTTGGAACGAAAAGATGTTATTATCGTGGCAACCGTATCCTGTATTTACGGAATCGGAAATCCCGACAACTTTCGGGAAATGAGAATTTCGATTACAATCGGCAAACAGCTCGATTTGAGAGAACTTTCACTTCATCTGATTTCCCTTCAGTACGAGAGAAACGATGCGCTTCTGGAACGGGGAAAATTTCGGATTCGGGGAGATGTCTTCGAAATTCAGCCGGCGTACGAAAAATTTGCGTATCGAATCGAACTTGACTGGGATACGGTTGTCTCCGTCAAAAAATTTGATCCGGTGACGGGTACGGTCGTCGAAAAACCGGAATTTCTGGTCATTTATCCGGCAAAACATTTCGTTATGCCGGAAGAGAAAATGAGAGAAAAACTGGGCGAGATTGAAGAAGAACTGAAAATCCGGGAAGCAGAGCTGCTTTCCGAAAACCGGATTTTGGAAGCACAGAGGTTGAGGACACGGGTCGAACTGGATGTCGAAATGATGAAGGAACTCGGTTACTGCAGCGGAATCGAAAATTATTCCCGCATTTTGGACGGACGAAAACCGGGAGACCGACCGGCGGTTTTGATTGATTATTTTCCGAAAGAATTTCTGACAATTATCGATGAATCTCATGTGACGGTGCCTCAAATCGGAGGAATGTATGAAGGCGACCGCAGCCGGAAACAGAATCTGGTTCATTTCGGATTCAGACTGCCGTGTGCGTTGGATAACCGGCCCCTCGTTTTTGACGAATTCCGTTCTCTGCTCGATACGGTTCTTTATGTTTCGGCAACACCGGGAAAATGGGAGAAGAGTCAGTGTCCGCACATGACCGAACAGATTATCCGCCCGACCGGATTGCTGGACCCCCGTATCGTAATTCGGCCGACAGAGGGGCAGATCGATGATTTATACAGGGAAATTCAGACGGCAATTGCGGCTAACGAACGTTCGCTTGTTACGACACTGACAAAGAAAATGGCGGAGGATCTGACCGATTACTTTCTGGCCCGTTCTCTGAAAGTCCGTTATATGCACTCCGAAGTGGAAACAATCGAACGGGTTGAAATTATCAAACAGCTGAGAACCGGAGAAATCGATGTATTAATCGGGATCAACCTGTTACGGGAGGGGTTGGATATGCCGGAGGTCTCTCTGGTAGCGATTCTGGATGCCGACAAAATCGGCTTTTTGCGGTCGGCAACCAGTCTGATTCAGACAATCGGCCGGGCAGCCCGAAATGCCAACGGACGTGTGATTATGTATGCCGACCGCGAATCGGATGCCATGAAAGAAGCAATAGGAGAAACGCTTCGCCGCCGTTCTTTACAGCAGGCCTATAATGCGGAACACGGTATCGTACCGCAAACGGTCATCAAAAAGGTCGACGATATTCTTGTACGCACAAAAAAAGAGGAAAAAACCTATTCCGTTACGGCGCCGGCCTGGGATGTCGCGGAGAAATACAATCTTTTCCGTCCCGCGGATAAACGTCTCTACATTAAAGAGTTGGAAGAACAGATGCTGGCCTGTGCCGCCGCTTACGACTTCGAACAGGCCGCGGTGATTCGGGATCGTATTTACGAGTTGCGGGGAAAACGGAAAGTATCCGATCAGTAGATCGATTTATCGAGCTGGACTGCCGGAGCGAACAGTACATCCTCGGAACCGCTTCCGCAGGAGACCAGCATGTCTCCGAATTGCCGACTGTTTCCCGATGAATCGACTTCTTTTAACATACGACGGGAATATTCGGCGGCGTATGCCGTCAGCTCGCTCCAGGAAACAAATTTATCGCGGTTGGAGTCCGCTTCGCCGAATCCTTTCAGCAGACTGTAGGTAAAAAAACCGTGTCCGATTGTTGTGCTTTCGTAACTGTTTCCGTTTTCGCCGGCGGCAGCCAGTATCCAGGTATTTTTATGGGCTTCTTTTTCCGATTTGTTTTCGGAAAAATAGGCTTTTAACGCTACCGACATAGCCGAATGGGAGAAAGCGTGGAGAATCGATGCGTTGACATCGGGATAAGCGGTAATCATTCCGGCGGAATGACAGCTGTCGAGAAAAACAAACTTTCTTTTGCAGGAAAGAGAGATGAGTTCTTCTCTCAATTCACGATCGCTGAAAAGAACATTTTTCAGGGAAATATCGCCGGACGGGAGTGTGCGGTCGATTGCGGGACACAGATATTCACGTTGAATATGAGTTGCCGCTGTTTCCCCGTATTCGCCCTGATCTTTCGCGTCAACCTCGGAGGCTTTCATTGCCATACCGTGTCCCGCATAAAAGAAGATAAACCGGTCTTCGCTTCCCGCTGCGGAACGAATCATTTCGAAATCGGAGAGAATCTGCTGTTTACTGGGTTGTTTTTCGGTTCCCGACATTCCGTCAATCGGCTCGGTCCGAAGATAGATTTCGGCAGAAGGGCCGTAGAGGACTTTCAGTGCGGCCGCAAAGGATTCGGCATCATACCGGCATGCTTTCAGATCGGAAGCATTTAACCGTAAATCGGTCCCGTAGCGGGAATAACCCGAAACACCGTAAATCAGCGCATAGGTTTTCCCTTTTATTTCGGGCGAGGCGCATGCGGCTGTCAATAAAACGGTTATGGTCAGCAGGTATTTTATCTTTTTCATGGCAACTCCGGAAATTCCAGCCTGCAGGAGGTCGGTGCTCCGTAACCGGGGAAAATTTTAAAATTTTTCTTGTTCTCTTTCAAAAATTTTTTCAGATTTTTAACAATAAACGCATGGTTTACGGTAAAAATTTCCTCTTCTTCATGGCGGTCTCCGGCCTGATAAAGATCGCCTGTGAAAAGACAGTCGCTGACCCGGTAAAAAATCGCATTTCCGAAATCACCGAGGAAGTTCAGAATGCGGACGGTCATACCGGCAGCCTCGATTTCCGTTTTTTCTCCGATTTCGATAATCTCAAAATTATCTTTTTCGGTAATTCGGGGACTGTAAATTTTCGGATTATAGATTTTTGTCAGTTTGGTCAGACCGGTTGTGTGCATTCTGTTGTAATGCGTCAGAAAAACGGCTTCGACCGTGAAATCGTGACTTTCGACCAGATGAAGCATCTCAATCGTAAAATCGGAAGGATCGATAATAACGCACGGTCCTCCGGCTTCCGTTTCGGCCAAAATATAGGAGTTTGAAAATCCGTCTTCGTTAAAAAAAGGAAAAAGATTCATGAATCGACACTTCCTTCATCGAAATAGGCTTCTTCGTAATTTGAATAACGAAATGTAACGTTTTTTCGTACGGTAGACCGGAAATCGGTTTTTTTCAGATTACAGTTTGATAAATTGACATTCTCGAGGTCGGCACGATAAAAAGTCGAAGAATAAAGATCGGTGTCCGAGAAATCGACATTAACGGCTTTGATTCCGATAAAATTGGAATGCAGAATATCCGATTCGCAAAACGATGTATTCGTAATCACCGCATTGCCGATGATATTGTATTTTGATTCGGTTCTGCAAAAAGAGCAGTTTTTGAAAACTGCGTTTTCGAAACAGTTTGAAAAAAAACAGCTGTCGTCGAAGCGGCAGTTTTCGAAAACGGTACCGTAAAAGGAAGATGCATAAATCCGTTTCCCGCTGAAATCTTCGTTGCGGAAAGTCAGCAGAGAAAAATTTTTGTTTTTCCACAGATTATCGGAGCGGAGGTTTCGGCAAACATCGACCGTAATTTGTTCGACTGTCGGCTGCGGCAGATGACGGCAGCACAGGGTCTGTCCGTCGGCGCACGGGTTTTCGCATCCGTCTGCGGTACAGATTTGCTCGTTAAACATATATTATTATAACGTCTTGATAAGCAGAATGTCAATTCTTTTTCAAAAAGTGTTGACGACCGGCGCCGTATCGGGTAATTTATCAGTATGCAGGGTACGGTTTTGTGCGGAATCAACAATTTTTTTACGGTTGCGGCGGGCGGAATCCGTTACGAATGCCGTTTAAAAGGGAAAATTCTGGCCATTGAAGAGCAGGAATACAATCCTCTCGCGGCCGGTGATGAGGTCGACTTTGATGTCATCTCGGAGAATCCGCCGAAAGGACTGATTCGTGCCCGCCTGCCGCGTCACAACGCTTTTGTCCGCTTTAACCGGAAACTGTCGAAGCCCCAAACGCTGGCGGCCAATTTCGATATCCTTGCGGCGGTCACCAGCGTCGACGAGCCGCCGTTCCGCCCCCGGTTCCTCGATCGGGTGTTTGTATCGGCACCGGACGGTTGCGAACGGTGGATTATATGCAACAAAACCGATTTTCCCCTCACGGAAGAAATCACCGGCCGCCTGAACGGTTTCGAAAAAATCGGCATCCGCCTTTTCCCGATTTCCGTCAGAGACGGAAAAGGATTGACGGCGTTGCGTGAAGCGATGGAACATCATCGGGTTCTTTTTGTCGGACAGTCCGGCGTCGGCAAATCGTCGCTTTTGAATGCGTTGCGTCCGGATGCATCGCAGCGGGTCGCTGCCGTTTCCGAAAAATATAATCGCGGCTGTCACACCACCAACTTTTCGCTTCTGTTTCCGGGTGAAGAGGGACTGCCGGAACTGATTGATTCTCCCGGCATCCGCGAGATCGAAGTTTACGGAATCGAACCGGCCGATTTGCACTTTCATTATCCCGATTTTGCTCCGTTTGCGGCAGCCTGTTCCGTCAACGGCTGCCGCCATCTTTCGGAGCCGGGATGCGCTGTCAGAAAAGCGGCGGAAGAGGGAGCGTTGGATGACGACCGTTACTTTTCCTATTTAAATTTATACGACCAGCTGGAACGACGCAGCAGGAGTTACCGGTGAACGGATTAAACGATTGGACAGCTTTGGGAGCGGAATCCGTTGTCGGACAGCTTCGCTCTTTGTGTTTTTCGGAAGAAACGGCGGAAGAGCTGACTCCCGATTCGCTCTTCGAAACCGATTCCTGCCGCATCGAAGATTTATACCGTGTTTTGAACGCTCTCGATCTTCTTTACGGCGAAGAGAAGGAAGCGGTGCTTCAGCGGGATCCGGTTTTGCCGCTTCTCATGAGAGCCTCGGCCGCCCGTATCCGGATCGAACCGGAAGAGGCCGCGGCTGTTTTTCGGTTAACCGACGCCTGCTGCCGGGCCGCCTCTTTTTTCGCATCCCGTGTCGAAACGGCTTGCGATGGCGATACTTTTCCGCTGCTTTTGAAACCGTATTTCGAATTCCCCGAATCCGAAACGATGCGCTTCCGCTTTTCGAAATATATGACCGACAGCGGCGAAATCCGTTCCGATATTCCCGAACTGGTTGCCGCCGAACGCAAAATTGCCAAAACACGCGAACAGCTGCTTTCCGCGGCTCACAACTGTTTTGCCCGTTACGACAGCGACTGTTTTGCCTCTTCGAACGAAACCATCCGCAACGGCAGGGTGGTGTTGGCCGTTAAAGCCAATTTCGGTTATAAAGTCAAAGGGATTGTTCACGAAAGTTCGGGAACCGGAGCCACTCTTTTTATCGAACCGGCGGAACTGGTTGACTTCAACAACCGTTTTGTCGAAGCCTCCAATGAAAAAAAGGCGGCACTGGCGGCGGTTTTCCGCTCTATTTCGGAAATCATAACCGAAAACAGAACTCTTTTTCTCGAGCTGCACCGGAGAATGAAACGGCTGGATGCGCTTCAGGCCCGGTTGCGGTTTCATCGCCGTTACGACACTGCTTATATCGGTGAGGGAACCGATATCGAATTAAGGGAACTGATTCATCCCCAGCTGGGAGACCGGGCCGTTCCGCTCAATCCGGGACGCTGCCGCCGTTGTGCCGTCATCTCCGGTCCGAACGCCGGCGGAAAATCGGTTCTTTTGAAGAGCATCGGTCTGGCCGTTTTCTGCCATCAAAGCGGTCTCGGTGTTTTTGCCGACAGCCGATCCCGTCTGCCTGTTTTCAGCCGGATTCTCTGCGATATCGGTGACCGGCAGTCGATTTCCGAAGCTCTCTCCACCTATTCGGCTCATCTCGACCGGATGAAGCGAATTCTTGAAGCAGCCGACCGCGAATCTCTGATTTTGCTGGATGAGTTCTCATCAGGAACCGATCCTCTCGAGGGAGGTGCGCTCGGTCTCGCTCTGTTGAATGCGTTGAAAGAAAAAGGAGCTTCCGTTTTTCTGACCACTCACAACGGTCTGATTAAAGAAAGGGCGCTTCTGTCGCCCGATTTCAGCGCTTTTGCCATGGCTTTCGACACGCAAAAAATGAAGCCTTCATACACGGTTATGGCCGATGCTTCGGGAGAATCGCATGCCATCGATATTGCGGCGGCGATGAAACTGCCGGAGCCGGTTTTGAATGAAGCCCGTCTTTTTTTCGAAAAAGAAATTCCCGAGACGGCGCGGCTGATGGCGGAACTGCTGACCCGCCGGCAGGAACTGGCCGAACGGGAAGCGGCTGTTTCGGAAAAAGAAAAGGCCGTCAGAGAAAAAGAACGGGCTTTCGCTTTAAAGGAAATTGCCCATCGGACCGATGTTTACAGGCTGAAACAGGCGCAGAAAGCCGAACTGTCGTCCGAAGTCCGTAAACTGCGGCAGGAGGTCCGCGAACTGAAACGGAAAGAAACGCCGCCGCCCGCCGCCGCGCTCGGGCGCCTCGAAAGTCAACTGAAAGAATACGGCCGCCGCGAAGAGCGGTTGAAAGCCGCCGCCGCCAAAGAGGAAGCCGCCGTCGTTGCGATGCGGCCGCACGCGTTTGAGGCGGGAGAAGAGGTCCTGGTCGGACGCTCCAAACAGCGGGCCGTCCTGCTGCGGCCTGCCGGCAAGGGGAAATGGCTTGCCGAAACCGGTTCCCTGCGGCTGACGGTGAAAGAAGCCGACCTGACTCCCTGCGCACCCGAAGCCCGAAGCCGAAACAATGCAGCTGTTTTTTTCGAATCGGCGCAGCGCGGCGGTTTTTCCGGTGAACTGGATGTCCGCGGCATGACCGGAGACGAAGCGGTAGCCGAACTGGAACAGTATCTCGACCGGCTGATTTTATCGGGGATGACCCGGTTTTCGATTATTCACGGAACGGGTGAAGGAATTCTGCAAAAGCGAATTCGCGATTATCTCCGCGGTTGCCGTTATGTGGCTTCATACGATTTTGCCCGTCCCGAATGCGGCGGATTCGGAAAAACAGAGGGCATTTTAAAATGATACGGAGGTGTCTTGTCTGTCCGCTGTTTTTATTCTCGCTTTTGTCTGTCGGCTGCCGGACACTGATTACAGTCGGACCTGTCGAAACGGTTCTGCTCGAAGATTTTAATATAGTAACGGAAGCCCGTATCGATACAGGGGCCGAACTCTGTTCGCTGGGGGTTGATTCTGTCATTCCTTCCGCAGACGGTAATGCGTTGTTCTTTGTGCATGACGGAAAACGGTATTGCTGTTCCCGTGCACGAACCGTTACGGTCCGCACCGTTAACGGAACCGTTTCCCGTCCGACGGTCGAACTGACGACCCGCATCGGAAACAGAAAAAAACGGTGCGAATGGACTTTGGCAGACAGAAGCGGCATGCAATACGCCGCCCTTGTCGGGCGGAACTGGCTGTCGGGGACCGCTCTTGTCGATGTATCTGCCGGGGAACGGCCGAATGAGAAAGAGAATTTCTAAAAAACAATAAAGGAGGAATCATCGTGTCGTTGAATCATACCGAAATGGTCGAATGTCCCCGCTGCCGGGAAAAATCTTCATTTACGGTTTGGACATCTCTCAATACCGAAACCGATCCGGAAAAGAAAGAAGAAGTGCTTTCCGGTAAAATTTTTCTTTTCCGTTGTCCCCATTGCGGAACGGAGACGTATGTTCTTTTTCCCTTGTTGTATCACGATCCGGAGCACGCTTTTATGGTCTGGTTTGTACCCGACAGCCGGGAAAGGGAAGCCGATCTGCCGCCGGATATGAAAGAACGGTTTGCCGCGCAGCAGTACCGGTTCCGTCTGACGTCCCGAATGGCCGACTTTGTCGAGAAAATTCTGATTATGGAAGACGGATTGAATGATGTTGTAATAGAAGCCGTCAAGCGGGATATATGCGCCTCCGTTGTCAAATCATCACCCGATTTTGTTTTTTTGCAGTTCGAACCGTCGGGAGAAGAGGGGCCTTCCGTGCTGTTTCAGAATCTCGGCGATCGGCAGATTGTGCGGATTCCGTTGCGTCCCGAAGCAGCCGAACTTATGACTGTTATTCCCGACGAACCGCCGCGTTTTTTGACCGTCGATCGGGAGTTTTTGAAAGAGAATGAATAAGAAAAGCCGCCCCTTTCCGATAGAATAGGGCGGCTTCGGTTTTATTTCCCTTCCGGCCGGTTTTTATGAATGCAGTAGTTGTTGACGGCATTCAGGTAGGCTTTCGCGGTGGCTTCCAGAATATCGGTGGAACTGCCGCGTCCGTTGTAGCTTTTTCCGTCAATCAGAACGGTGACGCCGGCTTCTCCGAGAGCATTTTTGTTCGGAGTTACCGCCTGCAGATTGAAATCGGTCAGACGGGTTTTCAGCCCGGTAATGCGGTCGATGGCCCGAATAATGGCGGCCACGGGACCGTCGCCGACAGCCGCTTCCTGATAACTTTCTCCGTTGTAACTCAGTTTGACCGTTGCCGTCGGAATCAGAGGATTGTTTCCCGAAATAATATTGAAATATTCCATTGTGTAAAACGAGTTCTGACGTCCGAGCTCGTCATTGACAATCGAGAAAATATCTTCGTCATAAACTTCTTTTTTCTTGTCGGCGACTTTCAAAAATCGCGTATAAACAAGTTCCGTTTCTTCCGGCGAAAGCGTGATACCCAGCTCGGCAATGCGTGTCAGAATGGCATTTCTGCCCGAATGGCGGCCGAGGACAATGTTGTTCACCTCGCGGCCGACATCTTCCGGTTTCATGATTTCGTAAGTCTGTTTGCATTTGATAACGCCGTCCTGATGAATTCCCGACTCGTGGAGGAATGTGTTTTCACCGACAATCGCTTTGTTTTTCGGAAGCGGATAGGCAATCGTATTGGCAACCAGCCGCGACGTTTTAAAAATCTGCCGGGTATCGATATTCAGCTCGTACGGGAAGAGGTCTTTGCGGACTTTCATTGCCATAACCGCTTCTTCCATTGCCGCATTGCCGGCCCGCTCGCCGATACCGTTAATGGTACACTCGATCTGTCGGGCACCGTTTCGGATACCGGCAAGACTGGTGGCGACGGCCATACCGAGATCGTTGTGGTTGTGAACCGAGAGAATGGCTTTATCGATATTCGGCACCCGGTTGCGCAACGCGGCGATGAGGGCGCCGTATTCTTCGGGAGTCGAATAGCCGACTGTATCGGGAATATTGACAATCTGCGCACCGGCTTCAATCACTTTTTCGGTGATGCGGCACAGAAAATCGACATCGCTGCGGGTGCCGTCTTCCGCCGAAAATTCGACTTCCGGACAAAGATTGCGTGCATAACGAACCGCTTCGACCGCCATCGCCAGCACTTCATCCGGGGTTTTTTTCAGCTTGTGCTCCATGTGAATGGGGCTGGTGGCAATGAACGTGTGAATACGTTTACGTGCGGCCGCTTCGATAGCTTCCGCCGCTTTATCGATATCTGTTTTAACGGCCCGGCAAAGCGCCGCAATTGTCGAATTTTTGATTTCCCGGGAAACAGCTTTAACCGTTTCGAACTGATAGGGCGAAGAAACGGGGAATCCGGCTTCGATAATATCGACACCGAGACTTTCCAGTTGTCTGGCGATAGCCAGTTTCTGATCGAGTGTCATGGAGGCTCCGGGAGCCTGTTCTCCGTCACGAAGTGTTGTGTCAAAAATATAGATTCGGTCCATAAATTCCTCCGTATTTTGAACTATTATAAAATAAATTCATTTTTTATACAATATGGGAAAAAAGGATTTGACTGTCTTCTTTTTTTTGATATAATGAATCTATGGATGACCGGTCTCTTTTGAACGAATTGGCGCACGAAGTCAAGGAATCCGAGCGCGAAGAGCTGTTGAAAAAACTCAGAGGCAGAGCCCCGAAACAGGAAACTGTGCCGAATCAGACTGTGTCGTCCGATAAAATATCTGCCGTGCCCGATTTCGAAAGCAGAGAGGGACGGAGCGAAGAAAGAATTCATTTTCTGGAGCAGAAATACGAAAAACTTTCTCTGGTTCAGAAGGTCCTTGTTTTTTTCAGACAGATTTTCAAGCGTGTCGATTTTTCGCAGGCTGTCGAATCGACATTGATGGATAATTTGCGCAACTCGCTTTCCGCATCACCGAATCCGATGATTTCACAGGACGGATTTAGCGTTACCAATTTTTTTGTCGATCAGGTTGCGCTTTTGAACGAAAGTCTGAATCAGCTGAAGACGTTTGTCAATACCATTGACGGAATCGGGGATCCGGGCGAATTCTATTTTTTTGCGTTTGAAGAACTTTTTCCGGATACATTTCTGAAATTCCGTAATTCCATAACTTTAAGTCATTTTATTACCGAAGATGTGAACGATGTCTCGGTCATCAGAACACGTCTCAATGACGAGTTTAACCGGTTTATTACTCAGTTTCCTCCTCAGGCGAAAGAACGGTTGCACAAAGTGGCCTCCGATTTGCAATCGTGTCAGAAACTGGTCGGGTATCCGTTCCGGAATTTAATCAACAAGCTGATTTTAAACAGAAGTGCTTCCTCGATTTCCGCAGAGTTGAAAGATCTTTCTTATGTGTTCACCGGTTTTTCCGTGAAGAATGATTGCGATTTTTTTTCGCTTCTGGTCTCCTATGTCATTAAAAAGTCGGACCGTAATGACAAGCTGAACCGGATCGAGATGATGTCTTATCTGAATTCGCTTTTGACTTCAATAGAAAAATTCCGTAAAATCGTTCCTGTCGATGATTTGGCTGCTTTTGCTCTGAAAGACAGTTCTTTTCCGTTACGTAAAAACAGCGCTGCCCGCGATGACTGGTTCCTTCAGTTTAAGAACTGTATTTCCCGTTACCGGGACCGACTTCAGGAAAAGTACGGTAATCTTGTCAAACTCAATAATATTATTGTCCACATGAAAAGTGTTTATAAGATTGATATTTTCCCCTACCTGAGAGGATATGTCAACGAAGTCTGGAGCGAAGTCGGTGTCCATGTTATTTTCGAGAAGACTCTGGCATTCTGTAAATATTTTATTTCTTCGCAAATGAACGGAATTTCGGCGGTTGTCAAACCGATGCTGGCGGAAGGAATGTTTTATAAACAGGAAAATAAAACGGCTTTATCAAATGTCTACAATAAAACCCGTTCGACGCTCGAATATATAAATGAAATCGAAAAGATGTTTTCCAAAAACGGATCGATTTTTAAAAATTTACGGGCGGCCTGTTCTCTGACGGAGACAGAGGTTCTTAATTCCAATTCGGGATTTCTTCATAATATTCTGGACATGAAAGAGATTGATATTTCCCGCGAAATACAGGAGTTCATTGTCAATTTGGATGTTCTCGAAAAGCTGTTTACCGGGTTTCTTTACGGAGAATCTTTCGAAAGTTACGATACGATTTCCAATTTAAAATCGTTCAAAACAGTCAACAATAAAGAGTTTATCGATAATTCGAAGAAACTGATTGAATCGGTTCGCGTCGCCAAAACGATTTTGGCCGATTTTTACAACATCGAAAAAGTTTCTTTGGAACAATAAAGGATTATTCAAAAGAGGGGTTCGTCTGCAAAATGGAAAACGAAGCAAGAAAAGCGGCGGAAACGGTTTCTGCCGTATTGAAAAAACTGGCAGCGGAATGGGGGCTTGAAACAGCCGATCCGGCCGATCCCGTTCCCGGAACACCGCCGCAGGAAGACATGGGTGATGTGGCTTTCCCGATGTTTGTTTATGCAAAACAGCTGCGGAAAAGTCCCGTCGAGATTGCCCGGGCGGTCGCATCGGCGGTGGCTGCCGATGCCGGATACAGAGCGGTCGCGGCCGGACCGTATGTCAATTTGTTTTATAATCTCGCAGAATTGGCTCAAAGAGCCGTCGCAAGCGCAGATGATGCCGCTTTCGGAACGGTTGCCGACAGAAAAGGACAGAAAATCATGATTGAATTTTCCTGTCCCAACACCAATAAACCGCTTCATTTGGGGCATATGCGCAACGACTCTCTGGGCGAGAGTGTTTCCCGTATTCTGAAAGCGGCCGGTGCCGATATCTGCAAAGTCAATCTGATAAACGACCGCGGAGTTCACATCTGCAAATCGATGCTGGCCTATAAAGAGTTCGGCAAGGGTATGACTCCGGAAGAAGCCGGTGTGAAAAGCGACCGTTTTGTCGGCGACTATTACGTCAAATTCGACCAATGGTCGAAAACGGATCCGACAGCAATGGAGCGGGTTCGCCGGATGCTGGTTGATTGGGAAAACGGCGATGAAGAGGTTCGTGCTTTGTGGAAACAGATGAACGGGTGGGCTGTTTCGGGCATAAAAGAAACTTACCGCCGGACAGATGTCTCCTTCGACCGTTTTTATTTCGAAAGCGAAACCTATCTGAAAGGGAAAAACGATATTCTGCGCGGGCTGGAGGAAGGGCTCTTTTACAAAGAAAGCGACGGTTCCGTTTGGGTCGATCTGGCGGAAATCGGGCTGGATAAAAAAGTTCTTTTGCGCGCCGACGGAACCAGTCTCTATATCACGCAGGATTTGGGAACGGCGGTTTCCCGTCACGGTGACTGGCCGTTTGACAGACTGATTTATGTTGTGGCCAGCGAGCAGCAGTATCACTTTAAAGTTCTGTTTTATGTTTTACGCAAACTGGGATACGAATGGGCCGAAAATCTTTTTCATCTCTCTTACGGAATGGTGAATCTTCCGGAAGGGAAAATGAAAAGCCGGGAAGGAACGGTTGTCGATGCCGATGATCTTCTCAACGAACTGGCGCTGATGGCCAAAACGGAAATGGAATCCAAAGAAAAAAGTTCCGGAGTGGAGGATGTGAACGATACGGCGGAAAAAATTGCTTTGGGGGCACTGAACTATTTTCTCCTGTCGAAATCGCCGACAAAAGATATGATTTTCAATCCGAAAGAGTCGCTCTCTTTCAACGGAGAAACGGGTCCCTATTTGCAGTACACGGCAACACGGATTACCAGTATTTTGGCAAAATACGAAGAACGGAAAGGGGAGTTCGAAGGAATACCGTTCTGTCCGGAAAAGTTGAGCAGCGACGAAGAACGAAAGCTGATTAAAATGATTCTTTCTTATCCCGATCAGGTCTCGAAAGCGTCTGCCGAAATGAATCCGTCTGTTTTGACAGCTTATCTTTATGATTTGGCAAAAACGTTCAGTCAGTTTTACCACGATTATCCGGTTCTCAACTGCGATGATAAAGAAACGGCATTGGCCAGGCTGAAACTTGTCCGCTCCGTTCTCGAGGTAATGAAGAAGGCGTTTTATCTTGTCGGAATACCGTATTTAAAAAAGATGTAAGTGAAACCACTTGTCTTTTTCCGTTAAATATGGTATATAAGAGCGATAATTTATTTCAGAGGGATAGAAATGTACGCACTGGTTGAAATAAAAGGGAAACAGTACAAAGCCGAAAAAGATGCGGTTCTGAAAGTGGATAAGCTGGAAGGCGAAACCGGTTCCAAAATGGAATTCGATTCCGTTCTTTTGGTCAGCGACGGAGACCGGGTTTCGGTCGGACAACCTTTTGTCAAAAATGCAAAAGTCGTTGTAACCGTTCAGGATTTGAAAAAAGATAAAAAAGTGATGACCGTAAAGTTTAAAAAACGCAAAGGATATATGCGGACAATCGGTCACCGCCAGGTTTATTCTTTTGTAAAAGTCGAAGAAGTTGTCGGCTGATGATACGTCTTTCCGTTAAACTACGGAACGGCGGCCGGCAAATCGAAACATTATCGGCTTCCGGGCACGCCGGCATGATGCGGGAATCGGGAGATCCCGTTTGTGCGGCAGTGACGGTTCTGATAAGAACGCTGGTTTTGTTTTTAAAAACCCGACCGGAGTTCGAGAGTGACATTCGGATTCCGGAAAGGGGTCATGTATTTCTGTCGGTCGGGACCGTTCCGGCGGAAAGCGGTGACTGTTGGGAATCGATCTGCGAGTTCTTTCTTTTGGGGCTTCGTTCGATAGAGAACGATTATCCGGAAGCATTTAATTTGCGGTATCTGTAAAATAAAGTGAGGTAAAAATTATGGCACATAAAAAAGGGGGCGGAAGCTCGAAAAACGGACGCGATTCGCAGTCGAAACGGCTGGGTGTCAAACGCTTCGGCGGACAGACTGTAAAAGCGGGTGAAATTATTGTTCGCCAGCGCGGAACACAGTTCCATCCCGGTGTCTGTACCGGTTTGGGCAAAGATTTTACGATTTTTGCGACTATCGACGGAGTTGTCGAATTTAAAAAACGCGCCGGACGCCACTATATCAATATTATCGCCGAATAAAAGCGGGGCTTTCCGTGCGGGGCTTCATTGACGAAACCAGTCTCGTCGTTTCTTCAGGAAACGGCGGGGCCGGGGCCGTTTCTTTTCATCGCGAAAAATTTGTACCTAAAGGCGGTCCCGACGGCGGCGACGGCGGTCGGGGCGGCGATGTCATTTTCAGAGTCCGAAATAATTTAAAGACACTTTCTCATTTAACCATGAAGCATGCCTATCGGGCCGGTAACGGTGAACCCGGAAAAGGCGGTCGTTGTTTCGGAAAAGACGGTGCTCCCGCCGTTATCGAAGTTCCTCCGGGAACCGTGATAAAAGACGATGATACGGGCGCTTTGCTGGCCGATTTATCGGACTCGACCGAAGACTTTGTTTTTTTACGCGGGGGGATCGGAGGAAAAGGAAACTGGAACTTCAAATCTTCCGTCAAACAGGCGCCGCGTTACGCACAGAGCGGGAAACCGGGTGAAGAGCGGCGTATCCGTGTCGAAATTAATCTGATTGCGGATATCGGGTTTGTCGGCTTTCCGAATGCCGGTAAATCGAGTCTGTTGAATATTCTGACAAATGCTCACCCCGAAATTGCCCCTTATCCTTTTACAACGAAGATCCCCAATCTGGGAGTGATGTCGATGCACGGACAATCGATTGTCTTGGCCGATATCCCCGGCATCATTGAAGGTGCCGGAAACGGGGCGGGACTCGGATTACGTTTTTTAAAACATTTGTCCCGTACAAAGGCTTTGGCCTTTTTGATTGACGGTTCCGATCCGGAAGCGTCACGTGCTTTCCCGCTTCTTTTAAAAGAATTAAAGACTTACGGAGCCGGTCTCTCCGAAAAACCGCGAATCGTCATTGTAACAAAAACCGATTTGCCCGATTCCGCGGCACAATTCGATCAAATCCGTTCGACGTTGCCCGATGAGACGGTTTTTCCTCTTTCCGCTTTCACGCACGACGGTTTGGATGCGGTTGCAACCGAGTTTTTGAGACTGGCCGAGGGGAAAAAATGAAAATCGCTCTCTTCGGCGGTTCGTTCAATCCTGTTCATGAAGGGCACCTGAAAATCGCAACGGAGGCTTTTTTACGTTACCGTTTCGACCGCTTTTTTTTTCTGCCGGCTTACTGCTCGCCTTTTAAACGGAACGATCTCCCGGCCGACGGTCCATTGCGGGCAGAGATGCTTCGTGCCGCAATAAGCCTGTATAAAGAATATCCGTTTGAAATCGATGATTACGAGCTGACCCGCGGTTCTGTTTCATATTCCGTCGATACGGTTCTTCATTTTAAGAAACTTTTCCCTGATGCGGATATTACCTGGATCGGCGGTGACGATATTCTGCCCGATCTTCCTTGCTGGAAAGATTCGGAACGGTTAAGTCGCGAAGTTTCTTTTCTGATATTCTGCCGCGGATTCGGGACGGTTTTACCTCCGGTTCCGGACGGGTTTACCGTCGATTTTATTCCGATACCGCCTATACCGTATTCGAGCAGCCGCATACGCAGTCAGATTGCCGCCGGTTGTCCGATTCGTGAAATTCCCGGGTTGCCGCCCGCTGTAGCCGAAATTATCGAAAGGAAAGGATTGTACCGATGACTTTATCCGAAATCACAAGAGAAGTTGCCTGTCGGCTTTCGGTAAAACGGTTTTCTCATTCGCTTTCGGTGGCCGCACAGGCGGTAAAACTGTCGCAGATTCACAAAGAAGATCCCGTAAAAGCGTATACGGCCGCAATTCTGCACGATATAGCCAGGGAACAGTCTTCGTCGCAGTGGCTTGAATGGGCCGAACGACACGGCTCCGACTACGACCGGTACAGAAATCCGCCGGTGCTCCTTCACGGATTTGTCGGAGAAGAAATAGCCCGCCGGGATTTTTTTATAAGTGACCTTGATGTTTTGGAAGCAATACGGTATCATACATCCGGTTTTCCCGGAATGGGCAGACAGGCACAAATTCTTTTTATTGCCGACTATATTTCCCGCGACAGAAATTTTATTGACGAAGAATTTCGTAACCTTGTCTACCGTTCGTCTTTGAGCGGGGCGGCAGCGGCCGTTGCCGAAACAACGGTTTCCTATTTTCGGGAAACAGGCCGTTCGG
Source organism: uncultured Spirochaetales bacterium (assembly GCA_949289575.1). Classification (GTDB taxonomy): domain Bacteria; phylum Spirochaetota; class Spirochaetia; order JAFGXN01; family JAFGXN01; genus CALXOJ01. The sequence continues at coordinate 104,289 of CASEOG010000004.1, read as the reverse complement.
TTCATCGGGATACGGAAGATTTACTGAATTTTCTGAGGAGAAAATCATGAAAAAAATTTTTAAAAAATGGGACAGAAGTTTTTTTCTGTTGGGCTTTATTGTTTTGCTCTTTTTTGCAGGTTCTGTTCTGCTTTATGTCTTGCTGCATTCCGACGATGTCAGTGAAAAAGTCAACAGAAACGAATCGTTTTCCGTATTGACGGTTGTTCATGACAAAAAAACAAAAGAGATCGTTTTTTCGAATATCCTGTTTTACAGCCCTCTGACTCATCGTGCCAGTTTTCTTGATATTCCCGCTAATTCGGGCGAACTGATTCCCCGGTTAAAACGGATAGACCGTATCGATACGGTTTACAAACCGGGACGTCCGGAGGCATATAAAGAAGCTGTAGAGAAACTGATCAACAGCCAAATCGACTTTACGGTTGATATGGAAATTCACGATCTGGGACGGCTCGTCGATCTTCTGGGCGGAATCGAAGTCTTTGTAATGAATCCGAAAGACATATCGGGGGAAGATAATATGATTTATTCGATTCCTCTGGGCAGTTATAAAATCGACGGATTCAAGGCTCCGTTTTATCTGGCCGACTGCATGGAAAGTGATTTGCAAAATGAGGTAATGAGCTTTACGAACGACTTCTATCATGAACTGGGAGTTCAGTCCGAATTTTTTAACAGGCATATATTTAAAAAAATACGTTCGTTTATGAATACCGATTGGGATAAATCCTCTTTTTACTCCTTTTTGGAGGAAATGAAAATCATGAAAAAAGATTTAACCGATTATAAACTGACATACGGAAAACTGGAGAAACTCAACGATAATACCGAAGTATTCTTTCCCCAGCAGAACGGGTCCGCATTAAAGAATTTGGTGCGCAATATCAATAATGCGATATCCAATCCCGAATTGTCACAGGAGAATCTTTTAAATATCAATCTGGAAATTTTAAACGGAACCTCGGTAAACGGACTGGCCCGTCAGACAGGCGAGCTCTACAAAAGTTTCGGATATAATATTATTAATGTCCGCAATAATGAAAATACCGATGTCGAAAAAACCGAAATTATCGATTGTGCCGGTAACGGTGAAATCCTGAAGCTTCTGGGTGATGTTATCGGCTGTACAAATTTCCGAACACTGGATGACCCCGTTAATCAGAGCGAATCGAAAATCCTTCTGCCGCATTATATTATTATTTTAGGAAAAGATTTTGATGGAAAAGTGTGCCGGTGATTTTTCTCAAGAAGTATTAAATCTGCTTATCGAAAACAAATGTCTCGACTGCACTCTGTTTGATATGCATAACAGGAATCGTTTTGCCGATTATGCAGTTCTCGGAACTTATACCAGCCGCAGCCATTTAAACGGAGTCTCCCGTTGTCTTGAAGAATGGATGCACCAAAACGGTATTACTCCTATGAGCCGGCCGATGAATGCCGACAAATGGTTTTACTGGGATTGCGGATCCTTTGTCATCAGTCTGATGGACAAAGAATCCCGCAGTTTTTATAATTTGGAAGATTTGTACGGAAAAACGGAAATCGGGAACTGATCAAAAATCGTCTTCGTCATCGCTGATGGAGTCATACATATCTTCGTCAAAGTGACGCTGACTGTCGTCTTCATCCTCGTCAAATTCCTCTTCGTCATCGGCATAATCGTCAAGAATGGTGTTGCGGTACGGAAAACGATCTTCATATTCGTCATCGTCGTCCAGAAAATCCTCATCATCCTCTTCTTCCCGGAGATCTTCCAGTGACTGAAACCGGAGTTCATCGTCGTCATCAAACTGATCATAATCCAAATCATCGTCAAAATCAGAAACAGACATTTTTCCTCCACCGTCGGCAAACCGACAAGATTTACTTTAAATCGACTCACTTTAATTGTCAACCTGTTTTTATTTTTTTTGCTTTTCGGCAGCGAAATTTTATGAGATAATAAACTATGAGTTTTCGTGTTGTGCCGGCTTATGCCAAAATTAATTTGTCACTGGAAGTGGGAGAAAGACGAAAAGACGGGTTTCATTCTCTTTCGTCGATTTTTGTCGGAATTTCTCTGCACGATACGCTTTTTGTCTCTTTTCACCGGTTCGGTAAAAAACGGGTTCGTGTTTTTATGAACGGAAAAGAGGCGGATGAATCCAATTCCATGGTAAAAGCAGCTTTGTTGTATCGCAACCGTTTTTATCCCGATTTATCGGTGACCGTGCGTTGCCGAAAGAGAATACCGGCCGGAGGCGGTCTGGGCGGCGGTTCTTCGGATGCGGCTGCCGTACTGGCGGTATTAAACAGAAAATACGGGAAGGCATCGCAATCCGTTCTGGCGGAAACAGCTGCCGAAATAGGAAGCGATGTTCCTTTTTTTCTTTCAGGGAAGGCTGCATACGTTTCGGGAAGAGGCGAATCCGTCCGACCGATTCCGACCCGTAAAAAACTTTACGGTGTTTTGATTTTACCTGATTATTTCAGTTCGACGGCAGCCGCATACAGGATGCTGGATGAATCGGGGAGTGCCAAAAAAGTATTCAGAAATCCGGAACGGGAAGTGGAAGCATTTTACGGTCCGCTTTCCGGATGGCCCTATGATAACGACTTTCTGCCTGTTCTCGAAAAACATTCTCCTCTGATGAGGTCTGTCTCATCCGCCATAGCGAAGCTCAATCCTCCTTTTTGGAATTTATCGGGCAGCGGCAGTTCTCTGTATGCATTATTTGAAAGCAGAAAAGAGCGACAACGATTCTTTCGTCGATTTAATGAAAAAAATGTTCGAAAAAAGAATTTTTTTCTTGTATAAGCCGTGCTTTACGGATTAAAATAATAACATCATCGATAGTTTGTTTCGGAGGAATGTTATGAAAATTACAGATGTTCGTGTACGTAAAATTAAAAGTGACGGAAAACTGAAAGCCTACGTGACGGTAACATTCGACAATGCGTTTGTCATTCACAATGTCAAAGTCATCGAAGGAAAGAACGGCGCTTTTATTGCCATGCCGAGCCGTCGCACGAAAAACGGAGAATACAAAGATGTGGCGCATCCCATCCACTCCGAATTTCGCAATGAAATGAAAGATGTGATTCTGGATGCTTACGAAAAAGCCGATGACAGTGAAATCGTCGATATCGATGACGAAGATTACGAAGACGGCGAAAATTCGACGGTGGAAAGTCTTTTGTAAATTTTGACTCTCCAAAGGCTTGATTTTTTTCGTATAATCGGATAAAGTATTTCTAACCAAAATTTGGGTCGTCGCCAAGAGGTAAGGCAACGGGTTTTGGTTCCGTCATTCGTAGGTTCGAATCCTTCCGGCCCAAATTTTATTTTTCTTTCGAGGTTTATGTCTTATGGATAAGGTAACACTGAAAGCTGTCAAACGCGAAAAAACTGGAAAATGCGCATTGGCCCGATTGCGCGATCAGGGTCAGATTCCCGGTGTTGTTTACGGACACGGAGATCAGCCGGTGATGATTTCTGTCTCTTCGGCCGAATTTAACAAAAAATTCAGTCATATTTCCGAGAACATTATGATTGCGTTGGAGCTTGACAATGACGAATTGACGGTTCTGATTAAAGATTATCAGTTTGCGCCCGCTACACGCAAAATTACCCACCTTGATTTCATTCAGGTGCATAAAGGTGTCGAAATTACGACAAAAGTTCCGGTCAGACTGGTCGGCCGTTCCAAAGGCGAAGTCGACGGCGGTGTTATGGAGCAGCTGCTTAATGAATTGAGAATTACCTGTTTTCCGCGTCATTTGCCTGCCGAAATTGCGATTGATGTAACAGCAATGGAAATTGATTCTTCTTTCCATGTCAGTGAAATCACGGGTTACGACGAAATTAAATTCTTAAATTCGCCCGATGAGGTTATTGCACAGGTGTACGGAAAATCGGCAATGAGCTCTGTCGATGATCAGCCGGCGAATACAGCCGCAGCCGAAGGAGCCGGAACCGCAGACGCTTCCGACTGATCGGATTCGGAGTTGTTGTGAAATTTATGGTTGCCGGCTTGGGGAATCCCGGCCGTCGTTATGAGAAAACCCGTCATAATGCGGGTTTTCTTTTTATTGATACTCTTGCCGACCGCTACGGTATTGAAATGAGACGAAAAGTTTTTGATGCCGTAACAATCGGAGAAGGCGTCGACAGCGGCGGTTCCCGTATTGTTTTGGTTAAACCGGAAACATATATGAATCTCAGCGGGAAAGTGATGCCGAAGCTGTTCAGAAACCACGGCGTCGATTGCGAACATTTCCTGGTGATTGTCGACAATATGGATTTGCCTCTGGGAGCCCTCCGTTTAAAAAAGGGAGGCTCTTCGGCAGGGCATAACGGGTTAAAATCGATTTTCTCGTATGTCGGACAATCTTTTTATCGTCTCTATGTCGGTGTCGGACGCCCCGAAACGTCCGGAAGGGACACCGTATCTCATGTTCTGGCTCCACTCACTTCCGATGAAGAAAGGGTTTTGCTGACTTCCGCGCAGAGTGCCGCATCTTCTCTGACCTTTTTATTTAACGGTCATTACGACAAAGCCTGTTATGAAATCAATTCACTCAGAGCGCCCGGATCGGGTCCTGCTTAATTTTTTTCTATCCGAAAATATTTCTCTTTCCGCCGATACTGTTTTTGCAGTCTGTTTTTCGGGAGGCAGAGATTCGACGGCGCTGTTGCTGATGATGAAAGATTTATCTCGAAAATATTCTTTTTCTCTGAAAGCGGTTTATGTCCGTCATAACATTCGGGAGGAAGAAGAATGTGTCAGAGAAGAAAATCATATCCGTTCCTTTTGTCTTAACGAGAACATTCACTTACGGGTGGAAGAAATTCCTTTCGGTTTCATTCGCCGTCTGGCTTCCGGAGAAAACCGTTCTGTCGAAGAGGTCGCCAGGACGGAACGGTACCGCATTTTTGCCGATCTCCGTAAGACCGGCTGGGCAGATTGGTTTCTGACAGCTCATCATCTCGATGACAATTTCGAAACTGTTTTATACCGTATTTTTCAGGGAGCCGGTGTTTCCGGGGTGAAGGGAATTCCGCCCCGCAGCGGATATTTTCTTCGACCGTTACTTTCCGTTCCGGGTGCCGTTTTGAATGCTTATTTAAAAGATAAATCGGTCTCCTGGTTTACAGATTCAAGTAATTACGATCTCTCTTTTCTTCGTAACCGGTACAGGCAGATAGTCTTACCGTTCTTGCAAAAAGAAATTCCGGGATTCGCTTCGGGGTTGAAGCGTTTTATCGGGAAAATGAATGAAGCGGACAAAAAGATCTCGTCGGGCACTGCCGATTTTTCTTTTACACAAGCGGACAATATTGTAACAATTCAAAGAGAGAAATGGGATTCTCTTCCCGATTGGGAAAAAACGGAATCTCTTTACCGGGCGTTGCAAACCGTTTTAAACGAAAACGAAAGAGCACGGATATCGTATGATTTTCTGAATGAGTTGAAAAACAGTTTCGGCGAAAAATTATACCGGGGAGTACGCATTCGAATCGATTCGCATTCCATTGTTTTTTCCCCGCCCGGACAGGATTGTTTCCGGAAAGATTTTTGTATCGATATCAGTATGCCGGGCGAGTATGCATTTCCCGAAGGAAAAGTAAAAGTCGAAATCTCATCGGAACCGAATCCGAAAGCCGCTTTTGCTTTTCCGACGGAAGCCGTTGTTCCTCCGGTGTTCTTTCGGACGCTCCGCTTCGGCGACAACCGGTTAAAAACGGATTGTGATTTTTCCCCGGCAACGATTCCGGACTGCTGTATCGGTGACCGCAACGGACTGTTGGCTGTTTTTAAAAACGGACGCCGTTTCAGAAAAAAAAATGCGGACCTTGAAAAAAATCGCTTTTTTAACTATTATATATCATAAGGATTAAGTATGGCAGAAAATAAGAATCAAGACCGGAAAGGCGGTCAGATGCGAAAAAACGATGCAAATTTCTTCAGACCGAACCGGTTTTCACTGATATTTTTGGCGGTTATCATCGGATTCGCTCTTTACCTTGTTGTTACGAAAGATAAAGCCGTTATCGAAACAAGAAAATATTCTCAATTTACGGAAAGACTCGAAGCCGGTGAAGTTGCCTCTGTCAGTATAATCGACGATAAAGAAATCAGATACACTTTAACAAGCGATCCGTCCGTTTTGTACAAAACATTGATTCCTTATTTTGACGAACAGCTTTTACCGCGCCTTCGGGAAAAGGGCATTCCCTACGACGGAAAAACGGGAGATTCGAATCTTCTTCAGATTTTTTTAAGTTTTTTCCCGATGATTCTTCTGCTGGTCTTTTTCATTATCATGATGCGCGGATCATTCGGCTCTGCCGGGAAGGGAATGAATTTCGGACGGAGCAATGCCAGACGTTACGGAGAGGGTGAAGTCAAAGTCCGGTTTAAGGATGTTGCCGGACAGGCGGAAGCCAAATCCGACCTGGCGGAAGTTGTTGATTTCCTCAAAAACAAACAGAAATTCATAAAACTCGGAGCCAAGATTCCGAAAGGAATTCTGCTGGTCGGTCCTCCGGGAACAGGAAAAACCCTGCTCGCAAAAGCGGTTGCAGGCGAAGCAAGGGTTCCGTTTTTTTCCATGTCCGGCTCCGATTTCGTTGAAATGTTTGTAGGTGTGGGAGCCAGCCGTGTTCGGGATTTGTTTGATCAGGGACGAAGGAATGCTCCCTGTATCATTTTCATCGACGAGCTTGATGCCGTCGGTCGGAAACGGGGGGCCGGATACGGCGGCGGACACGACGAACGCGAGCAGACATTGAATCAGATGCTGGTTGAAATGGACGGATTCGGAACGCAGGAAGGCATTATTATCCTGGCAGCGACTAACCGACCGGATGTCCTGGACCCGGCTCTGTTGCGCCCGGGGCGTTTTGACAGACAGGTCGTTGTCGGTTTGCCCGACATTCAGGAGCGGGAAGCGATTCTAAAAATTCATACACGCAATATCCCGTTAGGTAACGACGTCAGACTCGATGTCATTGCCAAAGCAACACCCGGTTTTTCGGGCGCAGATCTCGAGAACCTTTGCAACGAAGCCGCTCTGTTAACGGCACGTGCCGATAAAACATCCGTCACAATGGATTTTTTTGAAGAAGCACGTGATAAGGTTTATATGGGGGCGGCCAGAAAATCAATGGTTCTGACAAAAGAGGAAAAGAGAGCCACCGCTTTTCATGAAGCCGGCCATGCTTTGCTCTATTATTATATTAAGGAGTTGGATCCGCTTCATAAAGTGACGATTATCCCGCGGGGAAGAGCATTGGGAGTCACCTTTGCTTTACCCGAACATGATAAGCACAGTGAAACAAAAAGCCGGCTTTTGGCAACCATTTCGGTTATGATGGGCGGTTATGTTGCCGAAAAACTGATTTACGGGGAAACTACCACCGGAACTCAAAATGATATAAAAAGAGCAACCGATTTGGCCCGACAGATGGTGTGTGAATGGGGAATGAGTCCTCTCGGATTCATGTCGTTCGGATCCGAATCCGAACCGATTTTTATCGGTCGCGAGCTTTCTCATCATAAAGATTATTCGGAGGGTACGGCATTAAAGATAGATGAAGAAATTCGCCGAATCATGAACGACTGTTTTGAAAAGACTGAATCCGTTCTTTCGGAACATATCGATCAGTTAAAAATGCTGGCGGAAGCACTTATCGAAAAAGAGACAATGGATGATAACGAGATTCGAATTCTTCTCGGTTTCCCGACTGATGACAGAACCGGTAATTCTGCGGAAAATCCGGATAACAGCAATATGATTCCGGAAGAAAATATTGAAGAAGCAAAGTTAACGGAAACAGTACCCGCATCGCAAGAAAAGCCGGAAAAAGAATGAAAAGAGAATCTGTCCGTAATTTTTGTATTATTGCCCATATAGATCACGGAAAGTCGACTCTGGCAGACCGCTTTATTGAAAAAGCAAAAATTATCGATGAGAGGATCGGTGTCGCCAATCAGGTTCTCGATTCTATGGATATCGAAAGAGAACGCGGTATAACAATTAAGAGCCAGGCTGTTGCTATTCCCTATACCGCCGCAAACGGAAAAAAATATATTCTGAATCTGGTTGATACACCGGGACATGTTGATTTTACTTATGAAGTTTCGCGGGCTATTTCGGCCTGTGAGGGTGCGCTTCTTCTTATTGATGCCAGTCAGGGCGTTGAGGCTCAAACATTGGCTAATATGTATCTGGCCATAGAACATGATCTCGAAATTATACCTGTCATCAATAAAATCGATTTGCCCAGTGCCGATATTCCTATGGTCAAAAAACAAATCGAACATGATCTGGGTCTTGATGCCGATACGGCGGCACTTGTCTCGGCAAAAGCCGGAACGGGAGTCGATGATTTGTTTGAAAAAATTGTCGAACTGATTCCGCCTCCCGAAGAAAAGGACGACGAACCGCTTCGGGCTCTGATTTTTGATTCCCATTACGATACATACCGCGGAGTTGTCGTTCATGTCAGAATTTTCTCCGGAACGATAAAAGAAGGGCAAACAATCCGCTTTATGCACAGCGGTTCCGATTACAAAGTCGAAGAAACGGGGATTTTCCGTCTCCGACTGACAAAGGCGGCCGAAGGACTGAGATCCGGTGATGTCGGCTATATTATTGCCGGAATAAAAAATATTTCCGATATTCGTGTCGGTGATACGGTGACCGATGCGGAGAATCCGGCTGCCGTACCGTTAAAGGGATTTAAGGAAGTCAAGCCGGTTGTTTTTTCTTCCATTTATCCGGTCGATGCCGGCGACTACGAAGAACTGCTGGCAGCAATCGAAAAACTGAAGCTGAACGATGCCTCATTGGTTTACGAGAAGGATTCTTCGGCTGCTCTCGGATTCGGATTCCGTTGCGGATTCCTCGGACTGCTTCATTTGGAAGTCATTCAGGAACGTATCGAACGGGAATTCGGTTTGTCCATTATTTTTACAAGTCCGTCGGTAGAATACCGCATTACATTAAGAAACGGAGAAGTGTTGACAATCGACAATCCCGTCGATTATCCCAATCCGGCCCATATCGAAAAAACGGAAGAGCCGTATATACGGGCGACCATTATTACACCGACCGAATTTGTCGGTGCCATTATTAATCTCTGTCTCGAAAAACGCGGATATCAGGAAAGCATGACGTATCTGGATGAGAAACGTGTCGAAATGGTTTATAAGATGCCTCTTGCCGAAGTGCTTTTCGAATTTTATGACAGACTGAAATCGATTTCCAGAGGATATGCCTCTTTCGATTACGAAGTAACCGATTTTCAGCCGACCGAACTCGTTAAACTCGATATTTTATTGAACGGAAATCCCGTAGACGCGCTTTCGCAGTTGATTTATAAGGCTAATGCGGCTTATAAGGGACGAATTATCTGTAAAAAATTGAAAGAAGAAATTCCGCGTCATCAGTTTGCGATCCCGATTCAGGGGGCAATCGGTTCGACAATTGTTTCCCGCGAAACCATTTCGGCGGTACGAAAAGACGTTACGGCTAAATGTTACGGCGGCGACATCAGCCGCAAACGAAAACTTTTGGAAAAACAAAAAGAAGGGAAAAAACGGATGAAAATGATCGGTAATGTCGAACTGCCTCAGTCGGCATTCTTATCGGTCCTTAAATCGGATGTCGACTGATCTTTTCCGAAAGCCGTTCGAATTTTTTTATATAGAAAAACAGTCTGCCGATATAATGATCTTTCGATATATTCTCTATTGTATAATCGGGAAAGAAGTAGTGCAGATAATCGATTTCTTCGGCGGTCTCTTTCGAAATTTCTCCTTTTGTAATTTCCGAATCCGCTTTCTTTAGAATTTTGTATTCGTTTTGAATAAATGCGCCGACCCGAGATAAATCCGGTCGATAATTGCTGTTGAGAGGAGAAAGCGGAGATTCGGAAAGCCGTATTTCATTCAAATTTTTTTTCGGAAGACCGAGCGGAAGACCGACCGTTCGGCAATCATAAACGTTTTTCATTTGCTTTGCCTCGTTTTGAATTAATGAAGCATAATTCAGCAAAGATTCGGAAACGACAGTCCGGCGACCGCACAGGCTCTGTGCCGTCTGTTTTGCGGGAGAATAAGCCGATTCGATACTTTCGAAACGGTTCAATCGGTTTAAAAGTCTTTCGTGAACATCCGTACCGCGCGAATGTGTTTTTCCGGGGAAAAATGAAAAATCGAGTCCCGTAATGTAAATTTCTCCGTCAGTCAGCTGCATGGCAGTATACAGAGCAGCTATACCGACAGAGCCTGTCTGAGGAAAAGAGGAGAGCGGTACAGGTAAGCGCCGAAATAATTGCGTATCGGTAAATCCGGTACGTATCCATTTGGTTTTTCGAAAGTAGCGGTTGGCAGCCGGTGCGGAAGTGATCTCCGTAATGTAAATAATATTATCCGGCGGTGTTCCGTAAAGAAAATCGGAAACATTTGCCGTCTGGCTTTCCAGAACAACAACATAATCGGGAGTAATTCCTTTTTTCAGGAGCACAGGTAATGCCGTATCGGCTGCCATAATCCGGAGATAATTCCGTTTCTCACGGAGAAAATCAACAGAATCTTCCAGAGATTCTCCGGCCCCGCAGACAACATACGAACAGGATTCTTTTTTCAAAGATATATCCGTAAAAGAATGACGGGATAAATTCCGGAATAAATTCCGTATCCAAAGATCTTTAAAATAAATGATTGTCGACCTGTTCTTCCAGTAAAAGTCAATTTCTTTTTGAATTTCGAAAATTATGGTATCATATTCTTTTTTTCGAATCCGGTAGCCTTCGTTCAGTGGTACAATGAGTGCCTTCCGAAGGCGTCTGTTTTCCGAAAAGAGAGTTTTCAGCTGTTTTCTGATTTCGGAAAAAGAATGTTCGAATTGTCCGGTATCAAAAAAAAGACAATCGGGCTCATCTGTTTTTGAAAATAAAAACGGATGACATTCCAGAATCAGCAAAGGAACCTGTTCGCAGGCACATTTCCGTTTAATCTCGGAAACTCCGTAACCGAGAAGAGGTGACGGCAATAAATAGAGGGTTTCCCGATGGGGAGAAAAAGCATCGGCTATCTGTTCCGCCCGTTTGCGCGGCGCATATCGGGAATAGAGCAGACAGCCGTTAAAAGAAAGATTCTCTTCCGCCTCTCCTTTGTTTAAAGGAATGCGGAAGAGATTCGGTATGTCGGAATCGGATTTATTCACCGCTGTACGAAAACATTTCGCTGTAGGTTTCCATGAATTTATTCGTATCATCCCGATAACTTTTGTGGTTTAAAATCCATGCGTGAAAACCTTCGTCGGCACCGGGAATCAGAGTAGCCATTTCCGATTTCTCGCCGGTTGCGGATCCGGAAACAATTTCGTCTACCTCGTAAATAATATTGTAATTTGCCCCGTAAACCACATCGCTGACTGTTCCCTGTCGGGCCGAGAACACAGTCCGGAAAAAAGAGTCGTCACCGGAAAAAGCGACAAGAATATCTTCGTTTTTTTCATTCTGAATTTTTCCGACAGCCGCCAGTCCGTCAATATTTACCGGAAAAGGTTTTGTTTGTAAAACAGAAAGACCGAATTCCCCGGCTGTTTTATCCAATCCGTCTCTTTTTGCAGCCTCACCGACAGAGGTCGTCAATTCCGCTACCAATGATGCCAGAACATCTTCATCGTTATAAGTCACATAATCGCGAACCTTGTCAATAACAGATTTTTCCGAAAAGTCGGGAGCAACGGCGTCTTTTGTTATCTTGTAAAGAAGATAGCCGTATTCCGTTTTAATGACATCGCTTAAATCTCCGGCTTTCAGATCAATCAGCTTTCTGAAATCTTTCTCTTTTTTCGTACCGAATTCATTTAAAATTTCATAAAAATAGAGTTCGGTTTCTTTTGCTTCGTCTGTATCGATTGTAGAATCTTTTGCCAGCGTATCGAACTGTGTCGGATCGGCCTTTATTTCCGAAAGAAGAAAATCCATTTCCGTTTTTGTCGAAACAAGAATTTTCCGGAAAGAAATCTTTGTAAAGAGAAAGGCTTTGTCATCGACTGATGCATATTCCGCAAATGATGAGTCGGGAACCGATTCGTCGTCGATTTGAATATAACGAAGAGATCTTTTTTCGGGAAAGGCTTTTTCATTTAAAAAAGAACTTTCAAAGTCGGTGATTTCGGGAATCAGGGAAAGGTCGTTTCTGAAAAGGGTAGAAAGATATTCCTGTTTGACAGCGTCAATCTGTTCCTGTTTCTGTCTGTCGGAAAGTTCTTTATAAGCCTTCAGGGATTCTCTCATCGACACTTCATCCTGACTCAGAATCGATTCGGCAATCAGTTTTTCGGCTTTTCCCGTCGTGGCTGTTATTCCGCTCTTTTTCTGAATCGATTCGACAAAGTTATCGTATGCACGCATAAAAAATGCACCCTGAAAAGCTGTTGTTCTTAACTGGCTTTTCATATAATCGGGAACTGTCTGCAGGTCGAGCCCGTAAGCGGAAGCCAGATTCCGTTCGTACTGCTCCCACATATAACCGAAATTTTCATCAAAATAGATTTTTTTCCCGGCAGCCTTGCCAAGAACAATTGATTTGGCATAACCGGATCCGATGACCGGACCGATAACAAAAGTTACGACAATTAATACAAGAGTAACGACCGTTCCCCAATAAAGAACAGGAGAATGAGCGCGTCGTTCTTCGACAAGATTTTTTCTTTCTTTTTGATGCTGCATGGATGACTCCGCCATATTAAAATTAAATCATTAATAAAGATATATCACAGAAAGATAAATTTTTCAATTATTTTTTTCAAAAGAGAAAAGTTAAATATAAAACCGTTTTATACCGATATAGTTGATATGAAAAGAAAGCTTTTATTTGCGTTGTGTGCGATACTTTTTCTTTTCCCGCTTCCCGGATTTTCGTCACAGAAAACCCATGTTGTCGAAAAAGGAGAAACTCTTTATTCTCTCGCCCGGAAATATAGTGTTACGGTACGTGAGCTGGCGGAAATAAACCATTTTTCACCGGAAACCCACATAAAAATCGGTCAGAAACTGGTTATACCGGATAACAACGGAGCAAAAGAAAATAAAAATAACTCGAAACCGGCTCAACCGTCCGTTCACGTTGTAGCCAAGGGAGAAACCCTTTACGGAATTGCTGCCCGTTACAAAACATCTGTGGAAGAAATTGTCAAAAGCAACAATTTGAAAAACAATACTATTTACGTCGGTCAGAAACTGACGTTAAAATCTTCCGATTCTCCAAAGACAGATCCTGCTCCGGATGCCGGATCCGTAATCGCAAAAGAAAATACGGCGGTCCGATCGGAGGCTGTTCCGGTAAAAAACAAAGCGGTTATAGCAGCCGCTCCCGAAAAAAAGACGGGAACCGCTTCCGACATCGGGAACGGGATTCAAAAGAAAAAAGTTGTTTCATCGAACACAAACTGGCCTGCTTCCGGAGATGTTTATTATTTTCGGGGAAAAATTCCGGGTATCGAAATCGATATAAAAGGGAAAAACGATGTTGTTTCCGTTTGCAACGGGACAATTAAAACAGCTTCTTCTTTCAGGGGATACGGTCATGTTGTTGTCGTCGAAAGTTATAACAATATGCTTTATACTTATGCCGGATTCGACTCCATTATTGTCAAAGAAGGAGATACGGTTAAAGCCGGAGAAAAGCTGGGAGAAATGAATCCTTCCTCATCCACGGAAATGCCGCGTATTTATCTTTTCGTTTATCAGAACGGAACACCGGTTAATCCCGTTACGGTTCCCCGTTTCCGATAATGAAGCAGATCAAATCCTATTGCATTGTATTAAAAAGTTCCGTTATAAGAGAAATCGACAAATCGGTCGTCTTATTTTCGCCCGAGATCGGGATTTTCAATGTCATTGCGTTCGGAGCCTGTAAATCAAAAAATCGCTTCGGCGGTAAACTTGAACCTTTTTCGGTTATTTATGCCGATTTAAGTGTCAAAACGGTCGGTACGGAGAATGAATACTGTTTTAAAGAAATTCATCTGCATGAATTCTTCGAACATCTGACATCTTCTTTCGAAACCGTTATGACGGCTCAATTTTTTTGCGAAATTCTTTTGAAAAACAATACGGCAGGCGAAGACAGAAAATTATTTGCCCTGCTGTACCAGGCTTTAAAACTTTTAAACGAACGAAGCGATTCTTCTCTGCGAATTTTGAATAATTTTCTGATTCGTTATCTGGCTTATACCGGATTTTATGCTCCGATAACGGAATGCGCCGCGTGCGGACGGTCTTTCGAAAGGGATGAAACTGTCTTCTTACAGCGTCGCGACTACCAGCCGTACTGCAGCGACTGCGCCGAAGGAGATTGTATTCCTCTGGAAAAGAATTTAACAGAATATATCAATAAAATTTTACTTCTTCGGGTGAGAGAAAGTATCGAAATTCCCATTAATAAAAATGATGAAAGAAAACTGAAAGTCTGTCTTATCGCGCAATTAAAAGATATTTCCGGTTTTCACTACAAAACACTTGAAAGTTTCCGATAAGATATGCTTTAATAAAAAAGGATATGAAACGGATTCGTAACGAGGTCAATAAAGAAAAAGTACGCGAGATTTCCAAACGGTACGGTGTCGATTTGCTGACAGCATCGATTCTGGAAAGACGCGGCCTGACCGAACCCGAAGATTTAAAATTTTTCTTTGAGTCGCATTTGCGTTATATGCATAATCCGTTTGATTTTATAGAAATGGAAGATGCCGTTGACCGGATTTTGGCTGCAATCGAAACGAAAGAAAAAATTCTTGTCTACGGGGACAGGGATGTCGACGGGATTACGGCAACTGTTATTCTTGTCAGTACTTTAAAACAGTGCGGGGCAGAGGTTTTGTATGCGGTTCCAGAAGGCGACGAAGATTACAGTCTGCGGAAAGCGGATATCGACAAATATACGGAACAGGGTGTTTCACTGATTATAACTGTCGACTGCGGTATTTCCTGTGTCGAAGAAACCCGATATGCTTACTCGGCCGGTGTAGATCTGATTGTAACCGATCATCATAATCCGGGTGAAACAATACCTTCCGCCGTTGCCGTTATTGATCCGAAAATCGAAGATTCGGGTTATCCTTATCCCTATATAGCCGGATGCGTTGTTGCCCTAAAACTTTCATTTGCCGTCCTGTTCGGAAAAACAGCATTCTATAACAGACCAATGATTCTGATGAATATTTTCAACGGAAACGACGGGTTTTACTTTATAGAAATTCAGACATTACGAAATTTATGTATAACGGACGAATATTCCTTTACCGTTCATCCCGATCACAGCAATGAAGAAGAATTTGAAGCAATTACGGAGATCTGCGGACAGGGAACCGTATATTTTTACGATTCGTCATACCAGCTTGAAATATTATCCAAAGTTTTTCCCGAGGAAATTCCGATGAATGCCGTCGATTTATTCGACGAAATTAATAAATATGTTCCGGAAGCATCGCGTTTTTCGCTTTTTAAGCTGAAATCCGAAGGGGTTTTCAGCCGTTACGAATCCGATTCTTCTTTAAAAGAAATAGATGTCTTCCGGTGTCTCTTTATTTCATATTTTTATAAAAAATTTTCATCTCTTTTTTCCCATTACTATTACTGTATGGATCTTGCTGCCTTGGGCACTGTTTCGGATGTTATGCCGCTGCATAACGAAAACAGAATAATAGTCAAAACGGGAATCGATTTAATTAATAAAAAAAAGAGGGCTTCACTCAGGGAGCTGCTTTACCGGCAAAACTGTTTTACTCATATTACTTCGATAGACATTGCTTTCAAAATATCCCCGGTACTGAACGCAGCCGGACGCATGGGGGTCCCCGAAAAGGCGGTGCGTTTCCTTTTATCCGAGGATCCCGAAGAAATTCGGAGGCTGGCATCCGAAATACTGGCGCTCAACGAAGAGCGCAAACAAATCGGGAACGACGCCTGGATCCGCATTCTCCCGAAAGCCGAGCTTTGTCTCGAAAAAACAAAGGGGAAATTCATTTTCCTCCATGATTCGGAATTGAATCGGGGTATAACCGGGATTATGGCGATGCGGCTCAGTCAGAAATACAAGGTTCCCGCAATTGTCACAGCTTTGGTTGACAACAAAAAACTTGTCGGTTCGTTAAGAACAACCGGACAGTTGAAAGCCCGTTCATTTCTCGAAAAATTTTCCGATTTATTTAATGATTTCGGCGGCCATGACGGTGCTGCGGGCTTTAATCTGGACGCGGAGAAGGGCTCCTTATTCGGAAAACGTTTGACGGAAGCAATCGGACAACTCGATATCCGTCCCGAAGAAGACGAAATCGTGATTGACGCCCTGCTTCCGGCAGCCCGAATGACACCGGAGATCATGAATACAGTCGATTTTCTGGCACCCTTCGGAGAGGGAATGAGCGAACCTGTCTTTTGTTGCGACGAAGCCGTGATAGCCAAATGCGAAACAATCGGAACGGAGCGTCAGCATGTCAAGCTGACTCTGAAAATCGGAGAAAATTTCTGGCCGGCCTTGTTTTGGAATGCATCCGATCTCATCAATATCGAATTTGTCGAAGGAGATACTGTCAGCGTCGTTTTTACATTAAACAGAAACACCTTTAAAAATGATATTATCAATCAGATGATTATCAAAGATTTGATCAGAATCGGATCGTAAACCTTTACTCCCTTTCCCATATTTTGCGGTTATTCACCCAGACTCCGTTGCTGGCTGTAAAAGCAAACAGCTTTCCGTCGGAAGTTCCTTTATCGGAACAGTAGAAACCGATGACCGATGCCGTTTCGAGTATCAGAGTGGCCAGATTCGATGCGCTTGTCGACTCGTCATCATCATAATTGACTGTTATAAACTGGGGAACCCGGTTTGCCGGTTTGGCTTCCAGATATCCGTCATTGGTACCGACAACCAGTTTGTTGATATATTTTTTCTTTCCGTCCTTGTCCGTGTAGTCCGCATAGTAGTCGGCGATCGAGTAAACAATCAGACTGTCGTTATCCTGTCCTTCCAAAAGACATTTGGTCCAGTTCCAGTCGAAAACCAGAGCCGAATTCCCGGCTCCGATTGATTCCGATACCGATTTTGTATATCTGAAGAGTCTGTTAACACGGTCATAATTGTTATTGACATACGTAACGGCCAGAAAAACGGTATCATCGTTGTTAATCCGATAGCGGACACCGTTGTAAACGAGAGTTTTTTCGTCGTCAGTCAGATAAGGAGAGGGGGCGGCACAATAAACTGCGGTGATGGTTTCGATCTTTGAATTGAGATAGTAACCGCTGTTTCCGATACCGGCCGAAACATAAATGTCGACCGGTTCGGCACGGCTTCCCGTGACAGCATATAAATTTCGTCCCGTAGCAAACCAAATTTCCTTTTTCCCTTCGCGAACAAAAGTAAACAGATTCAGTATCGATGACACATGGTCCGCATCCGAGGGCATCGTGATTTCTGTAAAAGAAGGCGTGCCCGACAGAAGGTTATCGACCCTGTACAATGTAAAAAAAGGAGATTTTACGGCCTGTTCCGTATTGGCCGTCTGATTGCCGTTTTCGTCCGTAATATAATATTTTTTTCGGATATATTTTTCGTTAAACAGGAAATAGACTTCTCCGTCTACATAAAAAATCCGCTCCACTTCCATTTGCCTGTAAACTTTATCGTACGAGTGTTTCATCGCCGGATAGGTAATCGGAATTTCCTGCCAAATCCATTCGGATGTGTTTTCGGAATCGGGTTGAATCAGGCGGAAAATACGATTGATTCGGAAGTCTTTATTAAATTCGGGATTGTTGGGACTCTCGAAAGAATTGTAATCATCGTCTATACTCTGAGAAGAAATGAGAACAGAAGTTCCCGCAAAATCGATAATCAGCGCATCCTTACAGTTCGAAGAGGCTGTTTCCGTTTCCAGAAAAGGATGTTTTTTACTGCCGGAGGCGACTTCATCGAACCGATTCAAGGGAAGCCATGTCTTGTCATTAACCTTCCGTCCGTCTTTAAAAGCAACATGAAGACCGTTCGCAATTAAGAAGAGATGTTTATCCGATTCTCTCATGCCTTTGGCCGTTAGTTTAACATCCAAATTGGAGGTCGAACTTTCGACTTCCTGAGTGATGGCATAAAAAATTCCGTTCGTTCCTTCGGAATTGCAGGCATAAAAACAAAGAGCTGACAGAAGAAATAACACGGCAGAAAACGGTTTTTTCGGCATTAGAGCTCCTAAAAACGGTATCGGGCGGAAAGTGTAATATCCCAAAATGTCGAGAAATTACTTTGTTTCTTTTTTTCTTCTTTAAAATAGAATTCGGAAACAACAAGAAACGTTGTATTGAATCCGACAGACCATTTATCGTTTATATTATAAAAGAAACCGAAATCCGGCTTTATATACGGTCCGGCATACAGCAGACTGTCAATATCTTCGATGTAAAGAGAATTGAAAGCGATTCCCAAGCCGAGAGAAAAAGGAATATCGAACGGCCATCGGCGGAGCATATATTGTCCTCTGGCTCCGACTGTCACCAGAGACTGGTAGTTTGCCTGTGTTTCAAGAAGCAGAAGTCCCAATTCGACACCGACGCCCCAATTGTTCTCCAAATAATACATAAAGTCGATGGCAGCCGAACCGCCCACGGGAACTCCGTATAATTTGGAGTTGTTCGTATAACCTTTGTTTCCGATCGAAGGATCGTTAAAAAAGTGAGAAAAAAGAGGAACTGTCAGACCGAGGGAAAATCTGATAAACATTTCTCCCTGATAGATAACATTATCCGAAGATTTAATGACCGACTGTAATTTTTTTTCGCGCTCGGAAGAAGGTGTTGCCTGCCCGGTATCGGAGAACCGGGTATCGTCGGCAGACGGCGATTGTTCTGCGGAGACTTCCGTTTCCGGATCGGAATTTTCGAGTGCCGATACGGGCAAAAATAACGACAAAAACAACAAACAGAAAAAAATCCGTTTCAAAGAATCATCCTTAATCGACAATTTTGATAAATAATATCATGTAAGAGTTGTTTTTTCAACCGCATTATGATAAAAATAGATATATTTCCAAGGAGTTTCCATGTCTGCCGTTTTAATCAAAGGAAAAGAAATTGCCTGCGAAATCCGTGCCGAACTGAAAGAACGGGTCGATGCTCTGGTCAAAGCGGGCTGCCGTCCGGGTCTGACAGTGATTCTGATCGGCGATGATCCGGCCAGTGTCTCGTATGTTACGGGAAAGAAACAGGCCTGTGAAGAACTGGGAATTTTTTCCGACTCTCTTCATTATTCCGCCGATCTGTCCGAAGAAGAACTTTTGAAGATTATAGACGAAAAGAACAGAGACAGCCGGATTCACGGGATTCTGGTTCAACTGCCGCTGCCGAAACACATCGATGAAAAAAAGGTTATCGAGGCAATAGCTCCCGAAAAGGATGTCGACGGTTTTCATCCGGTCAATGTCGGACGTATGGTATTGGAACAGGAATGTTTTTTGCCCTGTACTCCGCACGGCATTCTACAGCTCCTGATGCGTTCCGGTATCGATACAAAAGGAAAAAAGGCGGTCGTTCTCGGTCGAAGCAATATTGTCGGAAAACCGATAGCCAATCTTCTGATGCAGAAACAGAATTTCGGGAATGCCACCGTGACGGTTTGTCACACGGCAACGGAGAATACGGCCGCCGAAACCCGGCAGGCCGATATCGTGATTGCCGCTGTCGGACGTCCGGGTACACTGACCGCCGACATGATTAAACCGGGAGCCGTTGTCATCGATGTCGGTGTCAACAGAATTCCGGACGCATCCAAAAAAAACGGATTCCGGCTGGCCGGTGATGCCGATTTCGAATCGGTTAAAGAAAAAGCTTCTTACATTACGCCGGTTCCGGGCGGAGTCGGTCCCATGACAATTACCATGTTAATGATGAATACGGTTATTTCTGCCGAAAGAGCCGCAAAAAGGAGATCTTCATGCTGAATATTGTAGAAAAAATCGACAACAGGATTCCGATCCGCAATGTTTTAATCAGTGTATCCGATAAAACCGGTTTGGAAGAGTTTGTCTCGGGACTGATCGAAACCTGTCCCGATGTCACTTTTTATTCCACGGGAGGGACCTACGCCGCTATTCGGAAAATTGTGGGAGAAGATTCTCCCCGGCTGAAGGCAGTCTCCGATTACACCGGACAGCCGGAAATGCAGGGCGGACTGGTCAAGACGCTTGATTTCAAAATCTACATGGGACTTTTAAGCGAAACTTATAACGAGGCGCACCGGGCCGATTTAAAAAGAATCGATGCCGTCGAATTTGATATGACCGTTGTCAATCTTTATCCGTTTGTACAGACCGTTTCCCGTCCCGATGTCACCATCGAACAGGCACGAACCAATATCGATATCGGCGGACCCTGCATGCTGCGGGCTTCCTCCAAAAACTTTTTGCGGGTTGCCGTTGTCTGCAATCCGTCCGATTACAAAGCCGTTCTCGACGAGCTGAAAACCTCCGACGGCGCACTGTCGCTTTCAACCCGTCTGGCACTGGCTAAAAAAGGATTTGCGCACACAGCCGCTTACGACACCGCGATTGCCGCTTTTCTCGACAAACAGGACGACTCCGCATTGTCCGTCTACCGTACCGAACAGGAGTAAACAATGGGCGAACTTCAAAAAATGTACAGAACCGTGCAGGACGACCACTTCCCGAAAAATATGGAAATTTCATTTTACGACGATGCGACGCCCAAACAGTCTCTTCTTTACGAGCGCGCCGTCTGGAATATTGCGGGAGAAGAGAAGGGGCTGCGTTACGGGGAAAACCCGGGACAGGAGGCAGCGCTGTACCGGCTGATCAACGGAAACCTGACGCTCGGTAACGTGACCTGTATTCAGCCCGGCCGGTGGCTGGTTTCGGATGTCGAACTGCTGCAATCGGGGAAACATCCCGGCAAAACCAACCTGACCGATGTCGATAACGCGCTCAACATTTTACGATATTTTCACGATACCCCGATGGCCGTTATCGTCAAACACAATAATCCGTGCGGAGCGGCGAAAGGCGCTACCCTTGCCGAAGCCTATCACAAGGCCTATTTTGCCGACCGCATTGCGGCGTTCGGCGGTGCGGTTGCCGTCAACCGTCCGATGGACAAAGAAACGGCGGAGGCAATTGCCGCTTCTTACACGGAAGTGGTCGCCGCTCCCGAATTCGAAGAAGGAGTGATGGAGATTTTTTCCCGTCACAAAAATTTACGGGTGATGAGAATCAACGCCATCGAAAATCTGGCCCGTTACGTGGCGGTGCCTGTTTTGGATTACAAATCGCTGATTGACGGCGGACTGATTGTTCAGACATCCTATATTCCGAAAGTCCGAACGGCAGCCGACTTAATGAAAGCGGAAACCGAGTACAAAGGAACCCGTTACGCGGTGAAACGGCAGCCGACGGCGGCCGAGACCGATGATATGATTTTCGGCTGGCTGGTCGAAAGCGGAATCACTTCCAACTCCGTTATTTTTGTCAAAAACGGCGCAACGGTGGCCATCGGGACCGGCGAGCAGGACCGCGTCGGCGTTGCCGAGATAGCGGTCGACAAAGCATACCGCAAACGGCAGGACCGGTACGCTTTCGAACGGTTCGGTACGCCGTGGGCATTGCTGGAAGACGAACTCAAGCGGCAGGAAATCATCGAAGAGGTGAAGGCTGAAAATGCCGATTTGAAAGGTTCGGTCATGGTTTCCGATGCCTTTTTCCCGTTCCGGGACGGAATCGATATCGGACTGAAGCAGGGGGTTTCCGCCGTTGTTCAGCCGGGCGGTTCGATTCGCGACTTCGAGGTCATCGAAGCGTGTAACGAATACGGCGCCGCCATGATGTTCACCGGAGAACGGAGCTTTAAACATTAATCCTTACCGATGAAAAAATATTATTTGGAAACCTACGGGTGTCAGATGAATTTTGCGGAAAGCGCCTCTCTGGAGAACGATTTCGGAAAATACGGTTGGCAGGCAACCGACGCTCCGGAAGAGGCGTCCGCAATCATTCTAAACAGCTGTTCCGTCCGGCAAAGCGCCGAAGAGCGGGTGTGGGGTCGGCTCGGTTTCCTGAAAAAATATGCGGAACAGTCCCGTCCCGTCTCTCTTGTTTTAACCGGCTGTCTGGCCGATCATTACGGGGAGAAAATTCGGGAGAGATTTCCCTTTGTCAACTTTGTCATCGGAAACACCGGAAAAGGGCGATTGGCGGAAATGCTGACACAGCTGAACGAAAATCCGCACGAAACGGACCCGGCGGCCGGTTACCGTTTTGCCTTTTCCTCGGACCATTCCGTTCCGGGCGAGTTTAAAGCCTTTGTACCGATTATGCACGGATGCAATAATTTCTGCACATACTGCATTGTTCCGTATGTTCGGGGACGGGAAATTTCACGTAATCCGGAAGAAATCATCGACGAAATCAACACTCTGGTTCGAAAAGGCGTCCGGGAAATTACACTTCTGGGACAAAATGTCAACTCTTACTCATGGAACAATCGTTCGTTCGGCGAGCTTTTGCGCGAAATCTGCA
Source organism: uncultured Spirochaetales bacterium (assembly GCA_949289575.1). Lineage (GTDB taxonomy): Bacteria > Spirochaetota > Spirochaetia > JAFGXN01 > JAFGXN01 > CALXOJ01. Next base: position 81,699 of record CASEOG010000004.1, on the reverse strand, counting down.
CCCGAACAGACGTTCGATGGCTCCGTTTCGTGAGCTCCCATCCGAAAGATTTATCCGATGATGTGATTGCCTGTATGGCCGAATTCCCTCAAATTTGCAAATCCCTTCATCTGCCGGTTCAACACGGTTCCGATTCGATTCTGAAAGCCATGAACCGGCGCTATACACGCAGCGATTATCTGAATCTGGTTCGTCGCATCCGTCGGGCAATGCCGGAAATCACATTGACGACCGATTTACTGATCGGCTTTCCGGGTGAAACGGAGAATGATTTGCAGGAGACGATGACATTAATCGACGAAGTTCGTTTCGATGATGCTTTCACTTATTTTTACAATCCCCGAATCGGAACAAAAGCGGCCGAAATGGAGGGGCAGCTCTCCGAAGAAATCAAAAAAGAACGTTTACAGAGAGTGATTGATTTTCAACGGCAAATCTCGCTGAAAGAAAAAGAACGGTTTTTAAACCGCACTGTGACCGTTTTGGCGGAAGGCCGCTCCAAAAAAAATCCCGACGAAATTTTGGGTCGGACGGAGCAAAACAATATGGTTGTTTTTTCCGGCGGAGATGATATAATAGGGCAGTTTATTGATGTAAAACTGGTTTCGCTTTCGGGAACCACCTACAAAGGAGTCTGTTTATGATACCGTGGAAAACCGTTGTGTTCGTTTTACTGATTTTGCTTTTATCCGTTTACGGTGCTTTTTTTATCGGATTTAATTTGGATTTTCAATCGCCTGTCTCGATTGTCTTTCATACTTACGAATCGGTGCCTGTCCTTCTGCTTGTTTTGTCTGCGTTTATCGCCGGTTTCCTTTTTTCCACACTGCTTTTTCTGTTGGGGATGACCGGCCGTTTTTTTCGGGAACATAAAAAAAACCGAGCGGAAAAAAGAAAATTAAAACAGGAAAAAGCATTGCTTGAGAAATCGGCCGCCGCTCCGAAAGTCAACGGTTTACCCCGTTATGATTCGTAACCGAATTTTATCTTCTTTTTTTCTCATTCTTTCTCTGTCCGGAATCTGTGAAACAGGAGGAGACTCTGTTCTTGATCGCTTCAATAAAGAAGAAAATCCCGAAAAGGCGCTTTCCGTTATTACCGAATACGCGGAATCGACGTCCGAACCGGTAAAAAAATACGAAGCTTATGTGCGGGCCGCCCATTTACTGAATTTGACGGGAAATTATGACAGAGCACAGTTTTTTTATGAACAGGCATTTGCGGCCCAACCGGACCATCCCGATTTTAAAATGCTGCTTTATTCCGCGGCTTTACTGATTGAATTAAACCAATGGGATCGGGCACAAAATCAAATCGATATTTGTCTGATTCGCTGCAACGATGAGAATCTCCTGATTTCCGCCTATTTTTATTCCGCTTATCTGGCTTTTTTAAAAGGCGACGGGAACGCCTGTGCCGCCGGGGTTCGCAAAATTCTCGATATCGGGGTTCGGGACAACCGTTTTGACCTGAATTATTTTCTTCCCTGGATAAACTTTTTTTCCGAAATTCATTCGAAGGAATTTCGGAATATTACGGCATTTTTAAAAACGGCCGGATATCCGATAGATACAGCCGATTTTGATTTCAGACTTTTATCTCCGGCCATGATTCTTTCGGAGCAGATCGGATCCGGAAACAGCCTCCCGGATACCGAAAAAACAGATCCGGTTCCGGTTCCGGCTCAAACACAAAAACTGATTGTGGCCGGTTCTTACTTAAAGAGGGAAAATGCGGATGCGGTTCTGAAAGATCTCGAAATGCAGGGATTCTCCGGAAAGATCAAAAAAACGGAAAGAGACGGAAAAGAATTCTACAGAATTTACGTTCTGCCGATTGAAAATGATTATAAAAATACACTTTCCGTTTTAAAGCAGATGGATATCGATGCTTTTATCGTTAACGATATTTACTGACCGACAGCCGTATCCACAATTTGTTCGTAACGGGACGATTCGCCTCCTGTCGCATTCCATCCGTTGATATTCAATTGCACCGGAACCAGTTCTATGGAGCGGTTGATTTTTCCGTCTTTTTTGATTTCCGAAAAACGTATCAGCATATTTTCCGTTTTTAAAACAGCATAAGTGGGACTGATTGTTTTCAGACAGAGAATGACATCATTGCCGTTTAAAGAATAAAGAGAAAAGAAGCCCGACGAAGATCCGTTTCCGTCAAAAAGAGTAAAACGATTACCGGAAAAAACAATACGGCGGTTCATTTCGGAAAGATAAGTTCCCGTCAGTTCCCAATCGACCGATGCCTGCCTGTTGGAATTCTGACCGAAGATGATTTTATTGGACAGCCGCGTATATTTTCCCGAGAGAGGGATATTCTTTTTAAACGTTACCGAATTGGAATTGACATCATATACATCAACAAGAATTTCATTGGGCGTCAGCACGGTTATTCTTAAAGAAAGTATGATAAATTTGATATAATCATTGTACCCGCGAATCGTAAAGCGGTTGTACAGAGATTTATGAGTTTGTGTCCAGGTATAACTCTCGACAGAGTCATAATCGTAAAGTTCTATTTTGGACATCTTATTATTTAAAAACAAAACGGTATTCGAATCGGCAAATTTCCAGGCTCCGTCGATCATTGAAGCAAACGATTCTGTTGTCTCGCCGATTACTTTTCTTAATGCGGCCGGATCTTTGATATCGTCGGAAACTTTTTTTTCGGATATTTTTTTATAAACGGTTTCGGTTTCGTCCCAATTGTAAACTTCTTCGATTGTGTAATTGATTTCGGGAGCCTCCCGTTTTGTGACAACAGGGAACGGAACTCCGTGGGCGGTTTTATTGATATACTCCGGCTGAATCCGATCCCGAAAACCGATTTCAATCAGTCCGGAGACGGCAACGGATAAAACCGACCGGTAGACGGGTAATTCGACAGACGATTCCGTAACGGTTTCGGCATAAATATCCAGCGTCGATTCTCCGGCAGAATTCATGCCCTGACATATCAGTTCCAGATTAAAATTTCCTGTCATATCGGCCAGCTGTATATTAAAATTGTCAACCGAAGTTGCTTTCGTCTTCAGTCTGTTTGAAATAACGTAAGCATTCATTAAAGGGTCGAAATGAACGATAAAAAGTATAATAGAGGAATCGAGTGTATTTTTTTCTTTCGTTATCAGAATCTGTTCCTGATATTCGTTTGTATTGATATTCTCGGAAATAACGTGAAACAGCGAATAATCATCCGGAATCCTGACAAACGGTTCCGTTTGCGATTCGGCATCCTCCGTAATCCAGTCGGTTGCCGGCACACCGGCCGATGCGGGTTGCGGTTCGTTAAGAGCCGTAAAAAGACCGTGTCCGGAGACCCGACGACATCCTGTTATTGTCAAAATCAGAAAAAGCGCAACCGGTACTACCGCAGATTTTTTTCTCACAAACAAACCTCTGCGGTTATGATAAAAGAATCGAAAAAGATAATCAAGAAGTTTGCGAATTGTTCTTTCTTTTTTTTTTATTTTGTTATACAATAAAACAATATCATAGGAGTTTTTTATGGAAATTTTTGAAGCACTGAGTTACGATGACGTCCTTCTCCAGCCGGGGTATGCCGATTTTCTGCCTTCGGAAACGGATATTTCCGTGCAGCTGTTTGATAATGTCAAATTGAACGCACCGATTCTTTCCGCGGCCATGGATACGGTAACGGAAGAAAAAATGGCCATTGCGCTGGCTTTAAACGGAGGCGCGGGTGTAATTCACCGAAACCTGACCCCGGAGGTTCAGGCGAAACAAATTTTTGCCGTAAAACGTTATTTAAACTGGGTAATCGATAATCCGATTACCGTCCTTGATACGATGACGGTCGGAGATGTACGCCATATCATACACAAAGAAGGTGTTTCCGGGTTACCTGTTCTCCGTGAAGACGGAACTCTTGTCGGAATCATTACCCACCGTGATATCATGTTCTGTCACGATGATTCCGTTAAAGTTACCGACCGCATGACCAAGGAGGTCATTACGGAAGAAGGCGATCCCAGTCCCCAGTCGGCTGTCGAAAAATTCCATCAATATAAAATCGAAAAATTACCTGTTATCGATCACCAGAGGCGGTTAACCGGTCTGATTACCGTTAAAGATATGGAAAAACATCAGCGTTACCCGAATGCGGCAACAGATAAAAAAGGCCGTTTGATTGTCGGTGCCGCTATTTCTCCTATGGACTGGAAAAAACGGATGCCGCTTTTAATCGAAGCGGGCGTTGACTTTGTATCGATTGATGCCGCTCACGGTGACAGCCGCAATGTCATTCAGGCGGTTTCCGATATCAAAAAGGCGTACAAGATTCCCGTCATCGGCGGAAACGTTGTTACGGCCGAAGGTACCCGCCGGTTATGCGAGGCCGGTGCCGATGCCGTTAAGGTCGGAGTCGGGCCGGGTTCGATTTGTACCACCCGTATCATTGCCGGTATCGGTATGCCGCAGTTTTCGGCGGTACTTATCTGTGCCGAAGAAGCCAAAAAATATAATGTTCCCGTTATAGCCGACGGCGGCATCAAATTTTCGGGTGACATTGTCAAAGCCATCGGTGCGGGTGCTTCCTGCGTTATGTTGGGCAATCTTTTGGCCGGCTTGAAAGAATCTCCGGGGAAAGAGGTCATTTACGAAGGCCGTATGTTTAAGCAGTACCGCGGAATGGGATCGATCGGAGCCATCAACGAAGGATCGGGAGACCGCTATCAGATGAAAGAGGGCGACCAGCCTGTTCCCGAGGGAATCGAAGGAAACGTACCGTACAAAGGCGAGTTGAAAGATTTTCTCCTTCAGCTGACTACGGGATTGAGAAAAGGAATGGGGTACTGCGGATGCCGCAACATCGATGCTTTGAGACAGTACCGGCAGTTTGTTCGAATTTCGGGAGCCGGTCTTCAGGAAAGTCACGCTCATGATGTCCTGATTACACAGGAAGCTCCGAATTATTCCCGGAGATAACCGAATTTCGGTATCATCACATATCAGGACCGACATACGCAAAAGAAAAGGAGTTTTGAATGAATCTGGTCATTATCGGAGCCCAGTGGGGCGATGAGGGAAAAGGAAAAATTGTCGATTATCTGGCAGATAAAGCCGAAAACGTAGTTCGTTTTTCGGGCGGAGCCAATGCCGGACACACCATTGTCGCCAACGGACAAACTTATAAACTGCATCTGGTTCCTTCCGGAATGGTTTATCCCGGTAAGCAGTGCCTTTTGGGTTCGGCAATGGTCATCGATCCGGAAGCACTGTTTAAAGAACTCGATGAAATTCACGCTCAGGGAGTCGAGTGGGAAGGGCGTCTGTTTATCTCGGATCGTGCACATCTTGTTTTGCCCGCTTATAAAGAAATCGATAAAGCACAGGATCTGAAACGACGATTTCCGATCGGAACAACGGGGCGCGGAATCGGAATCGCTTACGGACAGAAAGCCAACCGTGACGGTCTGCGGGTTTGCGATCTTTACGATGAAAAATTCTATTCGCGCCTGACACCGGAAGAAAAAGCTTTTCTGGATCCCTATAAAGAAAAAATGGCGCCGATGGTTGTGAATGCGGCCTACTGGATGGAAGAACGCAAAAACGGAATGAATCTTTTCGAGGGAGCGCAGGGGGCTCTGCTCGATCTGGATTCGGGTACATATCCGTTTGTCTCGTCGGGTTTTTCCTGCTCTGCCGGTGCGGCAATCGGCAGCGGTGTCGGACCGAAAAAACTGGATAAAATTTTGGGTATTTTCAAAGCCTACCAGACCCGGGTCGGCAACGGACCTTTTCCGACGGAATTTAAGAAGGACCGTGACGGCAATCTCGAGCACCTTGTCCGCGAACTGGGACATGAATACGGAGTCACCACGGGCCGCGCCAGACGGTGCGGTTACCTCGACCTGGTTGCCCTGCGTTACGCCTGTATCACCAACAGTATTACCGGATTGGTGTTGACTCATATTGATGTATACGACGATATGGACACCATTCAGGCTTGCGTCGGATATAGGATTAACGGAAAAGAGACTGTCGAATTTCCTTCGCGGATTTCCGATTTGGAACAGGCCGAACCCGTTCTGAAAAGTTTTAAAGGGTGGAAGAAACCGTTGGGCGGTGTCCGTTCCAAAAGCGACCTGCCGAAGGAGTGTCTCGATTATCTCGATTTCATCGAACAATTTGCGGGAACACCTGTTTCCATTATTTCCGTCGGTCCCGACCGCGATCAGACCTTTAATGTTGAGGAACCATGGACAAAATAATTGTATTGGATTACGGCAGTCAGACGACGCAATTAATTGCCCGTCGCATACGCGACTTCGGCGTATACAGTGATGTTCTTCCCGGAGATATTCCGTTTCGGGAAGCCGATTGGACAGATGAGGTTAAAGGAATTATCTTTTCCGGATCGCCGTATTCGGTTTACGAAGAGGATGCCCCGATGTTCGATCCCGCATGGCTGGAGGCAGGCGTACCGATTCTCGGAATCTGTTACGGTTTTCAGAATTTAACCCGTCATTTCGGCGGCCGGGTCGAAGCCCTCGAAAAAAAAGAGTACGGACGCAGCCGGATTACTTACCGCGAGGAGAATCCGCTGTTTGCCGCCATTCCCGAGAATTTTACATCATGGATGAGTCACGGCGACAGTATTAAAATTCCGGGAGAAGGCTTTCGGGTCATTGCCGACAGCGAACACCATATCGCAGCCGCTTTTCATCCCGAAAAACGGATTTGGGGCATTCAGTTCCACCCCGAGGTGACTCACTGCGAATACGGAATTGCCGTTTTGGAAAATTTCGTGCTCAAAATTTGCGGTGCCGTCCGCGGATGGTCGATGTCCTCCTATCTGGAACAGGTCAAAGCGGACATTGCGGCCCGCGTCGGCAAACGTCCGGTTCTGCTGCTGATTTCGGGTGGTGTCGATTCGACTGTCGTCGGCGGACTGCTGCTGAAATCGCTGCCGGCAGAACAGGTCCATCTGATGTACATCGATACCGGTATGATGAGAAAGAACGAATCGGATGAGGTGGCACGCATTCTCAAAACGCTCGGAGCCGTGAATCTCTACCTGATTCGGGCGGAAGAGCGCTTTCTCGGAGCCCTGCAGGGGGTCACCGAGCCGGAGAAAAAACGGAAAATAATCGGCGATATGTTTGTCCGGGTTCAGGAAGAAGAGATCGGAAAACTCGATATCGGTGATTATTTCCTGGCACAGGGCACGCTCTATACCGACTTAATCGAATCGGGGAAAGGAGTCGGCAAGAAAGCTCAGGTCATCAAAAGCCACCATAACGTCCGTACTCCGCTGATTGAAGCGAAGAGGGCAGCCGGACTGATTATCGAACCTCTCGATAAACTCTACAAAGACGAAGTGAGGGCTCTGGGAAAACTTGTGGGAATTGCCGATACGATTTTATTCCGACATCCGTTCCCCGGTCCCGGACTCGGTGTCCGGATTATGGGCGAAGTGACAAAAGAACGGTGTGATATTCTCCGCGAAGCCGATGCCGTTTTCATTTCCGAATTACGGAAGAGGGGACTTTACGATCGCATCTGGCAGGCCTTTTGTGTTCTTTTAAACGACCGCAGTGTCGGAGTGGCCGGAGATGCCCGCAAATACGGTTCGGTTGTTGCCTTACGGGCGATTATCAGCAAAGACGGCATGACGGCGGATGTCTATCCGTTCGAGATGAAAGATTTGTTGGAAATCAGTGCTCTGATTACAAACAGCGTCAAGGAAGTCGGACGGGTCGTTTACGATATCACCTCAAAACCGCCGGCCACAATCGAATGGGAATAACATTTGCCTGGTTTATAAGATTTGCTTTAAGATGAAAATCTATCGAATCGGGAAACAGAAACCATGAACATTCTGATTTTGAACGGAAGTCCGAAAGGACCGAACAGTATTACAACCCGGAATAACAAGAAATAAAAGAAATATATATTTTTAACAGAATATACATTTTCGGAAGTAAAAGAAAAAGGAGAATTTTTATGTCTCAGGAATTCGATGCCCTGTGCCGGACAATCAGAAAATTAAGATCTCCCGAAGGCTGCCCCTGGGATCGAAAGCAGACACCGGAGTCCCTCCGTCCGTGTCTGATTGAAGAATGTTTCGAAACAGTAAACGCTATCGATGCAAACGATATTCCCAATATTCGCGAAGAACTGGGAGATATTTTTTTGAATATCGTAATGATATCCGAAATTTACCGGGAAAACGGCAGCTTTACCGTCACCGATGTTTTAAAGGAAGTTAACGAAAAACTGATTCGCAGACATCCGCACGTTTTCGGTGATGTCAAAGCAGATAATGCCGAAAGTGCTTTGGCCAGTTGGAATTCGGAAAAAGAAAAAGAAAAGACCGAACCGGCCGCTTCTTTACTGGATACAGTGCCTGAATCATATCCGCCTTTATTGAAGGCGTGGAAAATGCAGCAAAAAGCGGCAAAAATCGGATTTGACTGGCCGGATCCGTCGGGTCCCAAAAACAAAATCGACGAAGAAATTCGGGAAACCGAAGCCGCCGCTCTCTCCGGAAATTTTTCGGATTTGGAAGAAGAATGCGGAGATTTGCTTTTTGCCATTGTCAACTGGTGCCGCCATCTAAAAGTGAATCCCGTTACCGCTTTAAATAAAGCCAACGAAAAATTTGCAAGACGTTTCCGCTATGTGGAAAAAGAGTGCCGACTCTCCTCTTCAGGAATACATCAATCCCCTTCTCTTGAAGAAATGAACCGGGCCTGGGAAGAAGCAAAAAAAGCAGAGATACGATAATGCCTGCCGTCTGACCAGACTACAGGGACTTACCGCTTTTTAAAAGCTTTGATAAAAATTTTAACCGCTATGTATGAGGCTATTAACGGCGGGTATATATTAACAAAATGATTTATTTTTGTTAACGAGAGAAAGAAATTTTCTCCCAACATATAAATGACTCCGCCGAGAACCGACCCGACAAAAGCGACAAAAAACAGAGCCCAGTAATTTCCCAGAACTTTCACTTTCAGTCCGTAGAAAAAAATCAGAGAAAGAACAACCGTTATTATCAGATAAATCGAAAGAATAAACAAAAAATCGATAAAATTCATATATATCACCTGTAATTTTATTGAAAATAATTCAAATATTCCTCTTCGAATTTTATATTATTCTCATCTATCGAAGAATAATTAATGTTGATTTCTCTCATTCCCAAAAACAGAGGTTTACTGATTCTGTTTTCAAGTGATTGGGTAAGTCCCTGAGCAATACACCAGATACCGACATAATAGCGGGTATTCGATTTATCGGATGTCGAATTATTCCCTTTTAGATCGACATCGCTCGGCAAAAAACTGTACCGGTGCGTTGTTATATATCCGTTAGCCGATTCATCAAATGTTCGTAATCGTAAGGTCGAAACGTCATTAATAAAATTAATCTTTCGATACAGATAGAGCTTTTTTCTTTCCGTCGCCGTTGCCGATACATAAGCATCGTATTCGACATAAGGTGTTTTCAGTCCGTCCGTAATGTTAAAATTAAAATTTATGGTAATCTTTTTATTCAGATTTAAACTGTCGATCAAAAGAGAAGTACTGCCGTCGTTAGATTCCGCTTTTGTAAAGAGTTTAAAAAACCCGTTATACCCCTGTTTGTTATCCTTGCTGGCAAGAGAAGTAATCGTCGACAATGTCAGATTGCTTTCTCCCAAACTTGTCAGTGTATCGATTAAGTCTCCGTCCAACGAAGAACTGGCCGGGATATAAGCTTTATCTGCGGAAGAATTGGGATTAAAAAAACGATAATAAAAATTAAAGCCTTTTAATTCTGACGGATAAAACTGCCCTTCACTGTTCTGATTTTGAAAAGTCGCCATCAGACGGGATAAATCGATGCGGTCCCCGATGTTCGGCGGATCCAAAACCACCGTATCATTGGGGATACCGCATGAAGAAAAGAGAAAAACAGTAAAAAGGACTATTTTACTCTTTATTCGCATCTTCCGCAACCGCTGTCTCCAGATAGATCAGTCTGTCTTTGGCAATCGATACCAGGGACGGATTGGCGGAATTTTCTTTGGAAGGTGCGGATTCGATTAATTTTCGGTAAATCTTTTTCGCCTGTTCCGTATTTCCGGATAATTCTTCGAGACGGGCTATATTGTAATAGACTCGGTCGATGTTAAAATATGATTTACCGTAATTTTTTTCGATTGCGTAATAATAGGCCAAAGCTTCATCCCGTTTTTCCGATTTTTCCGCAAGAACAGCCGCCCGATGCAGTCCGATCGGGATCAGATATGAATCGGATTTCAATTCTTTCAGTGCGGATAAAACCTCCAAAGCTTTCTCGTCGTTTCCTTCCGCTTCCGACATTTGAGACTCGCAAAGAAGGGCCCGTACAAATGCATACGAACCTTTTTTCTCCGCCTTCCCTTTTTCCAATGCTTCCGTTAAAGCCGCTTTGGCATCCTCTTTGTCCGCCTCTCCGGCCGACTCGAATCTGTCATAAGCGTCCGAAATTTCTTCGGCTACAGCGGCGTTGGCGTCAGCCGACTGCCGAACGACAACAGCGCCGACAGCCAGCCCGATCAAAATAACCGCAATCGCAATGAAAACAACAATCAAAGGGATTTTAAAACGAACCAGAAAAGAGGAAATAAAATCGACTGTCGACAGTTTTTCATGATTCTCCATCGGTTACTCCTTATTCCCGAGATTAAAGAAATCTCCCAAAGAAGCCTTTTCGTCTGTCTCTTCGGATCCGTCCGTCATATATTTAGAATATTCGGCTCTCTGTTCACTGTATACGAGCTGGGTAATCGAAAGGGAAATTCTTTTTGTCTTGGGATTAATTTCCATAACGACAGCTTTAATCGAATCCCCTTCTTTGTATTTGTCGAGTGTTTCTTTGGGATTTTCTTTCGAAAAATCGGGAATCTGGCTGACCGGAATCAACCCTTCCAACTCGGAATCGCCGATCTTGACAAAAATTCCGAAATCCGTAACGCCCGTTATGACACAATCGGCAATAGCACGATTTCCGTATTTGGCATCCAAAATCTGCCAGGGATCATCCGTCAGCTGTTTAATGCCCAATGCAATCCGTCGGTTTTCTTTATCGATGTCGATAATAAAAACATCAATTTCATCGTTGACTTTAAACTCGTCGTGAAGATTGATTTTTTTCCGTGTCCATGAAACATTATCGGGATGTAAAAATCCCTCGACTCCTTCCTCAAGTTCGATAAAAACACCGTTGGGGATAATCTTTTTCACAATTCCCCTGCATCGGCTTCCGATCGGATACGCTTCTTCGATGGTATCCCAAATATTCGGCAAGAGTTGTTTGACACCGAGGGAAATTTTCCTGTTTTCCGTATCGATGTTAAAAATTTTCACCTGAATTTCGTCACCGATATTGAACAGTTCTTTGGGATGCTTGATTCTTTTTGTCCAGGAAAGCTCGGAAATATGAGCCAATCCTTCTACCCCTTCTTTCAATTCGACAAATACTCCGAATTCCGTCATTTTGGTTATTTTACCGGTGACCACATCTTCGGGGTGGAACAGTTCGGTCACATTCGACCAGGGATCCGGTGTCAAATCTTTCAGAGACAAATTGACTTTTTTTGTTTCGGGATCGATCTTTTTGACAACAAGCTTTACTTTGTCGCCTTTATTCATATAAGTTCGCGGACTGCTGGCATGCCCCCAGCTCATATCGGACAAATGGAGCAGTCCGTCAAATCCGCCCAGATCGACGAAAGCACCGTAAGAAGTAAAATTTTTGGCAACGCCTTCGACCACATCACCTTCTTTGACCGTATTAAAGAATTCATCGCGGGCTTTATTGATTTTTTCTTCAAGATAGCGACGACGCGAAACGGTAATCGATTTGCGGTCGGTCTGTCGCTGAATCAGGAATTCTCCTGTTTTACCGATCCATTCCGACGGATTTTCGACTCTGTTAATATCAATCTGGGATGTCGGACAGAAAGCAAGAATATCGGCCCCCAAATCGACACTCAATCCTCCGGTGACCTCTTTTACGAACTTACCGGTAACGGGCTCGTGAGCAGCCGTTGCGGTTTTCAGAGAACGTTTAATTCTCTGTTCATCGGCTTTTGATTTCGAAATGACCGGACGCCCCTCTCTGTCTTCTTTTCTTTCAAGAAATACCTGAACGGTATCTCCGACCGACGGAATATTGTCTCCGAATTCGGAAATCGATAAAATCCCTTCCGATTTGCATTTCACGTCCAGGAATACATTCGAAGCGGTAACCGATACAACTTTTCCGTCTACAACATCCCCTTCGATAACGTTTCCGAAGCTCTCGAGAGACTTTTCCATTTCATCCTGGCTGATGTCCATCATTTCATCAAAATTCATTTCTTTCTCCTATTTTCCTTTATATGGCATAAAATTTTTTCGGTAACTGAATCCAAATCAAGATCGGAAGTATCGATATACAAAGCATCTTCGGCAACACAAAGTTTTCCGACCGATTTCCCTGTATCAATCCGGTCTCTGTTTTGTATGGATGTCAAAATGGTCTGATAATCGGCCGAACTGCATCCCTGATGAAGACGGCGTGAGGCTCGAATTTCGGGCGAAGCATCAAGATATATTTTGACTTCCGCATCGGGAAAAACAACGGTTGTCATATCCCTGCCTTCACAGACAAGATCGACATTCGAGTAGAGTTTTCTGATTAACCGGTTAACGGCTGCTCTCACTTCCGGTACGGCAGACACGGGAGCTACGATTTCATCTATTTCATGTGTATGAAGATAAGGTTCGATATTTTCGTCTTCGTAATAAAGACAATCGTGTTTGAGAGACAAATTCAATTCTTCGGCTATGCGAATTAAAGCAGAAGAATTATCAACCGGAATCCGCTTTTTCAAAGCAAAATAGGCAATACAACGGTAAAAGTTTCCGCTGTTTAAAAAATGAAAGCCGAATTCCGATGCGATTCGATGTGCGACAGTGCTTTTCCCGACACCGGCGGGACCGTCAATTGCTACAACCATTTACACCCGTTTCCAGTAAACTGTCAACCTCTTGCGAGGTTAAATATCTGAATTCTCCCGATTTCAGATCTGCGATTTTTACGCCGCCGATGCGTATCCGTCGCAACAGTTTAACTCCAATATGATTTTGATTCAGAAGATTCCGAATCTCCCGATTTTTTCCTTCCGTCAGAACGAAGAGATACTCGTTGCGACTCAGAATCTTATACGTTTTTATTCTATACGAAATTTCATTTATAGAAAAGCCGTTTTGAAAATTTTTTAGCAAATTCTCATCAATTTTTTTATCCGTTCGGACCAGATACTCTTTTTCGATTCCGCGGGACGGGTGTGTCAGACCGGCCGTCAGCCGACCGTCGTTGGAAATGATAATCAGACCGCACGACATAAAATCGAGTCTGCCGGCAGTATGAAATCCGGTTCGAAATTTTTCCGGAAGCAGATCAAAGACGGTTGTACGTCCGCATGTGTCGATTCGCGAACATATCACCTTTTCCGGTTTGTTAAGTAAAATATAAATTTTCCGGTTTTGCGGGATACAAAGAATGCCGTCGACAGTCACCCGATCGGTCTTCGAGACCTTAAACCCGGGTTCGTTTACAGCCGTTCCGTTTACGGAGACCCTGCCGGCGGCAACAGCCTCTTCCGCCTTCCTTCTCGACATCAATCCGCAGGCCGCAATATATTTTTGAATTCGTACGGGGAATTCTTCCATCAGTTGAGCTCGAACTTGGTTTTTTCGGCTTCTCCGAGTTTCGGCAAATCGGCAATACTTTTTAATTTAAAAACAGTAAGAAATTTTAATGTTGTTCCGTACATCATCGGACGGCCGGGTGAATCTTTGCGGCCTTTTTCGACAATAAGTTCTTTATCCAAAAGATTGCGTATCATGGTATCGGCGGAAACACCTCTGATTTTTTCGATTTCCGATTTGGTTATCGGTTGGGAATATGCGATAATGGAAAGAGTTTCGAGCGCAGCCCTGGATAAACGGTCGTCATTCTTTTTACCGTAACGCTCTTTCAAAATTTCCCAATGTTCTTCTTTTGGCATCAGAAAATAACCGCCGCCCAGCTGCGAAAGTTCCAATCCGCGATCGGCATTTTTACAGGCATCCGACAGATAGCTTAAAGCCTCCGAAACGGCCTGCTCCGTCAGCCCTGTTATTTTTATCAGTTTTTCGACAGGTACGGGATCGGTTTCCAAAAATAAAACTGTTTCAATCAGCGCAGCCTGACTGTGAATTTCGGGATTTTCCCGTTGACTATTCTTCACCTCGGACATTCGTTTCTCCTTCTCCCGTTTACGTAATTTCTTTTCTGTATGCCGTAATTTTAATGTCACCGAACATCCGGTTTTGCATCAGCGATATTTTCCTGTCACGGACATAAATCAGAATCGAAAGAAAAGCACAGATCACTTCCATTGCCGAATCGAAATTTTTTATCAAATCGGTAAACAGAAATTCTTTCTTTGTCTGCAGAAACTCATCAATCAATGTCTGCTTTTCTTCAACGGAAACATCTTCGTAAATATTTACATTAAAAGGAACTTTTTTCATCAGACCGGAAAAGATACGGCATAAATCCAGTACATCCATATCTTCCCAATCCTGACCGGTTTCGGGAAACGGCAGTGTCTTTTGCCTGCGGCGTCGATCGATAAACCATTCGTTTTCCCCGATCTGCTCCTGCATCATATCGGTAATTTTTCTGAATTTCTGATATTCTATCAGTTTTTCGACCAATTCCTGGCGCGGATCTTCGAATTCTTCATCCAAATCGACATCAACCGGCAAAAGCATCTTCGATTTAATATAAATCAGAGTCGAGGCCATATAATAAAATTCGGTCAGATTGTTTAAATTGATTCTGTCACCCCGCTCGATATACCCGATAAACTGATCCGTAATTTCGGCTATCGGAATATCGTAAATATTGATATCGTTATTACGAATCAGTGTCACAAGCAAATCGAGAGGGCCTTCGAATTTTTCGAGTTTAAAATCGGCTGATGAGGCCGGTACGCCGTCCATTATTCTTCAAGTCCGCCTTTTTTTACGGTTGTGCCGGAAAGTTTTACGGATGACTGTTCGGGAACGGGATTTTCATCCGAAGATGCGGCCGATTCCGGAGAAAAAAGAATTTTCCTGACTTTTTCTTCGATTTCGGCGGCAACTGCGGGATTCGATTTTAAAAACTCTTTGATATTATCACGTCCCTGTCCCAAACGGTCGCCGTTATAGGAATACCAGCTGCCGCTTTTTTCGATGATATCGTATTTGACTCCGACATCCAAAAGACTGCCTTCGGCGGAAATTCCTTTACCGAATTCCATTTCCAGTTCCGCACGTCTGAACGGCGGGGCCACCTTGTTTTTGACAACTTTAACACGAACTCTGTTCCCGACCGGGTCATCGTCTCCTTTTGCTATGGTTTCGATTTTTCGGACATCGAGACGTACCGATGCATAAAATTTTAAAGCATTACCGCCTGTTGTCGTTTCCGGGTTACCGAACATCACCCCGATTTTCATCCTGATTTGATTAATAAAAATCAGTGTTGTTCCCGATTTTCCGATAATGCCCGTCAGTTTTCTGAGGGCCTGACTCATCAGGCGGGCCTGAAGTCCCATATGAGAATCTCCCATATCCCCTTCTATCTCGGCCTGAGGTGTCAATGCGGCAACAGAGTCTACGACAATAATATCGACAGCGCCCGACCGGACTAGCGACTCGGTAATTTCGAGAGCCTGTTCTCCCGTATCCGGTTGGGAAACCCAGAGTTCGTCCGTATTGACACCCAAATTCCGTGCATAGACCGGATCGAGGGCATGCTCGGCATCGACGAAAGCGGCAATCCCTCCTTTTTTCTGAGCCTCGGCTATTGCATGAAGAGCAAGTGTTGTCTTTCCCGATGATTCGGGTCCGAATATCTCGATAATTCTTCCTTTCGGATAACCGCCGACACCCAATGCTGCATCAATCAAGATCGACCCGGAAGGAATCACTTCGACATTCATGCTCTGTTTTTCCCCCAGTTTCATCAGAGATCCTTTTCCGAACTGTTTCTCAATCTGAAGTTTGGCGGCTTCAAGCGCTTTCAGTTTATCATCGGACGATTCGAAATCAGCCGAGCTCATAAATGTTTTCTTTGTTGCAGCCATATTATCTCCTTTTTTGTTTATATTCGAATTTATTAATGGCGGAAAAGTGCCGTTTTGTCAATTAATTTGTATCCTTCTGACGGAAAATGCGTGAAGACGGAAACTGTTGTCGTCGACAGCAAGAATTTCACCCTCAATTTCGTACGCTTCCCCTTCGTAAAGCTTCACCGCATAATCGACATACACCGGAACCGTTCCCTCAAGGAATTTCTTGTTTTCATAGCCGACCAAAAAATCGAATGTAATCGATGAGTCGGTCACCCGTAAATTGGCCGGTGAGCCTCTCCAAACGACAAGCGTTTTATGATAAAGAAAAGGATCGCGGCTGACCTCATCGTAGGTAAAAAAAGTTTTTGTTTTTTCGGCCCGTTTTTCGGAAAGAAGACGCTCGAATGCGGAGGCTTTATCTTTGACATCGATTGCCGCATTCGATTCTTTAATGCGATTTATTTCTCTTTGCGCCATGTTATCGTCGCCGTTCCGGTAATAACTTCTCAGGCGCGAAAAGGATCGCTCGATCTCTTTGTCGGTCAGAAAATAACGGGTCCGGATATCGTATACCGCCAGCTGATCTTCTCTTGTCAGTCGGATCGAATCTCCTTCGGTGCGGACCGGTTCCCTGTTTTGCCGTGCGGAAACCCCGAAATAGATTCCGATACCGGTCAATGACAGAAACGCACAGACACCGAAAACCACGGCGACCGCCGCAGGATGAACGCGCATCGCACGGCTTGTATAAAACGTCTGCTCACGCCGGCCCGGGATTTCGGAAACGGCATCGGGGCGGATTTTCCCGAGCCGCATTTTTATCAGAGTCTCGAGAACTTCCGTCAGTGCCTGTCTGTTTTCCGTATGCCGCGATGCTTCCAGCAATTCTTTTGTCAGATGTCCCCACTTTCCGTTCCGTTCCAGTTCAAACAAAATCCGGTAGGACTCGGCTGTTTCTCCTGTTTTCATCAAAATAACGGCACGAACAATCTGCAAATCGGGATCCCGATACCGTTCCAGTCTGACAGCCGTTTTCAGATAAGCGGCTGCCCCGCTCCAGTCAAGAATCATCAGAGAAGAAATTGTCATCAGTTTGAAATAGAGATAGCTGTCTCCGTAAGAAAGCAGATGCGGAGTCAGTAAATCGACGACATCGGCATACCGCCGTTTCTTAAAGAGAGATACAGCTTTATCCAACAGCTTTCCGTTGATGACGTTTTTCATTTATCCGCAGAAACCGCCTCTATAAATTTCTTCTTGTTTTCGGCCGCTATAAACGCCGAACCGAGCACCACGCCGTCGGCGCCGGCACGGCGCAGTATGGCGGCATTTTCGGCATGGACACCGCCGTCGACAACAATTTTAAAAGCAGCACCGGCCTCCCGGCGCATCCGTACCAACAGAGCGAGGCGGTCGTAAACGGCATCCGAGATTGTCTGACCGCCGAATCCGGGTTCGACCCCCATCAGCAGTACCGATGCAAGGTCGGAAATATAGGGGGTCAGAAGCGGCAGCGGCGTTTGGGGTTTAATCGATAATCCCGCTCCTTTACCGGCCTCCCGTATGCGGGATATCAGATATCCCGGTTTATCAACAGACTCTACATGAAAAGTCAGATAATCGCTGCTTTTCAGAAAGCGGTCCAGATAATCACCCGGAGAGGTAATCATTAAATGAGTATCAAACGGAAGAGATGATTTTTTCCGAAAATCGTCAATCAGCTTCGGGCCGAATGTCAGATTGGGAACAAAATGACCGTCCATCACATCCCAATGAATCATGGAAGCGCCGGCGTCCGCCGCTTCCCGTAAAGTGTCGCCGATTGCGGAAAAATCGGAAGAAAGAATCGATACGGTTGTAAAAAGCCCCATAATCCGAATATAACATTAATCATTGAAAATGTCAGCAAATAAAAAAGAAGAATTATTGCCTATTCGGAAAAAATGATGTAGAATATCTCACATGGAAATTGAGACGAAATTCAATCTCGATTCAGACTGGGACGGTATTTACGGTTATCTGAAGAACGGAAACTGGGCGGAAGCGGAAGAGTTTTGCGAAACCCATATGCGGCATGCTTATCATTCGGAATCGTTTCTGACTGCCGTTAAATGTGTCCGTTTCTGGAAAAACGCCTGCGACGAAGTTACGGAGATTCGCGGCAAATATCAGCAGGCTCAAAAATTAATCGATTTTTGGGGATCCTTCTCCGGTCATTTTTCCTCGCAATTTCCTTTGTTCGAACGGGGTATCCGATTAATTCGTCAGAAGATTTTCTCCGATGCTCTTTTTTTTCTTCTTCAGGCAAGACACGAAGATCCGGCCTGTGCTCCCGAAGACAGTTTTTTTCTTCTCATCGGCCGCTGTTACAAATTTCTGGGAGACTTTACAAAATCTCTCGATATTTTGAAAAAAGCGTATATGACCGATAAGCACAACTCCGAAATACTGGCCGAACTGGCCGACTGCTGCTCTCTTCAGGGCGACGGAATGAAAGGCAAGGTCTTTTTTTCGGAAGCCTTTTATTATAATCCGCAAAAAATTAATTTGAATTTTATTGAAACGATTTATATAAAAAGACTTGCAGATTTACTGACAAATGAGTACAATATAAAAAAAGAAGAGTTGCCGGAATGGATTCCGGTTTATGCAACCGCTTTTAAAATATTCAACATTCGAAGGGAGCTTCTCTCAAACGAATTAAGGGATTTAAAACAGAGGATTCGGCTTCTGGAGGATGAAGAACCGGAAGGACTTGTCCTTCCCCGATTGATTTACGCATACTGCCGCCTGATTTTCCATTTGCATGCGGCACCTCATTCGGAAGGCAATCACTACGAAATCGGGATTCTCTTAAACAAAATAAAAGCTCTAGACGGAGCCGTTTACGACGAGCTGATAAAATAACAGGGAGAAAAAAGAATGAATGACATTGAGGCAAAACTGAATCAGATCACCAGACAGTTGGACGAAGAAAAATGGACACGGGCTGCCCTGAACAGTTATACAATGACCTACTTTAAAGAACTCGACGCCATTATTGACGATGCGATTGCCAACGATTATGCCATGCAGCTGAAAACGCTTTGCGATGAACACATTGCTCATACGCAGAACAGCATTATTGCCATGTATATCACCGGCATTTTATCGCTCTATTTTCAATTGATTGATGATTCCGTTATCACAAAACTGATTGAAATTTTTACCGACAACCATAAATTTCAGATTGTCGAGGGAATTTGCGAAAAAATGCTCTCTTTCGGCGAGCAGAAACTGGCACTGCGGA
Source organism: uncultured Spirochaetales bacterium (assembly GCA_949289575.1). GTDB lineage: Bacteria > Spirochaetota > Spirochaetia > JAFGXN01 > JAFGXN01 > CALXOJ01. The sequence continues at coordinate 62,243 of CASEOG010000004.1, read as the reverse complement.
CCCTTTCGTTATGTTACGCCCAATCGAACAACGAGGAAAAAAAATACGAGGTATGGGAACGTCTTATTAAAATCGATTACGACGAAGCCGATATTGTCAAAAATATTGCCGACAGGAAAAAAGAAGAAGGCAAAACGGAAGAAGCCGTCGATTATTACAAAAAAGCTGTCTACCGCTATATCAACAAAAAAGCATTCAATCACGTCAAAGAATTATGGACCCGTCTGCTTTCGCTCGATTTCGACGACCTGAATTTTTTCCTGAACACGGAAAAAAAGGTAGCGGTTTCTTTCGATACCGAAAAAGCATCCCAACTCCTTCTCGACCTTTACAATGCGGCACGGGAGTCGGAAAAATGGGACCTCTGCATTACCGTACTGAAAAAAATCGTGGATTACAACCCGAAAGACTCGGATGTCAGAAAACAGCTGGTTGAATGTTATAAGCGAAAATATGCCAATCATTCGAAAGTCGAGAGTTATATCGAGAAATCGGAATTAAACAAAGAGTGGCGTAATATTCACGAAGCAATTCTGGATTTCGAAAAACATATCTCGTTTGACTCCGGTGCTTTTGTCTATCACCGCACCTGGGGAATCGGCGTTATCCGCAACATCGACAACGAAACATTGAATATCGATTTTGTCACAAAACGCAATCATCCGATGTCTCTCGATATGGCTGTTACGGCTCTTATCTGCCTGCCGAAAAACCATATTTGGGTTCTCAAAAGCGTTATCGATAAAAAACGTCTTCATGACCGCGTCAAATCGGACCCCCGCTGGGCTGTCAGAACCATTATCACCAGTTTCGACAATTCGGCCTCACTCAAACAGATCAAAGCCGAACTGGTACCTTCGATTCTGACCCCTGCCGAATGGAATACCTGGAGCAAAGAGGCCAAAAATATTCTCGACAAAGATCCCGACTTCGGCAATCTTCCGGACCAGACGGATGTTTTTACCGTACGCGAAACACCGATTACCGTGGAAGAAAAACTCTACAATAATTTCAAAGCCAATACAAAATTTTATTCCCGCGTAAAGGTCATGAGAGAATTCCTCAAAGAATGCGAACCCGACTCCGACTATTTCAATGATATTTATACCTATTTCACTTCCTATCTGAAAGAAATGTCCCAGCCGACAGATATCAATATATCGGCCTACGTTCTTGTTCGTGAAATTGTCAAAGAATATCCGTATCTGAACCCCGGACTTCACAGTCACTTTAAAGATATTCTGAAAGACAAAAACCAGCTGGTTGCCATCTTCGAGAAAATCGAAGACGCTGAAATCAGAAAAAGTTTTATCCGTTTTGTTAAAGAATTTCCGGATTGGCCTGTCATTTACACACGTCTTTTCCCGAAATGCCTCAACAAGACAATTCTCGATGATTTAACGAATCAGAATCAAACGGATCTGATTGCGGAAATGTTTTCCGAAATTGCTTCCAATTTCAGAGAAGATCGAATGGCGTTTATATGGCTGATTAAGAATGCATCCGACTACCGGGATTTCTGCCGGGTGACCGAGGAAACTTTCATCATCAATGCCGTCCAGCTTCTGTCAACACTCTACAAAGAAATGGACAACCGGTATAACGTCAGCGAAAACCGAAAACTGGCCCAGCAGATCGAGACAATTCTTTTCAAAGAAGAAAGACTGAAAGAAATGGTCGCCCATGCCTCTTCCGACAAGCTGTCGAAGATTTATTCCATCGTCAGCGAAATCAAAGGTCTTTCGCTGAGTCTGAAACATGAAGTCCGGAAAATGATTGCCGACTCGCATCCCGAATTTAAATTCGGCGACGAACAAAGCAAAACACTTTCGGCGCGGGATATTATTTCACGCACACTGCTTGTTCTCAGACGTTCGCATCAGGCCAAATCACGTGAACTCAAATACATTATTGATGTGGAAATTCCGAATAACTCGAAAGAAATCGGAGAAGCGTTGGAACTGGGAGACCTGAAAGAAAATGCCGAATACAAAGCGGCAAAAGAAAAACAGACTATCCTGAATGCAACCGCTTCCAAGTTACAGGAAGATCTTGAGAAAGCACATGTTTTCGAGAAAGAAGAGATTAATACGTCTCAAGTCGGATTCGGAACAAAGGTAACACTGTTGAACACTGCCAGCGGAAAAGAAGAACACTACACTATTCTCGGACCGTGGGAATCCGATCCGAATGAAAATATTATTTCTTATCTCTCTCCTTTCGGAAAGAACCTGATAGGCGCCAAAACAGGAGAAAAGCTCGTATTCGAAATCAACGAAATTCCTTACAGTTACAAAGTAAAGGGAATCGAGGCTTACGAAGATATAGACTGAGAGGATTCCCTCCGTTAAAAAGCCGTCATAAAATGACGGCTTTTTTCAGAATTTGAAGTAGGAAGAATAAAAAGAGAAAGGAAGCTCCTTTTTCAGAACAGGATGAAAAAAGAAGGTTTCGGTACGAGTGATCCCGAGACCGGATGAAGAATCCAAAAACGGAAGAACTTTCTTTAAAGGAAGATTTTTTATATTGAAACGGAGATAATCCGCCCCGGAGTCAAGAACCGACAATAAATCATTTCCGGCAGCTTCACTTCTGACAGCATCCGAATGTTTCTTAAAAAGAGAACCCGAATCCGGCAATGCGGAAATCAGAAACTCCGAAGATGAATAAAGACTCATCAGAGAAGGAAGATGTGTCTGCTCCGGTATTTCGACAGGATCGAGAAGGAGAAACCTGACGGAAGGTTCCGAAACATCCGAAATGCGACGCAGAAGTAAATCCGGCGACTCCGTGTTGTAAAGTCTGATGCGCATATAATCCGAATCGGAAGCATAACCGATCGGAAGCGGATTGGCAAATTCCATTTTGGGTTTCCGGTTAAACCCTTCCGTAAACTGAAGTTTCCACCCGGCACGAAAGAAAATTCTTTCCATCAAAGGAATCATATTTTTTTGGGAAATATAAGTCGACATTCCGTGACGCGAAAAACGGAGAATAAACCAACGGGCCCGATCGGAAACAGGAGCAGAATCCGGTTTGGGAGGGATAAAATTCATCGAACAAACGTTCGTTCTGGAAATTTTTGCCGCTCTGTTGCAGCTGCCGCACGGATGATCGCACGTTTCGGAACAGGGAGATGTCAATTCGGGGATTTTAGATTTCCGAAATTCCTCTTTGTAAAAGGAATCGGAAACAGAAAGAGAAATCTCCTGCCACGGATAAGAGTCTCTGTTGACAGACAGAATTCTGTGAATATCGGGATGGTGTTCGGAAAAAGCCCTTTCCCATGCTTCTCTGTTGAAATATTCACTCCAGGCATCCATTTGCGCGCCGTATCGATAGGCTTTTTCCAAAATATCACAGCATGAGTCATCGCCTTTTGAAAGAATACTTTCGACATAGGAAATAAAAGGATCGTGATAGTTAATTTTTATTTTTCTCTCTGCCGCAAATTCGAATTTTATCTCTTTTAAAATTTCTTTAGCTTTTTCATACGGCAATTGCGGGGAATACTGAAAAGGGGTATGCGGCTTCGGAATAAATGTTCCGATGTTGACATTGATGGCCATACCGGAATAAGAGGCAACATCCCTGATGAGTCCGATAATCATCTCTTTTTCTTTTTTCGGATCATCGATATAATAAGGTAAACCGATCATAAAATAAAGTTTAATCAGTTTCCAACCGCGGGACTTTGCGGCATCGATAATCGAAAATAATTTCTCCCGGGAAACATTTTTATTGACGGAAGTCTGCCCTTCTTCTCCGGGGGTTTCGACGGCCAAAGTCAGACCGCTTTTTTTGACTCCGGAAAGCGGTTCCAGCAAATCAAGCGTAAAAGAGTTGACTTTAATTGAAGGCAGCGAAAAAGAGACCTGCTCTTCTTTATACCGCTCTGCCAGGATTTTCATCAGAGTTCCGATTTGCGAATAATCACCGGAAGATAATGATGCCAACGAAATTTCTCTGTAACCGAGTCCGAAAACAAGATGATCGATCTCGGAGATCACATCCGCAAGCGCCTTTTCCCGAAACGGACGGTAATAAATCCCGGCAAGACAAAAACGGCAACCGTTCGGGCAGCCTCTCATGATTTCGACGCTGCCGTGATCCTGCGAGAGTCGGACCGAGGGAACGGGATAAAAACGGTTCGGACGACGGGACAAAGAAGGAGTAACGGCCCGAACGGCCTTCTTTCCGGGCCGCCAGTAATGAACCGATCGGTCGAATACCGATAAACGTTCGGCCCGGCTGAGTTGCGGATTCCCGGCAACCGTAGTATAGGGTTGGAAACAGGCCTCGAATTCACCGATACAGACAAAATCGGCGAAGCGGGATAAAGGAAGCGGATTGGTAACAGCCGGTCCGCCGATAATCACAATCGGGTCGGATTCGGTTCTCTCCTCTTTTCGTGCGGGGATTCCGCTTATTTCGAGTATTTTTAGAATATTTGTATACAGAAGTTCCGAACTGACGGTAATCAAAAGAAAATCGAAATTTTTTAAAGGTGTTTTCGACTCGAGAGAGTAAAGAGGAATTTCTTTTTCGGCAAAAAACGCGACCGCATCGGGATCGGGAAGAAAAACCCTCTCGGCAAGTATATTCCGTTCGCTGTTCAGAATTTCATATAAAATTTTTACGGCCATATTGCTCATTCCGATTTCATAGGTATCGGGAAAACAAACCGCCGTCTTCAGGGCCGAATCCGGTTTTTCACCGGGGTCGACGCAGCCGAATTCGCCGCCCATGTAACGCACCGGGTTGGAGATTTTAAGAAATTCACCGGTTTCAATAAGATAATTGATTTTTTCGTTTAAATCCCGATTCAAATACCGAACCTCCTCATGCGGATATTGAGGACAAAACCTATGCCGATCAGGGAAGAAATCAGTGAAGAGCCGCCGTAAGAAATAAAAATCAGAGGAATTCCGGTAATCGGCATAACGCCGACTGTCATTCCGATATTAATCACCATGTGATAAAAAATCAAAGCAAAAACACCGATGCAAATCATTCTCCCGAAGATATCTTTTGAATCACGTGCCGCCAGAATAATCTTTATCATGACGGCCCCGAAAAGAGCCAGTACAAAAAAACAGCCGGCAAACCCCCATTCTTCCGCAATTGTAGAAAAAATGAAATCGGTACTTCTTTGCGGCAGAAAATCGTATTTTCCCAGCGTTCCGTTCATAAATCCCTTTCCCGAAAATCCGCCGGATCCGATTACAGTCAGTGATTGAAGTATGTGGTATCCGGAACCGTACGGATCGACCTTGGGATCGAGAAAGACAATCAGCCGTTTAATCTGATAATCTTTAAGAACCCCCGATCCGATTTTCCCCAGAACCAGTGAGATAAAAACAATCAGTGATACATACGCTATTCGGTAAAAGAAAGATTTTTTGTAAACAAAAAAACCGACAGCAGAGACAATAAAAACAAACAGCCAAAAAAACAAAAACGGAAAATAATAAACAGGATCGGTCAGCAGCAACAGAAGAGGAACTTTTCGTTGCGCAATCAGAACTTCCCAATGAGGTAAAACCGTAATGACAGATGTCATAATCACAACAAGAAGAGAGAAAACAATATAACGGGCGTTCCCGCCGCCGAAGTAGAACATTATAAAAAACAAAGCAAAATAAACCGAAGCAGTCCCCAAATCGGGCTGAAGCAAAACGAGTCCTGCCGGCAGAAGCATCAGCAGAAAGGCTTCCGCAAAAACCTTTAGTGTTCCGATTTCTTTCTGTTTATTTTCAATAAAACGGGCAAAGACCAAAATGTAAGAAATTTTTACCAATTCGGACGGTTGAATACCGAACCCGCCGATGCCGATCCATGACCGTGAACCGTTGATCAAAGGACTGAAAATCAGAAGAAAGACCAAAACCACCAGAGATAAAATATAAAGATAAACAGAAAGGAAGCGGAAACGGCTGTAGTCTATAAATAACACCAAAACCGCACACGCAATACCGATAATGGAGAATACAATTTGCTTGATGAACTCGGTCGATGTCTGAAAATTGTCGGAATTAATTCCGCTGGAATAAATAAAAAGAATTCCGACGGTACACAACGCCAGAACCATAACGGCGAGAACAAAATCAAAGCCGAAAAAAGATTTTTTTTGATCGGTAAAGCCGCTGTTATTCATTTTTATATTTCTCCAAATCGGGGAAAAGCCACTGCCAGTGCAGCGCTTTGACGGCCTGATAGAAATCCTGATTTCCGAAAATTCCCTGATAAATGATATTGGCGGCAAACGGTGTCCACCACTGGTACTCGGTACCGGCCTGCGGTTCTATTACAATCGAGACCAGAATCTGCTCTTCCGGCGGAGCGTCGTACGGAGCGTATGAAATAAACCAGCTCGCGTAATTATCGGTAAAACCGGCTGTCTGTCCCGTACCTGTCTTCCCCGCAACCTTCACAAGACGGGTTGTCAGTACATTTTTCGCTGTTCCCGACACACAAGTTTCTCTTAATGCCCTGCGAATTTTCTCGTATGTCGACGGATCCATATCGACCGAGTGGATAACTTCCGGCATCACTTCGGAAAGGATTCGTCCCGACTCCGGATCACGGATTGCTTTCAGAATATGAGGTTTGTAAATTTTTCCGTTATTAAGGATCATTGCATACGCATTGGCCATTTGAAGCGGCGTCACAGCCAGAAAGCCCTGTCCGATTGACATATTAATCGTATCGCCGCCGACCCATCGTCGGGAATACTGTTTCAGTTTCCATTCCGGGGTCGGAAGTGTTCCCGGCGATTCTTCGGGTAAGTCGATAAATGATTTTTCACCCAATGCGAATTTCGATGCATATTCCGATATTAGCGAAATATCGGCAAACTGATGGGCTATCGTATAGAAATAGATGTTGCAGGATTCCGATACGGCCGATTTGAGATTCATTTTACCGTGCTGTTTGGTGCAATGAAAATAGCGGTCTCCGATAAAAACTCTTCCCGTACAATTTACCGTATAATCTTCGGGAACAAGGTTTTCTTCCAGAATCATGGCTGCCATTATTGCTTTAAAGGTCGACGCCGGCGGATAAACGGCACTGATGCTGCGGTTAAAAAAAGGCTTCTGTTTATCGTTATAATGGTCGGAGAGTTGCTGATGATTTTTGTTGGCATAAAATATATTCGGATCTATCCACGGATAGGAGACCATTGCCAGAATTTCTCCTGTCGAAGGACGAAGAACAATAACCGATCCCGGACGCTCTCCCAAGGCATCCTCGCATAAACGCTGTATCCGGCGATCGATAGTCAGAACAAGAGAATTTCCGGTCACGGGAGGAATATCGGAGATCTGATCGGCGGCAATGGTTCTGCCTTTAACATCGACAGACTGAAATCTTTTACCGTCAATTCCTCTTAAAAGAGTATCGTACTCTTTTTCGATTCCCGATTTTCCGATCTGGGAATACCCTCGATAGCCCTGGTTATATAAAAAACGCAACTCTTCCTGACTGATTTTATTGATATATCCTATAATATGAAACATCGATCCGACGTTTTCGTAATTTCTGATTGAAAAATTATGCCAGTAAACGCCCGGATACAGGTCGCTGTGTTCGGCAATCACAACAATATCCGACAAACCGATTCCCGAAATAATCTCGATCGGAGAATAGGAACGGTATTTAGACTGAGGAATTTTCTCGGTCAGTGTCCGGTAAGGAATATTCAGGGCATACGAAAGATTGGTCAGAACATCTTCCATCTGTCCGTTCGGTACATCTGCCGGAATAATTTCGATAGAAAAGGTATCACGATTTGAGGCCAGGAGCTCGTTGTGACAGTCCAGAATATCTCCTCTTAAGGCCGGAATCCGAATTTCTCTCCGTGCCAGATTAATCGCTTTTTCCTGATATTGCGCCTGATTGACAATTTGCAACACAAACAGACGGGTGATGATTAAAAAGAAAGCAAACCCCGTTAACCAAAGCAATACGGCAACACGGCGTTTCAGGTTTTGCTGTTGAAATTTACTGTCTGCCATTTTCGACTATTCCGACACGCCTGAAAAAATAGCGTCTGAAGAGAAATGCCGCAAGCGGGCTCAAAAGAATATTTAAAAGAGTTTGTATTGCCGCATTAATCAGCAGGCGGCTCCATGTCACCGTAAAAAATATATAAAGCAAAACCGTTCCCGTCGCAAAATAAAACAGCGAAAGAATCAGTGTAAAAAGAACCGGCAGGAGAATCCCCGACAGATAAAATTTCCCTGAGAAAAGACCTGTCACATATCCGAGAAGCGCAAAAATAAAGGCATAAAACCCGTACGTCGCACCGAAACAGTCCAGCAGCAGTCCGAAACAAAAACCGATTTTATACGAGACAGATTTTCCGAGATAGAATGACAGAAAAATAAAGTAGACCAAAGCAATATTTATATTTCCCCAGAAATAGTCGAAGAAGCGGATAAAGAGACCCTGCATGACAGCCATGATCATCAATACAATAAAATGAATAATGATTCTTTTATTTCGTATATTGTAATACATGCTACAGCTCCGGAGTTTTTGCTTTCAGAACCTGAACATATTCGAGTTGGGAAAATTCAATCACAGGTTTTAAATAGAGTGTAATTGTTGTCTCACCCTTTCCCGAAACAATCTGATCCACATATCCGATGGGAATCCCGTAAGGATAAATGGACTGCATTCCGGAAGTCACAACAAGATCCCCGATTTTGATTTCTTCGTTCGCCGCCTGAGAAACATACTTCATTAGAATATAGTCCGACGTATATCCCAATCCGGAGACAAGACCGTCGTATCTGGATTCCAATAATCGGGCTGCCACCGAACAACCGTTCGAAAACAGAGGCATGACTTCGGAAGAAGAATAACCTGTCATAATAACAAGCCCGACGAGTCCGTATTTGCCCCGCTGGGAAACAATTACCGGCATATATTTTTGAACCCCTTCCCGTGATCCGCACCCGATTTTAAAATACGAATGAAAATTACCGGGATCTTTGGCAATGACATTTGTCGTGATATGTTCATATGTCAGCTGACGGGAAATATGCATCTGCTCTTTCAGAAGTTCGTTCTCTACACGGAGATTCTCCAGAGTATTCAGAAAATGATAATTTTCTTCGACCGTCTTCTTTAATTCTTCATACTCCGATTTCAGTTTTTTCAGTTCTGAAATGGAATTGACCGTCCCCGAAAAGAATCCGACCGCTCCGTAATATCCTTTCTGAACGACAGAAACCAGAGAAAAGCCGATCTTCCCGATTCCGCCGATTCCGGCGGGAGTCGAAAAAACTAGTAGCGACAAAGAAAAGAGCAGACAAACCGCAAAGAGGATTGTATCTTTATGTTTTCTGAATTTTTTCGATAACCGGGAAGAAACCATAACCGTTCGGATGTTTACAGGTCATTATAGAGATTATTGTCTCCGTAACTGTTTGTTACCGAATCGAAATACATTCCGGCCCCTTTGGCAACACACAGCAAAGGATCCTCGGCTACGATAACCGGTACTTTTGTCTGATTGGAGATATACTGTCCGAATCCTTTCAGTAAAGCGCCTCCACCTGTCAGAACAATACCCCGTTCGATGATATCTGCCGCCAGTTCGGCCGGAGTTGCGGCGAGTGTTTTTTTGATTTCTTCCAAAATGAGATCGACGGAAGAAAGCAGCGAATCACGGACTTCGACGGAATCCAATTCGATTCGTCGGGGAAGTCCCGTAATCGTATCGACTCCTTTAACCTCTTTTTTTTCGATTTTGTCATCGGGCAAAACATTTCCGATACTGATTTTAATTTCTTCGGCTGTCGACTGACCGATAATCAGGTTTCGTTTATCACGTACATATTTGATAATCGATTCGTCAAACTCATCTCCGCCGACCCGAATAGCCCGTGTCACAACCATATTCCCGTAAGAAATAACGGAGATCTCGGAAGTTCCGCCGCCGACATCGCAGACCATATTGCCGACCGGATCGTGTATCGGCATTCCCGCTCCGATTGCCGCCGCCAGGGATTCTTCAATCAGAATAACATTCCGGGCTCCGGCTTTCATGGCACTTTCGACAACCGCACGTCTTTCCACATCCGTTATACAGGAAGGTACCCCGATAACCATCCGCGGTTTAATAAAAAACCGTTTTTTGATGACCTGCGAACAGAAATAACGAATCATCTTTTCGGTCGTATCCAAATCGGCAATAACACCGTCTCTCAAAGGACGAATTGTAATAATTTTATCGGGAGTCCGCCACAACATACGTTTGGCTTCCTGTCCGACGGCCACCACCCGCTTCGTTCCTCTTTCGATGGCAACAACAGAAGGCTCTTTCAGGACAATCCCTCTGCCTCTCAAATAAACAAGCGTATTACAGGTTCCCAAATCCATTCCGATATCGGTGGAAAAGGTATCCAAAATGTTCTTTTTCATATTCAGAATCCTCCCTTATTAATGATTTAACTCCATTAATGCCCCCATGTGGGTCGGCTGTAATTTAATCGCTTTTCTCCATTCGGCTCTTGCCTGGATGATATTGTTCATTTTTTTATATACCAGTCCTAAATTATAATGCGCATCCGCGGAATCCACTTCTTCGAGAATCTCCGTGTAAAGTCTGATGGCTTCTTCGTATTTATTCTGTTCCAGATATGTTTTGGCTTTCCAAAAGTCACAGCTGAGTTTGACTTTGTCATCCTTTGTCTGCCGCCGTATCATATCCAGATTTTCCAGTGCGACCGGATAATTTTTTTGATGATAATATGTAATGGCAATTAAAAGACCGGATACATCGGAATCCCCTTCCACTTTTTTAAGCCAATTCAGACTTTCGTCAAACATTCCGATACGGGAGTATGCCATCCCCAGAAAATAATAGATTTCGTTTTTATGGTCTTTATATCCGAGGTCGAGGGATGACTGGAAATAGACGATCGATTCGTCGAGATAGAATGTTCCCTTCATATAATAAATCCGTCCCAGGAAATAATCGATTTTTCCTGTCAGACGGTTTTCATCCAAAACACGCACCTTCCGCAAAGAAAGCGCTGCCCGATCGAGATAATTCAGCTGCTCTTCGAAAGAATCCAGCTGAATTGCGTAATAATAATTGGCAAAGCCGTCATATATCAAAGCCTTTTTATCAAAAGGATTCCCGGCAAGAACTTCGGAAGTGACTTCCATCACCAAATCGTATTTTTTCTCGGCAAAAAGAGCTTCGTAATCACCGTTCAGCCGTTCGTCTTTTTCGGACCACCGGGCGAACTGTCCCGAAGCAATACCCCAAACAACGAAGACCGCGACCGCCGCAGGAATAACAACGGCAGCCGTAATTTTCAAAGCGCGCAGGGCTTTTTTTCGCGGTGACTGATAAAAAACATAACTGTTCTTACTCATAAGAATCTCCAACTGTCTATAAAAAACAGGCCTGTAAGCCGGGTTCTGTCTGTGCAGTCATCTATCTGCCGGTTCCCTCGCGGAAACCGTGTAGCAGTTTACCCGCAACCATCGGGCGAACAACCCGGTTGCCTATTTAACCTTGCTCCGAATGAGGTTTGCCAACAGCGCCGTTACCGACGTTGCGGTGAGCTCTTACCTCACCATTTCACCATTGCCCGTAAGATACGGGCTGTATCTTTTCTGTTGCACTTTCTGTACCGTTAAAAACGGCCCCGGATGTTATCCGGCATTCTGTTCTGCGGAGCCCGGACTTTCCTCTTTGCATACCGACGGTACGCAAAGCGACTGCTCGGCCTGTTTACTTAAAAATCAACATCCGGATTCAAATCCGAAAGACCTCCCAAATCGGCATCGTCAAATTTCATTTCGGCCTGTTCCTGCTCGATTTCGTTATCTTCGCAGTACAGAATCCGGCTGCAATACGGGCAGAACGAAATGGAAGTTTCTTCACGTACTTCGTTCACGAACTGGGGCGTCAGCATGATATTACACCCCGTACAGACTCCGTTCTTTATCGGAACAATAGCCACGCCCTCTTTTTTTCTGACAATCCGATCGAATTTATAAACAATATCGTCTCCTATTCCCGGCAGAATTTCTTTTTCTCTGCCTTTCAGACTGTCGAGTTCTGTCTGCTTGGAGGCAATATACGATTCCAGCTTCTCTTTTTCGGCCTCGATTTCTTTTTCCTGCGCCAGAATCATGTTTTCCTTATTGGACATATCAAGCTTCAGCTCGTCGAATTCCTGACGTTCTTTGTTGTATTTAATCCGAAGTTCCTGCTCTTTTTGGGCGAATTCTTTAATCTTCTTGTCGAGAAGCTCGTATTCTCTCTGCGTCTCGATATCTCCCATCTGCTTTTCGGCTTCGTTTCTCTGAACTTCGAGATCGTTTAACCGTTCTCTGATTTTGTTTATTCTTTCGGTTTTTCTTTCCAGATAATTGTTTTTCTCGACGTATGCCTTTTTTAATTTGTTAAGAACTTCGATGTTTGTCATTAAAGTCTTGGGGGCATCGGAAATCTCTTTTTCCAAAAGAGATTTTTTATACAAAACTTCCTGTAATCCGATCAGTCCCGTTTTCGTGCTGTTATTCATTTGCTTCTCCTCTCCTTTTATTTATAATCCGTTAACCGTTCCGTATGTTTCGGTAATTTTAAACGTCTCAATGCTTTTGCTTCTATCTGCCGAATTCGCTCTCTGGTCACATTAAAATAGAGTCCCACCTCTTCAAGCGTAAGCGAATATCCGTCTTCCAGTCCGAAGCGCATCTGAATGACCTCCCGTTCTCTTTCCGGCAGATCATTGAGTATTCCGCGCAAATGCTCCTGCAACATTTTAAATGCCGTCTGATTGGCCGGATTCTCGACCGCTTTATCTTCTATAAAATCTCCCAAAAGAGAATCTTCTTCCTCGCCCAAAGGAGATTCCAACGAAATCGGTTCTCTGGCGACACTTTTTACGGAGGTCACTTTCTCCAGAGGCCATCCGAGTTTTTCGGCAATTTCCTCGTCGGTCGGTTCACGGCCCAACGACTGCATCAGTTGTCTTGATTCGCGGGATACTTTATTAATCTGCTCAATCATATGGACCGGCACACGGATTGTGCGTGCCTGATCCGATATAGAACGGGTAATCGCCTGACGAATCCACCATGTCGCATAAGTCGAAAATTTATAATTCAATTTATAATTGAATTTTTCAACCGCTTTTATCAGACCGATATTTCCTTCCTGAACGAGATCGAAAAAATGAAGTCCGCGATTCGTGTATTTTTTGGCGATACTGACTACAAGTCTGAGATTGGACTGAATCAGTTTATCTTTGGCCGATTTAAGCTTTTCCTTTCCTTTTTTAATCTCGATTGCTTTTTCCAGAATGTCGGGGATTCTGTCCTCAAACAGAAATTCGATGTCCTTAAATGTATTGTAATTTTCCTGATATTTTCGAATCCGGTCTTTAATCAGATTGGCACTGAGCATCAGCCGGGTTTCGATATCTCCCCGTTTGGAAGAGATAGCCAAATCCCTGCTGAGTGAACGCAATTCTTTTATACTCGAAATTTTCAGGACTTTCTGAAGTTTTTCCTGTTCATTCTGAATTCTGTGGATTTTATTCTGAACGGTAATAAATTCATCGGAATAGGTAATAATATCATCCTGTTCGATCACGATTCCTTGGATCGCTTTCAAAAGACTTTTCTTTTTTTTCTGAAGCTCTTCGTCTTCGAGGAATTCGCTGTACGTCTTGTATTTACTTTTCAGTTCTTTGTATGATTTAATCTTTGATGCAATTCCTTTAAGACGGTCCTTGTATGTGTCGAGTTTTTTGGAATCCTCATGGTCGTCGATTTTTTTTGTATTATCATCCAGATGAGACTGGCGTTCGGCGATACGCACCAGCAGCTGATTAAACCGATCGATAATCATACCGCTTGATTTAATCACATGAAGAATCATTTCGGCCCCTTTTTCCATTTCACGGGCCAATGCACCTTCTTCCTCTCCGCTCAGCAGGGGCTCTTTTCCGATTTCATGCAAATAAAGCCGGATCGGATCATCATTTGCCGAAATATCCTTTGATGAAGTCACCATACCGGAAGAAGAAGGCATATCGGAGTCGGAATCGCCGGATGCATCCTGTCTTGAATCCTCGTCCGCATAAACATCGAGATCTTCATCTTCGGTCTCTTCCGCCTCGATATCGGGATTTTCGAGTGTCTCCATGTCATCCATTCCGGAAGACATTTGCCGCATCTCACCCAGTTTGGCAATAGCTGCATCGGGACGCATATCGTCATCCATTTCGACAATATCTTCGTCATCCTCATCCGCGAGAGAGTCGATATTTTCAATGTCGTCGAGATTCGGTTCGGATTCGGGCTGATAATCGGCGGAATCCATATCGTCCTCCGCCGTCATCTCCGATTCTTTCTCATCGTCGTTATCGATAAAAGAATCATCTTCCAACTCAATTCCCGCATCTTCCAACAAATCGTAAACTTCGTCGAGATAGTTGGCATCGAAATTGTCCGGAAGCAAATCATTTAATTCGTCGAACGAAAGCTTTTTCCTCGGTTTAATTAAATCAAGAATTTCTTTGGTAGAAAAGCCATTAATTTCTTTCTTCATTCTATCTGTTTCTCCGGTTTACGGTTTGAGTTTCGACAACTCTTTTTCATATTTTATTTTCTCACGAATAAAATTATCGACCGTTTCTCTGCTTTTACCGGAGGAATGGGAAATCTTAAATTGAAGATCATCTATTTTGTTTTTCAAAATGAAAATTCTCTCCTGTAAAATCAAATCGGGAATCATTTTTTTAATATTCTCGGATGAAAACTCATTATCGGCGAGTTTCTCGACGATAAACCGCACCGCGGAGGAATCTTCCATCATTGAAAGAATCGCATCGGAATTTAACCGATTTTTTCTGTACGCATCTTCCAACAGATAATAAATTTCACGAGCCCGAGCCGAAACAAGATCCTCCACACCGATACATCGCCTGACCTGTTCGAAACAGGCCGGCTCCGCTACCAACGCCGCAAACAGAAAAAATTCCTGGCTGTCGTCTGTCCGTACGGCAGGAACCGGCGGCTCTGTCTTGAGTGTCGGTCTTGTCGCGGCAGTCTTTGTCCGGTCATGATTTTTTTCGGAAAAAACCCGAAAATCATCCGATACGGCCTTCTCGCTGATATGCAATTTCTCCGCTAAAGACTGTAAGGCTGCGTTTTTACCTACTTCACTCCCGATAGAACCGATATACGGAAAAACCTCCGAAACAACAGCTTCTTTTGCTTCAGGAGAA
Organism: uncultured Spirochaetales bacterium; assembly: GCA_949289575.1. GTDB lineage: Bacteria > Spirochaetota > Spirochaetia > JAFGXN01 > JAFGXN01 > CALXOJ01. The sequence goes on along the minus strand of CASEOG010000004.1, from coordinate 46,974 downwards.
TCTAAATTTCCATGTTTTACTATAATATTTTTTATTAGAAAATCCAACCCGTTTATACCATTTTTTAATAAATTTTTCAGCGATTCGGGTCCCTCTTTGTTTAAATATTCATCCGGATCTTTATATTCCGTGAATTCGGCAACTTTTGCTCCGATATTTTTTCGTCGAAGAATTTCGACAGCCTTTGCGGCCGCCCGTTTTCCCGCATCATCTCCGTCAAAACCGATCAAAACCGTTTTGGCGCCCGAAACGGCCAGCAACTCGGCCTGGTTTTGCGTAAATGCCGTCCCTAAAGGCGCAAAAACATTCTTAATTCCGGCCCGGTAAAAGGCAATCACGTCCATATACCCCTCGCACAAAACGGCAGTCTCATGAATTCTCATTTCCCGGAAAGCATCCGGTCCGAAATAAAATCCGTTTCCTTTTTCGAAATAAGATGTTTTTCCCGTATTCAGATACTTAGGCCCCTCTCCTTCCAAAAGCCGCCCGCCGAAAGCCAGACAATGCCCGAAACTGTCGTGAATGGGAAACATAAGCCGATTTGAAAAGAAAGAAATTTTATCATAATTTTTGGAGAACAGACCGATATCCGATTTCAGATATGAAGGAGAATACCCTTCCGACTGCAAACGCCCCCACAGCCACTGCCGGTCGGCCGGTGAATACCCCAGCCGGAATTCCCGAATGACCTCTTCGGGGATTCCCCGTTCTTTAATATATCTGTCGATCGCAGAATCTTTCCTGCGATTTAACAGTTCTTCATGATACAAATCCCTCACCCGGGCATAAATCGCATAGTAAGCGTCGCGCTGCCTGTCATAAACTGTCTGAACGGAAGAGAGATGAAACGGAACATGAAATTCATCGGCCAATCTGGCCACAGCTTCCGAAAATGAGATTTTTTCGATTTTCTGCAGAAAAGAAATCACAGTTCCGCTTTCGCCGCATCCGAAACAGTGAAACATATTTCTGGAAGGGGTGATGGACATGGAGGGCGTTTTCTCGTTATGAAAAGGACAACAGGCAAAGTAGCGCTCTCCTTTCCTGACAATTTTTGTCGTATAACGCGAAACAACATCTACAATAGAGGCAGACTCCATAACTGCCGTAATCACCTCTTTGGGAATCACTGCCATTTCAATTATGCCGCTTATAATAGTTGTGGGTATAAAAATCTTTCGTAAATGTATGCCGCCCCGATCCGTCACCCCTGACAACGAAAAACAGATAATCGGTTTCTGCCGGATAAAAAGCCGCCTTCAATGCGACCATTCCCGGATTCGATACCGGAGCGGGAGGCAGTCCCGCATTACGGTATGTATTAAAAGGACTGTCGATTTCCAAGTCCGAATAAAAAAGCTGATTCGGATGCGGTTTTCCGAGAATTTCGGTGATAACATAAAGAACCGTCGCACAGGATTCGAGCCTCATCTTTTTTTTCAACCGGTTCAGAAATACGGAAGCGATGACCGGCGCCTCGTCTTCGACCCGATACTCCTTTTCGACAACAGAAGCCAGAATGACCTTTTCGTAAAAATGATTATCGATTGTCAGCCCCGCCTCGTCTGCTTTTTTGAAAAAGTTGTCGGTCATGACGGAAATAATATCATTGTAAAACATGTTATACTGAAAAACATAGGTATCGGGAAAGAGGAATCCTTCCGCTCCGGTATGATTAACACCGTACTTCTCGAGAGAAAAGGCATGAACGGCTTCAATGAACCGGTCCCGATCCGCAATGATTTTGCCGGTATAAAGCACATCGGCTATCTGCCGCACCGTATAACCCTCCGGGATGACGACCGAAACGGTCACCTGCTTTCCGGATGTCATCATGGACAGAATCGCCGTTGACGACAAACGGCCTTCGATCAGATAATTTCCTTTCTGCAAAGAAAACTGAAGCCGCGACAGTCTGCATATCAGCTTGAAAAAAGTTTCACTGCGAATCAGTCCCTCTTCTTTCAGGCGGTGAGCCACATGGGAAACACCTTCTCCGCTCTCTACAGTAAACGAACGGACCGTCGTTGCCGAACGGGACGGAGACGAGTTCAAAACCGGGAAAGCTGTCACAAGTACGATAACAATGAGGATTAATACGGCTCCGGGAAGAAAAAAAAGATATTTTCGACTCACAAAGAACTCCTATTTTTCCAGAATAAATTCGACACGACGGTTCTTCCAGTTTTCGCGTTTCCACAGTTCCGCATCTTTTTTCGGATCGATAACCGGATTCGTACCGCCTTTACCGACTGCCGACAGGCGCTGGGGATCGACCCCCAATTTTTCAAGTTCCTGAACGATTGTTTTTGCGCGCGCCAGTGAAAGCGGATATAAATTTTCTCTCTCTTCTTTTTCGGCCTGTACCGCATTATACCATAATACGGCATTGGCGTGACCTTCCACCTGTACCTGATACGTTTTGTATTTTTTCAGTGTTTGTGCCAGGCGGTTAAGAACAGACCGGTTCTTCTTCATTAATTCGGGATCACCGCTTGAAAGAGAGGGTGAATTGGGCGCAAAATTGATATTGGCAATCTGAATTTTCAACCGGTCGCCGTCTCTGACCACCAAAATATCAACGGGAATCACACCGGAAATTTCGCTGTAATTTCCCCATTGATCGGCAGCCATAAATCGGTAAGGATAATCCTCTGCCGAGAATACAGTATCCCCTTTAAAGGAACGCCCGTCCCAGCGGATGACGCCGACCTTTTTACCCCGCCCCTCGAATTTTTTAAAGGGATTATTTTTGGGGTCAAAGATGGCAAACTGCCATTTCCCGATATCTCCAGCCTCCTCGAATCCGATCTCGATCGATAATTCATCATTAACATTATCATTATCGGGAGAGAACGGCAGCGGGCTCAGACTGACTTTCAATACGGGCGGCGTTATGTCGACAATCAGATTGTCGATAACCGCTTCGGGACGATCGCCTTTAAAATAGTCAACCGTCATTGTCAGGCTGTACTTTCCTTCCGTCAGCTTTCCGGCGTCGGTCAGTCCGTCCCATTCTATCGATTCGGGTACGGTATTACCTTCTCCCGCGTAAGTTTTCCGCTCACCGTTCTCATGTTTCAGAACAATATTCCAGCTGCGGATACCTGTTTTATTGGAAACAGTCGGTTTAATGAGCATTGTATCGAGGCGTCCGTCGCCGTTGGGCGAAATTCCGCGGGAAGAGACAGAAACCGACACCAGTGTCGGACTCCGGTCGAGACGAATATCCCTGACTTCGGTAAAGAACCGGTTCCCGGCCTCATCCGTCGCTTCGAGCGAATAAGAGTATACGCCGTCCGGCAACAGATTTCCCTGATTGTTTTTTCCGTCCCAAACAAAATCGGAAAGTTTTCCCGTTGTTTTGAATGTCCGAACTTCTTTCCCGTTTTTGTTTCTGATTATGCCCGTCCACAAATCCTCCGATGTCGATTTCTGTTTCCATGTCAGTGTATCTCTTAATCCGTCACCGTTCGGGGAAAACCACAAATTATCATACGACAATTCGGCCTTCGGAAAGGTTGTTTTCAGCCGGACCGGACGCGAAATTTGTGTCACATTCTGCCCGTTCGCATAAACAACGTTCAGTTTAAAACGATAATTTCCGTCAGGCAGCAGTTTTCCGTTTCTGTCTTTTCCGTCAAATTCGTACCGGGGAAGAATATACCGACTGTCGGAAAAATCACGGACAATCCGACCGGATCCGTCAATGACTGTCAGACTGTAAGATGTCACATTCCCCTGATTTTCGATGACGGGAATCAGTTCGACGGTATCTTTAATCCCGTCACCGTTCGGACTGAAAGCGGCATATCCGGTCTTCAGCGCAACGGCACTTTTCCGGGTATCAACCGTAAACGGGACGGAAGGACTGCCGCCGCTGTTTCCGGCATCATCGGTCGCCGTCAGGCGATAGGAATAAACCCCATCCGGCAAAACACGACTGTTCCTGTCATAGCCGTCAAAAAGGAACGATTCGGGGAGTTCTCCGTACCATATTTGCGTAAAAACAATATCGCCGTTACGATCGGAAATTTCCGCCGTCCATTCGGATTCAACCGAACCTTTTTGCCTGATAACCAGACAATCTTTCTGCCCGTCCTGATCGGGTGAAAAAATCGGATCGGGAATCGAGACTTCGGCCGAAGGCGCTACCGTATCAATATAAAACCGGGGCGTCACCGACTGAGGCCGGTTGCCGTTACGGTAAACCACATTCAATCGGGCCGTATACTCACCGTCCGGATAAGGCTGACCGTCGGAATCCAGTCCGTCGAAAATAAATCCTTCCATGACACCCGTGCCTTTTAACTCTTTGACAGCTTCTCCGCTGCTGTTGATAATACAAATTTGCCATTCGACAATATCGTCTTTGACGGCCAAATCGGGAGTAAGCGTCAGGAAAGGATTTCCCGTTTCGCTTTTCGGAGAGATTGCCGTCGCATCGGTAAAGAGCTGAATCGGAGTCTGTTCCGTATTTAAAATGATTCCGTCCAGAATTTTCTCGGTCCGGTTTCCTGCCCTGTCAACCGCTTCCGCACGATAACGGTATGTTCCGTCAGGAACGGGAATACCGCTTTGATTCTTTCCTCCCCAGACCAGTTGTTCGGGAAGTTTACCTTTATAATTCTTTATATCAACGATACCGATAAAATTATTTTCGATTTGCGTTTTCCAAAGAACTTCTTCCGATGAGATTTGCGTAACCGTCAGAAAATCTTTGCTCCCGTCCTGATTGGGTGAAAAAATAAGGTCGTCTTCGTCATACACGAAATCGACTTGCGGATAGACGGTATCAATGACAAAATAGGTACGGGGAGAAACAGAAATGTTGTCGTTTTCGTCGGAGGCCGTAAAATAAAACGAATAGAGCCCGTCCGCAACAATCTCTCCCGAATCGGAGGTACAATCCCAAACTATTTCGGAAGGAATATGAATTCCTTTGTAAGGGCGGAACAGGTTTTTAAAAAAATCTCTGCCTTTATTTTCGCTGCGCTGTTCTTTATTCTGAATAACTCTGACAATCCGTCCGCTTTCGTCTTCGATAATAAAAGAATAAGATTTGATAAGCCGTGTATCCTGAAGACGAAACGAAATTCTCAGAGAATCCTGAATACCGTCGAAATTGGGAGAGACATAATATTCGGGTCTCGGATTGTCAGAATGAGGAGGTGCCTGTACCGAAGGAACCGGCCGGACAACCGCTTCGCCGCTATCGGGTATGTCCTGTTTGACGGAGGAAGCTGTTTCGGATTTTTTCCCCCGAACCGCAATCGGAAGCTCCTTGGCCGGCGCCTGTTTTTCGAAAACGGATGCATCGGATTTCCCGACAGCTTGCGAAGATGCCACGGAGGCGGTATCCGTCGCCGAGAAAAAGGCATCGGTTTCTCCGCTTTCGCTCTGAATCTCGAATCGAATTTCGGGAGCAAAAGTATCTTCTCCTCCGAGGAAAACAGTAGTTCCGGCCTGATAAGTCCACAAATTCAAACCTTTGAGGGCGCCGGTTCCCGCTTTTACGTGAACCTCTGTCAAATCATCCAGTACGGATGCATCCTGCGCCTTGGGGATATACCGGCATACGAAACCGAAAGAAGGCAGAAGATTTGAAAAATCGCCGTCACGCAACTGAAGGGCATTGACACGGGAAGAGACAGAAAAGGCAAAAAGACGCTCGAATTCGAACAGGAATCCGGCGCCCGCCTCGAAATTCATAAAAGAAGGCAAAAGGATTTCCGTCTCGAATCCCAGATTAAACCGCTCTGTCTTCAGAACGGAAAAAGAAAGACCCGCCTGAACGGAAAAGAGATCGGGAGCCAGTAATCCGCGGCTGTTTTGATTCGGATTAAACGGCGTCATTGTTCCCCACCCGAGATTCTGAAGCGCCATTCCCCATTTGAAATCCGTCACTCTTCCGACATTCCCGGGTGTATGGACGACACCGAGATCGGCGGCCACAAGATAATCGATCGAACTTCCGGCAAGACTGCCGATGACACTCTTCAGACCCAGTCCGAGATAAAGATCGTCGAAAACCTTCTTTCCGAGCGCCACATCAAAGAATCCCTGAGACCCCAGCGCGTAATCACTTAAATCGGAATAAAAAAAACCGCCGGTCAGTGTGAAATAACCGATCGGACTCGGCAGTCCCGCTCCGAGTGTCACGGCATGTCCGGGATAACCGTTTCGGGGATGCGCATCCGTATGCCCGACAATTCCGGCATAATTGATATCAAAAGCAAATCGCTGCTGAAACGCCTGAACAGCGGGATTCACAAAAGTATCGGTCAGAGAGTCGTTTCGAAGAACCCCTGCGCCCGAGAAGGTTTGACCCGGGTTCAGGAGAGACGAATAACGGTCGGATTTCCCGTCCGGTTCCGTATTCAGGGAAAAAACAGAGCCCGAAATAAAAATAAAAAGGCCTATCAGAATAAATCGTTTCATAATCCCCCCTCGTAATCATCCAGTGACCGGTAGAAATCTTCAATATTCCGCAACTGGGCCAAGGTCAGTTCCTCGTTTAATTTTTTTTCGATGCGAACGAGTAATCGGCTCAAAGAAGCAGAGAGACCGGCCGCATTGTTCTTCAAAAGAATATATAACCCGACTGTTTCCTTAAAATTCAGTTCCATCACTGAAATCTCCTTTCATCATTTCGAGCCGGTCTGTAATCTCGTCCGAAGAAAAGACTCTTCCTTTTCCAATCCCCGGACAGCGGAGAGCCTCTTCGTTCCATGTCGTTAATGATTCCACAATGTGCGGCCAGAACGGATAGGCAGAACATTGAACCGGTCGAACCGGGTAAATCCGGCATCCCCCGTCCTGCCAAAAAATACAGTCATAGTTGGATTTTTCGCGAAGAGAAACACGGTCCCCGTCCCCGCTCCAAAGAATACGGCAAAAAGCACGAAAAAAATCACGAACATCCATATTCAAAAAAGAAGCTATTTTCCCGGCTTCTCCTTTTCTGAGAAAAACCGCGCCGGGTTCGTGCCGGCAACAGGCCGAACACTTCTGACATTCAAATGATAGTCCGTTATCAAAAAACATTCGTAATATTCTAAAGAAGAAAGAAGGGAAAGTCAAGAGGAAGAATCGGAGCAAAAAAAAATCCGGAAAAATCCGGATTATTATGGGGAGAGAAGGATTCGAACCTTCGAAGGCGTAAGCCAACAGATTTACAGTCTGGCCCCTTTGGCCACTCGGGAACCTCCCCGTTTTCACAGCCACCTGTCAGATTCGAACTGACGACCCCGAGATTACAAGTCACGTGCTCTGGCCGGCTGAGCTAAGGTGGCGACATCAACATGTCAGCGTTTGATGGGAGTCGAACCCACGTCTTCAGCTTGGAAGGCTGAGGTAATAGCCGTTATACCACAAACGCATTTGTCTCAATGACAGAATAAAAATATACTATTTCGTACTCTTTGTCAAGCTGTTTGAAAATTTTTTCGGAACTTCCGGTAAAAAATCGAACCCTCACGAAAGAAAGCCTTTTATCTCTCCTTTCCCGGAATCGGTTTACATACCTGTTAAAATAAGATATAATTCCGACATGAAAAAAATTCCGCTTTTTTTTATTTTCTGCATTCTGCCGGTTTACGCATTTTCCTTATCCGGCGAAACGGAAAAACCGGCCGTATCGGAATTGCCGAAAGAGAGCGAAAACACCTCTACCGAAACCGATCTTTCCGAAACGGATATATCGGCTCCGGTTCAGATAGAAATACCCGATACGGAACCCGATGAATTTTTCTTTCCCGAAATATCCGAAGAAAGCGAAGAGACTCCCGAATCTCTTCGCCGGAAACTGGAAGAAAACAAGAAAAACTACATTATGTACAAAACTTTCCAGTTTACATCTGTCGGCATCACCGCACTCGGTCTCTTAATGGTGATTCTCGATGCCTTTATCGAAACAGGAAGCGAATACCCGTACACACCGATTCCGACCGACTCCAACCCGAATCCGTCGGCTGTCACGACCGCCTTCGGCAACCTGAGCATTGCCGGTGCCGTTGTAACGGTTCTCGGTGCGGGCGCCTGCGTCGGCTTTCAGTTTCCCTACAGAAAATACCGCAACCGCCGGTACCTTCTCGAAAACCGTCTGCAAAACCTCGAAAGACTGAACGAAACCGGGAACGATCCGGAAGAACCTGTCAAAGAAATCGTGACGGATTAATCAATCCACCCGTAACTTCTTTCCAGCGCTTTTTTCCAATCGGCCAGTAAAGCCAGACGACGGCCGGCATCCATCTGAGGATTCCACACTTTATCGACATGCCAGTTTTGAATCAGTTCGTCAAACGAATTCCAGAATCCGACCGACAGACCGGCCGCATAGGCCGCCCCGAGAGCGGTTGTTTCCGTAACAACAGGACGGATAACCGGTATCTTCAGCAAATCGGACTGAAACTGCATCAACGGTTCGCTGTTTGTCATACCGCCGTCGACCTTCAATTCGGGGATTCGGATATCGGCATCGCGGCTCATCGCCCGGAAGATATCAAAAGTCTGAAAAGCGGTTGCCTCCAAAACGGCCCGTGCGAGATGCCGGCGGTCGGCATATCCGGTTAAACCGCAGATGACGCCCCGTGCACGGCTGCGCCAGTACGGGGCAAAAAGACCGGCAAAGGCCGGCACAAAATAGACACCGCCGTTATCTTCGACTTCGGCCGCCAAGCGGTCGATTTCTTTTGAATTGCGAATTAAACCGAGATTGTCCCTGACCCACTGAATCAGCGAGCCGGCAACGGCCACCGAACCTTCCAACGCATAAACCGGTTTTTCGTTTCCTTTTCTGTAGGCCACCGTTGTCAGAAGACCGGAATCGGAATAAACAATATGTTTCCCGACATTCATCAGAAGAAAACCGCCGGTTCCGTAAGTCGATTTCGACATTCCCGCTTTAAAACAGGTCTGACCGAACAGAGCGGCCTGCTGATCTCCCAGAATTCCCGAAAAAGGAACCCCTTCCCCGAAAGGAGAATCGGCCGACGAATAACCGTAAGGAAGTTCCGGAATAGAGGAGACAATTTCGGGGAGAGCTTTTTTCGGACATCCGAACAGCGTCAGCAGTTCGTCATCCCAGGAAAGCGTTGCCAAATCCATTAAAAAAGTACGGCAGGCATTGGTCACGTCGGTCACGGCCAGACCGCCGCGGGGTCCGCCGGTCATATTCCATAAAACCCAGGTGTCGATGGTTCCGAAAAGAGCTTTTCCCGATTCGGCATCTTCGCGCAAACCGGGAACATTGTCCAAAAGCCATTTCATTTTCGATCCGGAAAAATAGGGAGAAAGCATCAGTCCCGTTTTTTCGAGAAAACGGTATTTCCCGCCGCCGGCCAGCATTTCATTGATAAAGTCCTCTCCGCGCAAATCCTGCCAGACAACAGCGTTGGCATAAGGTTTTCCTGTTTCGCGATTCCAGGCTATAATCGTTTCCCTCTGATTCGTAATTCCGACCGCCGCAATTTCCTCCCTCGGATTTTCGACCGAGGCCTGTCGGAGAGTTTCCCGAATACATTCTTTCGTATTTTCAAGGATTTCCAAAGGATTGTGTTCTACCCAGCCCGGTTTCGGATAAATCTGCTTATGCTCTTTCTGATACGAAAAACAGGGTTTCCCCGCATAATCGAACAGAATAAACCGTGTACTTGTTGTTCCCTGATCAATCGATCCGATATATTTTGCCGACATAGAACGCCTCCTCTGTTCATCATAACATGAAAAACAGAGAGAAGCAAATTTTTTATTTCAAATTCGGCTCGGCCGGCAGTGCATCCAGCATATAATACTGATTGGAATTGTTCCACAACGTATAGCCGGAAGCATCCGCCGCTTTCAGGCCATCGACCTGCTCGACCACATAGCGGTCATATTCGGATTTTTCCATCCAAAATTCCTGGGGAAGACGAAAAGCCTGAACATAAGGACGAATCAGACAGTCCTCTCTGACAGAAGATCGGGCCCGTGCCGTTCCGTCGTGATAGAGAATCCGGCTCCATTTTAAATAATCCGCATTATAAACAAAAGAGCGGGGAAAATGAGACGGATAATACATCGGAGAAATCACATCGACATATTCGGAAAACATTTCGATCCCCTGGCCCATCCAGTTTCCCATTTTATAGTAGCAGTTGTAACCGTACAGATCCGTGCTGATCGGAATCGAAATTGTTTCGCGGGCCTTCTTCAAAAAAGATTCGAGTGCATCGATATTGCGCATACCCGATTTTTTATGACGGTAATAACAGGATTCGACGGGACCGTCTGTCGGAAACCGGATATAATCAAACTGAATTTCATCAACCCCTCGTTGCTGAAGTTCCTCAGCCAGTGCGATATTGTAATCCCACACTTCTTCGTTATACGGATCGACCCAAAATTCACGCTGAACCCACTTTTCTTCACCCGTTTCTTCGTTCACCTCTTTGAATTTCAATCCCCACGGACTGTTTGTCCGACTGTCCCAAATTGCAAAGCGGTTATTTTCGTATCTGTAAAGCTTCGGGTCTTTAAAAACAACGATTCTGGCAATCACATATAAATTATGTTCCTTCGCGGTTTTCAAAAGATCGTCGAGACGATACCGGGGAACATAGGCCCCCATCTTTTTCGGCAGATCCGACTGCGAATCGAAAACCACAAGTCCCTGATCGTTTTTGGCATCAACGACAAAAGAATTCAGATTTTTGGAAGCAATTGTATTTAAATGTGTCTGCAAACGGCTTCCGGAAGCCCAGTTCGCATTGATGTAAATCCCCGTACGTCCGGCCGCCTTTGCCCTGCGTTCTTCCTTCACTTTATCGGGAGTGACGGCGAAACGGGGAAGTTTGTCGATTTTTTCAATCCATCGCCGTTCGGCCGTATGATAAAAACGGATATTTTCGCGTGTATAAACTTCCAAAACAGCGGGATCTTCGGTTTGGAGACGTAAATTAACAATCTCCTCATTGAACGGTGTCGCAATTTTCGTAAACTGAGATGTCATACGGTCGGCCTCGTACAATCCGCCTCCGTATCCTTTGGCAATATAAATTGTCCCCGGTTTGGATGAAAAGCAGAGAGCCGAAATTTCTTCGTAAAAATCGGCCCCCATATAAAACGAACCGCTGAATCCGGTCAGGGATTTATTAAGCGATCTCCACGTCTGACCGCCGTCCTTTGTCTCGAAAAGACCGTTAAACGAAGTTCCCAGCAAAATATGATCCGGGTCGGAAGAAGAAAGAGCAACGGAAGAAAAATAGTTGCTGCTTTTCAGCCCGTTGGAAGATCCCGTAGGAACGGGATGCCAGGAGAGTCCTCCGTCGTCCGTAATGCGCAGACCGAGACTGAAAAGAGCCGCTGCCCGATTTCCGTCCAGTACCGACATCGATGTGACTCTCTGAAAGAATCGCCCTTCTTCGAAGGGATAGACGGTTTTCATCAGCAATCCTTCGTTTCTGTATTCCGGCTCCCCGATTTTCGAATCGAAATAGGCCACTCCGTAAGTATCAGAATAAAGAAAATAATGATTTTTTTCAAAACGGACAATTCCGCTCAGCCGGTAATCGACCCGATTTTCGGCAACAGAGACCGGTTCGTGATCTCCTCCGAAAAAAAGAAACAAAAAAGACAACAGTGATGACAAAACTTTCATGGATGAAGTATACCGTTTTTTAACGCTTTATTCAACCTTTACCAAAAAAAGTGATTGTGATAGAATACGGCAATGGCGGAAATTGTCGAAATTGAAAAAATTGTTTACGGCGGATACGGATTGGGACGGATCGACGGAAAAATCTGCTGGATTCCGTATACGCTGCCGTGGGAAAAGGTCGAAGCCGAACCGTCACCTGTTTCGAAAGCACATTATATGACGGCCGAAGCAATTCGCATTCGCGAACCTTCCGCCGACCGCATCGAACCGCCCTGCCCTTATTTCGGCCGCTGCGGCGGCTGCGATTTCCAGCACATCCGTTACGAAAGACAGTTACAGCTGAAAACGGCAATCATCGAAGAGTGTGCCGCGCGCGCCGGCATCACACTCCCCCCTTTGCTCACTGTCGCCTCCACCCCGTTCGGCTACCGCAACCGCCTGCGCATCCGCATCGACGCGGCCGGCCGGCCGGCACTCTACCGCAAAGGCAGCCGCGATCCGCAGCCGATTGACCGCTGTCTCTGCGTTTGCGGCGCCCTCAACCGCGCACTGGCGCAGCTGACCGAATCGCCTGAGCCGGCAGCCGCCGGCGAAGAGCGGCAGCTCTACCTCGACCGCGACGGAGAGTGGCGGCAGGCGATAATCGGCGGTCACGGCGCCGCGGCCATGATGCCGTTTGCGCAGGTCAACAACGAAGTCAACGATAAAATTCGCCGCTGGATTGCCGGGGCGGCCGCCGGGACCGCTTCCGGGAAAAGCCGTATACTCGATCTGTTTTGCGGCAACGGCAACTTTTCGCTGCCGCTGACGGAAATCGCCGCCTCGATTACCGGGTTTGACCTCAACGCCGACGCGGTCGCCGCCGCCAACCGCGCGGCCGCCGCCTTCCCCGGGGTAAAAATCTCCTACCGCCGCGAAGATCTTTACCGCGTTCTTCACCGCGGGAAGCCGGCCGCCGCTTACGACTTCTGCATCGCCGATCCGCCGGCAGCCGGCCTCAAAAACGGAGCCGCCGCTTTGGCCGCAAGCGGCCTCCAAACAATCGTTTACATTTCCTGCTCGCCGCCCGACCTGATGCGCGACTTAAAAGTGTTGACGCAAAACTACACGATCGCCGAAGCGGTCTTTTTCGACATGTTCCCGCAGACCTCGAAAATCGAAACGGGGATTCTGTTGAGAAGAAAATAAAATATTATTTTATGCTTTTTCGTTTGCGGCTTCGAAAACAGAGGAATCGGCCGCAGGCGATTCTGCTGTGCCGTTCCCGGTCGATTCTCTCGTGTTATCCGTACGGTTTTCAGCCCCCGCCGCTTTCTCCCCGTACGCAGCCGGTGCCGTCTCGTTCTGTGCAGCCGGTCCCGCCGCCGGATCGGTTTTCGTGTCCGGGGCAGCCGCAGCCGGGTCGGAAACCGGTCCGTCGCCGTAATCGATGGCCTTAGCCGCCCGTGTCAGCTGATCATTTTTGTCGCTCTGCCGCATTTTTTCGATTTCGGCACGGCACGACTGTGAATGATTGAGACCGATTCCGCGTAAAGCGTAAAGTTTGAACAGACCGACCGGCGACAAAAAGAAAAGCTCATACATGACATCAAGCCCTGCTTCTTCGGTCACCGAAAGACGCATCGCCATGTGTTCGGCAATGGTTCCCGTCGGCTTGTCTTTGTACCGTGTCCATAAATCCATCAGAAACGGAATCTGCTGCGCATATTGGTAACCGCCGAGAGCATCGAATGCCAGTTTCCGTGTTGTCATCGGATTTTTTTCGTTGCGCACCGTCTCCTGAAGATAGGTCCGGATTTCGGGAAGATCCATTTTCCCCAGTTGCCGAATCACAGTCTCGCGAACCGACCGCTCCGGTTCGTTTTTCGCTTTAAAGAGCATCATCGGGGCATATTCGGTCAACCCGTTCTCACCGATGAACCGAAAGACCGAACGGCGAATCTGCCAGTAACCGTCTTTTCCGCCCTGCTCGATTGTTTTTTTCAAATTCGGATTTTTTGTCGAGAGCAGCGAATCGAAAATTTTCAGCCGGAGATAAATATTGGTTTCCGTCATAAACGATTCGAGTACTCCGTATGCGTCGGCGGTTTCGTAACCGCCCAACCCTTCGGCAGCGGCCATCCGCAAATCGGTCGGCAAATCGGTATTCTCCAGCTGTGCTTTCAGGATTTCAAACGCATCACCGGTTTTCAGTTTACCGAGCGTCTTCAGAACCGCAGCCTGAAACGCGGTCTGACCGTCGGCTGTTTTCCACGCCTCCAGAAGAACCGGTTCGAATGCCGTCAGCTGTTTTTCGGCAATCAGACTCAACAGATGTGACTTGACACCGTAATCGGCATAGCGGAGAACATCGCCCAAAATACCGATCGTCTTTTCATCCTGTTTCTCGGGAAGAAAGGCAAACAGATAATTGAGAGTCGCCTGCTGCAAAACCGTTTCCCGGACAGGAAGTTCGCTCCATTCACCGAGCACATCATCATATAAAAACGGATCTTTTTTTTCACGCCAGTAATCGAGACAGGCCGCCCGGATCGGTGCCGAAAGCGATTCACGGTAAAGAGTTTCCAGCTGTTCTCGGGGAACGGCGGTTCCGGCTTCCGTAATTTTTTTCAGAGTTTCCAGGATCTGGGTTTCCATCCCCCATTTGAAGATGTCTTCGTAGGAGATCTCCTTCTCCGGTGAATCCGCTGTCAGGTTTGTCGTCGAGGAGTGAGAATCGGCCTCTGTCGAAGTCGGTGCTGAGGAATTCGGTTCCGCCTGAGTCTTATCGGCTGCCGACGGGACAGAAACCGAATCGGCAGATTCGGATTTCGCAACCGATGCCGGTTCGGAAGAAAGAACCGACGACGATAAAGACACCGTTTCGGTATCGGCTGCCGCCAAAGAGTGAAAACAGAAGACGGTTAATAACGCTCCGAAAAAAAAGAGAGGTCTCTTAATCACACGATTTTCTCCTTCTTTTAAGAATATCGGTCAGAATTTCAATCTTAAAGAGATAAAAAGAAAAGAAAAGAATCAGGACCGCACCGATTCCGACGAGAGCAGCTGTCGCGAAATTGATCAGCGAAAAGCCCTCTTTCCAATACGAAAGAAATCCGACAGCGGCCAGATAGGCCGTAAACGGAATCATGGCCAGGGTTCCCTTCCCGGCCTCAGTCAGAAAACTTCTGAAACCGATGTGATGCAGTTCCCGTTTTACCAGATAAAGCTGAATGAAAAAAGCAACGGCAAAAGCTATGGAATTGGCAAGAGCCAGACCGGAGACCCGTAAAGCCGTTTCCTTCAGCCAGAGCGAACAGCCGATATCGATCAGAACCAGCACAATCGAAACGGCAACCGGGATAAAAAATTTCTGCCGCGAATAAAAAAAGCGCTGCAGAAAGGTAAAGCCGGCACTGAAAAAAAGTCCCAGACTGTAATATGCAAGCACCCGTGCCGTGAGCAGCGAGTCGGTCAGCGTAAACTTCCCGTGCTGCAATGTGACGGCCACCATCTGCGGTCCGAACAGAATCAGAATGAGCGATGACGGAACCAGCAGAATGTAAAGAAACGTCAACCCGTAATTGACGCTCCGTCTCAATCCTTCCGTATCGTTTTCGACCGCTTCGCGGCTCATTTTGGGAAACAGCACCGTCGACAGCGAGGCTCCGAAAATTCCCTGCGGCAGCTGCCAGAAAATAATCGAGTTTTTGAGAGCCGAAACCGATCCGTCATCCAATCCCGACGCGAATTTGTTGGCTATCAGCTGATTCACAAAGAAAATACATGAAGCAAAAAGGACGGGAACCCAACGGCGCAGAATCGTGCGGAAATAAGGATCCCGAAAATGAAAATCGGGTGTCATTCGGTACCCTTTTTTGTAAAAAACCGGCAGCTGAATCAGAATCTGTGCCACGCCGCCGGAAAGAACGCCGAGCGCCATCGAAAAAATGTCCCATTTCTTATGAAAAGCCAAAACGGAAATAATGACGCAAACGGAAAAGACAATCGGAGCCAGTGCCGGCGTCAGAAAATGACGGCGGGAATTCAAAGTCGCCATAATCACGGCGGAAATGCTGACGAAAACAATATAGTGAATGAAGAACTGAAAGAGTGAGGCCGCCAGTTCAATCTGTTCGGGATCTTTGTATTCGGAGAGAAAGAGAATCACTTCCCGTTTGAAAATGACGGCCAGAACGCACAGCGGAATCAGTATCAGAAACTGAAAAGTCAGCAGGGTTCTCACCAACCGTTTATCGCTCCCGTTTTTGTCGGCAATCGACTGCGACAGTGTAGGGATAAAGGCCGATGAAAGCGCTCCTTCCGCCATCAGTTTCCGCAGATTGTTGGGAATATCAAAGACGAAATTAAAGACATCGGCTTTCCCGGTTGCCCCGAAAAGGTGACTGATGAGAGCCACTTTAATAAATCCGAGCATTCTGGAAAAAAGAGTTGCCGCCATGACGACCAGAGCCGAAAGCGAGGTACTTCGTTGTTTATCCTGTTCCCGAGTCATCCGTTCCCTCCCGTAAAACGCTGCAGGTACTCGTTTTTAAACTCCGTAAAACGGTTTTCGCGAATCGAAAGACGAATACGCTCCATCAAGCGGTAAAAATAGGTCAGATTGTGTTCGGTAATCAGCATCGGAGCCAGAATTTCTCCGGCTTTCACAAGATGACGCAGATAACCGCGGCTGTAAGTCCGGCACGCCGTGCACGGGCAGCCTTCCTGCAGCGGCCGCCTGTCCGTCGCATACCTTTCTTTTTTCAGCGCAATCCATCCGTCGTCCGTCGCCGCCGTTCCGTTTCGGGCAACCCGCGTCGGCAGAACGCAATCAAACATATCGATTCCGTTGGCGACCGCCTCAAAGAGATAGTCGGGAGAGCCGATTCCCATCACATAGCGCGGTTTGTCTTCCGGCAGGAATGCGGCCGTATAACTGAGGAAATCGGCAAATTCGTTTTTTTCCTCGCCGACGGAAAGACCGCCGATAGCGATTCCCGGAAAATCGATTTCGTTGATCTGCTCCGCGCACATTTTCCGCAGATTTTTATAGAAATTGCCCTGTACGATTCCGAATAAATGGCCGGCGTAGCCGGCTTCCCGCTTTTCGAGCCACTGTTTTTTGGCACGGACGGCCCATTCCGCGGTGATATAAGCCGCTTCTTTGGCTTTCTTCTCGGAGATTCCCTTCTCGCTGCACACATCCAAAACCATTTGAATGTCCGAATTCAGAATGGTCTGAAAATCGACCACCGATTCGGGTGTCAAGTTGTGGTAACTGCCGTCGATATGACTGCGGAAACGCACCCCCTCGTGCCGAATTTTCCGGAAAGGCGCCAATGAAAAGACCTGAAAACCGCCGCTGTCGGTCAAAATATTGTGCTGCCAGCTGTCGAACTCATGCAGCGATCCGTAAGCCGCCATGACATCGGCACCCGGCCGCAAATATAAGTGATAAGTGTTGGAAAGCATCAGCCGGTATCCGATTTTTTCCAAATCACTGTGTTTTAAGGCCTTAATGGCACCGGCTGTGCCGACCGGCATAAACACCGGCGTTTCGACGGTTCCGTGCGGCAAATGCAAAAGCCCCAGCCGCGCACGGCTGTTCGGATCCCGGTAAGTACATTCAAACAAAGGCTTCATGTTCTGGCTCTCCTGAATAAAATCCGACCGACAATGAGAAACGTGAAAAACGGAAGCCACGATCCGACAAACGGCGGTAATATACGGCCGCTGGCAAAAAGCTCCGTAATCATCTGATAGACGTAGTAAACAACCGCAATGATAATACTCATTAACAGACTGTACAGCAGAATATTTTTATTAAAGCGGCTTCCCAAAGCACAGGAAATCAGAGCGACAATAAACGTTGTAAACGTAAACGAAAACCGCTTGTAAAATTCGATTAAAGCATCCCTGTATTTTTTGGCGACGTTGGCTTCCTTCAGCTCACCGAGCCAGTCTATCGCCTCAAAAAGTCTCAATTCCGTAATATCTTTGGTCACTTCTCTGAAAAACTTCGGCGGTTTGTTATATTTTTCCGAACCGAGGGTTTCCCGGTAACTTTCCGTCACTTTTTTTGTTTCGGCGTGAACATCAAACAAGCGCACCTCTCGAAAATCCCAAAAATAACCGTTCCACTCGCCTTCCCGGGCATCGATTCTGGAAATCAGATCTCCCTGCGGTGAAAGCTGAATTAAAGTGACATCGTTCAAAACCTGACTGGCATCGCGATAGGATCCCGCATAATAGATGATATTTTTGTCAATGTCGAAAACAGCCGCACGCTGTTTATCACCGTCCGAGGACGAAGTATAATACATGACTTCGTTATAGGCATTGTTTTTCATCCTGAGCGTATCGATGACAACCAATTCTTCAAAAAGGAAGTTGAAAAGACTGCCGCAAAATCCGAAAATCAGAAGCGGCAAAACAAATTTATGCAGGGGAACGCCCGAAGAAAAGACCGCAACCAGTTCGTTATTGGCGTAAAAGGATCCGAGAGTATACGAAACTGCGAACAGAACCGCAATCGGAACCGAATAATGAATGCATTTCGGAATATAAAGAACCGTTATGTAAAATATCTTTCCGATCGGGATATCGCTGACAATATACGAATAAAGATGAGAAAAAATATCGACAAAAACAATAATAAACACAAACAGCAGCAGAGCCACGGAAAAAACTTTGAGAAACTGCATAAAAAGCATTCTGTGTAAAGTCCGCATCATCTCACTGCCTCATTCTGATGGAATATATAATAATCCCGGCGATGCCGACAATCATATTGGGAAGCCACATAATTAAAACCGGCGGAAAATCGGATGTATATCCGATAATCTTTGACATCATAATCAAAACCCAATAGACAAAAGCAAAAATACTGCCCAATCCCAAACCGACAGCTTTATCGCTGCGTTTCGAAAAAAGTCCCAAAGGAAAAGCCAGGAGGATCAAGGCTATACAGCCGGTCGGCAGAACAAATTTATAATGATATTCGGTTTCCAGACGGGAAAGGCTTTTATTGCTGATTTTTCTGTTTTTTTGAATCAGATAGTTCTCGTAATCGCCTGCCAGTGAATTGACATCGGACTGTTTGTACTGCCGCATAAAAAAAGAAGACTCGAACATGTCGTCGTAACGGCAACGAAGCTGATAAAGGTCCGAAGAGACCCGTTCCCGTTGACGTACACGGTTATTGTGAAGCCGTTCCTTCTCTTCCCGTATCATTTCGCGAACCTGACTGCTGGTCATTGTCGACGGATCCGAAGAAGAGAAAACGGTTCCGGCGTAATCTTTTAAAAGAATATTATAGTCGGCTTCCCGCGCGGTTGTGTAATTATACGAATTCCGTCTGTTTTTATCGGTCGACAGCATGAACGGTTCTTTCATATTCAAATGCATGACCCCTTCCAGCTGTTCGTTTTGCCGGAATGACACATTTTTGGAAACAATAATCCGCCGATTGGCATCCGGATCCCTGTCCACTATAATCAGATTCCGAATCAGGTTTTCTTCTATATCGCCGGTAATGATAATTTTTCCCTGAATCGGGTCGGACACATCGTACGGTTCGAAAATAACCGAAGCGTTCGACAATGCAACCTGATTGAGAAGAGAATACCGTTTTTCCATTCCGAGAGGCAGAAAGTAGTCGTTCATGACAAACGAAATCAGAGTGAGAATCACTGCCGCAAAACTGAACGGAACAAAAATGTTACTGTAACGAATTCCGCTGGCCCGCATGGCCAGCATCTCATTGTCGGAATGAAAGCGGCCGACAGCCATCAGGCAACT
This sequence comes from uncultured Spirochaetales bacterium, assembly GCA_949289575.1. Classification (GTDB taxonomy): domain Bacteria; phylum Spirochaetota; class Spirochaetia; order JAFGXN01; family JAFGXN01; genus CALXOJ01. The sequence continues at coordinate 27,554 of CASEOG010000004.1, read as the reverse complement.
GACCATTGTCGATAACGGAAACGTATAGGAAAGAACATAAGGAAGCGAATAAAGCAAAAAAATGAAGACGGTCGAAACGGGAACATCTTTTTTCTGCATTCTCAACGCAATGACCAGAAGCTCGTTCACCAGAAACAGTGCGAAAAAAATGAAGAAGGCTACCATAAAGGAAAGAATAAATTCCCGAAACAGGTAGCCGTAAATCGTCCAGTACCGTCGATGTCCTTTCACCGGTTAAACTCCCGTCGAACCGAATCCGCCTTCACCGCGCTCCGTCGCCTCCAAACGGTCGACGGCAATCCATTCCGCCTGCACGACCGGAGCTATGACCAGCTGGGCAATCCGGTCGCCGGGAGAGACCGTTACCGGGTCTTTCCCGAGGTTCACGAGAATCACTTTCACTTCGCCGCGGTAATCGGCATCGATGGTTCCCGGTGTATTGACCAGCGAGAGGCCGTGGCGAACGGCCAACCCCGACCGGGGACGAACCTGCGCCTCATAGCCGTCCGGAATCTGGAGAAAAAAACCTGTCGGCACCAGACACCGTTCCAGACTTTGCAGCCGTATCGGTTCATCGATATCCGCAAACAGATCCGCCCCCGAAGCCAGGGGCGAACCGTAAACCGGTTTGCGGTTTTCTTTAAAAACTGCCTTGATCGGGACCTTTTTCATTCCGATTTCTGATCCCGAATCGCGTCGATATAGGAGAGATTAATCCGTCCCAATTTGTCGACTTCCAGCACTTTGACAGGAATAACCTGACCTTCTTTCAAAACATCGGTGACCTTTTCGACACGGTGATCGGCCAGCTTGGAAATATGAACCAGACCCTCTTTCCCGGGTACAAATTCGACAAAGGCTCCGAAATCCATGATTTTTTTGACAACACCCTGAAAGAGCGTTCCCGGTTTCGGATCGGTGGCAATGGCCTCGACCATTTTCATCGCTTTTTCCGCCGATTCCTGATCTTTGCCGTAAATCTGAACGGTTCCGTCCTCTTCGATAACGATTTGGGCACCCGTTTTTTCCGTCAGAGCCTTCACCGTTTTTCCGCCGCTGCCGATAACGGCACCGACTTTATCCGGATTAATGCGAATTGAAACGATTTTCGGGGCAAAGCGGCTCACCTCGGCACGCGGAGAGCTCAGCGTCTGATTCATGATGCTGAGAATATGAAGACGTCCCTGTTTGGCCTGTTCCAGAGCGGTTTTCATCAAATCGGGAGCGACACGCTTGATTTTGATGTCCATCTGAAAAGCGGTAATGCCCTCGGCCGTTCCGGTCACTTTGAAATCCATATCGCCGAGATGGTCTTCGTCACCCAAAATATCGCTCAAAACGATTGCTTTCTCTCCGTCGGAAATCAGTCCCATCGCGATACCGGCAACCGGTTTCTTCAGGGGCACGCCGGCATCCAAAAGACTCAACGTTCCGGAACAGACCGTTGCCATCGAGGAAGAACCGTTCGATTCCAGAATTTCGGAAACGACACGAATGGTGTAAGGGAACTCTTTCGAATCGGGAATCATCGATTCCAATGCCCGGAGAGCCAGATGACCGTGACCGATTTCGCGACGTCCGGTTGTCAGACGTCCGGTTTCGCCGACACTGTACGGAGGGAAATTGTAATGAAGCATGAAGTGCTCGTACGATTTATCTCCGTCGATATCGTCGACCAGTTTTCCGTCATCGGTTGTTCCCAAGGTGACGACACCCAAACTTTGCGTTTCGCCGCGTGTAAAGAGCGCACTGCCGTGCGTGCGGTCCAGAACGCCGACTTCGCAGGTAATCGGGCGGATTTCGTCGGCTTTCCGGCCGTCGATACGGATGCCGTTGTTTAAAACGGAAAGCCGGACAACCTCTCTCTCGATTTCGTCGCAAAGCGCATTCAGCAGGTTGATTTCTTCCTGAGGTGTCTCTTCCGTCGTGAATTGGGAAAGAATCGATTCGCGGACTTTGGCTTTCGCCTCATGGCGTTCCAGTTTGTTTTTAACGAAAGAGGCTTTCGCATAGAGCGGTTCCGCAAAGGCACGGACAGCCGATTCGTTTTCGTAACGGAGATCGGTACCGGCCAGCGGCAGTTTGGCTTTGCCGACACGGGCGGCAAAATCGCGAATCCGGCGGCAGACATCGGCAATCACGACATGAGCTTTCTCGATTGCCGTCAGCATCACCTCTTCGCTCACCTCTTTGGCGCCGCCTTCGACCATTGTGATGCCTTCTTCGGTTCCGGCAACAACGATATCCATCTGTCCGCTTTTGATTTCATCGAAAGTCGGATTAATGATGTATTCGCCGTTTACGTAAGCGACACGGACACCGGCAATCGGACCGTCGAAAGGAATATCGGAAATGGTTACGGCTGCCGAGGCGGCAATCATCGCCACCATATCCGGCGGGTTGATCTGGTCTGTCGACACAACGGTCGGCACAACCTGAATCTCGCGGCCGAATTTTTTCGAAAAAAGCGGGCGCATCGGGCGGTCGATCAGACGGGAAACCAAAATTTCCTTATCTTTCGGTCGTCCTTCTCTTTTGAGAAAGCCGCCGGGAATTTTTCCCGCCGCATAATAGCGCTCGTTATACTCCACCTGAAGCGGGACAAAGTCCAGCCCCGGTGTCGGTTGTGAGCTGCAGCAGACAGTTGCCAAAACGGCACTGCCGCCGTAAGTCACGAAAGCGGATCCGTTTGCCTGTTTGGCCATACGGCCTGTTTCCAGAACCAGATCCTGCTTCCCGATTTTGATTGTTAATCTTTCCATAAAATACCTTCTTTAGATTATTTTCTTAATTCGAGTTTGGCAATCAGTTCACGGTAACCGTTCAGATTGACTCTTTTGTAGTAGCGCAGCAGACGGCGGCGTTTTCCGACCAACTGCAGCAGTCCGCGGCGCGAATTGTGATCTTTCGGATTGAGCTTGAAGTGCTCGGTCAGATCTCTGATCCGCTCGGTCATCAGAGCAATCTGTACTTCCGTGGAACCGGTGTTTTTCGCATCTCCGCCGAATTTCGCGATAATGTCCTGTTTCTGATCTTTTGTCAATGCCATGTTTTACTCCTTATATCTCGACAAAATAATTATTTCGATTGGCTTTTTCACCAATAACTCCCGATCTGTTCGAATCAGGGCCCCCTTCACCCCGATTCTCATTTTTTCGCCGGCAACCTGCGCTTCGTAAACGCCGTCGGCCAGAACCGTCAACCCGCACCGCCGCCGGATACCCCATCGTTTTCCCGTCAGCCGCATCGGCAGCCGGTAAGGTCTGACCAAAACCGCCGCGGCCGCCTCCGGACGTCCCTGCGCCAAAAAACGGCGGATATCGCTTGCCGACACTTTCTGTTCCGCTCCGCCGGTCAGCATCACCGCCTGCACCGCGGTTTGGGGCAGCAGCCGTTCCAAATCGGCAACCGCAGTCGCCCGGCCGTTCCCGCAGCGGAAATCGGCACCGACAGTCAGCCGGTCGATCCGGTACGCGGCCGTCAGCTTCCGGAAAAACCGTTCGGCCGAAAGCGCGGCAAACCGTGCGTTAAAATCGATCACAACCGCTTCGTCGAACCCGGCGGCTTCCAAATCGGCCAACCGCATTCGAAACGGATAAACCGGTTTGCCTTTTCCCGGCGGCATCACCCGGAAGGTGACGGCGACCCGAACGGCCTCCCCCGATTCGGCAAAAGCGGCGGCCGTCAGCGTTTGGTGGCCGCGGTGAAAAGCGTCGAAGACCCCGATGACGACGGTTGCCGGTACCGGATCTGCTGCCGGACGCAATCGGTCCCATTCCGTAATCTTCATTCTTCCGCCAGAACAAACCGGTAACGGAAAAATCCCGTCTCGGTTTTTTCGACCATTCCCGCAAACCGATCCCGGCAAAAAACGGCAAAAAGCCCCGGGGCGGCTTCCGTATCGAACCAATGTGCCGCAATCGGTTTCCCGTTAAAATAATCGGCTGCAAACACCTCTTTAATCGAAAGAACCGGGAAGCCGGCTCCCGCCGCCAAAGAGGCGTCTCTCAGACCTTCCTCTCCCGATTCGCTTAAGGCATCGACCGTCACCGCATCGGAGAGCGAAAAGCCGCCGACCGCCAGCCGTTCCAGCCGGGTAACATAGGCACAACTGCCGCAGGCCCGTCCCAAATCGCGTGCCAAAGAACGGATGTACGTTCCTTTGGAACAGTGAATCTGCACTTCGAGAAACGGGGGCCGGTAATCGAGAATCTTCCAGTCGAAAATCTCGATTTCGCGCGAAGGCATTTCGACTTCCCGTCCTTTCAAAGCCAGGCGGTAAGCCCGTTCACCGTCGATATGGACGGCCGAATACTGAGGAGGCTGTTGGGATATTTTACCGAAAAAAGAAGGAAGAGCGGTTTCGATTTCGGAAAGGGGCGGAATCCCGGATTCGGCAATCACCCGTCCCTCGGGATCCAAAGTATCCGTTTCTTTTCCGAATTCGAAAGTCGCACGATAAACTTTGTCAAAATCCGTAAAATATTCAACAAGCCTCGTATACCGACCTGTTAAAATCAAAAGCAACCCGGAAGCAAACTGATCCAGCGTTCCGGCGTGCCCGGTTTTTTTTATTTTCAGTTTTCTACGAACACGGGAGACCGTCTGAAAAGAGGTCACCCCACTCTCTTTATTTATCAGAAACAGGCGATTCAATCAATAGTTCCTCGATTTTTTTATTAATGAGATAACCTTCTTCCAGAGAGGAATCCGCCAGAAAGGTCAGAACGGGAGTGTTGCGCAGCCTCATCTTTCGGGCCAGTTCCGCCTGAATGATTCCTTTTGCGGAATTGAGACCGGCAACACTCTTTTTCGCTTTCTGCTGTCCGTCGAAACAGCTGATACCGATTTTCGCATACGCAAAATCGGAAGAGACCTTCACGTAGGTGACGGTCGCAAAAGGCGAAATCCGGTGGTCTTTTAATTTTCCCGACACAAGCATCGAACCGACAATTTCCGCAATCAGTGATTCAACCCGTTCCGGCCGATGTCCGTTCATGCCTTTTTCCCTTTTTCGTCGGCAGACTTGAGATGGCGTTTGATTTCAACCATTTCATAGGCCTCAATCACGTCGCCCACCTGAATATCCTGACAGTTCTCAATTCCGAGACCGCAGTCGAAACCTTCTTTCATTTCCTTCACATCGTCTTTGAAATGTTTTAAAGAGGCAATTTTTCCGGAATAAATTTCGACATTATCGCGGAACAGACGAACCCGACCGTTTCTCTTCACGACACCGGAAGTCACATGACAGCCGGCAATTATACCGACTTTCGGAACCCGGAACGTATCCCGTACTTCAAGAGATCCGAGCAGTTTCTCTTCGTATTCGGGGCTCAGCATTCCCTCCAGGGCAAGCTCGATATCTTCGACAACATCGTAAATAATACTGTATTTCCGGATTTCGACTTTTTTCTCCTCGGCAATCGCCGCTGCTTTGGGAATCGGACGAACATGGAAACCGATAATAATCGCATTGGAAGCCATGGCCAAATTGACGTCGTTTTCGACAATCGCACCGACTCCGGTATGGATAACGTGAAGACGGATTTCGTCGTTGCTCAATTTTTCCAATGCCGCCTGGATCGCCTCAACCGATCCCTGAACATCTCCCTTAATAATCACTTTCAGCTCGGGAAGGTTCCCTTCTTTATATGTGCTGTAGAGATTATCAAGAGTGATCTTTTTCAGATTTTTCGATTCGATTGCTTTTTCCAGTTCCTGACGTTTCTGGGCAATGTTTTTGGCCTCTTTTTCGCTTTCGGTGACGGTGAAAGGCACACCCGCATCGGGAATCCCGTCGAAACCGATGATTTCGACCGGTGTTGCCGGAGTCGCTTCTTTGATTTTCTTTCCCGAGTCGCTGAACATCGCTCTGACTTTTCCGGAATAGACGCCCGCCACAAAGGGATCTCCGGTTCTTAAAACACCCTGCTGAATAATAACGGTCGATATAATACCGCGGCCGTTATCGACACGGGTTTCCAGAACGGTTCCTTCGGCCCGGCATTCGAGACCGGCTTTCAGTTCAAGCACTTCCGAAAGCAGAATAATGTTTTCGAGAAGATTGTCGATTCCCGTCTTCTTCAGCGCCGAAATTTCGCAAAAAATTGTATCGCCGCCCCAGTCTTCGGGAACCAGTCCGTGCTCGGAAAGCTGCTGTTTGACTCGATCGGGATTGGCATCGGCCAAATCCATTTTGTTGACAGCCACGATAATGGGAACACCCGCCGCTTTTGCGTGGTTAATCGCTTCGACGGTTTGAGGCATCACACCGTCGTTGGCAGCCACAACGAGAACGACAATATCGGTAATCTGTGCTCCGCGGGCACGCATTAATGTAAAGGCCTCGTGTCCGGGTGTATCGAGGAAAACAATCTCCTGATCTCCGGGCAGCGTGACTTTATAGGCACCGATATGCTGTGTAATGCCCCCCGACTCGGTATCGATTTTATTCGATTCGCGAATGACATCCAGCAGCCGTGTTTTTCCGTGGTCGACATGTCCCATAACGGTCACAATCGGCGGGCGCTTCACCATTTTCGATTCGTCGATAACCTGCGATTCGATAACCGTTTCGTCGTAAAGCGATACGACATTGACTTTACATCCGAACTCATCGGCCAGAATCGACGCCGTATCCGCATCCAGCTGATCGTTGATTGTACACATCATTCCCATCGACATCAGTTTGGCGATCAGATCGGAGGCTTTGAGATTCATTTTTTTGGCAAGTTCCGAAACCGTAATCGCATCCAAAATATTAATCTCTTTGGGAACCGAATTGGTTTTGACGCTCTCCTTTTTGGCTTTCAGACTGAAAAGAATTTCTTCCTGTTCGCGTCTTTCTTCTTCTTTATTTTTGCCTTTCGTGTAGAATTTTTTAACCTTCTTTTGAGGCAGAGCCGCCGGTCCGCCGCCCGAAGGACGGGAACCGAAAGAATTTCCGCCGAAAGGCCGATTACCGCCGCCCGTTCGTCCGGGAGTTCCCGATGCAAAACCACCGCTTCTGCCGCCGTTGCGATCGGAAAAGCGGTTGCCTCCCGACGGCGATCCGCTGCGGGGAAATCCGTTCTGACCGCCGAAGCGTCCGCCGTTCTCGCCGGTCCGAAAGGAACCGGATCTCTCCTGTCCGTTTCCGAAGCGGCTCCCTCCGTCGTAACGTCCGGGACCGCGGTTACCGAACCCGCTTCTGCCGTCCGAATTACGGTCCCGATTGCCGTTGCGGGACGGTCCGAAACCGAAATAGTCGGGGTTTGTTTTCGGCCGCGAGAAAGAGGCCTGAGCCGCCGGTTCTGCCGGTTTGCGTGTGACGGTCGCCGTTCTTGCGGAGAAAGAAGCCGTTTCTCCGGATTTTTCCTCTTGAGAAGACCCGGCAGCCTGAATTTTCGGTGCGGAAGAATTTTCCGAAGGAGCGGCCGTCGCTTTGGGTTCGACACGAACCGCAGCTGTCTCTCCCGCAGATACGGGAACAGCTGTTTCACCCGAAGACTCTCCCGTCGCTGCCGTATCCTTTTTTAAAGCTACCTTGATTTTGACAACCTTTTTCCTCACGGTAACGGGAGCTGCCGCGGGTTTTTCCTCACTGGGAACGCTTTTCACAAGCAAAGTTTTCTTTTTGTTCTCTTCTTCCATATGTTTCTCGATTATTCTTCCTCTTCTTCGTATTCGAAACTCAATCCGACACCGCAATTCGGACAGGTCGTCATATCGGCAGTAATTTCATGTCCGCACTCGGGACATTCGTAAACTTCGACCTCTTCAACCTCTTCTTCCCCGCCCGTAACCGCTTCTCCGGCTTCAACCTGTGCGGGCATCTCCGTTTCTTCGTTTTCGACAATATCAACCGACTCGGAAAGAACCCTGTCGACCGTATCCCAGTCGTCGGCACTCATTTCGGTAATTTCCGCCTTCGCTTCATCGCTCAGACTGATCAGGTCTTCGATTTTTTCGATCCGGTGGGAAGCCAGAATATCGGCAATGCGGGCGGGTATTTCCGACAGTTCGCGGATATTCTGAATTTCATCGGCCTGATTGAAAAGACTTTCGACTGCCTGACGCAATTCGGGAGAACGTTCCATTTCGGCAAACTGTTCTTCGGTCTTCACGTCAATATTCCAATCCACAAGCCGGTTGGCCAGACGGACATTCTGTCCCTGTTTGCCGATAGCCAAAGAGAGCTGCGATTCCTTGACAACGGCAAGAGCTGTTTTTGCATGATCGTCCAAAATATAAACGGCTTCGGGAGAAGCAGGTGAAAGTGCATTGGCGATATATTTTTTGGGGTCCGAGTCATAGCGGACAACATCGATACGCTCGCCTTCCAATTCGGTAATAATTCCCTGAATCCGTACACCTTTTAATCCGACGCAGGAACCGACAGGGTCGATGTCGCTGCGGCGGGAATAGACCGCCATTTTTGTTCTGAATCCGGCATCGCGAACGATATTTTTGATTTCGATACTTCCGTCCGTCAGTTCGGGGATCTCGTTTTCGAAAAGACGCTGAACAAATTCCGAGTGGGTTCTCGAAAGAGTGATGGAAACGTGCGGTCCGGCCTTCGAAACCTCGTAAACATAACATTTCAGTCTGTCGTTCAGCTTGTATATCTCGCGCGGAGACTGGAATTTTTTGGGAAGAACACCCTCAATGCGCCCCAGATCGACAAAAATATTTCCGTTCTTTTCTCTCTGATAATAACCGATAATCAGCTGTCCCTCTTTCTGCTTAAATTCGGAATAAAGAGAGTCTTTCTGGATATCACGTATCAGCTGTTTCATTTTCTGTTGGGCAGCCTGAACGGCAGAATAGTCGAAATCTATCAGAGGATCGACTTCGATAAAAAGAGTATCTCCGATTTCGCTTTCGGGTTCAAGCTTCTTCGCTTCATCCAATTCGATTTCTTTGACCTCTTCGTAAACATCCTCGACAACTTCTTTCCGGGAATAGAGCGTCGGAACCCAGCCGTCGGCTTCCTCATTAAAACGAACCTCGGCATTATCGACAGTGCCGTAATTCTTTTTATAAGCAGTCAACAAAACCTCTTCCGTGACCTTTTTAATTAAATCTTCCGAAATCCCCATTTCTTTCGCCAAATTACGAAGAACTTCTCCGAACTTTTGAGACATTTCTTACTCCTATCCGTTTAGTTTCGCTTTTAATATATCATCAACAGAAACCTCTTTTTCTTCTCCGGCATCTGTCTGAAACACAACAATACGGTCTGTCATTCCGACAATCATTCCCGTAAGGTAATCGGCTTCTCCTTTTTGAAGCCAGCGGACACGACGGCCTTTAAACAGCGGGAATTCATCCTCATATTTCAGCAGGCGATCCAATCCCGGTGATGAAATCTCCAGACCGATATCTTTATTGTAAAGAGTCTGTAATTTCAGAAAAAGGGTCTGATGAAGAGCGGCACAGTCTTCCGTCGACACGCCGCCGTCTTTATCGATAACAATCGAGAAATCGACCGTGTTTCCGCTTTTTCTCATGGCCGCATCTATCAGCCGAAGATGAAGCGCTTCACACACAGGTCTGATAACGGAATCGGGTTCCCGGTTTTCATCTCTCTTTTCCAAAATTAACCTCACGATACAAAAAAAGAAGTCGAAAAACGACTTCTTTTTTCAAAGATCCTGTTAATTATTTAACATAAAAAGTCAAAACAGTCAACAGCAAAAGCGTTTTTTTAACGCATCGAGATCCAATTCGGGATAAACCGGGAAACGGTCCAGCAAGGCTTTAACGCGGCTCCGGGCTTCGCCGACCACTTCCGGCGCAACCGTATATTTTGCTTTGCTCTGCGTTCCCGCTTTTTCTCCGGTGGTGATTTCGGCAGGTTTTGTTTGCGAAAGAACAAAATCGAAAATAGAAGCAATTTCTTTCATTTCGGCTTCACCCATTCCCAATGTCGTTACGGCAGCCGTTCCGATCCGCAGTCCGCTGGTGTACCAGGGGCCGTTCGGGTCGAAAGGCAGTGCGTTGCGGTTCAACGTAATCCCGCATTCGCGAACAACACTTTCCGCCTGACGTCCGTTCAGACCGTAGCCGGTCACATCAATCAGGAAAAGATGGTTATCGGTACCGCCGGTCGCCACCTTCATTCCCAAATCGATACAGGCTTTGGCAAACGCCTGACAATTTTTCACAATGTTCGCCGCATACTGCCTGTAAGCGGGGCTGTTGGCTTCCGTAAAGGCAATCGCTTTCGCGGCCATCACATGCGGCAGCGGTCCGCCGATTACGAGAGGACATCCTTTATCAACCGATTCGGCAAACTCCTTTTTACACAAAACCAGACCGCCGCGGGGACCGCGCAAAGTTTTGTGTGTTGTCGTTGTCACCACATCGGCATAAGTCACGGGATTATACTCACCGGTCAGAACCCCTCCGGCGACCAGTCCTGCAAAGTGAGCCATATCAACCATAAAGACGGCTCCGGCCTTTTCGGCAATCTCCTTCATGCGTTTGAAATTAATCAGACGGGGATAAGCCGAATACCCGGCAAGAAGAATCAAAGGTTTGATTTCCAGAGCCTGTTTTTCGATGGCATCATAATCAAGCAGACCGGTCTCTTTGTCGACCGTATACGAATATGCCTCGAACATCTGAGCGGAAACATTCGACCGGTATCCGTGAGTCAGGTGACCGCCGGAATAGTAATCCAACCCCATAAGGCGCTGATTTCCGCACTTTTCTCTGATTTTATTGAAATCGGCCTGAGTCAGTTTGGACGGATTCATTTCTCCGAACTCTTCGAGCATCGGCATCTGAATCTTCTCGTTTAAAATGGCCCAATAAGCACACAGGTTGGCATCGGCCCCGCTGTGAGGCTGGACGTATGCGTGTTCGGCTCCGAACAACTTACACGCCTGTTCGGCCGCATACGCTTCGATTTCGTCGACATTATCGCATCCCGCATAAAATCTGTGATACGGGATTCCTTCGGAATATTTATCGGTCAACAGGTTGCCCATTGCCAGCTGCGTCGAAAGTGACGAAAAGTTCTCGCTGGCAATCAGTTTCAGATACGACCGTTGAGACTCCAGCTCTTTGACAATCGACGAAGCGACATTCGGCGCCACTTCCGCCACTTTTTCCAGAGATGCCCAATAGGCAATCATTCCTTCGGTTACGTTTTCGGCACCTTTTTCCTTAATGTAATCCAAGACCGACATGTTTACGCTCCTTTTAAAAAAAAGAAAAGAAGAGGCCGAAGCCTCTCTTAAATATCAATAACCCGTTACCGGGAGAACAGGAGAGGAAAGAAAAAAAGTTTTTTCATAACGCACCTCCGTATAACTATGCTTTAACACAAAAAACGGTTGATGACAAGTGATTCGGATGAATTTAACGAAATTCTTTTTCCGAAGGATCGGGGATTCCCGTATCCAGACATTTTTTATCAAACACATATCCGGCTTTATAAATATTGGAAATAAAGGGATAGGTTTCATATTGGGCAAGCTTCAGTTTGATTCGCTTGATATGAACACCTACCGTCGAAATATCTCCGAACACTTCGCCCCACACCTGAGAATATATATATTTGGAGCTCAACTGTTTCCCGGCATTTTTCAAAAGGACCTGCAAAACATCGAATTCTTTATCGGCCATCCTGATTTTCTGCTGATGATATTCCAGATAACGTCCCTTCTCATGAAAAACAAAACCCCGAAAGAAGATACGGCCTTCCTCATTGCCGTTCTGATAATAAGAAATCCGGCGAAACAGAGCTTTAATCCACTCGAGAAAAAGAGACGGTGCAATTTTCCACGGTAAAAGAGAATCGGCTCCGGCCTGCAATGCTTCGGCGGCTCCGCACTCTTCCAAATCGGAAAGCATTAAAACAATCTGTACCGTCGATATTTTTCTGATTTCGCATACGAAATGAACGGAATCGAACGTCTCTGCCTGATTTTGAATCAGAATCAGAGACGGCGGATCATTCCATACCGAATTCAGCACGTCGTTCGGATTCGAAAAACAGCGTACCGAAAATCCGGCGCCCCATAAAGCTTTAAACAGTTGCTGCCGCTTTTCCGAATCGGGAGCAACGAACAAAATCGAATTATGCATTCTCTCTCCTATAAAAGCATTTCAGCATCCGAAAGAAACAACTTGAGTCCTTCGGTCGGAAAACGGGTTTTCAAATCACGAAAGTTATCGACAATTTTGGAAACTTCATCGATCGGACAATAAATTGTCAAAATAAAGTTCTCCTGCGGCCAGACGGCGTCTCCCCACTTTTGTCCTTCTGTTCCGACGCCGTGGACGTTTTCGATTTTCGTGTACGCTTTAACCTGCAATTCCAAAAGAATTTCCTGCACATCTTCAAAAATGGAGTTATTGCAGATGATGTCAATTCGTTTCACGAGCCGCCTCCTTTTCCTTTCTGCGCTCTTCAATCAGACGGCGGTTTTCCAATTCTCTCTGGCGTCTGGCTTTTTCGCGCTGCTGCCGCTTTTCGTAACGGGTTTTATTAAAGATATAATACAAACAAGGAACCAAAACCAGCGTCATAATGGTGTTTGTCGTCATTCCGCCCAAAATCGTCAATCCGATCGGCTGAATCAGCGTCGATCCTTCGCCTTCAGAAACCGCAAGCGGATACATACCGAGAATCGTCGTCAGTGTGGTCATCAGAACCGGACGCAAACGGCTTCCTCCGGCGGCAATGCACGCTTCGTAAATCGGCATTCCGCGGCTGACCAGCAGATTGGTGTAGTCAACCAAAACGATACCGTTATTGACAACCATTCCCAGCAACATAACGACGCCCATAATCGAAAAGGTACTCATCGCCTGACCTGTAATCAGATAAACGCCGACAACACCGATACTCATCGTAAACATTGAAAGAAAGATGATGAACGGATTCAGAAGGTCTTCGAACTGACTCGCCATAACGCCGAAAACCAACGCCAGAGCAATCAAAACGATGGCAATGAGCTTCATACCGATGTTCTGCATATCTTCGTAATCGCCGCCGTAAGTAATAATGACATCGTCGTCAAGAATCAGATAACGATCGATAACCGCCTTAATCTGCGAGGTCACTTCCGAAAGCGACGTATTGTCGGACATATCGGCTTCGATGTGAATGACACGGATTTGATCCTCACGGTTGATGGTCACCGGACCTTCAGTCACCTCAACAGTTGCGAAACTGGCAACGGGAATCTTCTGCGAACTACTGTTGGAAACGGTAATGGTTTCCAAATCAACCAAATTGGCACGGTCTTCTTCTCGGAACATCAGATGGATTTCATACTCGTCGCCGCCGGTACGGTAATAACCGCACTGAATACCGTCGACGGAAGCCAAAATTTCGCGGCCGGCGCTGTACATATCGATTCCCAACGCATACGCTTTCTGACGATTGATGATGATTTCTGCCTGCGGAAGACCGTCCTTCATATCGATATCCGGTTCAAGAACATCGGGAACATGCTCTTTCAATAAATCGATGATTTCCAAACCGATACGTTTTCCTTTATCCAAATCGTCGGTTTTGATAACGATGTCGATATCGTGGCTGCTGCCGCCCATCGACCGTTCAGTAAACGAAAAAATGGCGTCGGGGAATTTGTAAAAATGCGGCCGCATAATCGCTTTGATATCATCGACTGTCGTTGTCCGTTCGTCAAATTCCGGCAGAATAAACTGAATCGTTCCGACATTGGTTTCAGCCGCCGACACACCGTTGCTCGAACCGGCTGTGTAAACGATCCGATCGGTTCCGGTCACCTCTTTATCAACAATCAGCTTCAGCGCCTCCAAATTTTCCATCGTCGTTTCAACGCGGGTTCCTTCGGGAAGCGTCATTTCCAAAGTGACTGAGTCGTCCGAACTCGGCGGCATAAAGTCGAATCCCAAATAAGGAATAATCATAATCGATGCCACAAAGAAGAGGAAGACAACGCCGACAACAATCCAGCGTTTATCCAGACATCGCTTCAGCAATGCGCGGTACCCGGAATCGAGTTTGTCCAAACCGGCAGCAAACCAATCGTCAACCTTCGCCAGCCAGCGGATGCGGATCGGATTCTGAGAACGCGGTGTCAGTTTCAGATAAGTACTGCACAAAACCGGAACCAGAGTGACGGCGACAAAAAGCGAAGACATCAGCGCGATGACAATTGTAAATGCCAAATCGCCGGTCAAAACTCCGAGGAACTCCAACTCGCTCCGGAACATGATAACCGGAATGAAGACGCAGACCGTCGTCAGTGTCGAACCTGTGATAGCCCCTATCATCTCGGTAGCGCCTAAGATGGCGGCCGTTTTGTGCTTCGCGCCTTTTTCACGGTATGAGAAGACGTTTTCCAAAACAACGATGGACGAGTCGACGATCATACCCAAACCGAGAACCAATCCGGTCATCGTCAGCATGTTCAGCGTCAATCCCGCAAAATACATACACGTCATCGTGATCAGCAACGAAATCGGAATCGACAAACCGATAATCAGCGTACTTTTAATGACCCGCAAAAAGAGGAAAAGAACCGCCATCGCCAGCGCCATACCGGAAAAGAGGTTTTCCACAACCGAATCAATGGCGGAACGAATCATCTTCGTACTGTCATACAGAACTTCGAGTCTGACACCGGCCGGCAGATCGCGGTTGATTTCATCGACGCGAGCCAAAACCGAATCAGCGACCGCCACACTGTTTCCGCCGCTCTGTTTGCGGACAGGAATCGACATCGACCTCTGCCCGTCAATCGTAACAATCTGCGAAAGATCTTCCTGCCCCATTTTGACTTCAGCCAAATCGGAGAGGCGGACCATGTTGCCCGTTGATGTAACGGAAACGACCGTGTCGGCAATCTCCTCTAACGACGCATACTCGCCGGTTGTTTTTACCAGATACGCTTTTTTACCGTCGTCAATTTCACCGCCGGAGGTGTTGGTGTTCTGTGTGGAAATTTTATTGAAAAGACCGTTGGCGGCACCCGTCAACGTCAATCCGAAAGCATCGAGGCGGTTCTGATCCGCTTCAATACGAACAATCGGCTCGGTCAAACCTGAGATGCTGGCCGATGCAACGCCGGAAATCTGCTCCAGACGAGGAACGACAATATCGTCCGCCAACTCGTACATTTCAATTTCATTTTTATTTCCGATCAGCGTCAGATAAACAATCGGCTGCATCGATGGGTCAAATTTCAGCAGCTGCGGACTCTCCGCCTCATCCGGCAGCATTCCCGTCACAAATTCGATTTTGTCGCGGGCGTCGGCCGCCGCTTCCGCCAAATCCTCTCCCCATTCAAATTCCAAAATAACCATACTCTGATCGCGTTGCGATATCGAACGAATCTCTTTAATATTCGTAACGTTGGTAAGGTTACCTTCCAGAATACGGGTTACATGCTCCTCAACCTGCTCGGGACCGGCGCCGTCATACTCGGTAAAAACCAACAGAACGGGCGGATCCATTTCGGGGTAGAGGTCGATATCCAAACCGGAAGAGACGTAAGCGCCGATGCCCAAAATCAGGACAAAGAGCACCAGAATCGTTACCGGCTTATTAACAACCGTTTTCGCTATCATAGTTTTTACTCCGCAACTTCTTCAACAATTTCCGTTTCGACGACTTCCTCTTTGCCTTCGGCCGCTTCATCTTCATTAATAATGCGAACCAAAACGCCGTCGTCCAACTGTCCCTGTCCTTCAATAACAACAATGTCGTCAAGTGTCAAACCGCTTGTGATTTCAACAGTTCCGTCAATCCGAATTCCCTGCTCCACCAAGCGCCGTTCTACTGTCGGCTGCATGATTTTCTGAGGAATGCCCGGCGTTTCGCTTTCGCTGATGTAATCGGGATTATCAATCTCAACCGCCTCGTCGGAAAGAACAAACACGAAATTTTCATTAAACCGTGTAACGACCGTATCAACCGGCAATTTAATGATATTGTCTTTGTAATCGGTGAAAAGTTTAACGGTTCCGAACATTCCCGGTTTAAATCCTTCGATAGATGAAGTAAACTCCAGCCAAACATCCATTGTCCGGCTGACCGTATCCAAAACAGGACTGATTTCGGCAACCCGAGCTGTTACGATCTTTCCCGGAAAAGCTTCCAACGTGATTTCAGCCTTTTGATTGCCGTAAATTTTGGAAACATAACGCTCCGGAGTGCTTGTCAGCATCCGCAGCTGAGTCAGGTCGCCGATACGGTAGATGGCCGTCGCCGAAGTCACCGTTGAACCGATTTGTCCGTTTCGGTGAGTAATGTAACCGGAAATCGGAGCCACAACGGGGCTCAGATTATACACCGTTCCCGGAGTCGACGGGTCAACATAGGCGATAACCTGATTACGGCGGACATAATCGCCGACGTCAACCTGCAGCTGCCGAATCCGTCCGTAAGAAACATCGGCATAAGCATCGACATTAATTTTCGTAATGATTTCACCGGAAAGTTTGATATAATCCTGAATTTCGCCGGCGGTAACAGGAGCAGTCCGTACCGCATAAATTTGAACGGTTTCACCTTCCTGCGCCTGTTCTTTTTTGCATCCGCTCAAAATCAAAAGACCGGCCAAAGCGAAGGCCGCCGGAATGAAAATCTTTTTCATTGTTCAATCTCCTCAATATCGTTTTCTCTGATTTCGCTTAAACTGCGATTCAAAGCGTATTCCAAATCCATCAGCGCCTTCGCCAGCGTCACTTTTCCGCTGACTAAATTCAACCGTGCCTGATTGAGCTGATTTTCGACATTTTCAAAATCCAAAATCTCGACCGTTCCCAATCGATAACCGTCGGAATATCGGTTATAGACCGTTTGCGCCAGATTAACGGAAGATTTATAAACCTCCAACTGTTCTCTGGCATTCTCGATATTCATCACAATCGATTTGATTTCCAGATCGGCGAACCGGATCGCATTTTCCAGTGATACCTGCATACTGTCGATCGAATCCTGAATTTCGGCCGTTTTTGTATATGTAGAAGTTCCCGGAATCAGTGTATCAATCGGAATGGAAAGTCCGAACGACACGTTGCCGGAATCAAGCCAGTCTTTATACTGTGCATTTTTATCCGCATCGGCTACGTCGGACCCGAAGATACCGATACGGGGAAGATAACCTGCCGAAAGTGTAAACGTCGGAGACATAGCGGCTGCCATTGTCGATTTTTTGGATGATTCCAGGAGATCGATATTCGCACGGATTGTCTGAATATCATAGCGTTCGTTTAAATATTCGTTCGAAAGTCTGGCGGCATCCAGTTCGATCTGCAAGGCATCGGCACTGTCCAATGCCCCGCTGTCGAGAGAAACGGTGTCTTCAAGGTCCAGTCCCAAATTAATTTTAAACTGCATGACGGCCGTATCGTAATTGTTTTGAGCCTGCAAAAGCTGAGGCCGGACATTTTCCATCGAGACCTGCGCCTGCAGCAGGTCGACATCGGGAACAAGACCGCTGTTGTAATTTCTCTGTGCCTGAAGATAACGTTTTTCGGCAAGATCGAGACTCTCCTGCAGAAGTTTAACGTTCTCTTCGAGATAAACCAGATCGAAATAGGCCTGTTTGATGCTTTTCGCCAAAGAAGCCTTGGCATCTTCATAGGAAATCAAACCGGCTGTGTAATCGTTTCTGACCGTTTCAATCGCCGTAAAAAAGGCTCCGTTCAACGCAAAAGTACCGTTCAGCTGAAAGGTCGCACTCCAGTCGGGATAAACGGATGAAGGAATCGGAGAAGCTCCGCCCGTTCCGCTTCCGGATGAAAACATTTTTTTGTAAGTCTCACCCGGGTTCAGATTGGAACGACTGACCGAAACACCGGCCGAAAGCGAAGGAACCAGCTGGTTATAGACCTGTTTTTTGTTTCTGAGCTTTGTTTTTAAGTTGATCTCCGATGTTTTCAATTCCAGATTGTTTTTCAACGCAATATTAACCGCGTCATCGGGCGAAAGCTCGTAGGACTCGGCAAAAATCGCTGTCGAAAAGAAAAGCAAAAAAGAAACAACATAAAGTTTGTTTTTCATTATCTCTCCTTCTTTCTGTAAGTTAACTTAATTAACGATTTGTTTTTAACAAGAACAATTTTTTCCGCGGAAGGTTACATTCTCTTTTGTATTTAACTCCGCAGAAAAAAATTCGTAAAAAAGATTCAACAGCTGCGTCAGGTCGACAACTCGTTCCATTCCGATTGATTCGGCAAACTGCGAGAAAAACCGGTAATGATAATCTTTGGCAGCCTGAAGTGCCTGCTCTCCTTTTTCGGTCAGATAAAGTGCGGCCTTTCTCGCATCCGAATTTTCGGTCTCCCGCCGTAAAAAGCCGTGCTTCCCCAGAAACTGAATGGTCGGGGTCACCGCTGCCCGCGAAACAAGCAGAACAGAGGATAAATCGGAGGCAAAAACCTTCCGGTTTTTTTCTCTTAACTCACCGATAAGAAAAATAAGGGAAACTTCCGAATGCTTTAACCCGTTGATTTTTCCGTTAATAAGGCGGGGAAACCCTTTCATTTTCTCAAGTGCCTTCAAAAATTCAAGAAGGACTTCTCGCGAAACATGATTTTTCATATTCTTATACCCCTCGAAAAAGTTAACTTACTTTACAATCACTATATCCGAAAATAAAACGGAAAGTCAATAAGGAATTTTTCAAAAAATTAAATTTGAAAAGCCCGGAAAAAATCGTTGATTTTTTTCAAACAAGCATATATAGTGTTAAAATCGACCAATTCGGACGGTATAACACTATCGAAAGTGCATGGGAGGGATTATGAGAACTTTCGGACTTGATGAAAAATTTATCGCATCATACAAAGACAGACCGGTTGCCTGGGGGCCGCTGGGAGAATTTGTTTACCTGAGAACCTATTCCAGACGAATCGAAGAAGAAAACAGAAACGAAAAATGGTATGAAACGGTGCGCCGCGTCGTCGAGGGTGTCTTCAGTATCCAGCAGGACCACTGCCGAAAGCTTAAGTTGCCGTGGAAACCTCACAAAGCCCAAAAATCGGCCCAAATTATGTATGACAAAATCTTCAACTTCAAATTTCTTCCTCCCGGACGCGGACTCTGGATGATGGGAACCGATTTTATTATCGAAAAAGGATCGGCCGCTCTCAACAACTGCGGTTTTGTCAGTACAATCGATATCGAAACAAGGGGCTCTCTTGCTTTTACCTGGACAATGGATGCTCTGATGCTCGGTGTCGGCATCGGGTTCGATACAAAAGGTGCCGGTAAATGCACAATTCGCCAGCCCCGCCCCGCAGACGGCCTCTCCTTCACCGTCCCGGATACGCGCGAAGGCTGGGTTGAAGCACTCGGACTGACTCTGGATGCCTACTTTCTCGGACAGAAAATGCCGGAATTCGATTTTTCGAACATCCGACCTTACGGCGCTCCGATCCGCGGTTTCGGCGGTGTCGCCTCCGGACCGGATCCGCTGATTCGGCTGATTGACTCCGTCAAAAAACTGCTCGATTCGAAAATCGGACACGAGCTGACCTCTACCGATATTGTCGACCTGATGAATATGATCGGGGTCTGTGTTGTGGCCGGAAATGTCAGAAGATCCGCGGAAATTGCCATCGGTGCTCACGACGACCAGGATTATGTCACGATGAAAGACTACAACCTGTTTCCCGAAGAGATGAAAACTCACCGCTGGGCCAGCAACAATTCGGTTTTTGCCGAAATCGGAAAGACCGATTACGAGAAAATTGCCCGGTCCATTGCCCTCAACGGAGAACCCGGAATTGTATGGCTTTCCAACATCCGTAAATACGGACGACTGAAGGACACCGTTTACAATGCCGACAAGCTGGCCATGGGTGTCAACCCGTGCGGTGAACAGACACTCGAGTCGATGGAGCTCTGCTGTCTGGTCGAAACATTCCCTTCACTTCACAAAAATTACGAAGAATACAGAGAAACTCTCAAATCGGCCTACCTGTATGCCAAATCGGTTACTCTCCTGCCGACCCATTGGGAAGAAACCAACGCCATTCTGATGAAAAACAGACGAATCGGTACCAGCCAGTCGGGAATCATCGATGCTTTTGTCCGCCACGGTCGCCGGGAAATGCTGCAATGGTGCGACAAAGGGTACACCTACCTGAGAGAGCTGGACGACATCTATTCCGACTGGCTCTGCATTCCGAAATCGATCAAAATCACCAGCGTCAAACCGTCGGGAAGCGTCAGTCTCCTGCCCGGCGTTTCTCCCGGCATCCACTACCCCCACTCGGAATATTACATCCGTCGGGTTCGGATTGCCAGCAATTCGCCTCTTGTCGAAGCATTACGGAAAGCCGGTTACAAAATCGAATATTCGATTTACGGGTCGACCGAAGAAGAAAAGAAGAAAACCTCCGTTATCGAATTTCCCGTTCACGAGAAATTTTTCGATCGCAAAAAAGCCGATGTTTCTATCTGGGAGCAGGTCAAAAACTGCGTCGATTACCAGTATTACTGGGCCGACAACAACGTCTCGATTACCGTCACATTTAAGGAAAACGAAAAGAAAGATATTGCCCGCGTTCTGTCTGCTTTCGAAGAAAGCCTGAAAGCCATCAGCATGCTGCCGCTGACGGAAAACGGCTATCAGCAGATGCCGTACGAAGAGATCACGAAAGAGGTCTACGAAGAAAGAATCAAGAACCTGAAACCGGTCGACTTTTCTTTCGTGACAACCACCCCGGAGGGAGAAAAATTCTGCGACGGAGAAAGCTGTTCACTGTAACCGGAACTCATCAATCGGCGCGGACTTTCCCGCGCCGACACTTCCGGTCAGCGGCGGTAACGGATTTCCCGCTTTTCAATCTGGTAAACTTCAACCCGCTTGCTGTTTTCACCGAAGCGGTACATAACCTTTTGAATCCAATTCCCTTTTTGGTCGTAACTTAAACGTGTAATCGACGTTAACCGGTCTTCTCCGTCACTGACCAGTTCTGCGGCACAGACCCCTTTTTCGTAATGGTAAACCTTACGGGAAAGCTGCTTTCCGTCTTCATAACGGATTTCTTCGTAAATTTTTCCGTCCTCGGTATAAGTATATTCCGTTTTCCGAATTTTGTTCTCTGCCGAAATTCGGTAAGCTGTTTTTTGCCCGGCGGAATTATACTCCCATTGTTCGACTGTCTTTTTTGTTTTTCCCCGATCGGCGAAAGTAACGGTTTCTTTACCGAGAAGCAGACCGTTTGCACCGTAGGAAAAAGACTCTGCGGACCGCTGCCGACCCGTGGCGTTTCTGACCGTTATCTTTTTCACGGGATTTCCCGACTCGTCGTAAATATAATCGACCGTATCGGACGGTTTCGACGATTTGCGGGGATAAGTGATTTCCTCTTTTGTCACTTTTCCGTTCGAATCGTAACGGAAAACTTTCCGGAAAATCTCTACGGAATCCCTGCCGTAAATAGCAAACATCAGCCTCTTACCGTTCCGGCTGTGATACGAAAAAACGTTTTCTACCGTTACTTCGTCACTCGCCAGATCCTTAAAACGGATAAAAGAACAGAAACCGTTGTCGTTAAACTGCAGGAAGGTTTCCGAATAGAACATCGCATCCGAAAAAGATTCCAAATCCTTCCCCGGTTTTCCCGTTATGTGAATGACCGAATCGACCTTTCCGCGAAATCCGAAATTCTCCAGATCATTTCGATAAATATCGACGACCTCGTAATCGGATGCGTTTGCGTAAAATACGGATACAATCAGAAAGAAAAAAAACAAACTTTTTCGCATTCAATCTCCTTTTCCTCTTATACAATAATTCGGCCAAATCGTAAACCGCTTCACTCTTTTTTTCGGGTACGGGCAAAGATCCGAAAGAAATCCCGTCCGATGCCGGAAAATCACGCCCCCTTAAAACTCTTTCGAATTCAAAAGAGTTCAGAATACGGGAAAGAAACCGATAAACCGAAAAAAAATTCCCGACGAAATCCCAGGAAACAACTTTGCTGTCACAAACATCGCATCCCGAGCAGCTTTCACATTTATGATTCAGCTTCTGCGTCAGAAATTCTCTTCGACACACCCGGCTTAAAGCATAATCGGTAACGGCGAGACGGCGGCGTTTGAGCATCGGATCGGATATTTTTGCCGCTCTTCGACGATCATCGGATGAAAAAAGAAGATAAGCACGGGCAGGCAAACGATCCCGACCGCCTCTTCCCGATTCCTGCAAATACGCTTCGATTGTCGGCGGCGGCTCGTAATGAATCACGGTCCGAATATTCTGTTTATCAACCCCCAATCCGTAAGCACAGGTTGCCGTCAGAATTCCGTCGTTCGAATTAAAAAACCATTCTTCGCACTCCTTTTTCTCTTCAACCGTCAAACCGGCATGATAAAAGCGAACGTCACATCCGCCTTCTTCTTCTCCGATAAAAGCGGCCAATTCCCGAACCCGTTTCCGGCTGGAAGCAAAAACAATCAACGGCTTTCGGGAGATTCCGATTAATCGTAAAAGAGCCGCCCTCTTGCAATCCGTCCGGATAACCGAATAATGAATATTGACCCGATCGGGATTCCCGTAAATTAAATTAATCTGCCGATTTCCGAAAACAAGAGGCTTCATTCTTTCCATAATTTCATCGGAAGCTGTTGCCGTAAAAGCTGTTAATATATCATAATCGAGTCCTTCAAGAATCTCCCCCAACCGCAGATAGGCCGCCCGAAAGGTATCGCCCCATTCGGATACGGTATGGGCCTCATCAATGACGACATGAGAAAAGCGGATTGAGGAAACAGCCTTCCCGACATCGGGCACCAACAATGTTTCCGGATTGGAAATCAAAAAACGAATTTTGCCTTCTTTAAGACCGTTGTAAACCGTCTCTCTGGATTGTTTATCCTGACCTCCGCGTAAAACAGCGCATGTCATCCCTGTTTCGAGAATTCTCCGCTCCTGGTCGCTCATTAAAGATAAAAGAGGAAAAATCATCAGAACCGGTTTTTCGATCATGACGCCCGGAAGCATAAAGCAAAGACTTTTCCCCGCTCCGGTCGGAAGAATGACAATTTGATTTCGAATAACTTCCGACAATCCTTCCTCGCCGTAAAATCCTCCGGCACACAAAACATTGTGAATCACCAGTCTCTGATACGGGTAAACATACCTTATCTTAAAAAAGCGAAATGCCGCTTCGTTAATTTCGTCATCGTCGATGAATTCATCCGCTGTCTCTGTCATATATAAATATAATGTAATTTATATACCGATTTCTCTTTTCCTGTTCGATTTTTTCTGATAAAATATTTTTTATGAATGAAACCAACCATCTGAAACGGGTCGTTATTTTCGGAGCAAGCGGAAGCATGGGACAGGCCTGTCTGCATCACCTTAATCGAAAAGATATTTTTCCGATTCTCCTTTTAAGACCCTCGTCAAAAAACCTGAAATTGGCAAAACAACTCGGGATTTCCCGTCCCTCCGTCAAACAACAAATCAATACGGGTGAAAACATCGAAATCCATTGGGGGTCTGTGACAGATTACGAATGTGTCAGACGATGTGTCGAAAAAGGCGACATCATTCTCAACATGGCCGCCATTATTCCGCCCCGAATTTTTAAAAGTTTCCGAAAAATGGACGAAACCAACCTCGGCGGTGTACTGAATATCATCCGCGCTATCAAAGAAACCGGCGGCAATGACACCAAACGGTTCATCAACACCTCAAGCGTAGCCGTCTACGGAGACCGGTTGCCCCCGTACCATATTATAAAAGTCGGCGACCCGGTCTATCCGAGCCCTCTCGATTTTTACGGACTGACGAAAGTCAAGGCCGAACGGGCACTGATCGAATCGGGACTGAAATACTGGATGATTATCAGACAGACCTTTATCGCACTTCCCGATGTCTTTTCGCTGCTGGCCCCGCTGATGTTTCATCAGCCTTTAAATCAGCTGATTGAAGGAACCTACAAAGAGGATGCGGGAATCGGCGCAGCCGCTCTGATTGATGCTCCCGATTCGCTTTACAGACAGATTTACAACTTCGGTAACGGACCGAAGTTCCGTGTCAGCTACATCGAATTCTTGCAACGGATGTTCGGTCTGATCGGCGTCGATCCGACAAAAGCAATGAACAGACGATGGTTTACCGTTCGGAATTTTCACTGCGGCTATTTTGCCGACTGGGAAATCCTCAATAACCATACCGGACATGCACAGACCTCTTTCGACGACTACATCCGGAAGGTCAATCGGGCTCTTCCGTCCGTCTACCGTCTGGCAAAATATGTCCCTCCCGTTTTTATGAAAATTTTTCTGCGGTTTTATGCGGAACCCGTTAAATGGATGCGAAAGAAGGAAAAATTCCCGTACCACTGTGCGGCCTACTTCCCCGCACGTTACAAAAGATGGAAAGATCTTCCCGACTGGTCGCAACCGATCGAAACAGTCCGTTACGAAGAAGGAAAAGAAATCGAAACCGGTTTTCGGATCCGGTTCGACAAAAATTACAGCATCAAAGATTTACAAAAGGCAGCCGAATACCGCGGCGGCCGTCTTATTTCCGAATCGTTTGAAGGCATGCATGAACCCCACCTGTGGAAATGCGGACACTGCGGAAAAACGTTTACGGCAACACCGATGCTGATTCTTCACGGCGGACAGTGGTGCCCGTGCACAATCCCGGGAAACTGGAATTACAAAGAACAGGCGCAGCGGGACAAAACTATCGCCCAACTCTATTATGCGCAACACGACAGAGACGAATATCAGCCCGTATACGAGAGAGAAAAAAGTCTTGCGGAATGGGGATTCCCCGTTCACAAAGAAATTTCCGTCACAACCGATGCCGAATAAAGAAAAAACGAACGTTCGCTACACCCTTAATCGGGCTGAACGAACGTTCGTTTCTGTTTAAAACAGCTATTTAAACATTAAACTTGAAAAAAACGATATCTCCGTCGCGAACGATATACTCTTTCCCTTCCGTTCTCAGTTTTCCGGCCTGTCTGACAGCCGCTTCGCTGCCGTAACGGAACAGATCGTCACATGTATAAATATCGGCTTTTATAAAACCTCTTTCAAAATCGGAATGGATGACTCCGGCTGCCTGCGGCGCTTTAGACCCTTCTTTAAACGTCCAGGCCCTGACCTCTTTGGGACCGGCCGTAAAAAAAGTCCGCAGTCCCAAAAGGGAATAACTTTTACGAATCAGACGATCGAGTCCCGATTCTTCCAGACCGGCCGCTTCCAGAAATTCCGCTCTCTCTTCCGGAGATTCGAGCGCCGCTATTTCCGCCTCCAGTTTTCCGCAAATCACGACATAATCGGCATTTTCGGACGCCGCTACCGCTGCCGTCTTTTTGACATATTCGTTCTCTTCCGACAGCCCCTCTTCATCGACGTTGCAGACATATAAAACTTTTTTGGCGGTTATCAGATGCAGGTCGCGAATCGTCTCCTGTTCCTCTTCCGTGAGAGGCACCGAACGAACCGGCAATCCGTTGCCGAGAGCCTCCTTCAGCTTTTCGAGAACGACCTGCTGAGCTTCGGCCGCTTTTCCGGCCTCTGTCCCTTTTGCCTTGGCTACCCTGATATTTTTGTCATACCGTTTTTCAACAGTGTCCAAATCGGCCAAAGCCAATTCGAAATTGATGATTTCGATATCATTTTGAGGGTCGATTCTGTTCTCGACATGGATAATATCACTGTTATCAAAACAGCGGACGACATGAAGAATCACTCCCGTCTCGCGAATATTGGCCAGAAATTTATTTCCCAAACCTTCCCCTTTTGACGCACCGCGAACCAGCCCGGCAATATCGACAAATTCGCAAATGGCCGGAACAACCTTATCGGTCGGAATTCTTTTTGTAATTTCTTCCAATCTTCGATCCGGAACATTGACAATACCGACATTCGGATCAATCGTACAAAACGGATAATTGGCTGCCTCGGCGGGCGCACTGGTAAGAGCCTGAAACAAGGTCGATTTTCCGACATTGGGCAGACCGACAATTCCGCAATTTAAACTCATTTTCTTTTCCTCTGCATCAATATCAAAATTAGCGGTAAATTCTCTGTTCAATCCGACTGCGGTTGGGATGCTGCGGATTTATTTCCAAAACCTTTCGGTAACATTTTTTGGCCTCTTCCGTCCGTCCGGATTTAAAATAAAGATTTCCCAAATCATTATAGGCTTCGGCATTTTGCGGATCCCGTTCCGTAACGGACAGAAAAGTCCGTTCGGCATCGGCTGTCCGCCCCGCTTCCATGTAAGAAAGGGCAAGCTGATAGGAAACCGTCAAATCGTCCGGCTTCAGTTTCAATGCCTCTTCGTACGCCGCTACCGCATCGGCCGCTTTTTTGCGATGATAATAAACATTGCCGAGATTGTTCCACGCCTCGAAATTGGAACGGTTTCCGGCGATTGCTTTTTTCAGAACCGATTCGGCTTCCGCATACCGTCCCATTCTGTCATAAAGGGCTCCGGAATTGATCAAAGCATCCTCATAATCGGGGTCGAGCGCCAATGCTTTTTCATACGCGGCAGCCGCATCGGCCTCTTTCCCCGTTTTCTCGAGAACCTGTGCCAACGTAAAAGTATAAACGGGATTATCCGGTTCGGCATCGACTGCCGCCTGTGCATACGGAAACGCCTGAGAGACTTTATCCTGCTCGACAAAGACCCGTGCCAGATTGTGTTCTGTTTTCGGATTCTTATCGGCAGCAAGACTGTTTAAGAACCATTTCTCGGCATCATCGTAATTCCCTTCATTGAAGTAAAGCAATCCCGCTTTGGCAGCCACGTCGGCTTTTTGCCGGGGAATCGATAAATAGCGGTAACCGTTTTTGTAGGAATCGATAGCCCGGGCCGGTTTGCCCTGTTTTTCCTGAGCCGTACCGAGAGCGGAATAAGCCGCACCGTTTTGCGGTTCGAGGGCGATGGTCTTCTGCAGAATTTCTTCCGAACGTGCATTCATTCCGGCATTTAAGTAAGCAATTCCGGCGTTGTATCCCGCTTTCGCCAGTTTGGGATCGGCATTCAACGCTTCTTTGAAAGCGGCTCCCGATTTTACGAATTTCTTCTGCCGGTAATATAAAATCCCCAGACTCATCAAATATTGGGCATTCCCGGGGGAAAGACTCAGAGACATCTCGTATGCTTCGATAGCCGGATCGGTCTTCCCTTCGTATTCGTATATTTCACCGCGAATTCCGTACGCATGCGCATCTTTCGGCTGCAAAGAAAGCGCCTTTTGTGTTTTGTTTATCGCTGTTTCACGATTTTTCGCATCTTTACGATCCTTTTCCCAATAAGCTCGGGCACCCAATGTGTATGCTTCCGCCGATTCGGGATCGAGAACCGAGACTTCGTCGAAAGTTTTTGCGGCTTCGGCATATTGTCCGGCCTCGAGCTGCTTCCGTCCCTGCGCCATAAGCAGTGCAATTTTTTCGGCCCGCGCCTTTTCTTCCTGCTGTCGCTTCAGCTCCGCCTGCCGCGCCGCCTCGGCCTCCGCCTGCGCCCGCGCCTTTTCCTCCTGCTGCCGCTTCAGCTCCGCCTGCCGCGCCGCCTCGGCTTCCGCCTGCGCCCGCGCCTTTTCTTCCTGCTGCCGCTTCAGCTCCG